>JBLNCG010000015.1:0-133682 GCA_050260475.1 Bacillota bacterium
AACACGCCTACCAATACGCCTACACCGACGCCCACGCCGACCCAGTCTTCCCAACCCGGTACGGTGACGGCGAAAAAGACCTTGAATTCCCTCACCATCGACGGGAACTTAGGCGAAACCGTATGGAGCATCGCCACCGGCGCGACCAAGACCATCAGCGGCACGCCGAACAATACCGTGACCTTCGGCACGTTATGGGACAACACCAATCTGTATGTGGGAGTCAAGGTGCTGGACGGCAACCTGTACAACGACTCCACCAACGCCTGGGACGACGACTCCGTGGAGATTTACCTCGACGCCAACCATAACCACGGGACAAGCTATGACAGTTATGATCGCCAGATTGTAAAGGGTTATAACGACAGCGCCGTCTGGGTGAATACCGGCGTTACCACCGGCATCGCGCACAGCTGGGCTTCCGTTACCGGCGGATATTCCACGGAAGTATCCGTAACATGGGCGAGTCTCAGCGTGACGCCCGCGGCGGGCAACACCATCGGCTTCGATATCGGCGTGAATGACGACGACAACGGCTCCGGCCGCGACAGCCAGTTGATGTGGAATGGCACGGATTTGAACTGGACCAACACTTCATCCTTCGGCGATTGTTACCTTTCCGCGGAGACCGTGGGGGGCGGCGGAACGCCTACTCCGACGGCGACTCCCACCAATACGCCCACTGTCACGCCGACCAATACGCCGACGCCTACCGTCACGCCGACCGCTTCCACGCCGCCCAATACCGTCACGGCCAAAAAGGCCTTAAGCGGCCCAACCATCGACGGGAACCTGGGCGACAGCGTATGGAGCGTTACCACCGGCGTTTCCAAGACCATCAGCGGCACGCCGAACAATACCGTAACTTTCGGCGCGTTATGGGACAACACCAATCTGTATGTGGGAGTCAAGGTGCTGGACGGCAACCTGTACAACGACTCCGCCAACGCCTGGGACGACGATTCCGTGGAGATTTACCTCGACGCCAACCACAACCATGGCACGAGTTACGACAGTTACGACCGGCAGCTCGTTAAAGGCTATAATGATTCCGGCATCTGGATCAACACCGGCAACACCACCGGCATTGCGCACGGCTGGGCTTCCGTTACCGGCGGATATTCCACGGAAGTGTCCGTAACATGGGCGAGCCTCAGCGTGACCCCGGCCGCGGGGAACACCATCGGCTTCGATATCGGCGTGAACGACGACGACAACGGTTCCGACCGCGACAGCCAGCTCATGTGGGTGGGGACCGGAGACAACTGGACCAATACCTCGGCTTTCGGGGATTGCTACTTATCCTCCGAGACCGTGGGTGTTCCGGCCACGCCTACTAACACGCCCACTCCGACCTTGTCGCCTACGCCAACTTCTACGCCTACACCCACCTCTATTTCCGGCCAGATGTACGTCGGCGGGAATTTCTGGTGCATTTCGTGGGAAGGTTGGACGAGCTTCTTCGCCGAGGGCGTGAATTGGTCCACCACGACGAATCCGTGGAACCCCACCCTGTTAAGCGAACTAACAACCCTCAAGGTCAAATGTTTGCGTTTCATGGACTGGAGCAAATCCAACGATACCTGTGTGGTAAACTGGAACCAGCGGATCTCGAAAACGGCCAACCATTACAACAGCGGCAACACCATCCCGTGCTTCACTCACAACTACGATCCCGGGACGAACACCCACTCCCTGACATGGAACGGTTGGTACGACTATGGCGTGGCGTATGAGTGGCAGATCGACCTCTGCAACCGAGTGGATGCGGACATTTGGATCAACATCCCCATGGCTGCGAGCGCGGACTTCATCACGCAGTTGGCCAATCTGCTCGCGAGCCAGCTCGAACCGGAAAGGAAGATCTACATCGAATACGGGAACGAGTGCTGGAACACCAGTTTTTGTACCTGGGTTTGGAGTTGGGATCAAGCTAAGGCATTAGGCATCGACAACATCGATGTGGGCGCGTATTGCGACCCGTGGAGAAAGTACACCGTATACGCCTCGGTGAGGGCCTTTGAGCGCTTCGAAGCGGTGTTCGGGACCAACAGTCCGCGCCTGGTTAAAGTCATCGCGGGCCAAGCTGGCTACCATTGGGACGGCTACGATTATAACCACATGATCGTGGGAGACCTGGCGTGCCTGGACAACGCGACCATCAATCCCAACAATGTCACGATCAATGCCTATGCCCTGGCACCCTATGTCGGCGGCCAATCCATCGCCGAAATGCAAAACAACCTGCCCAATTGTGTGAATATGGTGATGTGGGGCAAAAACAGCCTGATCGGCACGGGCATTTCGCTCATCTGCTACGAGGGCGGGGCGGATAACTATCCGGACAGCGGCCTTGTCATCACCCGGGATCCCGGCCAGGAACAGTTGTATATCGATTACTTCAACGCTTTAGATCCATATGTGGACGGGATATTCTGTCAATACTGCCTCTACGGCGGATGCTGGGGGTTGAAGGAGAAGGCGGGCGATTCGGCCTCCATCTCGCCCAAGTGGCGCGGCGCATTGAGTTGGGTCAACGCTCATTATTAAGATCAACAATCTATCGTCCCAATCTCCGGTAAAAAATTTCATAGCATGATCAATCAAACTTGCGGTAAAAAAACCGCCCTTTTTCCGGGCGGTTTTTCTTTATCCGGCGCAAGATCGATAACCGGGCGGGAAAAGGGCGCCGGATGGTTCTAACGGATTTTCTTTTTGACAGGCGGTTCTATGGAGGTTATAATAAAATGAGCAATTTGCGTTGTTATGATAATTTTGCGTCTTGCCACTGAATATCGATAGCTTAATGAAATATATTAGAGCAATTTGCTTTTTTAAGGAGAGTGGCGCTTTTGAGATACAGCATGCTGGAACACGCCGATTTGACCGCCATGAAAGCAAAGCATCCCGATTGGATCTGGAACCGCAGCGATACCCATGTGATTTTGGGAGTGCCCGGTTCCATCGAGGCCTTTAAAACCCCCGTCGAGCCGGGGAACTCATTTTCTCCCGGGCCGGGGACATATGCGGTTTCATCCTGGGTTTATACGGACGGCCAGCTCCATACTCCCGAGGAAAAACCTTTGGAAGATTTTAAGCATAATTTTACCGACGGATATCTGCCTGTTCTCAATTCGCAGTGGCATGCGGGAAGGTTGGCGGTCAAATCCAGCCTTTTTACGGACGGCAATTTGGAATCAAGCGATATCAAGGATTACCTTTCCGTGTCGATCGGGAATCCGACATCTTCCGCCTTGGAGTGCCGTTTTTATCTTGTAATCCGCTCTTTCGGGGCGGCGGGAGGGCCCGTCACCAGCCTGGCATGGAAAGATGATCAGGTATATATCAATGGTTCGCCCCTGATCTACCTTCGGGAACAGCCGACAGATTTCGGTGCGGTGAGCTACGGGGAAACAGGTAAGGATATCTCCCTTTACTTGAAAGAAGGACGCTTGCCCGAAAACCAAGAGGTCCGGGATGATTCCACCTGGGCCAGCGGGGCGCTGGAGTACCGGCTGGTTCTGGAACCCGGCCAATCAAAAAAGTTTGATTTCATTTTTCATTTACATGCGGGCCATTGGATGTTGAATTGGATCAAGCCTCCGGAAAAACCTTATAACCTGGACAAGGCCAGAAGCGATCTGCAAAAACGCTGGAGGGAGCTACTGCCCATCAAACTGGAGCTTCCGGATGAACGTTTCACGGAAGCTTTCAATGCCCAGCTCACGCATCTTTATATGTTCACTGTATACAATGCGCCGCGGATATCGCCGATTTCCTACCCGTTATGGTGGTTGAGGGACGGTGCTTATGTGGTGAATGCCCTTAACAAGGGAGGGCTTCACCGCTTTGGTGAGCAGGCATGTAGAGACATTGCCGCCGTCGATGCTTTCGGGGGATTCGGTTCCGAGGGGGATGCCCCCGGGGAAGGCGTCTGGATTATCTCTGAGCATTATCTGCTCACGCGGGACCGGGATTTTTTACACGACATGTATCCTCATATCAAGAGGAAAGCTGATCTAATCATGAAAATGCGCAAGGCTGAAGGCCCGGTAAAGATCTTCAACGAGTTCTGCATTCCCAAATGCATGCTGGATCCGCATAACGACATGTTGTGCGTCAAAGCGGAGGACGGCCTGATTCAGGGAAGAATGGACGGCCATTTCCCGATCATATGGGTGAACTCTTTCGCTTACCTGGGATTGGTAAGGGCTGCCATATGCGCCAAAGCCTTGGGATTTGACGGTACGGCATATGAAGAAGAAGCCCGGGTTTTGAAAACCGCCATCCGTAAAAAGTCCGAAGAAATCTTCGGGCAAAACGATCGCGATGTCAACTGCGCATTTTGGCCCACGGGCTGGGCCGATAAAGAGGATCTTTTGATACGGTCGAGGTTTGACGAGTTTTGGAAGAACGTGAGATGCCCCCGGGGCCGGTATACGCCCGAACCGGAATGGACATACTTTGAGGCGGGCCAGGCCCATAATTATCTTTTTCTGGGTCAACGAGAAAAGGCGTGGGTATCATTGGAGATGTTTCTTTCCCGGCATACTTTCCCCGGCCTGTATACTTACCATGAAGGGCGCAGCGATGAAAATTCGTCAATGCTCTGGCAGAGAACCAGGGGATGGGACGATATCAACTATGTCACTCCCCACGGGTGGACGGCTGCCGAGCTGTTTCTTTTGTTAAGAGATTGTTTGGTCCGGGAGGACGGCGATGCGCTGATCCTCGGTTCGGGGATCCCCGAAAACTGGCGCGATCAAGCTTTTCAGGCCCGAAACATACCGACTTACTTCGGAAAAGTTTCCTTTGCATATGATCCTAAAACCAAAGCATTTGAGGTGCAGATGGAAAAAGCGCCTGCCGGAGGCGTCAAGACGGATTATCCGCAAACCCGGGTGGAGGTAAAATGCAGGATATAATCCAGGATAATAATAATGCCTGATGGAGGTTTGGATCAGCAACCTCAAACTGAATAACTAAACCAGGTTCGGGCCGGGCGGATTTCGCGCCGGAGGACGCTATCAAGGCAGTAAAATCTCCACCTTGTCGATGATGGCCGTGCAGATAATCCCGTCCTCGTGGGAAGTTACCGCCAGTCCCGCATAAATGTCACCGGCCATCTTCACGTGCACTTTGTTGCCCACCTGCTCCCAGTGCGCGCCGTCCTTCGAACAAAAAGCGGAGAATTCGGAACCCGAGCGGACCAATTTGAGGTAAACAGGGGGGGAGTATTTTTGCCTTGCATATTCAAAGCATTCTCCCGCATGCCGCCTGCCTTGAAAATTGACGCCGTAACCCGGGGTAATCACCACATCCGTATATTTACTGTCCGGCTGCAAATTTTCCCGGAACATCAATCCGGCTTTGGACCAGGCGCTTACTTGTTGCTGAAAAAGGACCCTCCCCATGAGGACGCAGTCGCCATCCACCGGTATATACACAAAATGAAACTGATCCCGTTCCCCCCAAATATCCACACCGGATCCGTTGATGAAGAAGATGCCCTTCTGATAATTGGCCGAACCTTCTATCGTTGAGTTTTCGCCTACGTCGATGCCCCGCCATTTAACAGGTAACGCCCGGGCACCGAATATTTTTCTGTAAGCGCGCGGAGAAAAATTTTTTATTTTCTTGAATATTCTTGAGAAAAATAAAGGATCGCCATAACCCACCGAACGGGAAATTTCCTTGATGGGCAGCGTCTTGTTTGCCATCATTTCACAAGCCCGGTTTATGCGAAAATGAGTTATGTAATTTTGCGGGGAGGTATTGAAATATTCCTTGAATATTACGGACAGATACCTCCGTGTGATGCCGATTTGCCGGGAAAATTCGGTTAAATCGATTTTCCCCATGTAATTCTTTTCGATGTGGTTTTTCATTTTGGCCAGATAAGTTTCCTTGCGGTTGGCCGATTCCTCCGCAACCGCCTCCTTGTTCTTTTCTATCAGGCGTGAGAGTAAAACATAAATGAGTCCGACCATGCGGATATTTTTGCCTCTGGTCATTTTTTTGGCGGCAATGATGTTGAAAAAACAATCCGTTAAAATAGAATCGCCTGTAACATCAAAAACGGGATTCCCCACATGAAGCCCCGCATTTTTCAACAGCGTCTCAGCCTTGATGCCGTAAAAACCAACCCAGGAATAGCACCACGGATCCATTGCATCGGGCTCGTAGCGGGTTGTAACGCCCGGGCAGGTAAGGAATCCTTGGCCCGCCTGCAGGGAATACACCTGAATCCCTGCATGAACCGTGCCCTTGCCCTTAAAAATGTAATGAAGCACATAATGATCCCAGACGGATGGCCCATATGGCGCGGCCGGCGCCTCCGTCCCGCATTCGTAGACGTCGATATCCGTAAACTCCAGGATATGATTGACGTATGAATTGAGCATCAAGCCTCCGGAATAAAGAATTATTTTGGTATATTGATGTTGCCGCCTTTATCCGCCGCCTTTTTTTTCAGCAATATATCATATTTTCTGCGGCAGGGTGGCTTTTTCCAGCAAGGACAAATTGGCGTAAGCCTCTTCGGAGGTTTTGCCGCATATTTCCGGCTCCGGTTTCAAATCGATGCATACACGGGGCCTTCCCTGCGTTCCATATATTTTGCATTTATTGTCGAAGGTTAAATTGATGCATCTCATCCCTGCAGGTTTGCCGCCGGGCATGCCCGGGATAGGGGAGGAAATGGAAATGGCGATACAGCATGCGCCGCAGCCAGGTCTGCATTTCATATTGTTTGCTGCTCCTTTTATGAAAGACAATTGGGTTGTTACCTTAATACCAAGTCTTGCCACTAAGAATAGTGTATGGCTTGTCATTAGGCTATCAATATTTGGCGGCAAACGTAAAATTATCATAACGCAAATTGCTCACTCAAATTGGCTACGATCCCCCTGGGTTTAACCGGCAAACCGGCTTCATAAAGGTGCGACACATCCCCCAGCCCGATACAGCGGGGTACGGCCCATTCCTGGGATCGTTCGTCGAAAAGTACGGTAGTAACGGATGTGGGGGGGAGCCAGAAACCGGACCACATTAAAGTCACCGGGATTTCCAGCAGGTGCGCGAGCCAGGTCAGGGCGAATCCCCCGTGGCAGAACAGGGCGATCTTTTCCTTGTGGGGGGAAAGGCGCCGGTATCTGCCGCCGCGCCTTTCGTAGCCGAGATTTTTCAGGAATTCATCGGAATTCTTTTGAAGCGATTCTACGGCTTTTCTGATACTCCGGCTCAAGATGGGAGCGCTATGCCAGGTGCGGTGAGAAGGCATCGTTTTGCCGCTTCGCCAGGTTTCGCCCGGTACATCCCAAGCGGCGATGGCGCCCCATGGGGTTTCAGCCAATTTCAACTCCGGCCACATCTCCCGGGTCCATTCTTCAATTACAGGCTGTAATTTCAGGAGTCCGGCGGTGTATTTCATTGTATCCAGCGCCCGCCCCAGAGGGGAACAGTAAATCCGGTTCAGGCCGACGGAAGCCAAACGTTCGGCCAATGCCTGCGCTTCCAGATGCCCGTCCGGGGTGATGGTATCGTTTTCATAATCCGGATCCGCATGTCTGATAACATAAAGGCGCATGTAATCCCCCTCCGGCGTAAAAATAACATTTCATCCTGGAGAACCCGGTTTGTAGCCGCCGGAAATCGCCTGATCCGGGATTGCGACGGAAGCTTTTGTTTCGCTGGAATTAGATTCTTCTTGACAGGAACAATACCGACACCCTCCTGCATTGCACATAACCCCCGCTGTTCTCGATGACGCGCTTGGCTTCGATGTTTAAATCCCTTTTAAGATCGTCATCCAGCAGGGCATATTTCGAATAGGTATTCAAACCTTTGATATAAGTATCGGCATCCAGCGTGGTTTCCCAAGGGTATTCAAGGATTTCGGGATCCGTGAACAAGCCCGATTCGATGATTTCCGTCTTTCTGGCCTCCATGCGCCGGGCGAAGCCGCCGGTCCGGTCCTGATAAAATCCGGGCAATCTTTTACGGATCATGTCGCGGATTCCGGTGATCACCGGATCCGGAGCGGCATCCGGGTCGTCATGCCAGAAGAGGGCCAGGTATCCGTTTTCTTTCAGTAAACCGTGGCACTTGCCATATTTAATTTCCGCGTCGATCCAATGAAAGGATTGGGCGGCGCAAACAAGAGCGAAGGTCTCCGCTGTTTCCGGATTCCATTCCTCGAAGGAGGTTATCCGGACAACGACATTGGGATATTCGATGCATTTGGCCATTAATATTTCCGCCAGATTGCTGCCTAATTCCACGGCATGGATGCGGAATCCTTTTCGTGCGAAGGGCGTTGTCGCCTGGCCCGTGCCCGGCCCGATCTCCAGCAGTCTGTCCCCCGGCTTGATTCCGGTTTTGGCGATAATGTCGAAAAATAATTGCTCAGGGTATGGCGGCCGGACTTCATTATATAGTTCGGCGAAGGCATCGAAGGACTCGTGGCGCTGCACAACATCATCTCCCGTGGAATGCGGTTTTTCCTTCCGTTGATGCTGCCGAAAAAATCCCAGCGACTTGCAATGTTTGATTCTTACCTGCGAAAAAACGCGGCCGCCTACCCGGTATGGCTGACAGCGCCAATACCCGGTTTGCCGCGGGAAGATTTTTTCAAGGCGCGGATTTGCAGGCATATTACATTTCAACCCTTAATATGTAAAATTCGATTTATCGGCGAATTCGATCAATTCAGTCCGGGAGATCATGGCGGTGGCCTTCTTTTTAACGATCAGAGCCCCCGCTATATTGGCAAGCCGGCAGGCATCGTATAATTCCAAACCCGATGCCAGGGCGGCGGCTATCACGCCCCTGGCGGTATCACCGCAGCCTACGGGTCCGGCGGCTTTTACCTTTACCGCGGGAATGTGGAAAAAGATCTTGCCGTCGAAACCGCAGAGGCCGCGACTGCCCATAGTGACCACGAGGTTTAGGCAATTGCATTTTTTATATAAATTTTTCGCAAACGGCTGCAGGTCATCGGCGCCTTTAAAGCCCGGGAGCATGATTTCAGCCTCGTCATCGTTGGGGCATAATACGTCGGCTCCGGCGAAATACGCAAGATTCGGCGGTTTGAAACCGACAACCACGGGAATCTTTCTTTCGCTGCATTCTTTGATGATCCGCTGCGCCAGATCCTTGGTAAAAAACCCCTTGTCATAATCGCTGAGCAGGACGGCATTGACGTTATCCAGGGAGGACAGGATTTCCGCATAAACGGTCAATACCAGTTCGTGGCTGATCTCGTGCGTGGCTTCCTCATCCCGCCTCAGCAGGTATTCATCGTCCATATACAGGCGGTTTTTAACGGTTGTAGGCCTGCTGCGGTCGCGCAGAAAGCAATGGTTGATCCACCATTTTTTAGCCAGATCCTGCAGCGTAAATATATGCCTGTCGTCCCCGACCACCGAGACAAGCTTGGTTTTGATCCCCAGGGAGGCGAGGTTTACGGCCGCATTGCCGGCGGCGCCCAGGGTTTTAATCGGTTCGCGGGCCTTGTAAGCCCTCTTTCCCTCCAATTCATAATCGATTGCCTTGCTTTCGGCCGTAAAGCAGAAATCGTAGATGTCCAGCATCACGTCTCCGACCACAAGCATTTTCAGCGCATCGAATTTTGCCATTACATCCGCGGCATTTTTCATTATCGCTCTTCCTTTTCCTTAAATAAGCGGAACCCCTCTTCTACCGGCGTATCGATTTAAAATTATCAAATTATGAAATCCCATACATTATCTGTCAATGCATAATTCTATCCGGGTTCTTTTTTGTCCTGCTCCAATAGAAAAGAATTTGCCGCTTTCAGCCTCCGTTCTTAACGAATTCGTGCAGCCGGTGAAACAAGGTGCGGTCGTAATCCGCCCGTAGGGAAACTTGAAGGACGTCGTACAGTTTTTGCATATGCTTCACAATAGAGCAATTTGCGTTGTTATGATAATTTTACGTCTTGCCGCCAAATATTGATAGCCTAATGACAACCGTACGCTATATTTAGTGGCAAGGCCTTGAATTAATGTAACAATGCAATTGCCTTCAATAAAATAAAAAACCTCCGTCCTTATAGGACGAAGGTTTGGTTCCGCGGCGCCACCTAATTTCGTACAATTTTGGAAACATGCTTATTCTTTCCTGTCAAAGCCTTTAACATTTACAACGCCAAACCCTAAAAGCTTTTTTCATCTTGCCGATCCTTATTCGATTTTCCTCATACCGTCCGGAACAAATCCAGGGACTGCCCGATCATGGTCTGCGGGGCGTCGCAGAGCAGGTACAAAACCGCCTTTACCACCGCTTCCGCATCGCCCATCTTGATTCCTTCCTGATCAACCGATTTGTTGTATGCTCTCTGCCCGGGTGTGTCGATGATCCCCGGGGAAACGGCGTTTACCCTGATGCCGTATGGTTCGGCCTGGATGGCGGTGGTTTTGGTCAGCGCGATAAGCGCGCTTTTCGCCGCGGCGTAGGCTCCCATCTCCGAAGCGATCCGGCCCATGCGTGATGAGATGTTGATAATATGGCCGGAGCCGGCACTGATCATGTGGGGGATTATTTTATTGGTGCAAAGGAAGGCAGTTTTCAAGTTGGTGCAGATGATCCGGTCCCATTTCTCCTCAGTCCAGTCCCAGATCTTCAAAGGCTGCCTTGATTCCTTTTCATACATTTCCGGCGGGTAGCCGCCGGCGTTGTTGATAAGGATGTCGATCTTTCCGAATTTTTCCATCACCCCCGCGACCAGTTCGGAAACCTGCGCAGATTGGGTAAGATCCTTGGCAACGGCGTACGCTTTGCCGCCCGTTTTTTTTATCTCCGCCGCCGCCTGATCCAGATCGCTTAAAGTCCTGGAACAGATAACGACGGTTGAGCCTTCTTTGGCGAGGCCCAGGGCGATTTCACGGCCGATCCCCTTGCCTCCGCCGGTGACGATGGAGATTTTATCTTTCAGGCGCATGTTGATTCTCTCCTTTTCATAACACCGGATGATTGTAAAACCGGCTTTTTTCGGTTCCGTCAGGAATTGCTCCGCTTCACCGGCCCAACCGGCGTAGCCGCAGCTTTTACGCTCCAGGTATCTTTCCCTCACCGCAAGCCTGTCCGCCAAATAATCAAGCATCCGCCCGGCTCCTTCGCCTTTCCTTCAAATTTTTTTCGCGAAAGATGAAGCGAGAGTGAGTTAGCCCTTAAGCCCGAACAGTTACTTTTCATTTTTTTTCCCCGGTTTTCTATATTTCGCGAACAGCCTGTCCACCCACTGATAGCATGATTCCAGTTCTTCCAGGGAGATAAGATCGGAGCGGTGTTCAAAAAGAATTTTCATATCGGGATTCGCGGCGGCGAGGATTTCCAGAAAAACGGCCATATCCCCCCAGCCATCGGCGGATCTCAGATTTTGCAAGGCGGGAAAATGCTCGATGACCGTTTCATCCTCCACACAGGCGTTCCATAAATGTATTAAATCCGTATAAGGCGCATACTTCCTGACGAAGTCCGTGGCATTAAACTTCGCGTCGACAATACCTAACAGGTAAAGGCGGCCGGTGTCCAGGCATAATTTGATCGCCCGGCTCCCGTCCAATAATTCCCGCAATAAGTCACTGTCGTAAATATACTCGTTGACGGCGTCGATCTCCAGGAGAATTTGTATCCCGTGTTTTTCGGACAAATGTTCGAGCCTGCCGAAAGCTTCCCTGCATTTTTTTCTAAAAAGCCGGCATGGATAATCGCTTTCCCGGATCCATTCAGCCCGGCTATCGAACTTCCAAAAACCCCAGTCCAGATTTTCCTTTAGGATGATGGGCTTGGGGAAGTGAACCAGGAGATAATCGGTGGGGATTAGCGACGCAAGGTCCAATCCCGCCTCCAAATCCTCAAAGGCTTTTCCGGATGCGGCGGGATCGGGGGACCAGAGCAGCGGATCCCTGCAAAGGTAGGCGCCTTGCAGCGGGGGAAAATGCACTCCCACATGGAAGCCTGTCTTTTTCCGCAATTCGCGTAAGCGATCCAGATCCTTTTTGCCGGGGAACAGGCAAATCTCGACTCCCCAGAAATTTTCCCGGTAATCCCGCCCGAACTTCAGAGCGTCGAACCCGCCGTGCATGCCGATTAAAAAGTTGCGCATCGCATCTTCCCGTCCATCCAAATATAGTATAATTTATGGCAAGGGATTTTTAAAGGGAGCAATTTGCGTTGTTGTGATAATTTTACGTCTTGCCACTAAATATCGATAGCCTAATGGTATCCATACACTATATTTAGCGGCAAGACTTTGAATTAAGGCAACAACGCAATTGTCTCGGATAATGTGATATAATATATATGCTCTTACGTTTCCAAATATATATTCCATAGGAAGGAAGGCATTTACGGAGGGATGTTTAATTATTTAGAATAAGAATATTCATTTTAGTGCATTAAAATAAAGGTGTTGAAAGTTGAGTCATTATTGAACCGGTGATTATTCGGATTTATGTGAAGGGGGCATTGAAGAATGCGATTTTTCGACATTTGCAGAAGAGAATTCGTCCCTTTTTTTCTTGCGGCAATGAGTGTGGCGTTTATTTTAACGGCCGCGGCTATTCCCGGCGTGAGGGCATCCGGGGGCCTGGTGATGGAAAAGATCGAACCTGTCAAATCTTTCGGCGAACCTCCGTATGTTACGGTTGACCTTAAATACCCGGAAGCCTGGGGCGATGGTACGCTGCAATTTTTCGTAAACAGGGAAAAGGCGGTTCATATGGCCACAGGAGGGGGCTCCGGCGGAGGATTCCGCTCTGTCAGTTGCGTGCTTTACGTGGGGGAACCCGGGAAGAAGAAAATCGAGGCGGTTTTTGCATCCGCCGTGAAGCGGTCCAGAGCGATAAAATCCTTTAATTTCCGCTCCGATGGAGATATTCTGCTGGTAAATCACGCCGCTGGAGCGGCGATGTTTGAGATAAAACCGTTGAGCTTCCGAACGTATTTTGTCACCAATATGAAAGTATTTTTAAACGGCACGGCCATCATGTTTGAAAGCAAATATGATCATATTATGAAGGGATGCGCCAGTTTAAATGTAATACCCGCCTTGCGGCAGGGGAATAATATGCTGGAGATCACGGGGCGGCGGCCGGACGGACGGGAATGCCGCAAAAAATTCCCCCTATTTTATATCAGGGACGGCAGGGTGAAAGCGGGGGAGACATTCCGCCTCGGTTACGGATACGAGGGCAGTAGATCGGGGCCTTTCTTCAAGCTTGAGATCGCCGGGGAAAGCCTTGTTCCGGACGGAGATTCCGTGGTGGAGAGATGTCCGGTCCTTCTCGAAAACAACTGGATAGGCATGAATTCCATTTTCTTTCAATCCCTGAAGGCTGAAAAGGCCGGTAATGCCATAATCAAAATTTTAAGAAAAAATCATTTCCGGGATAAGGAGTATGCGGTGGACAAGAAAATGGAACTTGTAGTTGAGCCGTGATCATTGAAACTGATTACTGGTTACTGATTAATACCCGTTTTTTTTGCCGGACATCTCCGTCACAACAACCTTGAAAACAACCGTTCGTGCGGCGCACTTTAAGTCGAAACCCGACGGCTCCCGGTCTGAATAATGCTTCAAAAGCAGGCCGAGGGCTTTTATTTTTTCGCCCTCATCCGTAATAAACCGCGCCCGGCCCATGCCGACCACACTTTTATATTTCATGGAAAAGCCGCAGGGATTCTCCGCCGGGACAAGGGCGGCATCCACCTCCGTTTGGAAGCAGACGAGGTTGTTTCTTCTCAGAATATCCAGTTTCTTTCCCGTGCCGGCGCAATGAAAATATAAGGCCGGGGGTTCGGATTCCTCAAATCCGAAATTCATGGCCACGATATAAGGAATGCCGCCGTCCGACATGGCCAGCCGGCAAATCCGGGCTTTTTTAATGATATCGAAGATTTGGTTTTTATCCTTGATCTCCAGTTCGCGGCGGCGCATGGCTGTTATCCTTTCCGGGCGGGTCCTCTGTGCGTTTAACATCATTATGGAATCGGCGATTAAATACATCTTTATCACTTACTTGCCGAATTGAGGTTGATAATTTGAAGCACCGGTTTAATTATATTCCACCAGAATATTTATTATCCTTTCCCGGGCTTATAAATATATCCCGCCGTGTTTATCTTGTATGGGGCTTGCGTAAAATTATCATAACAACGGGTATATGTTTTACCAGGCAATACCTATAAACAATGATACAGAAATATCGAAATATGCCGATATTTATAGTAAGGGAGGGATAAAGATGGATGAAGAACGCAGGCAGGCGCCCAGGGTGGAAGCCGCGGGAAAGATAACGCTTATCCTGGAAAGCGGCAAGACGATTTCCGGCAGCGTTTTGGACATCAGCGAGGATGGCGCCAAAGCCTTTGTGGGCGAGAAAATTCTCCCCCACACGCCGTGCAAATTCCAAATAGAGGCGCAAGGGCGTTTCCAGATCTCGGGATCCGGAGCCGTATTATATGCATCAGCGGCTGAAGACTCCTCCAAGAAACAGGGCTATTCCGTGGGAATTCGCTTTACCGAGATCAGTCCCTCTGATGTCCAAAGGATCAGAAGCCACGTTCACATCATTTTTCTCAAGGACATCCGTGAAAAGGAAAAAGACGCTTGATCCCGCCAGAAACCGTCCGGAATGGGGCGGTTTTATTTTTTTCAGCTTTCGCACGAGAGTCATGTTTTAGTAGGTATCCGCCAGGGTCGTGATGATCAGGTTTTTTTTCAGGGCCGCCGCGTCGTACTCGCTCTCCAGATCCAGGATGATTTTACGGGGTATGGACGGATAAAGGTCAAAATAATTGTCGGAGAAGCGGCATTTCGTGTCCGGCAATTCCAGGGCTACCTGGTGTTGATAGCTTCTGGTTTTGAAAAACAGTTCGAAGCTGCGGGTATTGATCCGGGATACTTTCGGGGCGAGATTTTCCTTGCTCAGTTTCAGGTGCCGGGGTTCCGAAAAAAGCACGGTTTTTTCCGACAGCAGCTTTCCCTTTTGCTCCAGGTAAACGCGGAGATACAAGGACTCCAGGCCGTATTCGGCAATCTCCTTGCTCAGATCCAAAACCTCATGGCACACCGCCTCGCCGTATCGAAGGGGGACTTTCCAGGATTCCTGAGCAAGCAGCCTTCCTTCCATATTCCAGAGCATCCAGCCCAACTCCGCGTCGAGAGGCTTGCGGCTGTCGCAGATGGTGTATATCTCCACTCCTTTAGGCGCGATGGTAATGCGGTTGTTGTTTCCTACGGATTCTTCCTTTAGGAGGTGCGCTTCCACCAGCGCCGGTGCGAAGAAACGTCGCGCCGCGTAATGCAGGGCCTTCCATCTGCCGCCGAACTCCAGGCTGGACCAGGAAATAGCGGGCCAGCAGTCGTTGAGCTGCCAGTAAAGGGAACCCATGGTCCTGGGCATATGGCGTCTCTGGTGCAATACCGCTTCGGAAACATAATAAGCCTGGTTGATCTGAGAGAGATAGACCAGGGAAGGAAAGTCTTTCGGGAAAAGGTAACGGTGCCCGATATATTTCAGCAGCATGGAGTTCATGCCCGGGCTCTTCTGGTGATGCTCCATTACGGGATGGAAGATGTTCAATTCCCCGGACGCTGCGAATTGCAGGGCGGTGTTTACGGAGCAGAGGGATTGCATGCCGAATTCCGACCAAAAGCGGTATATTTTATCCTTCGAGGAGTCGTTTTTCGGATGCCAGTCCCAGACAGTCCAGTAGCTATGGCCGTCGCCCCCGGACTCGCTGTCCGGCCCCTTCTGGTAGCCGTCCGGGTTGTGCGGCGAGGACGGCCAATAAGGGGTCTCGGGGTTGTGCTTTTTCACAACCGACGGCAGGAGCCGGTAAAAAAGACTTTGATACGCCTTTTTACGCTCCGGAGTTTTATCGATTTCGCGGGGCATCAATTCGATTTCATTGTTTCCGCACCACAGGGCGAGGCAGGCATGATGCCTGAGCCTTCTAACCTGGTAGACGGCTTCCTGTTTTATCGAGTTAAAAAAAGACTTATAAGCAGGGTAAAGGGTGCAGGAAAACATGAAATCATGCCAGACCAGAAGGCCCTTTTCATCGCAAAGATCGTAAAAACAGTCTTGTTCATAGTTTCCGCCTCCCCAGACCCGGATCATGTTCATATTGGCTGCAGCCGCCGAGGAAAGCAAGTCGTCGTAGGTTTCCCTGGTCACCGCGGAGGCGAAGCTGTGCGCCGGAACCCAGTTCGCCCCTTTAGCGTAAACATAAGTCCCGTTTACCTTGAACTGGAAACATTCGCCCCATTTGTCCCGGCGCCTGTCCAGTTCGATGGTGCGCAAGCCAAGGCGGGAGGTCCAGGCGTCGATCACTTTTCCCCACGCAATGAGTTCCACCGTGAGATCATAAAGCGGCTGTTCGCCCAAGTTGTTGGGCCACCAGAGCTGCGGATCGGGGACCCTCAGGTTGAGGCCTTTCTGCTCGTCAACCGCAGCGCCGCGTAGGGTAATCCGGGCGCGGAAAGAGTGCCCCAGGGCTCTTTCCCTGTCCAGTTCCGGCTGGCAGCGGATTTCCACCCCCTTTTTCCTGTGAATTTGCTGTACTTTTACGCTGACGATGCGGGCGGCATCCCCGGCTTCCAGACGAATGGGCCGGAAAATTCCGCAGGTGGGAAGGCATGGCGCCCAGTCCCAGCCGAAAGAACTATGCTGTTTCCTGATGATGGACCCTCCGAAAGAAGCGCCGTCGTTAATGGGGTGCAGGCGTTTTCTGCTTTCGATGTAATCCATGGGATTGTCGAAATAGATGCATATTTCGTTGGAGCCTTGCCGTAAAAACGGTTTTACATCAAAACGGTAGCCGATGAACATATTTTCGGTGCTTGCGGCGAGCTTGCCGTTGATATTTATGGAAGCAAGCGTATCAAGGCCGTCCGCCACCAGTTCTACGGACGGATTGTCCAGGAATTCCCCGGTCACCTCGAAGGCGCGCCGGTATTCCCAGTCCGTATGGTCGATCCATTCCAGCGATAATTCGTTGCGGCCGAAGAAAGGATCAGGGATCAGCCCGTTGGCCTGCAAATCGGTATGCACGCAGCCCGGGACTTGCGCCGGATACCATTCTTTGGCGGCCGCATTGCGGAACTCCCATTTGCCGCAAAGATCTATGGTCTGTACGGTCATGCCATTCACCCTTTATGGAGGTAGTAAGAAAAACAGAAGACAGAATACAGGAGACAGAAGTCAGAATCTGAAACCGCTAACTCCGGTAGAGCAATTTGCGTTGTTATGATAATTTTACGTTTTGTCGTTAAATATGATAGCCTAATGGCAGCCATACACCATATTTAGCGGCAAAACCCAGCATGAAGGCAACAACGCAATTGCTCTTGGTATAATTCAACCTCCGGCAGGATATTCCTTTATCTGATGAACCGGCGATTAATTTTAACATTTTTTACGATCGTGATCGATAAATTCATGATTTGTTAAACCATTGACAGCGCCTGGATTTTTTGTTAAAATTTATTTCAAGAAAGGCAGTATGCATGGGGAAGTACATTTAGGGTTCCGCCGGTTGCCGGGCCGGTCCCAGCGATACGGGGCAGACCGCATCCCGCGGTTGACGCTCTACGGCTTTCCGGATAAAAACCCGGGGAAGAGTCGCATAAACTCTTCCCGGGTTTCATTATATCCGGGTCCAATGTCCGAAAGACGAAAGACGGCGATCGTAAATTTCCTGCCTCATTGCCGTCCGGGCGGCGCGAAAATCCATCCTGGAAGGTGATATGGTGAAAAGGATATTGAGCATGTTATTATGCCTGGCGTTAGCCGGGGCTCTTGCGGCCTGTTTCAAAGGGAACGCGCGAAAAAAGCCGGCGGAGGAAAGCCCGAAACAAACCGCCCAAACCCGGGAAACCCCCGAGGAAGCCGCGCGATATGCGCAAATAGCCGGCAAATATGCGGAAATGGTACGCACCGGTTCATACCTTCTGTTGAAGGCGGACAAGGCCTTTATTCTTACAGAGACGGATAAGTTGAACCGGAAGTATGAGACCCGGGGGACATACCGGCTTGACGGCGATAAATTGATCTTTTATGTGGAAGGAGGCGGGGAAGTCAAGGGGACGCTGAAGGGGAAGCGTATTGAAGATAATCAGGGGTTCATCTGGATAAAAAAGACCTGAAAAAATGCCGCGGCAAATTAGAATATTGATTGTGGCAGCGCATCTAGAAGCGTTGTGATAAAGTCGAATTCGCCTCCCCTTCCAAGGTTATTACGCCAATACGGGGAAAACGAATTCCCGATATGGGATTTGCTTGCCCTGTCAGAAATTGTAAAATCGTTAAGAAGGCCGGGAGGGATAGGAGATTATTGGTGGAGATAGTCCAGGGTCTTTTATTGAATAGACGGAAAGGTGTCGGATCAAGCCCTTCAAATCTCCCGCCGGATGAATTCGCGCCGCGTTCCTTCATCAGGGAAATGTTAAAGACGGCGGATGATCCGGCGGAAAGAGGACATGACATAAACGGACTGCCGAATGCAGAGGGGGGCTTTTATGAATAAACCGCTGGAAGAGGGAAATGTCTTAAAACTTGATTTCGGCAAAATCACAAAGGTCGCCGCCGCCTGCCCGGATGTCATTCCCGTGGCCGTGCAGCACATCGATACCGGGGAAGTCATCCTCGTCGCTTACGCCAATGAAAAGGCGCTTAAAAAATCGGTGGAGACCCGGACCGCCGTGTTTTGGTCAACCTCCCGCAATGAACTGTGGGAGAAGGGAAAAACCTCCGGGGAGGTTTTTGATCTTATTGAAGTTTATACAAACTGCGAGCAAAATTCCCTTCTTTACAAAGTAAGGCCCCGGCGCGGGGGGATCTGCCACACCAAAAACGCCGGGGGTGAAGCGCGGAACTGCTTTTACCGAAAACTGGATTTTAAGACATGGAAGTTGGAAAACATAGATCCGTAAAAATAAAGGCGGTTTCATAAATGAGCAATTTGCGCCGTTATGATAATTTTACGTCTTGCTGCTAAATATCGATAGCCTAATGGCAGCCATACGCTATATTTGGTGGCAAGACCTTGAATTAAGGCAACAACGCAATTGCTCTAAATAACTCACGGATTACGCTCAGGTTTCGCACCCCGATCATTTTGAGTTTTTCCATTTTCAAAAAAAGCAGTACATCTTCTTGACAAAAAGCGGGCCTTCTGATATATTTAAATCGAACATATGTTCGCCAATTTGACATGATTTAAATCGAGGTGGCGTGATGTGAACGAGCGGATTGGAGAAAAAATCAATATGGTGGCCCTCTTTCAAGGGGGCCGTATTTTTCCCCGTTACTTCACCTGGCACCGGCGGGTTTACAAGGTTACGGACATCACCAGTACTTGGCATGCGGCGGAAGGCCAATTCAGGCTTTATTATTTTACGGTCTGTACGGAGCAGCCCAATATATACGAAATCATGCTGTCCACCAAAAACATGCTCTGGGAGTTGGTGAGTATTTACCATGGGGGGTAGACGCATCATCCTCCATTTGGATATGGATGCTTTCTTCGCCTCCGTGGAGCAGGCCGCTCATCCCGGATGGAGGGGAAAACCGGTGGTGATCTGCGGAGAAGGCCGGAGCGTGGTGGCCACCGCTTCATACGAGGCCAGGAAGCTTGGCGTAAAGTCGGGGCAGCCGGCGGGTGAAGCAAAAAAACTGGCCCCGGAAGCGGTTTTTGTTCCGGGCAATCATGGGAAATATGTGTGGAGCTCTTTAAACATACTGGAGATATTGGGAAAATACTCTCCGCTGGTGGAGCCGCATTCCATCGACGAGGCGTTTGCGGATCTTTCCGGGAATCCGGAAGCGTCGGCGGATCCGGCGGCCTGCGCAAACCGGATCAAGCGGGAAATACGGGAGAAGTTCGGTTTGACCTGTTCCATCGGCATCGGAAGTAACAAGCTCCTGGCCAAAGTGGCTTCGGACCGCCAAAAGCCGGACGGCCTGACGGTTGTCCCAGCGGATGAAACCGGGTGGCTGCATGCCTTACCTGTGGAAGCCCTGCCCGGGCTGGGGGAAAAAACCGCGGCATATCTTCATGAATCCGGGATTACTATGATCGGGGACCTTGCTCTGATGCAAGAAGCCGTTCTCGTACAATGGTTCGGCAGAAACGGATCCGTGCTGCGCAGGATGGCGCGCGGGGAGGATGACGCCCCCGTGCAGCCGGAGTTTTCTCCCTTGAAGTCCATCAGCCAGGAATGGACGATGCCCCGCGACACGGATGAAGCGGAGCTGATCAGCGGGGCGCTTTTGTGGTTGGCGCGGCTGGTGGGGCGAAGGTTGCGGGCTGAAGGCCAGGAAGGGCGGACGGTCGCGGTAAAAATCCGTTACCCGGATTTTCGCACCGTCACCAGAGCGCAAACAGTGCAAGGATATGTTTGCCTGGATGACGAAATATGCAAAATAGCCAGGGAAGTGTTTTTCAGGAACTGGCGCGGGGAAAAAATCCGGCTGTTGGGGGTGAAGGTATCCAACTTGAGCGGAAATTCCCCTGCCTGTACCCAGGCCGGATTGTGGCCGGATGCAAGGGAACGGCGGCGGGACCTCGCCAGGGCGGTGGACCGTCTCCGGGACAAATACGGAGAGGACATCGTACGGCCGGGCTCAAACTTGGCGCTGTTTAAGAAGGTTTAAGAGGGGCGAAGAAAATGATACTGGTGGGCACTTCGGGATACAGCTATTTGAACTGGGTCGGCCCTTTTTATCCTGAAGGCACTAAAAGAGACGATATGCTGCAGTATTACGCCGCCCGGTTTCCCCTGACCGAGTTGGATTTTACCTACTACCAGATGCCCGGCTTGAAGACCATGGAAGGGCTGGCGCGGAAAAGTCCGCCGGGCTTTTCCTTTGCCGTGAAGGCGCACCGGGACATGACTCACAACAAGGCCCTTTCCGCTTCCGGGCGGGAGGAGGCGACCCGCCTTTTTTACGGGGCCCTGGCCCCTTTGAGGGAAAGAGGCAAACTGTCCTGCATACTGCTCCAATTTCCGTACGCTTTCCAAAAGAATCCCTCCAACATGGACGCCCTGGCCCGCTTCAGGGATTGGATCCCCGATGCGCCGCTGGTGGTGGAGTTCCGCCACATCAGCTGGGTCAATGAAGATACTTTTGATTTTTTACGCGGGAACGGTTATAATTTTTGTTGTGTGGACGAACCGGCGCTGGCGGGTCTTTTTCCGCCTCTGGCAGTGGCGACCGGCCCCATAGGGTATATTAGGTTCCACGGCCGGAACAAAGCCAAATGGTGGAGGCATAAGGAAGCATGGGAGCGTTATGATTACCTTTATTCCGATGCGGAACTTATGGAATGGATCCCGAAAATCAGAATCCTGGAAAAACATACGGATACGCTGCTGATCCTCTTCAACAACTGCCATTTCGGGCAGGCCGTCCGCAATGCCCTGAAGCTGCAGAAAACGCTGTTTCAAGGGATTAATCCGGTAAATTAAGAAAAAAATTGCCTGAGACGCGAGGGATTTGATTTATTCATTAAGGTTAATCGCCGGTTTAATAAATTTATAAGGGAAGGACAACGATCATGGATAAAAAAAACCTTGAGGAAAAAGTGGCGGGTAAAAAAGTCGCATCCCTGGATGTTTCCATGGGGACCCTGAAGGTGATTTTCGCCGACGGCAGCATGCTGGCAAGGGAGAAATCGTGCGACGGCGAGATTACCGTGGTATATTATAATCCCTTGGGCAAACCCGAGGTAAGCCTGAAGATCTGGGGGTAGCCTGGCAGGATATTTTGTATCGGAAGCGAAATATGCGACAGCCGGTTTATTCGGTTGATTTTAATTTTTATGCGCAATTGAGATCCCGGCGGGGGTCTTTTTTAACACCTTAAGCTGCCGGGGTGAATTCAAGGCGAGGTGTTGTGTTTGCCCCAGGTGGAAGGTACGGTCGAAAAAATCTCCTACCGCCAGGAGGACAATTTTTTTACAGTGGCGCGGCTGAAAAAATCTGACAGTTGCATGGTGACGTTGGTCGGATATTTCCATCAACTGGCCGTGGGCGAACAAATCGTCGCCGAAGGGGATTGGGTGGACCATCCGGATTACGGAGAGCAGTTCAAGGTGTCTTCGTACCGTAAAGAAGCCCCGGTAAGCATAAAGGGCATGGAAAACTTCCTGGGCTCCGGCCTGATCAAGGGGATCGGGCCTTCTACCGCCAGGAAGATCGTCGGCTCCTTCGGCCTGGAATCATTGGACGTCATCGAATCGCACCCGGAGCGCTTGCAAAGCGTGGAGGGGATCGGCCCCAAAAAGGCGGAAACCATCGCCGGGGGGTTCAAGGCATACAAGGAAGTCAGTAATATCATGGTTTTCCTGCAGGGATACGGCATCTTCCCGTCCCAGGCGATGAAGATCTACAAGACATATGGCGCCGGGGCCGTGGAAGTGATCCGCCGGAATCCCTATCAATTGGCGGAAGATGTGTTCGGGATCGGATTTGTGACCGCGGATCAGATTGCCCGGAAAATGGGGATGCCGGAGGATTCCCCGCAGCGCATACGCTCCGCCATTCTTTACTGGCTGGGGCAGATCTCCGACGACGGACATGTTTTTGCGTGGCTTGATGAATTCATCAAGGAGATGGAGGAAAAGCTGGGGGTAAATACCCAGCTTCTTACGGAGATACTTCAAAATTTGCTCCGCGATAAACTGATCTTCTGTGAAAAGGATGAAACAGGCCACTCGCGTTTATATCTTGCCCCTTTTTATTATGCGGAAAAGGGTGTGGCCGAGCGCCTTTGCGAGTTGGCCTCCTGTGTCCCCGAAGAGTACGGAAAGTTGGCGGAAAAAGCCCTGGCCGATATGGAAAAGGAGATCGGCATCAAGCTTGAGGATAAGCAATGGGAGGCGGTGCAGGCTTTTTTAAAACACAGCGTGCTGGTGCTCACGGGAGGGCCGGGCACCGGGAAAACCACTACCATCAAAAGCCTGCTCCATCTGGCGGGGAGATTTAAAAGCCGGGTGGCGCTGGCCGCGCCAACCGGGAGGGCGGCCAAACGCATGGCTGAAGCTACGGAAAAGGAAGCCAAGACCATTCACCGGCTGCTGGAATTTTCGCCCCGCGAGGGCCAGGGGTATCAATTCGGCCGCAATGACAAGAACCAGTTGTCTGCGGAAGTGGTCATCATTGATGAAACCTCCATGGTGGACCTACTTTTAATGTATAACCTGCTCAAGGCCTTGAAACCCGGCGTACGGCTGGTACTGGTGGGGGACGTGGACCAGCTTCCCTCCGTGGGGGCCGGGAATGTTCTCCGGGATATCATTTCATCAGGGATCGTGCCTGTGGTAAGGCTGAAAGCGATTTTCCGGCAGGCCAGGGAGAGCATGATCATCCAGAACGCGCATCGGATCAATCAGGGGCAGTACCCTTTCCTAAAGGGGAACAATGACTTTTTTCTCATCGAACGGGAGGATCCGGAGGAAATCGTCCGGACCATTCTGGGACTGATGCAGAAGCGCCTGCCATCATATCTTGGCACGGCCGCCTGGGAGGATCTGCAGGTTTTGTCGCCCATGCGCAGAACCGTAACAGGGGTGGACAATCTGAACCGCGTCCTTCAGGAGGCTTTAAATCCGCCCAAAGAGAGCGGGGAGGAACAGCGGGATTTCATGCGGTTCCGCCCCGGGGACAAGGTGATGCAGATCCGTAATAACTATCTGAAACTGGTGTTCAACGGCGACATCGGCGTGATCGAGGGGATCGATTATGAAGAGAAGGAAGTCAGGGTGAACTACCCCGAACCCGGCGGATACCGGACGGTATTTTATGACTTCAACGAACTGGATGAACTGACGTTGGCATACGCCATTTCGGTGCATAAAAGCCAGGGGAGCGAATATAAAGCGGTGGTGCTGGTCCTTACCACCCAGCATTACATGATGCTGCAGCGCAATTTGCTTTATACCGCCGTCACCCGGGCCAGGGATCTGGTGGTGATCGTCGGCGCCAAAAAAGCCCTGGCCATTGCGGTTCGCAACAGCAGGCAGGAGGAGCGCCGGACATTTTTAAGCCGGAGGCTGAAGGATGGCTTCGGAAAGCTGCGCGCGGAGGAAGGGAACTTGAAGCTTTTTAAGCCGTAAGCGCCGGGCGGCATATGTTTACTTTGCCATTCCAGCCGGAAAATCGCGGGCATTGTTTTCCCGACGGAGGAATATCCATTAATCCGTGGAAAGTTATATGTACCTGAATCTGTGACAATGTGATTCGTGCCAGGTAAAACACTGTAGCAAGCCCTCGCGATTTTGCCTTGTCGTCTAAGGATGTCACGGAATCTAGATGTAGATAATCCGGCGAATAATAATGATTTAGGAAACGCGTTGAAAATAACCATACGGATTTTTAGGAGGTAATTATGAAAGCGACGACGAGATTCTTTCTGTTATTGCTGATTTGTTTCCTCTTTGTCCCGGGCTGCGGTAAAAAGGCGGCCACCGTCGAGGGGTTCGCGGCGGCCCGCGGGAAGGTTCTGGCATATCTGCGAGAGAATTACGGCATCGAGATTCCTTCAAAATATTACAATTGGACTGTCGCTTCGGCCGGGGAAAAGACCGGGGAGCCTGCGGAGTATAGATACGCCGGAGCCGGCTGGACATTTGCCGTACGCCGGATCGGGGTCGGACGCTATAATGTGGAGGCGGATAAAAAATCCATCGGTTTGGAGTGGAAAGGCGTTGTGCGGGGGTACAACGCGGAGGAATATTATGTCAGTTATCCCGCGCTGAAGGATGCCGTCGAACCGGGAATCTACCAGACCGTTCAAGCCGTGGTGCGTTACATCAACCTGTATAACGGCCAAAAGGCGCCGCTTTCAGGCTACCAGGCCGCCAGGATCAGGGATGAAGTGAGCGGTTCGTATCTTTACGTTTTCACCTCGGGGGTTTGGAAGATCAACATCGACAATTCCCTGAACAAATGGGGCGGCGACGTATGCGAAGCTGCCGTCACGGGGCGGAAAAACGATTTCCGCTGGCAGGGATATGTGAACGGCAAGGGGGTTTTCTGGAAGACCGGTTATTCGGAAGACCGCCGGGTGGTTATGGAAAAGTTTTGCAACGCCGGGCAAGGACGTCCCAAAGAATCCTTCTCACCGGAAGAAATAGTAGTGATGCTGGATAAAATGCTGCCGGGCCAAGATTTCAGGTTTTTTGAAGGCAGCTACCTTGACAAGGAAGGCCGTATTTTTGAGGTTGAAAATATTCTGGCCGGATCTTACGTGGATAAAGGCAAAAAAGAGCTTCTGCTTGTTGCCAGAAGGCCGCTGCGCCAGTTGACGCATGAAGAGGGATTTTACCAGGCGTACCTGGCGGTTTTTAATGAAACGGGCCGCAGGTTGAAGAGCGGCGTCCTGGTGCTGACCGCGGACGAGGGGAATCTGGTGTTTTATGAAGGCAGCGGGCTTTCATTTCCGTTTTTTTATGGGAGTACGGTTTCCTCCGGCATAGCCCATTACCAGCCCAGCGCATGGAAGGCGGGGGTTCAGTGGTCGCTACTTTGGCCGGATAATCCCAATAAGGATTTTCCGCCCATGGACATCACGCCCCAGGGCTTGATGGTTTACAAAAAAGGCGAGGGGCCGTTTGTCCCCCTTCCCACCGGCGCGAAAAGGCAGTATGCGTATAAATTGCGGTGGGACAGGGAGAAGACGACGTTTATCAGGGTGGAGTAAGGGAATGGTCCCCTGCATCTTATATGTTGGCGTCGTAGTTCGGAAGGTTTAATACTTTTTTGATCTCTTCTTACATTATGCAACTATTATATGTTTGTTGACAAAACCCTTTTTTAAAGCACTTATTCAATACTTCCCCATATGCAAGAGATCAATAACCCATCCAGAAGGTTCTCCCCATGCTCAACAGGTTTTTTGCTGCTCAGTTGATTTTCAATAAGATCCGCTTCGAGTATTATCCTGTACTGCATACTGAGACGATAAAGAATGTAACCGGATATATTGGGTACTTCATTAAATCCTGTTACATACATCATATTGAACAAACAAGTAGATAAGCGGCGAAGGCAGTGCAATTGATAGGGCAGATAGTAAGAATAATACATATTGGCTTCGCGCTGTCAAATCTTTTTAGAAAGCAGAAAGGATTTATAAAAATGAGAAAACTAACCATGTTTATCCACGGTTGGGCTGCAACTCATGAACTTTGGGAAAAAAGAGGCGGACCTTTACTAAGTCTTTTTCGTGAACATGGATATGAGACGGATCATGAAATAGATATGCCTGATAAATACTTGAAGGAAAAGGATTTTGCATATTACGCGGCTTTTTTGGCGGAAAAGGTTGAAGAACAGGCTTTTACCCAAAGAATTGTACCCCTTTGTAAATGCTGCGGACAACCTATAGAAGATAAAGCTTATGAACGTAAAGGAGCGGATGAAATAACATTGGTCTGTCATAGCATGGGTGGGGTTGCCGCGCGTCTTTACTTGAAAGATAATTCCATTGGCAATCCCGATGCTAAGAAAAAAATAAAATGTGTGATTACCCTCGCCACTCCTCATCACGGAACGGATGTCGGTTTGGAAGAATTATTAATAAGCGGTTTGTTTAATTTTCTTATTCCGGGTTCCGCGGATAAATTAAAGGAAATATTGCAAAAGCTGCTTGCTGATGATGTATGTTATCATCAGGTTCAGCCCGGCAGTGATTTCATGAAGCGCTTTAATAATCCTGACGAACCCGAATGTCCGGCAAATATTGATTTTCATTCTATTTGGGCAAAAGGAGATCATATAGTTACTCCGATTCAGTCCGCGGTTTTGGAAGGCGCCAGCAATTATTTTATTGATTTGTCAACAGTTAACCATATGAATATACGGTTTAATCCTTATATGTTTGATATTATACGGGGCTTAATTGACAATAAAATGCCTTTAGTGTCTCCTTCCGGCCTGCAAAAGTATCCTGCTAAGTCCGGCTGCACCACTATGGGTGGTAATCATTTGTGGATGCCTGCCTGGGCTGTTGAAAAAGGAGAATCTTTAAAGGAAAAGGTAAAAGAACTGTTCAAACTAAAAGTTGAATATCTCTGGAAATGTGAAAACCAGTGGACTGACAATGAAGGTGTAATCCGGCATTGCGGAGCGGAAGAAATCACGCTTTGGCGCCCGGGGGAAAGGGATTGTGAGGTCGGTAAAATCAAGCCGGAATGGCGTTGGCATAAATGGCGGAAAACCGGTGCAAGAAAGTGGAAATGCCGTAAATGCGGGGAAGTAAAAGAACAATATGAAAGACCACAAATATGGGCAGGGAAGAATTGCTGCGTTAAGCCTTTTCCCAATCAACATGCCTGGGGGCTTGATGAACAGGAATGGAAATGCGATAATTGCGGCGCTGTTGAAAACAAAGAGTGGATATCCGCGCCAACTTTGCTGGGATGCCTGGTTGGCAATATTGAAAAAAGGTGGCACACCTGGTATAAATCCAAAAAAATCCATAAGTTTCGCTTTAAATGCGCCAATTGTAAAACCGAAATATGGCATAATGATTAAAATATAGTCCGTATAATGTTTCATTGACTGGTACAGTAGTTACTTTGTAAGTGCAGAAAATATAGAAACAAGACAAGGAATAGCCTAAAAAATTTAAGAATTTGCTCAATCGATTTTAGTTGAAATAGGCTGAGTAGCTACAATTTTTGTGAGACGGAATCTTATCTTGCCATTTCCGCTGTTTTGAATTACAATATAATCATTCTTGAAAGATTACCATAATTTATCTGTAACATTTGTATTAATTATATGTTTTTTGAGAAAATTCTTTTTTAATACCCCCCACATCCTGGAGATTAACTACAAGTCCAGGAGGTTTCTCCATGCTTTACAGGCTTTACGCCGCGCTGTTTCCTGACGGCGGCGCCAGCTTCAATTACTCCCCGGCTTTACATGTGGATAAGAGCCACCTTTTCTCCCGGGGATGCCGCGAAATGTGGATTTTTAACAGACCTTTGCCGCTTTGGCTGGCGGCGGAGGCGCGGGACGGGATGGAAAGATTGTGCGCAGGGAAAAAGCAGCCGATAGGGCCGAAGGATTTTAATGCCTTGTTGAGGAAAACGGCGTCGGGAGTTTCTGAGGGGCCGGCGGGGGATGGGTTTGCGCGGGCGGGATGGGAGCGCGAGGTTTTGGATAATGTTCCCGGGGAGTATGGCGAGGAACTCCGCCTGGCGGAAGATCCGGAGGTTTCGGGGCGGATTCTGCTGGAAGCGGAATTGCTCAGGCGCGGCAGGCAAAATGGGCTGCAGCCCGGCAGGCTCCTGGCCGGCCTGCAAAAGGAAATATTGGAAGGCACGGCGTCCAGGCGGCCCGGAGTGGAGCCGGCCGGAAAATATGCCTGGGTTTGCGGGCGCTGCGGGGAAAGGGATCAATTTTACGTCGGATTTTGCCCCGTATGCCGCGCCGCGGATTGCGTCTTATGCCTTGCCTGCAGGCAAATGGGGGAAGTGCGGCGCTGCCAGGGGATTTATACTTTCGCGGCGCCGCCGGGAGACGGGGAAACCCCGGACGCCCCGTTTTTTTCGGCGCCGTTAACTCCGGCTCAGCGGGAGATAAGCGGGAAACTGGTGGACTGGTATAAAAGCGCCGGGCAGAGCGAACTGCTTCTCTGGGCGGTATGCGGAGCCGGGAAAACGGAGATCATTTTTCCTTTGCTGGCTCATGCCTTAAAGGACGGGAAGCGCATCTTAATCGCCTCCCCGCGCCGCGAAGTCTTGAAGGAGCTGGACGGGCGCTTTACGGCGGCTTTTCCGGGCCTGGCCGCGGCGTTTTTAACCGGGGAATCCCGGCGTATTCCCGCGGGGGCAAAAATATATCTTGCCACCGCACATCAGGTCTTGCGTTTTTTCCGATTTTTTGATTTGATCATATTGGACGAAGAGGATGCTTTTCCGTATCATGAAAACAGGATGTTGCCGTTCGCCGTGCACCGGTCCCGCGCGGCGGAGGGGAAAACAGTCTATCTCACCGCCACTCCCCGCCGCCGTTTATGGGAGCGTTTGCAAAAGGATTCGCTGCCTGTCTTGATACTTCCCGAACGTTACCACGGTTTTGCCCTGCCTGAGCCCCGCTACGTCCGTACACCCGCATTGAATTCCGGCCGTATTGATTGGATTGAGCGGCATCTGCAGGAGCATATACTGGAAAGCATCCAGCGAAAACGCATCATGCTGGTGTTCTATCCCACCATACGCAGGATGCGCGAAGATATTCCGGCCTGGGAAAGCTGGTGCCACGCGCGGGATTACAGTTTCGGCCATGTCCATGCCGATGATCCCGGCAGGGCGGGCAAGATCGAAGCGCTGCGCCGCGGCGACTGCCATGTTTTTCTGTCCACCACCGTTCTGGAACGGGGAGTCAATTTCCGGGGCGTGGATGCGGCCGTCTTATATGCGGACGAAGAACGCATTTACCGCCGCGAGGTGCTGGTTCAGATCGCCGGGAGGGTTGGCAGATATGCCGATGACCAGGACGGGAAGGTCTACTTTTTCGGCGGCATGGAAGGCAGGGAGATGAAGGAAGCGGCGGCCATGATCAGGTATTTGAACCGCCTGGCCGGAAAGACGGGATGAGGGATTAAATATGGGGATGGGCGATCTCGCCCGTACAATCAAGGAATGGCTTTATCCGCCGCTCCCCCGCTGCATCTGGTGCGGAAACGAGCATTGGCCGGACGGAAGGATCCCGTTCTGTCCCGCATGCATGGAGCAAGTGCCGCTGATCACGGGCCCCCGGTGCGCGAAATGCGGGAAGCCCTTGCGTCTCGGTTCGCAAGATCAGCCGTATTGCTACCTTTGCCGCACGGAGAGATATTTTTTCGGGAAGGTCCGGTGCGCTGCGGTTTACGACGGGATCATCAAGCAGTTGCTTTACCGGTTGAAATATTACGGAGAAAGCTATCTCGGCGAAAAACTGGGCGATCTGCTGGCGGAAAGGATCAAAGGAGACTGGGGCTGCTATTTTTACGATCTGATCGTACCCATCCCCATTTCCGCCGGAAAAATAGCCGAGCGGGGCTACAACCAGGCCGCCCTGCTGGCTTCCGGCGTGGCGGAGTTTCTACGCAAGCCTTTGGCCGGGGAAGCCCTTATCCGTCACAAAGAAACTTTGTCGCAAAATGAATTGTCCCTTCCCGAAAGGAAAAAGAATCTTCAGGACGCCTTTTTGACGGCCAAGCCCGCGCAGGTGGCGGGGCGAAGGATATTGCTGGTGGACGATATCTTCACCACGGGCGCCACTCTTTCCTATGCGGCCCGGGAATTATTGAAAAGCGGCGCCGGATCTGTCGACGCCCTCGTGCTGGCGGCGGGGGTCGTTCCCGAGCAATGGTGAATCCCGCCATGAATAAACAATCGTTGACTTATTTTACTGCGCTTGACTTAATGAATTGTTAACAAAAAAAATTATAAAGTTTCATCCGGTAAGATCCGATCATAGATCGAGCGGCTTTTTAGCCGGCATAGGATGTTTTACGCCGAATCGCCGGCGGCAAGGCAAAAATGCGTTATATCCGGCAAAATCAAGGAGAGGGTTTGACAAAATGGATTTTAAAAACTGCCGCCGTTGTGGCCGTATGTTTTTTACATACGGCAATCTTTGCGGAGCGTGCCGGATCAGGATTAATGAAGAATTTGCCAAAACGGCGGACACGCCGGTCAAGTCTTCGCGTGTAAAATTTTTTGCGGAAGGCGCAGGAGGCGCCGGGAAGAACATGAGCAGGAGGAGGCTGAGAAGCGGGGGAAAGTATGTAACATATCCGCCCACACATTTGAGAAAGATAAACAGCAAAGGCAAGAAAAGATATCGGCAGAAGGAGAGGTACCGCAGGATGATCATTTCGAACAGTCAGGTCCAAACAGTATTGAAAATTTATGCCAACCAGATTGAGGAATTGAGGAAAAACACCCAGGGAAAATCGCTGAAAAAAGAAGATATCATGGTGGCGCAAGAAAAAAAAGAACAGAAAGCCATGGAATCAAAAATAAAACATTCCCTGGCTTCCACTCCGGAAGTAAGAACCGACAAGGTCGCGGATCTCAAAAAGAGAATCGCCGAAGGGAAATATGATGTCACAAGCCGGATGATCGCCGAAAAAATGCTCAATCGGAGCCTGATCGACGGCACGTTGAAGGATTGACCCGGGTTATTCGGATAAAATAAATATTATTAAAGAAGGATTTTTCCTTGAATTAGAGAATTATGTGTATGCTCTCCGGCTCATGAATCAAGAGCGGAAAGATATTCCACCAGGCAAGCGTTATAAGGGGAGTAAAAAAATTCAAGGAGGATCCGATGCTTGTATTGACCAGGAAACTCAATGAAAGTATCATTATCGGCGATGACATCAAAATTACCGTGGTGGAAGTAAAAGGTGACCAGGTAAAAGTGGGCATCACCGCTCCCAGGGAGATAAGCGTGCACAGGGAGGAGATTTACCTGGAAATACAGCGGGAAAACCGCGGGGCGGCTCAACCGTCTCCGGATAAAAACATGCAGAAGTAATAAGGACGGAAAGTCCTTTTTTTTGACCGTTTTCAGGCCTTCGCCATTTAAGTGGCACCAAAGTCGAATCCGGAGAGTATGATGGCATAAATAAAATTCCTGCTCACTTTACAAGCTGACCGGCGCTGGGAAGGATCTGGAGGAATCTACATGATCGCCCCACATGGCGGAAAACTGGTTGATCGAATGGCTCACGAAAGCGAGCGAGGCGCCTGGTATGAAAGATCGAAAGATTTTCCAAAGGTTTGCCTGGATCAGGATCAACTTATGGAATTGGAGAATATTGCAGTAGGGCTGTACAGCCCTTTGGACGGTTTTATGGATGAAAGGACTTACCGCAGTGTTTTGGAAGATATGAGGCTGCCCAACGGACTTCCCTGGAGCCTGCCCGTTATTTTGGGAGTCGGCGGGGAACAGGCCGGGAAGTTGGCCCGTTGCGACATGGTCACTCTGGCGGACCATAGAGGAATCAGCCATGCCGTATTGAAACTGGCGGAAATTTACAAACCGGATAAAAGAATGGAAGCCCGGGGCGTTTATTTGACCGAGGATGAAGCGCATCCCGGCGTTTCCGCTTTATATGCCAGGGGGGAATATTTGCTGGCCGGAGAGGTGCTGATGTTTCGGCGCATCCTTTACGGGGACTTTCAGGGATACCGTCTGGATCCCTGCGATATAAGAAGGATTATTTTTGAAAAGGGCTGGAATACCGTAACGGGGTTTCAAACCCGCAACCCGATTCACCGCGCTCATGAATATATCCAAAAATGCGCCCTGGAAATCACCGACGGCTTGCTGATCAATCCGCTGGTGGGCAGGACCAAAGCCGGCGATATCCCCGCGGAGTTGAGGATGGAAAGCTATGAAGCGCTAATCGAAAGTTATTATCCGGCGGGCAGGATTCTCTTGGCTGTATTTCCCGCGCCCATGCGGTATGCCGGGCCGCGCGAGGCTGTATTTCATGCTGTGTGCCGGAAGAATTACGGTTGTACCCATTTTGTCGTAGGCAGGGATCACGCCGGTGTAGGAGGCTATTACGGGCCTTACGACGCCCAGCGCATTTTCGGCTGTTTTTCCAAAGAAGAATTGGGTATTCAACCGCTTTTTTTTGAACATACTTTTTATTGTTATAAATGCGGCAATATGGCTTCCCCCAAAACATGCCCGCACGGCGCGGAGGACCGCCTCAATTTGAGCGGCACGAAAGTCCGGGAGATGCTGAACAAGGGGATTGAATTGCCGGCGGAATTCACCCGCCCGGAAGTGGCGAGGGTTTTGAAAAAGGGTTGTCGCCGTCGGTAAAAGGGCGGATGCCGCTTAAAACGACTGCCTTGACAAAGGCGGATAAATTGAATAGACTGAACATATAAACGCAAGCCGTATTAAACGGCAGTCCGGGGAAAGGGGACGGTAATATGCCTGGAGAGAAAATCCTGATAGTTGATGACGAACCCAATATCGTGGAGCTGGTGGATTTTCATCTGAAAAAAGAGGGTTACACCGTCGTATCCGCGCTCACCGGGAAAACCGCGCTCGCCATGGCAAGCAATGAAAATCCGGATCTCATCATCCTGGACCTGATGCTGCCGGAAATAGACGGACTCGAAGTCTGCAAAATGCTGCGCAAGGAGATGAAAACCAAAAACATCCCAATCATCATGCTCACCGCGAAAAGCGAGGAGGTTGACCGCGTCCTCGGCCTGGAGATGGGAGCGGATGACTATGTCACCAAACCCTTCAGCCCCAGGGAGCTAGTGGCGCGAGTGAAAGCGGTTTTACGGCGTATCACCCAGACTGAGCAGGACGATATCATCAAATGCGGCGATCTGGTGCTGGACGCTTTTCAGCACGAGTTGACCATCAGAGGGAAGGCGGTGGATCTCACCCCCAAGGAATTCGAGTTGCTGCGGCTGTTGATGCAGAATCGGGGGCGCGTTTTCACCAGGGAATTTTTGCTTGAACAGGTGTGGGGTTATGAATTTTACGGCGATACCAGAACGGTGGACGTGCATATTAGGAGGCTCAGGCAAAAAATCGAGCAGGACCCCTCCAATCCCGTTTTGCTTGAAACGGTCCACGGGGTGGGATACCGGTTCAAGGAGATATCTTAATGAGGCTTGCTCCATATTTATATGCCGGAGGGGTGCTTGCGCCGGTCGTTATTTTTTTCTTTTTTCCCTGGAGCCCGGGGATTTTTGCGGCCTATTTGTGCTGCGCCCTCGGGATCATCCTCTGGATTTCGTTTCGAATCCGGAATGAATACGGCATTGTGGAGAATTTCGTTCGGGAGCTGTCGTCCGGGGATTTCGACGCGGTCCTGGAAATGGAAAAGCTGCGTGTCCTGGCAGGCCTGGGGCGAAAGCTCCTGGAGATCCAGAGTAACACCACCCAACGGCTGGGGGATACCCGCCGCAGGCGCAAGGAGATCGAGGCCATCCTTACGAGTATGGTGGAAGGGGTGGTAGCTCTGGATCAATCGGGAAAAGTGATCCTGTTCAATCCGGTGGCCGGTGAGATCCTGGGTTTATCCCCTCCCGAAATCCTAGGGAAAAGGCACTCCGAGATGTTTCCTTATGACTTCAGCGAGTTGTTCCAGGAAGTATTGGTGACAGGCGAAGCGAAAAACGCAGAGATCGTTATGGAAAGAAACGGCGAGCATTTGTTGATGGTGCACGCTTCCCCCATAAAAAGGGGGGAAAGCGATGTGCTGGGCGTGGTTTCGGTACTGGAGGACGTCACCGAGCTAAGACGGCTGGAAAGATTGAGGACCGAATTTGTGGCCAATGTTTCCCACGAACTGAAGACCCCTCTTACATCCATCAAGGGCTTTGTGGAAACGCTTCTGGAAGAGCAGGAGGACCCGCAGCTCAGGGAAAGGTTTTTAAAAATAATCAACAAGGAGGCAAACCGTCTTTCCTTTTTAATCGACGACCTTCTGGAATTATCGCGCCTTGAGGCCAAGGACACCCGCTTGGAATTGGGGCCCGTAAACATCACGCGCGTGTCCCGCCATGTACTGGCTGTCCTGGAAGGGCGCTTTATTGAAAAGAAACTGCAGGTCCAAAATAAGCTGCCTGAAGAGTTGATGGTACTTGGAGTGAGAGAGTTGCTGCAGGAGGTTTTCGTCAATTTTTTGGACAACGCCATCAAATATACGCCGGAGCATGGAAGGATTACCATCGGCCACGAGTTTCTTAATGAACGCGAGCTTAAGATCCTCATCTCCGATACCGGGGTCGGGATTCCTCCGGAGAGTTTAAACCGGCTGTACGAAAGGTTTTATCGCGTCGACAAGGCCCGTTCCCGCGAGGTGGGGGGGACCGGACTCGGTTTATCCATCGTCAAGCATATTATCGAAAAGCACGGCGGTATCGTAGGGGTGGAAAGCGAACTTGGAAAGGGGAGCACTTTTTATTTCACCCTGCAAAGAGGGGACCTCCCTGATCTGAACGATGAAAGAAAGACTGGCTAAATTCCTGGCGCGCGCCGGTGTGGCATCCCGGCGAAAATGCGAGATTATTATGGCTGCCGGCCGGGTCACAGTGAACGGCCGAACCGTGGTTGAACCCGGCGCCAAAGCGGATCCCGCCGCGGATGAAATAAAAGTGGATGGCGCTGCGGTGAAAGCCGTGGAGGACAATATATACCTTATGCTCAACAAACCGGCGGGATATGTTACCACCGCGCGGGATACGCACGGCAGGAAGACGGTAATGGATCTTTTGCCGCCCTTGCCTGTACGAATCTATCCTGTAGGCAGGCTGGATTTGGACACGGAAGGGCTTTTGCTTTTTACCAGCGACGGCCGGTTTGCCCATCTTATCATGCATCCCCGCCACGAAATCAATAAAGTTTATGAAGGGTTGCTGGAAGGCGTTCCCGCTCCGACGGTATTATTGGAATTGCAGCGCGGGATAATTTTGGACGGGCAGGCCACTTCTCCCGCAAAAATAGAAATATTAAGAGTTAAAACTGGGAAGGCTATGTTTAAAATGGAAATCCATGAGGGCAGAAAGCGCCAGATCAGAAGAATGTGGGCGGCGATGGGTTTCAAGGTGCTGCGGCTTAAAAGGACCGCCGTCGGACCTCTGGAAATGGGTACGCTTCCCCTTGGGCGGTATCGCAATTTGACCCCGCAAGAGGTGGAAAGCCTGCAAAAGGCGTGCGGGGAACGGAGAGAGTATCCCGATGATATTGAACCGTGATTAAATATAGCCGGCCGGTTTTGGAAAAGCCGCGGAGTTTTCAGAGCGTTTTCCGAATCCCAGTGAAAAGAATACGATTAAAAGAGGAGAGACAGTATGCCGCTGCAATTTATCCGAAGGCATTTTGCCAGGGCGCTGGGCATCGACCTGGGAACCGCCAACAGTCTGGTTTATGAAAGGCAAAAGGGGGTCATCATACAGGAACCGTCCGTGGTGGCCGTGCACAGGATATCAGGGGAACTGCTGGCCATCGGACGTGAGGCATACAAAATGGTGGGCAGGACTCCGGGTGACATCGTTGTCATGCGCCCCCTGAAACAGGGTGTAATAGCCGATTTCGATATAACCCGGGAGATGCTGAAATACCTCATTAAAAAAGCCAGCCGGGGGAAACCTTTCCTTAAACCCATCGCGGTAGTGAGCATCGCCTCCCAGACTACGGAGGTGGAGAAAAGGGCCGTGCAGCAAGCGGCTCTCGGCGCCGGAGCGCGGGACGTATTCCTGCTTGAAGAACCCATCGCCGCTGCCATCGGAATGGAGATCCCCGTTCAGGAACCGGAAGGGCATATGGTGGTGGATATCGGCGGCGGAACCACCGACATAGGGGTCATAGCTCTCGGTGGCGTAGTAACGGGCCTGTCGCTGCGCATCGGCGGGGATACCCTGGATGAGCATATCGTAAGGTTTATCCGGCGCAAATACAATTTGATGATCGGGGAGCGCACGGCGGAAGAACTCAAGATACGCATCGGCCAGGCGGTAATCACCGAGAATAAAACATGCCCGGTCAGGGGCAGGGATCAGGTAAGCGGCTTGCCTAAAAGCGTCGATATTTCCAGCGAGGAATTGGTTGAGGCCATGGAGGAACCGATGTCGCATATCGTAGGCGGGATCCGCGCCACGATCGAGCATACGCCTCCCGAACTGCTGGCGGATATTATGCACAAGCAGATATTTCTTACCGGGGGGGGCGCCTTGCTTGCCAATTGGGACCGGAAGATATTTGACGAAATCGGCATGGAAGCCAAGGTTTCCCAGACTGCGCTGCAGGATGTGGCGCTGGGCACGGGGAAAGTTTTGGAAAGCGTCGCTCTTTTAAAGAGGGTTATCGTGCCTTTGCGCAAGGTACAGGCGAAGAAATAGTATCATAACTCGCTTTGTCCCCACCGGACCGGCAGGAATTATTTGCTTCCTGCCGAATTTTTTTATGGCCCTGCCATTGTTATTAAACTGAGAACCTGGTTCAAATCGGTTGTTATTTAAAGACCGGGCAAAATCACGAATAACCCCCGGGGGATCGCGTCTAAACTGTTAGGACCACCCCGGCATGAGGAAGTGAATTGTTGAGCACGGATCTGGATTTGGTGGAACGCTTTCAAAAGGGCGATGAAAATGCTTTTGAAGAACTGGTCAAGCGCCACCGGACCAAGGTTTTCAACATGGTGAAACAGATTGTGCGGGGGAATGCGGCGGAAGCGGATGATCTGTCTCAGGAGGTATTTCTCCACGTCTACCGCGGTCTTAAGAAGTTTCAGAAGCAGGCCAGTTTTACCACCTGGCTATATCGGATTACCGCCAACTGCTGCCATGATCATTTACGGGGCTTAAGCAGAAAACCCTTGAGCTACCTGGAAGATATTCCTGTCTGGCAGGGTGAAATGGCCGTAACCGGGACCGGGCATAACGTCAATCCCGAGCAGGAAGCGGAAAAGGCCGAATTGAAATGGCACTTGAAACAAGCCCTGGCCGACCTGCCGGTTCCATACCGAACGGCTCTTGTTCTTTACGCCTGGCACGGTATGACTTACAAGGAAATTTCCGAAATAATGAAGTGTCCCATCGGCACTGTGATGTCCAGGTTGAATTTCGCCCGAAAAAAGATCAGGGCGTTCATGGAATACGCGATGCGGGAGGATTCAAAATGAAATGTCACGAGGTAACGGAGTTGTTGTGGGATGATTTGGACGGCGTTTTAAGCGCGGCGGCCGATGAAAAGATCCGGCGGCATCTGAGAGGCTGCGCCGCCTGCCGGGAGGAACGGGAAAAAGTGAAGCAATGCCGCCTGCTCCTTTCGATGTCGGTTGAAGACGAACAGCCTCCCGGGAAGTGGGAATCTTTTTACCGGGGTTTGGAAAAGCGCATTCGGGAGGATGCCAAATACCCGCGTTTTTTTACCCGTTTACAGGCCGCAGTTAAACCTTACGCCCTTGTCTTATGGGAAAAACCTCTGGCGGTTTTGGTCCCGTCGGGGATATGCATCTGGCTTGCCGGGGTAACGTTGGTCCAGTTGATGCCGGATCTCGGCGGCACAGCTTCGGAAATGGCCCTTCGTATTATAGCGCTCCTGGCTGGATGACGCATTTCACTGTAAGTGGGGGAGGGGGATGATCCTGTAAAATGTGGAGGGATTTCTGGTACCGGTTCAAGGGCTTGTTACTTGAACCGAACATCACGTTATATGATCTGTTTCAGGAAAGAAGGTATGTCTGGTCGTGGGGTTTGGGATTGGCCGGGATTTGGTGCGGGCTTCCCGATTTTACCTGGCTTCCCCGGATGCCTTGGCTTCTCATGGGCGTAAAGTTATGCGCGGCCGTTTTGTTCTTTTTTGCGGCGACGGGATTGTTGACCTTTAATTTTAAAATAGTGCGCAGGGATGTTTCCTGGAAGGATTTTTCCGCGCTGTGGGGCTTTTCGTATCTTCCCCTTTTCCTCTCTTATGGCATCGGTTTGCTGCAATGGTCCATGTATAAATCGGTGATTGGCAGCGCATTGGGGCCGATGGGCGCGACAAACGGCGGAGATAATTTTTTTCCCTGGCTGTTTCTGCTTGTCATCGCTTATTTTATTCTCAGCGTATGGTATGTAATCCTTTGCTTGCAAATCATGCGCATCGTTTCCCGGGTGCAGGGATGGCGTTATTGGGCAGGGGTGTTTCTCAGTTTCGTTTTGCTCTTTTGCCTTAAGCAAGCATTGGTGTTTTTAGGAAAGGGGGGAATAGGGTGAGAAAGATCGTTGCAGCGGTATTCCTGGCGATGGCCTTCGCGGTGTCGGCGGTCGGGTCCGCCGGTGAAGACATATACATTGACGCCGGAAAATTGTATCTGGATAAATACAACCAGGCAAAGAGCGTGTCTGTAAAAAAGGAATTCCTGAAAAATGCGGAAACCGATTTTCGGCATGCGCTGAAAATCAATCCTTCCCGGGGTGCGGCTTACGCCGGATTGGCCAGGACTTATACGCGGTACAGCCTGTTCACGCCGAAACCCTTCTTTCCCTTCTCCATGCTGCCCAAGTTCTGGATGAACAATAAAGAGCAGAAACTTCTGTTGATGGCTATGGACTTTGGCGCAGATGCCGTTAAATATGGCTCCTCTGAAGGGGAATCCTATTTATCCTTGGGGGAGGCTGAGTTGCAGAGCTGCAGTGCTACGGAGTCTGATAAATACTTGTCCGAGGCATTCATGAATCTACAAAAGGCTAAAGAACTGGATAAAATGAACCCCGAGGTTTATAGTTTATTCAGCTGGGCTTATTTGACCAGATATTATTTTGATGGAAACGTCGCCGATTATAACCTGGCCTTGGAATGCCTTGAAAAGGCTTATCAGTTGTCGCCGGCGGACAGCTACCGCGCAAAACACCTGGAAAGATTGATTATATACCTGAAGACCTGTCATAATCTAAAAATGGTCAAGTTTCTCTTGGAATTATCTTGATGCGGGGGGGGATCTCACATGCTGAGCAAAAAGCGGCTATACATATTATTGGTGTTAGTTCTTCCCTTTATCCTCGCGCCGAAGGACGGCGCCAGGGATGTAGTAAAATCCGCTCCAAATTATCTGGATCTGACAGGCCAGTGGTATTTTTCCACCGACCCTCAGGACCGGGGTCTGGAGCGCGGCTGGCATGCCCCGGATCTCGATGACAGCAATTGGGAGAGGATTACGGTTCCGGGATACCGGGAGGATGCCGGCGTTAATGCGGAGAATCCCGGGTGGAATTCATCGGAGGGAGTTTACAACGGATTCGTCTGGTTCCGTTATCATTTCTTCATGCCGGCCGATTGGAGGGGCGAGGAAGATTACTATCTTGTGATGGGCGCGGTGAACGACTATGATTGGACTTATCTCAACGGCAGGCTGATCGGGCTGACCGGCTCCGAAATAGAGGAGCCCTCCCGGCATACGCGGGAATATCGCATCACTCCCGACAAAATCGATTTCGGTCAGGTGAATATTCTGGCTGTCCGGGTTTGCGATTCCGACGGCAAAGGCGGAATAAGCAAAGGGCCTGTAATTTTCCTTAAAGGGAGCCACTATCGAGCCGGGAGATGGTGGGCGGAAGATGAAGACAATGCGGGCAACGGGAATCAAAATTACGGCGTGCATCTTAAGGTGGCTTTCAACCGCCGCTCCGAACCGCTGATTTTTGATTATTACCACTATTCCGCGGTGGGCGAAAATGAACACGGATTCAGCCTGAAATTCAAGTTCTGGGAGCAAATCGACCAATTTCCGCTGGTTATGTATTTCGACGCTCATTTCGACAGCATCCCTCCGGACTTGCAAATTTACAGTTACGGCGTTACTGCCATGCTGGGTAAACCGATCGGGCTTATACAGCCTTATATCGGAACCGGTTTTACGCATACGTTCAGCGGGACGCCGGTTTTCAACCGCGGCTGGTACAGCCAGATCGGCGTGGAATTTTGCGAGATATATTTTATGGAGAGGCAATATCTTTCCAATGAGGAAGGGACGTCATTTTACCGCTACGGATGGAGGGTGAAGTTTTAAGATCCGGGCGGTTTCATCCATATAGGGGAAAATAGGGGAAAATAAGCTCAGAACTGGAGGACAAGCATGAAACGGATCATTTTATGCGGATTTTTAATAATAATCGCTCTGGGCGGTTTGCGAACCGGAGCGGCGGCGGAACCGAGACTCAAGCTGGAAAAGATTAGTTCGGAAGTATTGGCCGCAGGCTACGGCGTCAAGGCGGTGCTGCTTAATGCGGACGGATCGAAGGTGTATTCCTTGAATCTGGAAGGCCTCAGCGTTTACGAATTTGACCGGGCGTCAAGGAAAATCCAGCGGAAGCTTGTTTACAAACAGCATCCAGGTAAAGGATACAATTACGATAAAAACCTCTGGTTCGACTCCCTGCAGGAGAAACCGGTGGAAGGGTGCTTTACGCACGACGGCCGTTTTTTATGGATTTCCCTGCATAATGCGGGAGGTGTTACAGTATGGGATCTTTCCGGCGGGGATACCTATGTGGAAGGAATGCCATATAAGGAGGCCACCCTTTACGAAAGGAGCGGGGACACTTTCGGCAAAAGGGAAATCAGGGTCCTCTGGATTAAAACCGGCGTCACGCCTAAAATCGTCACCGCCAGTCCGGACGGCAGGTACGTATTTGTAGCCAACTGGCATTCCAATGATGTAAGCGTCATTAAAATTGATTCCGCAAAGCCCGAAGACTGGGTGAAGATCAAGGATATCGGGCCCAGCCCCATCCCCAGGGGCCTTCTGGTGTCGCCCGATTCGCAGTACCTTTATATCGCGCAAATGGGGAGCGATTATATCAGCGTCATCAGCCTGGAGGATTTAGCGAAAGTGCGCGACATCAAGATCGGGGCAAATCCGCGCCATGTAATCATGGGCGGCGGGTACCTTTTCGTTTCCCTGAACATCGGCGCAAGGCTGGTGAAATTCGATCTCGCCTCCGGCAAGATCGTAAAATCCGCGAATACGGAAAAAAATCCGCGGACTATCGCGCTTTCCAAAGACGGGAAAATTGTTTTCGTCTCCTGCTACGGCGGCAATTTTTTGCAGGCTTTCAACGCGGAGGATTTGTCGCTCCTGGGATCGTGGGAGTGCAAACTGCGCCCGGTGGCCCTGGATGTTTTTCAGGACGGCGACAATATGGAGGTCTGGGTGGGGAATCATACGTCGGGCAATATCAAGGTATTTGTATTTAAAGAGATTTTACCCGTAGCCGGTTAATTAAAAAAGGCAATTGCGTTGTTACCTTAATTCAGGGTTTGCCACTAAATATAGTGTATGGCTATCATTAGGCTATCGATATTTAGTGGCAAGACGTAAAATTATCATAACCACGCAAATTGCTTTTAAGGCTACCATTACATTTCTATAATTCCGGTCTCCGGGAGGGGAAAGCCCCTCGCTTTTAAATCCGCGGAGAATTCCAGCAGGGCCAGATCTTTTTGCTTGGCTTCCAGCATGATGTCGAAGCCAACGCCTATTGTCCCGGCAGTCCGCAGGAGGCGTGCGGCGGCGTCGGGGTCGACGAAATCCGCGTGAGAGCGTGGCTCCTTGCTGCTTCTTGGACTGGAAAGATGCATTTTAGGCCGGGAAGCCCCCCAGGTGGCGAAAACCTCCGGAAGAAGACCGTATATATCCGTTCCGTCGGGCAGGATCGCGGCGTGGTGAAGATCGAGGACCATGGGTATATGCAGTTCCCGGCAGAGCCTCGGGACCTCGTCCGCGGAATATGAGCGGTCGTCGTTTTCCAGGGCAAGGCGCGGTTTTAAGGCCTCCGTCAGGGAGGTGAAACTTTCCCTGAACCTGCCCAGCGCCGCTTCATGATCCTCGTATTTACCGCCGACGTGGATCGGCATTTTAGCTTCATCTCCCAGTCCCATCCCCTCCAAAACCCGCAGATGATAATGCAGATCGCCTCGTTTACCGCGGGGTGCGGGCTGTTCAGCAAAGTAAAATGGTCCGGGTGCAGGCTGACCCGCAGGCGTTGTTTTCTGACAAATGCGCCTACTTCCGCAAGATCCTCTTTGAGGGCGGCGCTCCAGTCCCAGAACAGGTAGGCCGGATGGGTGCAGAACGGCACTAGTTTCGAGGTAAGGCGGTATATATGGATGCCGTCGTAGATGTTGCCTTTTAAAATCCGCAGCGTGTTTCGCAGGTTTTCCCGGGCGATGGTTTCGAGGCGCCCGGCCTGTTCCCTGCTGCCGCCGATTTTCTTTAAATGTGCGAGGGTGATGGTTCTGGAGGGTGAACAGTTTTCGAAACGGAGCGCGTTGGCCACATATCCCAGACGAACTTGCATAATAATCACCATTAGCCCCTATGAGCTAATTTTTTTATTTAACTCTCGATGGTTAAAACCGCCTGAGGGAGCAAAATCCCCAAGGCCTGTTTGCCTTCGTTGTAATAGCGCCATCCCGCCGCCGCCAGCCTTTTGGAAACCGCCACTTCGGATACTTTAAGCCGCCGTGCGGCTTCCGTTTGTGACAGGCCGCCGCGCAAAAGAGCGATGGCTTCGCATTGCTCTTTTGTCCAGCGCCCGTGAAACCACAGAAGCATATTGGCGAGGACCTCGATCCCCCGCTCCACCCCGGGATTGAAGCCTTTCATCCGCACCTGGATATGGGACGAGCGCGCGTTTCCGATGGCGTCATTCGCCCGCTGCCAGGCCGGGCCGTCCATGCCGATGGCCATTTGCTGCAGCCTGGTGTTCAAGTCCCCGTATCCGTATCCGAACCTGAGCGGGTACGGAGCCATAGACTCCGTAAGAAATTCCACTATCTCATACAACATGCCGGCTGAAGCCGCGGCGAGAAGCCCCTGGGCTTCATCCCCGTGCGTCACCACAAAGCTGGAAATAAAATCAAAGCGGCGGTTTACCGCCTGCGCTGTACTGAGGAACTGTTCCTGCGCCTTGTCCCGGTGTAAAATTTTTTTGGAACGGATAATGTCGGTTTTCAACGCGATATATTTTTCCATGTTCTTACCTTGCCTGCATGTATAATAGGAAAATTCCCGCCAGGAGAGCAAGGAGCGTGCTATACAAGGTGCCCATCAGGTAATATTCAGCGAATCTGGGCTCCTCGAATTTTTTAAACCGGGCGATGGATTTGGCGGTCAGGACAAATCCGATCATGCCGTATTGTTTTAATAATATAAAGATCACGATAAGCCATCTCTCCAGGATGCCGATGACGCGCCCGGCTTTCAGCGTTTCCTCATTCAGGGAAGCCATATCTGATGCCACAGCGGCTTCGGTTCCTGCGCGCGTTAAATTTAAACAAGCGGGAATATAGCCGCACAGGGGCTCGGGCAGCAGTTGATCCTCTTCTTTGGCGTTCACGCAGCGGATGATGTAATTGGCCGGCTGTCCCAGCAAAGAAAAGATGAAGATTAGGCCGGATATGAACCCTGTATTCCCGGCGCCCAGTCCGTTTTGTTGCAGCAAAAAGAAAAAATCCAGGACAAAGCGACGGGGCCGAATGGAAAAAACCGCAGGGAAATACAGGCATAAGATGACAAGCAGTAAAAACGGGAAAAGATACACCAGCCGGTTTTTCACTCCGAAGCGTCTGTAAATGGAGCGGCTCAGCCAGCAGGGGATGAATTCGAGTGTTCCGGTGCATACGGCGAGACCCGCGGCGGTGGTCAGGACAATCCAGGCCCTGGCGGAGACAAAAAAAGATGTAAGTACAACGATGAGCAGGATAAAATGGGTGATCCGGTAGAAAATATATACTTTAGCCAGTTTTATGTTCCCGGTTTCCAGGAAGTTTTCCCAGAATTGTTTCAGCCCGTATTCCGTAAGCAGGATTATCCCCAGAAACAGATAAATTGTATGTAAATAAGGCAAGGCCACTCCTCCAGTCAAGCCCATTATATAACCGGGGAAATAACATGTCAAGGTTAAATGCAACATCTTAACTTCTTAATGGAGGAGAAAGGATTTTGGTTTTTCTGGATTTAACCCCGGTTTTTCTGGTTCGCCCCCTATTTAACTTGACAGCCGCGAAAAAATTCATTATAATTGAAAAAATTTATCTTAGTAAACCTGTCATCAAAGGAGGGATGAAATGGCGCACTATGTGAACGAGCCAAGCAGGACATTCAGCGAGTATCTCCTGCTTCCCAATCTGACCAGGAAGGATTGCATTCCGGAATATGTGGATTTGAGAACTCCGCTGGTTAAATATGGAAAAGACGAAGCTCCGGCCTTTGTTCTCAACCTGCCTTTTGCTTCCGCAATCATGCAATCCGTGTCCGATCATAACATGGCGATAGCCCTGGCGAGGTGCGGAGGGATTTCTTTCATTTACGGCTCGCAGCCCATCCAGGAACAGGCGGAAATGGTCAAAAAAGTAAAAAACTACAAAGCCGGTTTTGTGGTGAGCGATTCTAACCTTAAACCCGAGGATACGCTGGGAGACGTGATTTCCATGACCCAGAAAACCGGGCATTCGACCATCGCCATCACGGGGGACGGCTCCCCGGCGGGGAAATTGATGGGCATCGTGACCAGCCGGGATTATCGGATCGGCAGATTGGCCATGGATATCAAGGTGAAGGAGTTCATGACTCCTTTTTCCGCCCTGGTGTATGGAAAAGAAGGGATCTCCCTCAAAGAAGCCAATGATATGATCTGGGAGCACAAGTTGAACTGCCTGCCTGTGATCAACGAGAAGCAGGAGCTGGTTTATCTTGTTTTCAGAAAGGATTACACTTCCCATAAAGAAAATCCCCTTGAACTGTCGGATCAAAATAAAAGACTGATGACCGGAGCGGGCATCAACACCCGGGACTATCGCGAAAGGGTACCCGCCCTTCTGGAAGCCGGAGCGGATGTACTTTGCATAGATTCGTCAGACGGTTTCACCGAGTGGCAGAAGGAGACCATCCGTTATATCAAGGAAACTTACTCCGCCAAAGTGGGCGGAGGAAACGTGGTGGACCGGGAAGGATTTCTATACCTTGCGGAGGCGGGCGCGGACTTTGTCAAGGTGGGGATCGGCGGAGGTTCCATCTGCATCACCAGGGAGCAGAAAGGAATAGGCCGGGGCCAGGCCACGGCGGTGATCGAGGTGGCCCAGGCCAGGGAGGAGTATTTTAAAAAAACCGGCGTTTATATCCCGGTGTGCTCCGACGGCGGGATCGTGCACGATTATCATATCGTACTCGCGCTGGCCATGGGAGCGGATTTTGTGATGCTTGGGAGATATTTCGCGCGGTTCGATGAGAGCCCTACCCGCAAGCTGAGAATGGGCGGGATGAACTATGTCAAAGAATACTGGGGCGAAGGCTCCAACCGGGCGCGCAACTGGCAGCGTTACGACCTGGGGGAGGGGGAAGGTCTTGCCTTTGAGGAAGGCGTGGACTGCTACGTCCCTTATGCAGGGAGTTTAAAGGACAACCTGGATTTGACCGTCAGCAAGATTAAATCCACCATGTGCAACTGTGGATCGCTTTCCATTCCGGAGCTGCAGAAAACCGCCCGCCTGACCCTGGTATCGGCCATCGGCATCCGCGAAGGCGGGGTGCATGATGTGATTTTGAAGAAGGAAGAGGATCTATAGGTTATAAGCGGCAGGAATGTTATTTTATACCGGGGGGATCCAGATGATCGATTTAAACCGGATAGCCGAATCGCTTACCGGTGGGGATGACGGGCAGGTCGCGGAGTTGACCGCTCAAGCCCTTGCGGAGGGAATCGATCCCGGAGAGATTATCAACAAGGGATTGGTGGCCGGGATGGGGGAGATCGGCGCCAAGTTCAAAAACGGCGAGATTTTTTTGCCCGAGGTCCTTTTTGCGGCCAAGGCCATGCATGAGGCTATGGATATCTTGAAGCCGCATATCGGAGGAAGCAGCTTCAAACACGCGGGCAAAGTGGTGCTGGGTACGGTAAAAGGCGACCTGCATGACATCGGGAAAAATCTTGTCGGCATGATGCTTACCGGAGGGGGATTCGAGGTGGTGGATCTGGGGATTGACGTGGCGCCGGAAAAATTCGTGGAGGCCGTGAAGAAACATCACCCCACGCATATCGGTTTGTCCGCCTTGCTGACAACCACGCTTCCCAATATGAAGCGTACAATCGAAGCCATTAATGAGGCCGGCCTACGTCAAAACGTCCTGATCATGGTAGGGGGCGCCCCGGTGAATGCGGAATACGCCAGGGAAATCGGCGCGGACGGATATGCCCCCGACGCCGGCTCCGCGGTGGAATTGGCCAGGGATTTGATGGCGAAGCGTGTATAATAGAACCGGTGATTGAATACATCATGGTGGCCATACACTATATTTGGTGGCAGGACCTAGCATTAAGGCAACAACGCAATTGCCTTTAATAGAAATAGAAGCGGGTGCTTTTCTGATGAAAAGAATATACATAGGGCACAGTAGTTTGTGGATCGATGCCCCTGAAGGGCAAACGCTGCTTGCGGCGCTGGCGGGAGCGATGGATGTTCCCGCGGATTGCGGCGGCAAGGGGACCTGCGGCAAATGCAAGGTATTGGTAAGGGGGATAAACAAAAGGCCTACCCCGGCGGAAAAGCGTTTTTTAACCCGGGAGGAACTGGAGGCGGGGATTCGGCTCGCCTGCGAGGTAAGGATCGAAAGCGATCTGGCGGTTGAAGCGGGGGAGAATGACTGGTCCCGGGGAAAGGTTGCCCTGCACGGCGGTGATTTTCACCTTGCGCCGGGAGTGCGGCGGATTCCTCTTTCGCTACCCGGACCGAAGCTTGAGGATGCCCGCAGCGACCGGGAGCGTTTATGCGGCGCACTGCGGGATGAGGGATACGAATTGGCCTCTTCCCTGGGGATAAACCGCGATATTTCGGATTTACTTCGTAAAAACGATTTTAATTGCCGCGCAATTTGTTATGACGGCATCTGTTCGGCGGTGGCGGAACCCGGTGAAGGGCATTGCCTGGGAGTGGCGATTGATCTGGGGACAACGTCGATAGTGGGCCTGCTTTACGACCTAGAAACGGGGGCGAGACTCGGTCTGTCCTCACGGAACAATCCTCAGGCGGCTTACGGCGCAGATGTCGTCAGCCGGCTGGAATATGTCATACAAAATCCCGACGGCTTGCAAAGGCTTCAAAGAGCCGCCACGGATGCTGTCAATTCCATGATCAGGGAGTTGTGCGCCGGCGCCGGAGCGGATGCCCGCGATATCCTGGAGGTTGTGGCGGTCGGCAATACGGTGATGCAGCACTTTTTATGCGGGATAAATCCCCGGGGTCTGGCCACATTGCCTTTTGTAGCGGTCGATCACAGCGGTATAAACGTACAAGCCGGAGAATTAGGGCTGGATATTCCTCCATACGCGCGCGTATATCTCCCCCCGGGAATCGGCGGATTTATCGGGTCGGACACCACTGCGGTAATTCTGGCAACAAGGCTGCACGAGCTTCCTGCGTCCGAAAATGCGTTGGCTGTGGATTTGGGAACCAACGGTGAAATCGTTTTGGCCAGCGGGGGCTCTCTTTTTGCATGCGCCACTGCAGCCGGTCCTGCTTTTGAAGGAGCGAGGTTGAGCATCGGCATGCGCGGCGCCGTGGGCGCAATCGAGGCGGTGGAAATAGGAGAGGCGGGGATTCAAGTCAGTGCGATCGGAGGAGGGGAACCCAGAGGCATATGCGGTTCGGGAGCGGTCGACTTGCTGGCGGAGCTTTTGAAGCACGGGGTGATCGGAAGCAACGGCGGCTTCCTGGCTAGAGATAGCATGAACCGCAAGGATTTGGCGGAGCGCGTAATAGAACTGCCTGAAGGGCCCGGTTTTTTTATCTCCCGGCGTCGGGAGGCGGATTCGGCCGGTCTCTGCCTGACTCAGAAAGATATCCGTGAACTTCAACTGGCAAAAGCCGCCATAGCCGCAGCTATTAAGATATTATTGCAGGAACGGAACCTGTCCGCGGAGCAACTGGATCGGCTTTACCTCGCGGGAGCCTTCGGAAATTATATTAATCCTGAAAATGCCTTGCGCATCGGGCTTTTACCTCCGATCGATCCTTTTAAAATAGTACCTGTAGGAAATGCGGCGGGTACGGGGGCGGTACAAATGCTTTTAGACAGCGGCTTGCGCCGGAAAATGGAAGAGACGGCCGCCAGGATACGAGCTGTAGAGTTGGCGGTGAAATTGGAATTTCAGGATGCCTTTGTGGACGGGATGCTTTTTCCGGAACCAGCATCGCCGAGATAAAAAGTTGGCAGAGACTGCCTAAATTCAGCAGAAATGAAGATCCGTACGGTCTTTTTTTTTCGGAAACACCGATAAAAAAGGACACTGCTTGAAACTAGAGAGGAAAAACTGTGGAGAAATTAAACGAAAAAGAAGGAAAGGGCATGACTTGCAGCGAACTTATTAACAAAATCGATAATTCGATCGATATAATATATACGACGTTTTTCTTTCCTGGAAATTCCAGATGAAGTTTTCAAGCGTCTTTCTTAATTAAATTAAGGCAATTGCGTTGATACTTAATCTTAGGTCTTGCCACTAAATATAGTGTATGGCTACCATTAGGCTATCGATATTTGGTGGCAAGATGTAAAATTATCATAACAACGCAAAGTGCTCAATTTATAAAGCTAAAAGATATAGAGGGTGGGAATGATGAACAACCAAATCCTTTCTCAGGATGAAATAGACGCCCTCCTTGCCAGTACCATCATCAGGGATAAAAACGGCCTTACCCCGTCGGAGATTATCGCTTTGGACGCGGTATATAAATTGGCTTTTTCTGATGCTGCGGAAACATTATCGTCGCTGCTCAAAAAGAGGGTAAATTTGCTGCCGCCCGCCATCCGGCTGGTGGATCAAAAGGCCTTGAAATCAAAAGTCGTTACTCCGTCTATCGCGGCCGAGATCCGTTATCATCAAGACGCGGTCGGCAGGAGCTTGCTTTTTATACCTGCCCGCGACGCCAGAGCCATCGCATCCCTGATGCTGGGAAAAGAGGTTGAGACAAGCCGTCTTGAGCTTGACGAATTGGAATTGTCGGCAGCGGAAGAAGCGATTTTTCAGCTTGTCAATTCGTGCGCCAAAACGATATCCAAGGTTCTGGGGCAAAGCGTGAAGACTAAAAAGCCCATTGTCAATATTCTCCGTTCTGAAGAGGAGACTTTTTCCAGCCTTGCGCCGGAGGAAAAGATGGTGGACATTTCATTTCGCGGCGGAATCGGCGAAATCATCGAGACGGAATTCAAGTTGCTGATCCCCATGCCTTTTGCCCGGGGATTGGCAGAGGCTCAAAACAACAAAGGAAAAGATACCGTTGCGGACAAGGGCGCGGAGGAGCCGAAAGAACAGGCCAAAGGCAACGGACAGGCGGAGCAGATTGCACCCGGGCCTGAATTCATGATCCAACCCATACAATATCCGCCCGCAACCCCTGATTCCGAAAGCCAGGAAAAGGGAGGCAAGGGGGTCATACTGGACCTGGATCTGGAATTAACCGCGCGGTTGGGTTCAACCCACATGAAGATAAAGGAGTTGCTGGAACTGGGCAGCGGCTCCGTGGTGACATTGAACAAATTCGCCCGCGAACCGGTGGACATTTTGGCCAACGGCAAATTGATCGCCAAAGGACAGATTACATCGGTAGGTGAGAACGTCGGCGTAAAGATTACTGAAATTGTCAGTCCTATGGAGCGAGTGAACAACCGGCAATAGAAAGAGGAGGATTGGAATGGGGCATAGAATTTTAGTGGTGGATGATGCAGCGTTTATGCGCATGATGATCAAGGACATCCTGAAAAAAGGCGGCTATGATGTTGTGGGTGAAGCCGAAGATGGTATAAAAGCTGTGGAAAAATTCAAAGAGCTAAAACCTGACCTGATCACCATGGATATCACCATGCCCGAAATGGACGGGATCACTGCTGTGAAAGAAATCCGTAAAGTGGATCCCAATGCCCTGATCATCATGTGCAGCGCCATGGGCCAGCAAGCAATGGTTATCGATGCTATTCAGGCAGGCGCGCGCGATTTTGTCGTAAAACCATTCCAGCCGGACCGCGTTCTCGAAGCGATCCGCAAGGTTATTTCCTGATTTTGATGCGTTTTAGAACACTCGCTTCTATAAGATAAGGATGTCGAAAAGACTGGAAGTGTTGCAAATTAATATATATTTGCTGAAACGCTTGTAGTCTTTTGCGTTATTTGGGATTACCCGAGCGATGAGAAAGGAAACCATAACCAGATTGGTATTTTGGAAACCGGGGTGAAACGTAATATGGAGATGTCAGAATACCTAAATGTTTTTATTGATGAATGTCAGGAGCATCTTCAGACCTTGAACCAGGCGCTGCTGGATCTGGAAAGCAATCCTGAAGACAGGCAGCTTGTAGATGTGATATTCAGAGCCGCCCATACCTTGAAAGGCGCCTCGGCCACCATGGGTTTCAATAAAATGGCCAGCCTGACCCATGCCATGGAAGACGTCCTTTCAATGTTGAGAAACAACACCCTTGCCATGGCCCCGAATGTGGTAAACTTATTGTTTGAATGCTTCGACGCGCTTGAGGGGCTTGCCCAGGGGATCGCCCAGGGCAAAGAAGGGGACGTGGAGATCACCGATCTGTTAAATGATTTGAAACTCATCGGAACAGATCGTATGGAAATAATCCGGACCAAAGACGACAAGAAAAAGGGAAAACCCCAGATTACATATACTTCTGAAGAAAAAAAAGTGATTATACAATCCCTGCAGCAGGGAAGTAACCTTAATCACGTAGAGGTGAAGCTTTCCGACGACTGCCTTTTGAAAGGCGCCCGGGCTTTTATGATTATCCGTGAGGCTGAAAAATTCGGTGAATTGATCAAAAGCTTCCCTTCGCTGAAGGATCTGGAAGATGAAAACTTCCAGTTGGATTTTACGCTGGCCCTTATCTCCAAGGAAGAAGCCCAAACGATTTCTACCGCTATTTCCGGGATTTTGGACGTCCGTGAGGTAAAAGTCAAACATATCACGCAGGAAAAACTGGAAGCCGTCAAAGAAGAGGAAGAGGCGGAGGAAAAGGCCAGGGCGGATCAGGTTCAAGTCTCCGGCGCCGTAACGGGCGTCAAGACGCGGATCGCCAAGATGTCGCTGTCGCCCACAGTACGCGTAGAAATCAAGAAAATGGACGAATTGATGAACCTCGTAGGCGAATTGGTCATGAACAGGGCCAGGATGGAGCAAATATGCACTACCTTGAACTCGAGGGATCTTAACGAAGTGCTGGAAGTGGTGAAAAGGATTTCCAACGATTTGCGGGAACAGGTCATGCGCACGCGCATGGTTCCGGTGGATCATGTTTTTTCCCGTTTCCCGCGCCTGGTGCGGGACCTGTCCAAAGAACTGGGCAAGGAAGTGGAGCTTAACATATCCGGCGGCGAGACCGAAGTCGACCGTACAGTGATCGATGAGATCGGCGACCCCTTGATGCATTTGATCAGAAACTGCATAGATCACGGCCTGGAACTTCCGGAAGAAAGGGAAAAGAAGGGAAAAATCAGGAAGGGCACCATAAACCTCGTCGCTTTCCAGGAAGGCAACAACGTGGTGATTCAGGTTGAAGATGACGGACGCGGCCTGGATTTGAATAAAATCCGCCGCCGGGCCGTCGACCAGAAACTTATCACCGCGGATAAATCCAACGAGTTATCCAAACGCGAACTGATCGACTTCGTTTTTCTGGCCGGATTTTCCACCGCGGATAAAATTACCGATATATCCGGCCGGGGCGTGGGACTGGATGTGGTGAAAAAAAGGATCGAAGGACTGGGCGGTACGGTCGATGTGGATACTGAACTCGATGTGGGATCCATTTTTCAGATCAGGCTTCCGTTGACCCTGGCCATTATCCAGACGCTGCTGGTGCAGGTCGGAAATGAAATGTACGCGATCCCCTCCGGCTACATCGAACAAACCATCAGCATCAACAAAAAGGATATTCGAATTATGCGCGGACATGAGGTTTCCACGATAAGGGGCGAGATCCTCCCTCTCATCCGGCTGGATCAATTTTTAGGCACGAAAGGGGCTATCAATGACAGCCTCAATGAACTGGATGTGGTGGTGATCCAGATCGGGGAGAGAAAAATCGGTCTGATTGTGGATTCTCTTGTTAAACAGCAGGATACGGTGGTATATTCCGTCGGGAAGTATCTTGGAGGCATCAGGGGGATCGCCGGTGCCACTATCCTTGGTGATGGCAAAGTCGCTTTAATCTTGGACATTCGAACTGTAGCTTGATGTACGGAAAGGGGTAGGCCTATGAAGATCAGAGAAAAAAAAGAGGAAGTGCAAGAAGAAGTAAAGCAACTGGTGGTGTTTCGCCTGGGTGATGAAGAATTCGGCATGGATATCCTCAAGGCAAAATCCATCGAGACCTTAGATCAAGGCATTACCAGGGTTCCCAAGGCCCCCGCTTTTGTGGAAGGGGTAATCAACCTGCGCGGAGATATCATTCCTATCGTGGACCTCCGGAAAAGGTTCAACCTGCGCAGTTCGGATATAAACCCGGACACACGCATCATCATCGTGGAAGTAACTGAGAACGATGTTGGACTGATGGTGGATTCCGTCAACGAAGTGATCAAGGTCCCCGTGTCATCCATTGAACCGGCTCCTGCGGTAACCAAGGGCATCGATACCGTTTTTTTGGAGGGAGTGGCTAAAGTAGATACCAGGCTGGTTGTACTGCTCAACCTGGAGAGGACGTTAACCCCGGAGGAGGTCAGTTCCTTGGAGCAACTATAAGGGGCGAGGTGATTTAAGTGAGTGAAGAGTATGCAAAACTTGACACTATCCATCTGGATGCCTTGCGCGAAGTAGGTAACATCGGGGCCGGCAATGCCGCCACCGTCTTCTCCCAACTGCTGGGAAAAAAAGTGACCATGACCGTACCTAATGTTTATATCCTGCCCCTTAATAAAGTCGCAGAGGTCATAGGGGGAGCGGATCATCTCATTGTGGGCATATATTTGAAGGTCTTCGGAGATGCCCCCGGTAATATCCTGTTTACGTTTTCCCAGGAAAGCGCCGGATTCCTTTCGGAGATATTGACTAAAAAAACCTCCTACTCATCGGCGGCGCTGACCGAGGAGATGCAAAAATCTGCTTTGCAGGAATTTGGCAATATCCTTACCAGCGCTTATTTGAATGCCCTGAGCACTTTCACCAACCTGATCATGCTGCCTTCCGTACCTGCGCTGGCCAGGGACATGGCCGGAGCCATCCTGGATATCGTTTTAATCAGGCTTGGACAGGCGGGGGATTACGCCCTGGTGATTGAAACCACGTTTAATGCGGAAGGAAACCAGATCAACGGCCATTTCTTTTTAATTCCCGAACCTGGTTCTCTGTCCATGTTACTTAAAGCAGTGGGAGTTGAAACGTAATTTGAACGACAACATGATCAGGATCGGCATGGCCGAATACAAGGTGGCCCGCGCTCCTGCAATTTTATGCGCTTTGGGAATCGGTTCCTGTGTGGTCATCTGTATGTACGATCCTGTCCGAAAGATAGGCGGAATGGCTCATGTAATGTTGCCCCAGGGGGAGCCGGGCAAATCCAACGGGGGGAAATACGCCAATACGGCCATTCCTTTATTGGTTGATCTTATGGAGAAGCACGGAGCGGAAAAACGGAATCTTGAGGTCAAAATAATCGGCGGCGCTCAGATGTTCAATCTGAATAATGCGGAAGATCTTATGCGTATCGGGATCCGCAATGTGGAAACCGCGGTAAGGGTTCTGAACGGATTGGGCTTGACGGTAAAAGCCGCGAGCACCGGAGGAAATTATGGCAAAAGCGTATTCTTAGATACCGAAACGGGCAGGATTTTTTACCGGACCGCGGTTGATGACGATGTTGAACTATAATATAGGCGGAATGTCTTGATTGGGCTTAAAATGAAGCATACTTTCCGGCTAAAAACGGACGGCGGAGGTCTGAGACTTGTTCACGCATATTGTTTCCGATGCACAGATGTGGGAAAGCTTTAAATCCAATCCTAATCCGGAGGCCAAAGAAAAGCTTATATTGAAATATGCCCCGTTGGTCCGGTATGTAGCCGGGCGCGTGGCGATAGGGCTTCCCCCGAACATAGAAATCGATGACCTGGTGAGTTACGGCACTTTCGGCCTGATCGACGCCATTGAGAAATTCGATATAACCCGGGGAATCAAGTTTGAGACTTATGCCATCTCCCGGATCAGGGGGGCAATCCTGGACGGCCTGCGCAGCAGCGACTGGGTGCCCCGTTCGGTGCGGCAGAAAGCAAAGGAACTGGAACGCGTCTGCAATGAACTGGAAAACAAATACGGCCGCTCCGCAACCGATGAGGAAATCTGTTCCGCCCTGAAAATGAATTTAAAGGATTTCCATCAGCTCTTAAGCGAGGTGAGCTGCACCACGCTTACCTCCTTGGATGAGCTCTGGGCGATACAGGGGCACGACGAGGATTCCGTCCGGGTGATCGATCTGGTCAAGAATCAGGAAAGTATGGACCCCAGCCTGCAGGTGGAGCTGGGTGAAATAAAAAGGATATTGGCGGGGGCCATCGACAAGCTGACCGAACGGGAAAAAACCGTAATCGCGCTGTACTATTACGAAGGGTTGACCCTCAAGGAGATCGGCGAGGTTTTGGACGTATCGGAATCCAGGGTCTCGCAAATACATACAAAGGCGGTTCTTAAACTGAGAGGAAAATTGTACCGTTACAAGCAGGCGTTGATGGAAGCATAGTGTTGAAGCGGCATCCGGGATGCCGGGATGATCGGGCTCCAAGCCCCGTCAACGGCAAGGAGAAAAGACATGGCTGCAACCACAAAGGGATACCCGTCGCTTAAAGAACCATCCATCAGTTCCTTATTTCTAGCTATTTTATTGATTATGGCCGTTTATGTCTTTTTTTTATCGGATTTCTTCAAGATAGACGATATCAGGATAAACGGAAATTCCCGTTTGACTGCGGAGGAGATAATAATATATGCGGGTCTGGATACGGCCAAAAGTTTTTTCCAGATCGATGCGGGAGAAATCAAGCGAAAGCTGGAGCGGCACCAATTGATTAGGAGCTGCGCCGTGGAAAAAAGGTTTCCGAAAACCATCAGGATCAAAGTCAACGAACGGAAACCGCTTTTTTTATTTAAATACGGCGCGCAGTTAGTGGTGATAAGCAAGGATTTATATGTGATGTATATCTATGATCCGCAGCAAAATTTCGGGCTGCCCTTTGTGACGGGATTGGCTCCGGAGGAGCTCCGTCTGGGGAAGCCCCTTTCCGCCCGGCATGCCGGGGAGATAAAGGCGATATTATCGGAAGTGATTCCGGAAATACGCCTGAAGATACAGGAGATTCATGTTAATACCGAAGGGCAGTTCAGCATAGTTTTAAGTGGGCAGGTTATGATCGAGCTGGGAGGGGCCGATGGCCTGGAAGAAAAAATCAGCAATTTAAATATTATCTGGCGGCAAAAAAAGTTTTCCAAGGGAGCGGTGATTTACCTCCAAAATCTTTCCCATCCCGTGGTTAATGAGTCATAAAAGAGGCGCGCGCTTTACTCTTAAGGCCTTGACGGAAATGTCGGGAATTAAATCCTTTACAACAAGGGAATTTTTAGTATAATAATATTGAGAAATTTCATAATTCTACTTCACCGGTACGCTTCAGTATTGCAAAAAAGAGGTTTAGGGATTACCGGAAAATTTAAAACATCGCGGGTGAAATTTATAAATGTATAAAAAATGGGAATGGAGCATTACCGTAGTCTGCTTGGTTTTTGGCGTATTAGCCGGACTGCAGTTGAAGGCGCAGCGGAATGTGCCCTCGGCTCACCTGCCCAGCAGGCGTACGGAGTATCTGATCAACCGTATTTATTACCTGGAGCGGGAAAATAAAAATTTAAAAGAAGAGAAATGGCAATTGATGCAAAAACTTACGGATATGTCGGGCAGCGGCGGCGCCTCCTCGGTGGAGTTAAACCGCGATGTCATCATGATGGCCGGGCTGTCGCCCGTGAGAGGGCCCGGAGTAATCATCGTGCTGGAAGAGAAAAAAAACGGCCGTGACAACTCGGATCTTTTCCTTATTCATGATTATGATTTGCTTACGATCTCCAATGAACTTTTTGCTGCAGGCGCAGAGGCGGTTTCCATCAACGGGCAGCGCATCGTGACCCATTCGTATTTTATCTGCAATGGCCCCACTATAAACATCAATAATACGAAAATAGCCCCGCCGTTCGAGATCCGGGTGATCGGCGATCCAAAGCAACTTGAAAATTCCATCACTATGCGGGGCAGTTACCTGGATACCTTGAAAAACCTTAAATTCGACATCAAGATAAACAGGTATGATGAGATCGAGATCCCTGCTTATCTTGGAGCATTGAACCTTAAATATGTGACCCCCGTCAAGGAGGGAAATTAAATCATATGTGGATGCCTATTCTTGGATTGGTTATCGGAATATTTCTCGGTTTTCTTTCCAGTTTCAATATTGACGCCAACATTTCCCATTATCTGGCCATCGCTTTGCTGGCGGCCCTTGACTCAATTTTCGGGGGCATCAGGGCGAGGCTGGAAAAAAATTTTGAAAATGCCGTTTTTATCACCGGCTTTTTTACCAATACCCTTATCGCCGGGCTGCTGACTTATCTGGGGGACCGGCTCGGCGTGGATTTAATGCTGGCTGCCACGGTGACTTTCGGGATCCGGATTTTCCAGAATCTAAGCATTATCCGGCGGCTGGTGTTAAAGGGGAAGAAGACGGAATCCCTATGAAACTTTTCGCAGTAAGCTGCGAAGCATCTTCATTTTGATAGGCGCGCTTGAATTTATGCAAAGCAAGTTTCGAGGAATAAAACCCATCATGGTTAAAGTGGCTTTATTGCCGCTTTAAGGAGGCCGCGCTATGTTGGAATTTGATGACCTGCGGGAGCAATTTGCCTGCATTAAAGTGGTGGGCGTGGGCGGCGGGGGATGTAATGCCATCGACAGGATGATCGCCGCGGGTTTGAGAGGCGTGGAATTTACCGCCATAAACACGGACGGGCAGGCCTTGTCCAAATCCAATTCCGAACTCAAACTCCGGATTGGGGACAAGCTTACCAAAGGCCTGGGTGCCGGAGCCAATCCCGAGATCGGGCGCCAGGCCGCGGAGGAAAACCGGGATGAAATTTTTTCCGTCCTTGAAGAAGCGGATATGATATTCATAACCGCGGGCATGGGAGGAGGCACCGGAACGGGAGCCGCGCCCATCATCGCCGATATCGCCAAACAGATCGGCGCTCTTACGGTGGCGGTGGTTACCAAACCGTTTTTTTTCGAAGGCAAGGTCCGGGTAACCCAGGCCGAGACGGGTGTCAATAATCTGCGTGACAAAGTGGACACGCTGATTGTAATTCCCAACGATCGCCTGCTGCAGGTGGCGGAAAAACGCACTTCCATACTGGAAGCGTTTCGAATCGCCGATGATGTCCTGCGCCAGGGAGTACAGGGGATATCGGATCTGGTGACGTTTACCGGATTGATCAACGTTGATTTCGCGGATGTAAGAACCATCATGACTCAATCAGGGACGGCATTAATGGGGATCGGCGTGTCCAGGGGGGACAACAGAGCGGTGGATGCCGCCAAACAGGCAATCAACAGTCCGCTGCTGGAGACTACCATTGAAGGCGCCAAGGGGGTGCTCTTGAACATCACGGGAAGTCAGAACCTCGGCCTTTTCGAGGTGAATGAGGCGGCCAATATCGTGAAGGAAAACGCCGATCCGGATGCGCATATCATCTTCGGCGCAGCCATAGATGAAAGTCTGGGAGACGAGATCAGAGTCACCGTGATCGCTACCGGATTTGAAGGAGGGAAAACGGTTCGGGAACGCGATAAATTTAAAAATCTTTCCTCCATTTTCCGGGATGATTATGAGATACCGGAGTTTTTCAGAAAGAAATAGTTATCGATATTAAGAAAAACGACAAGGAAAGCGCTATAGGCGCTTTTCCCGTTTTTAGGGCGGATCGTGGTTTTTCGGGAAAAACCGCCATAATTGCAGCGAGCGCTCTCTATGGATGCGAAACTCACCCCCAACTTTATTATTTGTAAACATGATTGATTATTTTTATCTCGTTGCCCTAACGAATTGGGGGTGGGGGGCTATCCGGAAAAAAGGATTCCCCGCATTATTTCGGTATGATGAAGAGAGGCTATTTTATGAACGTGGTATACCTGGATCAGTGGCTTAGCCTGGGGCTTATGCGTGCTTTGTATATCTTGTCCTTACTTTGGGTCACCGGGCGGATTTCGGGTGAACGCGTCATCCGAATCCGGATGGCGGCGGCTTTCATCATCGTATTTATATATTCCATTTCCGAAAGTTATGCTTATGAAGTGGGTAATTCTTTGGCGCTCAGCACATGGTGGGCGGCGTTCCTTGCGCTGGGATTGGTGTTTGGGATATGCCTGCCCGGGATTCGCCGAAAATTTATATTTATCCTTTATTTTATGGGGTTTTACGCGCTTTCCACGGGATTTCCTCTGGTGATAAACAGCTTTATGACATACTATGGCCGGGAAACCTTGCCTGTTTGGCAGGCGGTATTGTGGAGCCTCGGAACCTTGCTTGCCGTTTCGGAGATCGGTTTCGGCATTATTCATCAACGCGATTTCATCCGGGATTTTTACCTGCTCAGGATCTACTTTCAAAACCGCCAATGCACCGTTCAGGCGTTGCTGGACAATGGAAACCGTCTCTGTGAGCCCTTCACCCGAAGGCCTGTGATTATAGTGTCACGCCATAAATTGCAGCAGGTGCTTCCGGAGCCTTGGTTCGAATGGCTGAAGTCGGAAGGGGGCTCCCCGCCGTCTTTCCGGCATAATGGGGATGATTACTGGCTTTCCCGTTTTTCGTTGATCCCGTATCAAACCATCGACAGGGAACGGAGTTTTATCTGCAGTTGGCGCGCGGATTATGTGGAAATTCAGGGCAAAGGGGCCTTGTTTAAATATGACAATCCGATTATTGCCGCCGCAGACTCCAGATTCGCCGGGCAGTCCTTTGAGGCTTTACTGCCGCCGGCTATTCTTGCGGATGCGGCCTTTAACAAGAAAAAGGAGGGCTCTTGAATTGAAAGGGATATACTGGCGTTTGAGGTGGCAGATATGGAGGATCCGTCTGCTTTCATTTTTCAGGATGTATCACCCTCCCGTGGTTTATATCGGCAGCAGTGAAACGCTGCCGCCTCCCTTGACCAGCGAGGAAGAAATTTTTTTGCTGAATAAACTGCAAACCGGAGATAAAGCCGTCAAAGGGGTGCTGATCGAACGGAATCTGCGCCTGGTGGTCTATATCGCCCGAAAATTTGAAAACAGCGGCGTGGGAATTGAAGATCTGGTTTCCATCGGCACTATCGGGCTGATCAAGGCAGTCAATACGTTTGATCCGAAAAAAAACATCAAGTTGGCAACATACGCCTCACGCTGCATTGAAAATGAAATCCTGATGTACCTCCGCCGCAACAGCAAGATGCGCTCGGAGATCTCCTTTGACGAGCCTTTAAATATCGACTGGGACGGCAATGAACTGCTCTTGTCCGATGTGCTTGGCACGGAAAACGATGTAACATATAAGAACATAGAGGATGAGGTGGATAAGAGCCTGCTGAATGAAGCGATTAAGCATCTCAATTCCAGGGAGAAGAGGATTCTGGAACTCCGGTTCGGCTTGAAAAACGGCGTGGAGAAAACCCAGAAAGAGGTGGCCGACTTCCTGGGCATCTCGCAATCGTATATTTCCCGGCTGGAAAAGCGGATTATCCGCAAACTGCAGAGGGAGATCAAAAAAATGGATTAGATGACGGGTTAAAAAAAACAATATTGCCCCGTGAGGCCCTTAAATTGAAGGCCTCTTTTTTTTCCGCACCGTGCCATTATTTTTATATATACATTTTTAATTTTCTCCTGGTATAAAACAAAAATTCTTAGGCCATACTCTTAATTAGCAAGGCGTATCCGGGGAAGTTATGCAGATATGGAAACGCCCGGCTAGAGCGGCGCCGTATCCGCCATTGCCGTCATAAAGGGACTTTACAGGCGGTGGCAGGAGGGTTGAAATGATCAATAAAGTAGAGATATGCGGGGTGAATACTTCCAAACTCCCGGTGCTCTCCGGGGCAAAAATGAGGGAGTTGCTCCAGCGGATGAAACACGGGGACAAACCGGCGCGGCAGGAATTGATATACGGTAATCTGCGCCTGGTGCTCAGCGTCATCCAACGGTTCAATAACCGCGGTGAATTTGTGGACGATTTATTTCAAGTCGGTTGTATCGGCCTGATGAAAGCCATCGATAATTTCGATCTTTCCCAGAACGTCAAATTTTCCACCTACGCCGTGCCCATGATCATCGGGGAGATTCGCAGGTACCTCAGGGACAACAACCCCCTCAGGGTGAGCAGGTCTTTGAGGGATATCGCATACAAGGCTCTGCAAGTCCGGGATGCTTTGGTCAACAAGAATTCCAAGGAACCGACCATCGCCGAGATTGCCGCAGAACTGAATGTCCCCCGGGAAGAAGTGGTTTTTGCCCTTGACGCCATCCAGGAGCCGGTTTCCCTTTTTGAACCTATCTATCATGACGGAGGAGATCCGATTTTCGTGATGGATCAAATCAGCGATGAAAAGAACGTCGATTCCAATTGGCTTGAGGGAATTTCCTTGCGGGACGCCATGAATAAGCTCAACGACAGGGAGAAGCTGATCTTGAAGATGAGGTTTTTTGAAGGGCGCACCCAGATGGAAGTGGCGGATGAAATCGGCATTTCTCAGGCCCAGGTCTCCAGGCTGGAGAAATCGGCCCTCAAGCATATGCGGCGATATATCGCCCCTGCGAAATAGGAGGCGGGCGATGAAAGAGGGATATAAGCGCATTGGCGGCGCTGCCGTAATTCTTACAGCCGTCATTTTACTGCAATGTATTTTGGATTTTTCGGTTTTCGCCCTTCCCGGCGGCCGTTCCGGCGTCATGCGCCTGGATGTGAAGGGGAATTCATACAGCCTCAAGGATCGGCATATAACCCTGGCGGTAAAACTGGCGGCGCTTTCATGGATTAATGAATTGTCTCATCCGGTTTGCCCGGACGGGGGGGATTTTTTTGGGGAATTATTCAAGGGACAAGAGTCTCTCGGCGGGCGTGTACGGAAGGTACTAAAAAAATATGGCGCTCCATATGGGTACAGGATTGATATCCGGAAGGAAAAAATTCATAGCCGGGGAAAACGTAAAACCGTTCAGGAAACGCTGCCGATTGTCGGAATTTCTCTTGGCCGGGCCTGCAGGGAGGAAAAGTGGGCGCTCTTTTTCCCGCCGTTATGTTATTTGCCGGAGGAAAGAAGCATATATTTTGCTCCCGGGCTGCGGGGGAAACTCAAATACAGGCTGATGCTTTGGGATTTATTTAAAAAGAGGTTCCTGTAATAATACTCAGAAAATAGAGGCAAGGGGGGTCTCTTGCAACGCCAGACCCTCAAAAGCTATTTTTATCCTTCGATTGTTCCGGCAGAAAATGCCGGGGGTGGGTAGCTACTCAAAAAGCGAACGCGGTTCGCTTTTTTTTTGCAGCAGGCAGGGGATCGGCGGCGGCAGGAGAATTATTTGTGTAGGTTTTAACGGAAATCAAAAGAAGGCTAGGGGGCGCATTTATGCTTGATCTCAACCTGATCAGGGAAAAACCTTCGGAAGTGGAGAAGGCTTTACGAAAAAGAATGGATAACGTGGATTTGTCTCCCCTGCTGTCCTGGGACAAGCAGAGAAGAGAGTTGATCCTGGAATCCGAAACCATGAAAGCCAGGCGGAACAAGGTATCGGCGGATATTCCAAGGCACAAAAAAGAGGGCCTTGATGTGCAGGCCTGCCTGGATGAGATGAAGTCCGTGGCGGAAGCCATCAAAGGCCTGGAAGGGAAGCTGGCTTTGGTGGAAGAGCAAATCGCCGCCTGCCTTGCGGGGCTCCCCAATCTGCCCGCGGAGGATGTGCTTCCCGGCGGCAAGGAAAACAACCAGGTGGTCAGGACCTGGGGTGAAAAGCCGCAGTTCGGTTTCACGCCCAGGGATCATATGGAATTGGCGCAATCGCTGGGATTGATCGATTATGAGCGGGGTGTGAAATTGGGCGGTAACGGCTTTTGGCTTTACAAGGGAGACGGAGCGCTGCTGGAATGGGCGCTGTTGAATTATTTCATTACCGCGCATCTCGCGGACGGATATGTATTTATGCTTCCGCCTCATATTTTGACATATCAGTGCGGTTTTACCGCGGGGCAGTTCCCCAAATTCACGGAGGACGTCTTTTATTTAAAAGCGGATGAAGGCAAGGAAAACGAATTTTTCCTGCTGCCCACTGCGGAGACGGCTCTGATCAATGTGCACCGCGGCGAGATCCTGGCGGAGGAGGAACTGCCTAAAAAATATTTCTCCTATACCCCCTGCTACCGGAAGGAGGCGGGCAGCTATCGCGCCCGGGAAAGGGGCATGATCCGGGGCCACCAGTTCAACAAGGTGGAGATGTTCCAGTATACCAAACCCGAAGACTCGGATCAAGCCCTGGAGGAGCTTATCGCCAAGGCGGAAAGGCTGGTGCAGGGCCTGGGCTTGCATTACCGGGTTTCCAAGCTTGCAGCCATGGACTGCAGCGCTTCCATGGCTAAAACTTACGATATCGAGATCTGGATTCCGAGCATGAACGAATACAAGGAGGTCAGTTCCGCGTCCAATGCCCGCGACTACCAGGCCAGAAGGGGAAATATCCGGTTCAAGCGAAAGGAGACCGGCAGGAACGAGTTCATCCACACCCTGAACGCTTCGGGACTCGCCACCAGCCGACTGTTCCCGGCCATGCTGGAGCAGTTCCAGAAGCCCGACGGTAGCATTACGGTGCCTGAAGCGTTGAGGAAATGGGTGGGGAAAGCGGTCATCAGTAAACAGGATTAACTCACTCTCGCTCTCTCTTTGCGAAAGAGAGAGTACCTCCGGCGCCGCAACCATGTACGTATACTGGTCTACGGCCAATCCATCAGCAGGGAAGCTGATATTGCCCTTTGAAGGAACCCGCGTGGAAACGGTGGCGGATCTGTCGTCAAAAAGTTCCGGAACGGCGGTTTATGTTTTTATAGACGGCAAAAAACCCTCGGAATTCCCTGAGTGTTATAACATTACCCGTCCCAACGCGGATCCGGAAAAGGACTGGCCCTGGCAAACCGGGGCCGTGATTCGCGTGCAGTGGAATAAACCTTTGATCCTGGAGGATTGGGCCATCACCATTATGAAAATCTATCCGGGGCGCAATTACAACTTCGATTTCAGTGTGGAAGCGCTCAAGGACCGGCCCGTCCTTCTTTGGATACCGCTGGATGTGTTTTATGGAAACGTATTGAAGGTTTTTCCCAGAGTCCGAAAAGCGATAATGCATTTTTGTGGGAGAGAAGAGAAAGGCTGATTGCGAAGTAGAAGAGCATAGAAACAGAAAGCTGTAAAAAGAAATTATTTCGGATAAACGAGGATTGGCAGGAGGATTTTATCCGATGATGAAATATAGAACCGGCAAACAGATATATCTGTCATCCTGCGCCCAACCTTAAAATCAAGTGTTATTAATCGGACAGCAGTGGTTGAGCGCCGGATAACGCGTTTCCTGAAAACTTATTTGTCGGTTAAATCACCGGTTTAGTTGAATGGCCGGAGGGGGGATTTATTTGGATTATTACGAGCTGGGCCGCACCGGTATCAGGGTTTCCGCCTTGTGCTACGGCACTTTGCCCATGGGACCGCTTCAGGCCGATCTGCCCGCGGAGGATGGAGGACGGCTGATCCTGGAAGGGCTGCAAAAAGGGATAAACTTTATCGACACTGCTGAAATATACCGGACTTATCCCCATGTGAAATGGGCGCTGGACCGGTTTACAGGGGAAACCGTGATCGCCAGCAAATCCACCGCCTCCGATTATCAGGGCATGAAGGCTTCCATCGAGATGGCTTTGAATGAACTGGGAAAAAATAAGATAGATATTTTTCATTTGCATGCGGCCAGGGAAGACGAACCGCTTAAGAAAAGGGCGGGCGCCATGGAAGCTCTACGTGAAGCCAGGCAAAAAGGCTTGATTAAGGCCGCGGGGCTGGCCAACCATTCCGTCAAAGGCGTACGCAGTGCGGCTGGGGAACCGGAACTGGATGTAATATTCGCGCTGATAAACCGGACCGGCCTGGGCATTTTGGACGGCGGGCCGGCGGAGATGATGGAGGCCGTCGGGGAAGCTAAGGCGGCCGGGCAGGGCGTCTACGCCATGAAGGCCTTGGGCGGCGGCAATTTGCTTGCGGATGTGGCGGAGAATTTTCGGTTTGTGCGTCTAACCGCGGGAATTCCCATTGTGGCCGTAGGCATGCTGCGCTCCTGCGAGATAGAAATGAACGTGGCGCTTTTTGAAGGCAGCGCGGTTCCTGAAAACTTGCAGGAGCAGGTGCGGCAATACAAAAAAAGAGCGCAGGTGCTCTTTCTCTGCAAGGGGTGCGGACGCTGCGTGGAACTTTGCCATAACGGCGCCGTGGCGGTTCGCGACGGCAAGGCGCGCATCGATCCGGAAAAGTGTTTGCTTTGCGGCTACTGCAGCCGAGGTTGTCCGCAGTTCGCCATCAGGGTGATATAGCTCTTATTTCAGCATTTTTATTTTCTTTTCGATCATCCTTCGTTTTTTCATATGACGGAGGAGACCCATCCATACCTGCTGATCGTCGATAAACAGGGCGTCTGAGATTCCCCGTTCAAGAAAAACATCCCTGTCGATGGTGCTAAAACTTCGCTTGTTCCCGCCAAATTCCTCTTCTTTTTTCAATGTAACAGAAGTTTAACGGATGCTGCCAATCATGAGTTTATGAGGTACCGGGTTTTTTTGGAAAAGGCAATTGCGTTGTTACATAAATTCAAGATCTTACCGCTAAATATAGTCTATGGCCACCATTAGGCCATCGATATTCAATGGCAAGACGTGAAATTATCCGGACGTTTTTCCTTGACAAACGGCTATAAATCGTGTTATACTTTATTTACTTTGCCAATTTGCATCAAGTGACTTGTATTGTGAACGACCGGGAAATATAAAAGCAAACATGGTAGAGGCTGTATCAGTTCATGCGGAAGCGCAGATTGGTTTAAGCCCATGTGGGCGTATAGCTCAGGTGGTTAGAGCGCACGCCTGATAAGCGTGAGGTCGGTGGTTCGAGTCCACCTATGCCCACCATATTGGAAGCTGGAGGTTGGAAGCCGGAGGCTGAATACTACACCTTTGGAATCCAACTTCTTTATCTATATGTATCTAGAGGTTACGAAACTGCAAATAGAAATATTTTTTCCCATTCCAGCATCCAGATACCGGCCGCCAGTGGGGGTGTAGCTTAGCTGGGAGAGCGCCTGCCTTGCACGCAGGAGGTCAGGGGTTCGAATCCCCTCATCTCCACCATTCGATAACACAAAACTCGCGATCCGCGGGTTTTTTCTTGCCTGAATGTGAGGTAAGAAATATGAAGCGTGAAAATACGCGGGTGGATTTGCATGGCACACCTCGCTTCCAATAACGACAATATGTGGTGTGGGGCATTAAAATGATTTTCAGTATCAAACCCCTATATGCAGCTATCTTTTTAATTTAACCTAAAAAAAAGATTTATTTTTCAACAATTTTTTGTGTAGGGAAGAAGGAATTATTAGAGCCGTCTCGAACATATAACAATGGAAACCCCAAATATAAGGAGGCGTTAATTTTGACCAAAGCGGAATTGATCGACAAGATTGCGGACAAGACCAAATTGACCAAGAAGGACAGCGGTAAGGCCCTGGAAGTGGTTATCGACGCCATCAGCGGTGCTCTGGCCAAAGGAAACAAGGTGCAGTTGGTTGGCTTCGGAAGCTTTGAAGTGAAAAAACGCGAAGCCCGCAAGGGCAGGAATCCCCAGTCCGGCAAGCCGATCATGATCCCGGCCCGCAAGGTGCCCGTGTTCAAAGCCGGGAAAGCCTTGAAAGATGCGGTGAAGAAATAACACCATAACATTTTGTAAAAAGAAATAACCCGCTCGATTTCCGCGGGTTATTTTTTTAGGATATTAAAGTAAAAAAATGAATGGCCGAAATCAAGGGTAAGGTTGAAAACAACAGTCGGGGTGCAAGGGATGTCCGTTTATATTTTTTATTGCGCGGCATATCTATGGTTTTTTATCGCCGTCACGATGAGGTTCAATGAAAAGAAACACGGGACGCTGGAGGATGACATCATCGCCGGCCTGGGTATAACGCTGGCGGTCTGGATCGTCAGCGCACTGCCGGGGTTCAGGGGCCTGCATCCGGCGGAATTTGCGGTGGTCTCCGGATTTTTTCCCGTCGCCGGGCTTATCTTGATGTACGGAACGGGGAGATTAAAAACCGGCAAGGTCCGGATTGTTTCGCACAGCGGAGGCATAGCAAAAAATCCGGCCCTTCACAATTGCGAAAAAGGGCTCCACGTGTGGGACGGCTGCAAATGTCGATATTGTTCCCGTACTTTGGAGCACGACCTTTATAATTGTATTTGCAAAAGATGCGGCAAGGAAGTTCATGCATTCAAAGGGTGCGTATGCTCAAAATGCGGTTATACGGCGCACAGGTTCATCGGATGCGTTTGCCGGAATTGCGGGCTGGAGAATCATGATTTTGAATATACCGGCAGGTGGTGCATAATTGATGAAAGTCACCGGGAAATAAACGCAGATACTTATAGATGCCGGAAGTGCGGGAAGGAGATTCAGGAGGAAAAAGCGCATTAAAGCGCCGGGATAAAAGGCAAATGGAGAATCGATAACCTTCTGGCCGCAGGCATGCTAATCACTTCAGACTGGCATATTTTGCTATTTAAATTAAATGTGAAAGTTGAGTAAAGGATCTTACCGATGGATATGGAATAATAGTTTTGTTTAATGGGTATATTTACCATATGAGAGCAATTGCGTTGTTATGATAATTTTACGTCTTGCCACTAAATATTGATAGCCCAATGGTAGCCATACACTATATTTAGTGGCAAGACCTTGAATTAAGGTAACAACGCAATTTACTTAAATAAAAAAGGGGGAAAGATCGAATGAAAAAAAATTCGCGATTCATCATGGCGGCGATCATGCTTTTTTTCTTGATGCTGGCGGCATGCCGCATCAATCCGGTAGAGGCGGCGGGATATTCCGTGAAATTGGATCCGGGCAAATACAAAGGCAGGATCTTACAGATCTGGCGGCAGACCTGGCCTGAGACCGATGCGAAGGCCAACGCAGCCAACCGCAAAGGTATGACCGAAGCGGAAGCCATCGCGGCTTTTGAGAAGGCCACAGGGGCGAAGATCAAAATTCAGGTTATCCCGGAAACAGAGTATTATAAAAAAGTTGTTGCGGCCATTACGGCCGGATCGGGGCCGGATATCGCATGGTTCAACATCGGTGTCAGGCCGGCCTGGATGGTCAAGAAACTGCTGCGGCCCTTGTCGGATTACATAGATTTCAAGGACCCCGAATTTCAGAAGGCTTCTGATTATTCCAGGGTCACGGCGGATCACTATTCATATAAGAACAAGATATACGGCATTAACGGGCTGGAATTGAGCGACAGGCTGTACTATAATAAAGAAATTTTGGAAGTCAACGGCCAGGAGGATCCTTATAAACTTTTCAAGGAAGGCAAATGGACCTGGGAAAGGTTCTTCGAGATGGCCAAAGCTTTGACGCTGGATACGGACGGCAACGGCAAAATCGATCAATGGGGTTACCAGGCATGGCTTTCCGATCAATGGTTCACCAGCAACGGGGTTCGATTCGTAAAGTTCGTAAACGGTAAACCGGTTTGCAACCTTGAGGATGAGAAAGTATACCATACCCTGCAGACCATGTACGATATTGTTTTCAAAATCAAATTCATGCCTAGGGTCTGGTGGGAGCCCAGCCCGCAGGTGCAATTCTATAAGGGCAAGGTAGCCTTTGTTTACTGGGGGTACTGGGAAATGGCGGAAATGAAGAGACAAATGGGTAGGAAGCTGGGAATCGTGCCTTTCCCCATCGGTCCCGGATTGCAGGGCAAAAAGAAAATGGCGGATCTGGCAGAGGTCAACGGGATGGGGATCACCGCCTGTTCCAAGAACCCCGCGCTGGCGGCACTTTTTATCAAATGGCTGCGCGTACCGGATGAAGCCGGCGTCAAGGCTTACGACCAGCAAATGCTGGATCTTTACGGAAGCCAGGCGATGGTTGATCTGGTCCATGAAATGAGCAGGAACAGCGTTATTCCGGATTTTCAGGGGTATGGCAGGTACGGGGAAATCTTTAATAATATCCGTTGGATTGAAAACCAGACTCCCGCCCAGGCCGTGCAGTCCATTAAAAAGATGGCCCAGGCTGCCATCGATGAAGTATGGGGCGAAGAGCACGGAAAATAAGCCGTATATTTGGAAGAATCGCATTGAAAATTATAAAAAGGAGGCTGCCTATGATTGGGCAGCCTCTTTATAGTGGGGCGTGGTGGATATGCTAGTTTTTTAAATAGTCATAAAATATATTGGAGTACTTTATTTTTTGCCAGGCATGCAGATTTTGCGTAGAGATTTCATCATCCAACGTGATGGTGGAGGTTTTCAGCATATCCTTAATTTCTTCTCCTGTGAAGGGGCCAAATTCTTGACCTTCCCTCCGTATCGTATATAAGGACGTCCGGTAATCCGTCATCTGGTTCTCCTCCCTTCATGGATGGGATCCGTCATTTTAAATATAATCCCTCTGAGGCGTAAAGTAAATAAGGCTGGGGAATTATTCTGACGGCAAGGTTTTGTCCCGCGCCTGGTTCCGGGGTCCCATAACGGCCGGGACATTATCCCGGATAATGCCCTGATTGTTATAGGGTATTATCCCGGATAAAGTTTGTTCGTCCGGAGTTGCATCAGGATGTATGCCGGCAAAGAACCCCCGGATCCGGGCCCCGGGGATTTTGGCGCTAGTTTATACTGCGGTGAAGGTCTTGTTTTTTTCCTGTTCGGGAAGGCGGATTTTCAGGATACCGTCCCTGATTTACGCGGAGACCTTATCCGGCCATACCGCAGCGGGGAGCCTGATGGTGCGTTTGAATTTTGGCAATCACGGCGCCGGAAAGAGGAAAAAGGGCGGTAAAACGAAATATTAATACTGGTAATCTGCAAAGGCAATTGTGTTGTTCCTTAATTCAAGGTCTTGCCACCAAATATAGTGTATGGCTGCCATTTGGCTATCGATATTTAGTGGCAAGACGTAAAATTACCATAACAACGCAAATGGCCCTTTAGGAACGCCCTTGAAAAACAGGCAAAATTTAAGGAGGGGAAGCGCTTCATGAAGAAAAAGGGTTTTTTTGTTGCGGGTTCATGCATTTTGCTGGTGTTGATCGGTGTGTTGGTATGGCTCTTAATTTTCAATAAAAGAGAAGAGAAATCATCTTTTAATCTTGAGGATCTGGAACAATCGGATACCATGCTAGACGCCCCTGTTCCCGCCCAGACGGAAGCGGCTAAAAAGGCCGGCAGGCAAAAAGCGGTCATCGAGACGGAAAAAGGCCGTATTGTCGTGGAACTGCGTGGGGATTTGATGCCATATACCGTGGCCAACTTCGTTCAACTGATACAGCGTAATTTTTACGACGGCCTTTTTTTTCACAGAGTGGAAGATTGGGTGATCCAAGGCGGTGATCCGGAGGGAACCGGCGCGGGCGGGCCCGGATACGCCATCAAATTGGAAGTGCACAAGGCTTTAAAGAATGTGCGCGGTGCGGTTGCCATGGCCCGCACCAGCGATCCCGATTCTGCCGGCTCGCAGTTTTACATCTTAAAGAGCGACGCCGCCTGGCTGGATGGCAATTACGCCGTCTTCGGCACGGTGCTGGAAGGCATGGAAGCAGTGGATAAAATAAAGCAGGGAGACAAGATGCTGAAAATCACCCTGGAGTAAGATTAAAGGAAGCGGCCCCTATAAAAAGGCCGCTTTTTTTACGGGATCATCCGGAAGGTATATATTCCGTCAAAGTGGGTTATAACAATACGGGAGGGAAAAGCGGTTTGTATGAAGTCAGCGTGAAACGGACTGAACGCAAACCTGCCAAATCATGACGAAAAACAGGTTTTTATTCCCGGTGCTCATTTTGCTTTTTCTGTCTGCCGCGGGAGGGTGCGACTGGTTCAACTGGCGAAAACCTGCGCCTGCTCCGGAGCGGGGCAGCGTAAGGGAAGCCGAGGATTTCGTGCACGGCTTCATGACGGACCGCATCAACGGTCGGCCTGAGCAGACCCTGAACAATTACCTGAGCGATACCGCCAGGGAAGACTACCGCCAGAGCAAGCTGCTGGTGCTGCGGGGGGTTTCAAATCCGCGCCTGTCCGGTTACCATATCAAAAGCCGCGCCCGCATAAACAGCGCCGCTTTTTTGATTACCGCCGCCGTACAGTCGAATTATCAGAATCTTACTTATGCGAACAATACCATGGAAGATCTGGAAGTCGGTTATTTTGACGGGAAGTATCTGATCACCCGGGCGAGGGCCAAAGACAGGCGGGAGGTTTTCGCCAAGGCCGGAAGGGTGAGATATGCGGATGAGCAGGGCACGGAAAAGGATGTACTGACCATGGTGGATTTGCCTGATGAGGCCGTGCCTCAGGGGGGATCCCCGGATCAACGGTTCGGCGTGGGAAAGAGCGGCTTTGAATCACTGGCGCTTTCCGCGGATAATTCTCTTATGGCTTTCAGCACTACCGGCGTGCACGGATTCGTCGGCTATGCGGATTTCGTTTCCAGGAAGGTGCAGAAACTGGATTTGATCTTTGAAGGCAAGGCGGTGGATTTAATATGGTCGCCGCAGGGCGATTACCTGGCCGCGGAAATTGCCCAGCCGATGGGTACCAACGGAATCAAGGTCTACCGTCTTGAAGGCAGAAAAATGCTCTCCCTGGGTCTTACGGCGCAGTTTCCTCCGGATAAATTCGAGCTGACCCTGGGAAGGTGGTCTGATCAGGAGAAGGTGCTTTTTTTCAACGCCGATGCCGTGACAGGCGCGGAAAAAGAACCGGGCGTGGAAGGGAAGACCGGCAGGTGGAAGATAGATGTGGAAACGAAGGATCTGACCAGGATCTCCGTATCCCCTGGCGCATAAAAAACGGGGAATCGTAAAATCTAATGATGGAGGTGAAATGAATGACCAGGGTGAACTGTTCGGTGGATAATTGCTACTATAACAAAGACGGTAAAATATGCGATGCGGATGCCATCAAGGTGAGGCAGAGCATAGAGGGGCGCGGGACCGACATGGAGGCCGGATCAATGGAATCGGGTACCTCCGAGGGAACCGCGTGCGAGACCTTCCGACCCAGGGGCTCCGGCGACAATGATAAAGATTTCAGCCTGTTTTAGCTTGCATCGAATAAGATCAATTTAATTAGTTACGAACCGTATGCTTGTGCATGCGGTTTTTTGTTCTCTGGGGCTGTCGAATGCGGGGCAGGATGAATTTTTTGACATGAAGGGGATTGTGTAGTATAATTATCATAGAAATGCTGTAATCGCTTAATCTCTTTATAAGAGGGCGGGGGAACCGTTCTTTTGGGGTTAATCACCGTTTAAAGGTGAGGGGTCACTCTTCGATCCTAACCCGTCAGCTAACCTCGTAAGCGTTGGAGAGGGGCGATCATGGTTTTAAAACGCCATGGACAATGCTCCGTGGCGTCTTATTTTTTTTAAACCCCGGAAGGAGTGGTTGAGTTGTGCGGAATTTGCGGTTATTACGGGAAAAAGAGCGATGCGCGGAAGTTGCCTCTGTCCGGAATTCTACACCGGGGACCCGATGGGACGGGGGAACGGGCTGGCAAAAATTTTATTTTCGGGCATACGCGGCTGGCCATCATCGATGTAGATAAAGGAAGCCAACCGATGTGCAATGAAGACGATTCCATATGCATAACTTTTAACGGAGAAATATATAATTATAAAACATTGCGCGATAAACTCAAAAGGTGTCATATATTCAAGACGGATTGCGACACTGAAGTGATTTTGCATTTATATGAGGAGGAAGGACCTGCGGGGCTGAAAAAACTCGACGGCATGTTTGCCCTGGCCATTGCCGCCCCTGATTCATTCGTTTTGGCAAGGGATCCGGTAGGAATAAAGCCTCTTTATACAGTGGAGGACAGGGATGGCGTTCATTTTGCGTCGGAAATCAAAGTCTTCGTCAAAAAAAGGGAGAAAATCAGGGAATTCCCTCCCGGCCACATCAGTGCCGCCGGGGAAAAATCCCTTGGGTATTATTCTCTGCCTCTGTCTTATCAGGCAAATATGTCCTGGAATGAGTGCCTGCCGGAGTTACGGAAGAGGCTGCAAAAATCCGTGGAGAAAAGGCTTATGTCTGACGTGCCCCTCGGCAGTTTTTTAAGCGGCGGTTTGGATTCCAGCCTGATAAGCGCCCTGATCAGAGAGCAAAGGGAAGAACTCCATACGTTCAGCGTGGCTGTGGGAAACAGCGCGGACCGCCGTTATGCGTTGATGGCCGCCGAACATCTGGGCACCATTCATCATGAATATGTTTTATCACCTGAAGAAATCTGGTCGGCGGTTCCGGAAGTGATTTATTATCTGGAATCATATGATCAATCGCTGGTAAGGAGCGCTGTGGCCAATTATTTTTTGGCTAAAATGGCTGCGCGGGAAGTAAAGGTGGTGCTTACGGGTGAGGGCGCAGATGAGTTGTTCGCAGGCTATGCGTATCTTGACAGTTTTACTGATTGGAATGAACTTCACGAGGAATTGCGCTGCATCACCGGTCGATTACATAATACCAATTTACAGCGGGTGGACAGGATGACCATGGCGCACGGCCTTGAAGCAAGAGTGCCGTTTCTGGACAAGGGGATGATTGAGTGGGCTCTGGCGATTCCGCCCTGGTATAAGCGCAGTGAAACAGGTATAAGGAAATGGTGCCTGCGGGAGGCATACCGGGATTGGGGCTTCCTTCCTGAAGAAATTATTTTCCGGGAAAAGGAAAAATTCGCAGAGGGAAGCGGCGTGGCCCCGGTATTATCGGCGATGGCGTCGGAGAAGGCGCCGGAGAAGGACTACAGGCGCGAATTGGCCGCGGGCGCCGCATTAAAATCCAGAGAAGAGTACTACTATTACAAAGTGTTTTGCGATTATTTCGGCCGGGACATTGCTTTATCTTTGGTTGGCCACAGCAGGTCCTAAAAAGGAGGCGGCAGATGGAAAAGCTACGTTTTGCAGTACTGGGAGCGGGCCATGGCGGGATGGCCATGGCCGCCCATTTGGCATTGATGGGATTCCCGGTCAGGATATTCAACCGCAGCGAAGCCCGGATAAATCCCATCAAAATCGCAGGTTCCATTGAGGTGTCGGGAGTTTTGGAAGGGATCGGTCAAGTTGAGGTTGCCACCACAAATATGAAAGAAGCTGTCGAAGACGCGGATATCATCATGGTGGTTGTTCCGGCGAACGGCCACGGATATATGGCGGAAAACGCGGCGCCCTGTTTAAGGGACGGGCAGGTGGTGCTGTTGAACCCCGGGCGTACGGGCGGGGCCTTTGAATTCAGGCGGATCTTGACGGAAAAAAAGGTAAAGGCCGATGTTATTATCGGCGAAGCCCAGACTTTATTGTATGCGTGCCGCAGCACCAATCCCGCGCAGGTGAAAATCTTCGGCATCAAAAATTCGGTTCCGGTTGCCGCTTTGCCCGGAATTCATACCGTGGATCTTGTCAGAAGGCTGAAGATCGCCTTTCCTCAGTTTGTCCCGGGCGATAACGTGGTAAAAACAAGCCTTGACAATATCGGGGCGGTTTTTCATCCCGCCCTGACGGTTTTAAACGCTGCGCGCATAGAGTCGACCCGGGGCGAGTTCCAGTTTTACTATGAGGGAATCACCAACGCGGTGGCGCATGTACTGGAATCCCTGGATCAGGAAAGGGTGGCGGTAGCCGCTGCGCTTGGCATAAGAGCCATGACTGCCAGGGAGTGGCTTTATATGGCTTATGATTCCCATGGAAAGACGCTTTATAACGCGATCAGGAATAATGTAGGATACAAGGGGATTCTTGCTCCCCCCGTAATCGATCACAGGTATATCTGGGAGGATGTCCCCATGAGTCTTGTTCCTATCGCCTCTTTAGGTGATTTGCTGGGGGAGCCCACTCCGACCATCAAAGACATTATACATCTGGCAAGTATAATGAACGGTAGCGATTATTGGCTTGAGGGGCGGACGGTGGAACGAATGGGGGTGGCGGGTCTAACGCATCAGGAGATCAGAAAAATAGCTTTGGAGGGTTTTCAACGATGAATGGGAAAAAAATATGGGGCTGTACCCTGGGTAATTGCATTCATGTGGCGGGAATATTCCGCTTTCTGGAACTTGCCGGGCAATGCGGTTACGAGACCGAGTTTGGCGGCGCCGCTTTTTCCGCGGAACGGATCATCGCCGCGGTCGAGGAAAGAAATCCGGACATCATCGCTTTAAGCTACCGTTTGACCCCCGAAGTGGCGGAAAAGATTTTCCGGGAAGTTAAGATTTTGGCGGGACGGGCGCGGATTTTATCTAAAACCTGGATTTTCGGCGGGACCCCGCCGGTCTGTGAAAAAGCCGCGGCTACCGGCTTGTTTGAAGCCGTATTCAACGGTGAAGAGACCGACGACCGGACGATAAGGTGGCTGAAGGGGGATAAGTCCAAGGCTGGAAACAACCGCTGGCCGGGAACCCTGATCGAGCGGATCCGGGACCAGCAGCCATATCCCATTTTGCGGCACCATTTCGGCCTTCCGGATCTGGATGAGACCATAGAAGGAATCCGGGCCATCGCCGCTTCTCAGGCCCTGGATGTCATATCCGTCGGTCCGGATCAAAACGCCCAGGAATTTTTTTTCCGCGGGGAGGAAATGGATGAAACCCAGCATGGCGCAGGCGGAGTTCCGTTGCGCAAACCGGAGGATTTACGAAGCTTATTTGCCGCTTCACGCTGCGGGAATTACCCGCTCCTGCGAATTTACAGCGGCACCCGGGATTTGTTGGCCTGGGCTGAAATGAGCGTCAAGGAACTTCACAATGCCTGGGCCGCAATTCCTCTTTATTGGTACAGCGTGATTGACGGGCGTTCCAAAAGGGGATTGGTTGAGGCGATCAGGGAGAATCAGCAAGCCATGGCCTGGCATGCGGCAAGGAATATCCCGGTGGAAGTCAACGAGGCTCATCATTGGAGCTTGAGAGGGGCGGATGATGAGACGGCGGTGGCCGCGGCCTATCTCGCGGCATATAACGCCAGAACGCAGGGCGTCAAGGATTTTATTCTGCAAATGATGTGGAATACGCCTTCGCAGACGCTTCCCTGGCGGGATCTGGGGAAAATGCTCGCCAAACTGGATATGGTCGAAACCCTCGCGGGAGCGGATTTCCGAATTTGGCGCCAGGCCAGGGCCGGCCTGGCCAGCTTGTCACCGCGCCAGGATATCGCTAAAGGGCAATTGGCGGCCTCTACATACCTTTCCATGCAGTTAAAACCGCATATTATTCATGTGGTCGGTTTTTGCGAAGGAGACCACGCCGCGTATCCCTCCGATGTCATTGAAAGCTGCGGTCTGGTGCGGGGGGTGATCCGGAATTGCTTGTACGGCCTTCCCGATATGACTCTGGATTCGCGCGTCACCGCTTATAAAAACGAGATGTTAAGCAAAGCCCGGGGGATCATCGACAGGATCCGGGATTTGGGAGGGAGCGAAGATGCTTTGGCTGATCCGGAAATATTGGCCGGGGCAGTGCAAAGAGGCATCATGAAAGCCCCCCAGATGATGAGGAACGCGCTTTGCGCCGTCATGGCATGATTTACGGTTAAGTTGTGGCAGAATCAGATATCCGCTACGGAGAATACTCCATGTTTATTGCACCGGATTGCATAAGGGCGGGATTGGCGGCAAATAATAAAGTTAAACATATTTTTAGGAGGGAAAATGGCTACTTCCAAATGGAACGACGACAGGGTTGCCTGGGAACCGTCGCTGGTCAAATCCGGCGATAGGGTTATCATCACATACCAGGGGCTGCTGAAAAATTCGGGAGCCAGTGAGGTTTATCTTCATTACGGCGCCGACGGCTGGAAGAATCCGAGCACGGTTATGATGAAGAGAGACCGCGGCGGCGCTTTCAGCGCGGAGATCCCCGCAAAAGCCGATCATGAGTTGAATTTCTGCTTCAAGGATGCCTTGAACAACTGGGATAACAACAGCGGCTGGAACTGGAAGGTGAACGTGACCTGATTCCTTAAAAACAGCATAGTGAATATCATGGTAAAGAAATCCTGCCCGCGGGCAGGATTTCTTTATTTTAAGGACAATTGCGTCGTTGCCCTTAAGTCAGGTTTTGCCACTAAATATAGTGTATGGCTACCATCAGGCTATCGATATTCAATGGCAAGACGCAATTATCAGGACAAAGCAAATTGCTCGTTCCAGCCGTGATTTGTTCCCTGCCTCCGTTCACAGTATGGACACATTCTTACAATATAATATAAGGCGGTTTACGGGGAAAAATCCTGAAAATGGAGGTATAAAATCCGTGATATAAATATTATTTCCGTTTTTTTTGTTGTATAATAAATACGAAGTATCCCAATGGTTTGTACTGAATTGCTGTCGTCTTTAAGGAGATTATCATGAGCGGCGTCAAAATCCTGGTTGCAGATGATGAATTGCGGATGCGGAAACTGATTGCGGATTTTTTGAAAAAAGCGGGGTACCTAGTGGCGGAGGCCGGGGACGGGAAGCAGGCCTTGGAGTTTTTTTATAGCCGCCCGGATTTCGATCTGGTGATCCTGGACGTCATGATGCCCGAATACGACGGCTGGGCAGTGTGCAGGGAGATCAGGAGGAATTCCCGCGTGCCCGTTATCATGCTCACGGCAAGGAGCGAGGAGCGCGATGAACTTTTCGGGTTTGAACTGGGAGCGGATGAGTACATCACGAAACCCTTCAGCCCGGTGATTCTCGTCGCAAGGATCGAGGCCCTTCTGCGCCGCTCGGGGAAGGGGAAGGACGGAATCAGGGAGTTCAACGGCCTTTCCGTCGATAGGAACGGGCATACCGTAAGCGTCAACGGGGCCAGGATCGGTTTAAGCCCCAAGGAATTCGAACTGCTGGCATATCTGGCGGACAATGCGGGTCTGGCGTTATCCCGGGATCAGATTTTAAATTCGGTCTGGAATTACGATTATTTCGGCGACGCCAGGACCGTGGATACCCACATCAAAAAGCTTCGCCTGAAACTGGGGGATAAGGGCGAATATATCCAAACCGTGCGGGGATTCGGGTACAGGTTTGAGGTGGTGAAATGAAGCTGTCCGTTAAATATAAGCTTTTTATCTTTATGAGCGGTCTTATCGTTTTTTATGTTCTGCTTTCATGGTTCTTAAACAGCCAACTTCTCGGGAAGTATTATTTATATAACAAAAAAAGGGCGCTGGCGGAAAGTTATAAAAAAATCGACGCCATATACCAGGGCGACCCTTACAAGATCTCTTTTGAACTGGAAAAGCTGGAAAGCATGCAAGGGTTGCATATCGTTATTCTAAGCAAGAACTTTGCCGTGAAATATAATCTGCTTTCCAAAAGAGCGGAGTGGAGATTAAAGCGTAAGATGGAACAGCTGCCGAGAAGGGAATTGATGGTGGAACACCTGCGGCTGAAACCGCCCCCCCGTGAAGAAGGCCGCATGCCGTATGAAAAAATAATTGAATTCAGTGCCGGGGACGTATTGGAGAGGAAAGCGGTGATCAAGACTCTCACCAACTCCAGGATGGAAGCGGATTTTATCAGCCTTATCGGCAGGCTGAAAAACGGCGATATCCTCTCGTTAAGCACGCCGGTGGCGGCAATCAATGAAAGCGTGCAGGTGGCGAACCAGTTTTTCCTATATACCGGTTTATTGGTGATCATCACCGGGAGCATCCTGATATTCGTTTCGGCGGATCGGTTCACCAAGCCGCTCCATTTGTTGAGCGGGATTGCACGAAGAATGTCCATGCTGGATTTCGGCCACAAATATCCCGTAACTACCGGCGATGAAATAGGAGAACTGGGCGCAAGCATCAACTCCCTTTCGTCGCAACTGGAAAAATCCATATCCGAGCTTCGAGAGGCCAATGCAAAACTGAAGGAGGACATTGAACGGGAGCGCAGGATTGACGAAATGAGGAAGGAATTCATCTCCAACGTCTCCCATGAATTGAAGACCCCGATAGCCCTAATTCAGGGTTATGCGGAGGGCTTAAAAGTCAATGTAAACGAAGATGAGGAGAATAAGAACTATTATTGCGGCGTAATTATGGACGAGGCAAATAAGATGAACAAGCTTGTCAGGCAGTTGCTGGATTTATCGCACCTGGAGTCGGGATTCAGCCGCCTGGACAGAAGCGATTTCGACTTGTCCTTTCTGGTGGAACAGGTGTTAAAGAAGCATGCGCTTGTGTTGCGGAGTAAAGCCATCAAGGTTCGGTATGCCAAGGAAGAGGATTTGACGGTGAACGCCGACTACGACCGGGTTGAACAGGTTCTCATGAATTATCTGAACAACGCGGTGAATCATGTTGATGACAAGAGAATCATCCGGGTGACCATCAAAAGGGTCAACGATAAGGCCAGGGTTATGGTATACAATTCAGGGCGGCACATAAACGAGGAGGAAAAGAAAAAAATTTGGGCGAGTTTTTATAAAGCCGACAAATCAAGAACCAGGGATTACGGAGGCTCAGGCCTGGGGCTTTCCATCGTGAAAGCGATTCAGGATGCCCACCAAAACCTCTATGGGCTGGAGAACACCGAGGGCGGCGTGGAGTTTTGGTTCGAGTTGAATTTGGCGAACCGGTGAAAAAGCTACAACCAAAACAACTCCGAGGATATTGAAGCCGGTTTTTATATGCTTCCAATGTTCTATATATGTTCACGAAAGAGACACAACCGGTTATTAAGATCAATTTCAAGTAAATATTAATCATGGGAGGAGCATTGAAATGAAAAAAATATGGATCCTTGTGACGGCAATGATTTTGATTTCGGCGACCGCGGGTTTTGCGGTTTTCGCGGGGGGATGGGGCCGCAAATCCAACGGTTCCGGGGGCAATAATCTTGCCATGGAGCAGCGACTGAAGATCCTGGACATACGGCAGGACTTTGAGAAGGATACCGTTGATCTCCGGCATGCCATGGGAAAGAAAAATCTGGAATTGAAGCAGTTGTGGGCGGCCAAATCCCTCGACCAAAAAGCCATAGAGGCGAAAAGCAAGGAATTGGCGGAAATTAAAGTAAAAATCGATCTCAAGAGGAAGGCCATGCAGGAGCAGGTTCGGAAGATTGCGCCCGATGCGGGGCGGCAAAAACCGGACAGCAGCGGACGCGGACCGGGGCGACGCTGGAAAATGAAACGCATGCAAGGGGGAGAAAGGTGTTGCGGCAATATGCCTCCCCGTAACGGCCAAGGATATTCCCAAAGCGGGCCGCTTAAACGCCGGGGAAGACCCGGGGACGCTTATAGCGACAGGCGTTTGAATTTAACCATTGAACAACAGCTCAAGATGTGGGACATCCGTTACGAATTCGAGAAAAATACCATGGCTCCCCGCTTCGATTTACAAAGGAAATTGCTGGAACTCAAGAAGCTTTGGTCCGATGAGCCCCTGGATGAAAGGGCCATCGAAGCAAAGACCAAGGAAATCACCGCTCTGCGTGTACAGGTGGCCAATAAGACCCGGGCCATGCGGGAACGGATGAAAAAGGTCCTCACCAAAGAACAGCTTGCAAAGCTGGAAGGATAAGAACAGGAGGAAGGCTGCCCCGGGGTGGGGAATTGCACCTGCGGATTGGCGCCTTATCTTAAAGGCTGTCCGCCCAGTGCCAGGGAGATTGGGGATTTTTGTTTGCGGGATTGGGGGATTAGTCCCGCGATACGCGCGGTTATTATTTCCGCTCAAACGGTTTTTGGGATCGTAAAAAATGACTTTGGGATAAGGTCTATTATCCGGCGGTTTTCCTATACTATAGTACCAATTATTGAAAGGGGGGGACCGTTATGTCCGTCTCATGCCCGCCGGGCGCCATATCATACAGGATTCAGGCAGGGGATACTTTTTTCCGGCTGGCGCGCCGTTTTAATATTACCGTAGGAGCCGTTATTTCCGCCAATCCGAATGTTAATCCCGAGGCCTTACAAATCGGGCAGTTAATCTGCATTCCCAGGCAGCGAGTGTTTCCGCCTTGTCCCGAAAGGAACTTTTATACGATCCGGGCGGGCGATACTTTTTTTTCTTTAGCCCGGCGATTTAACGTTTCGTTGGATGATTTGCTGGAAGCAAATCCTGGCGCCAATCCGGAACGCCTTGCCATCGGGCAGGTTGTCTGCATTCCTTTGGCCGTTCCTCCGGTGGCCTGTCCGACCGGCTCGTTTACGTATGTCATTAAAGCCGGAGACACCCTGTTTTCTTTAGCGCGCATCTATAATACCACGGTAACTTCCATCCTCGGGCTCAACCCGGGCCTCAATCCTGAAGCTTTGCTGATCGGGCAAAGAATCTGCATCCCGCGGGAGGATTAAGTAAAACCGGTAAAGCAAAGAAGAAAGCCTGACACCCCGCAGTTTGCTGCGGGGTGTCTCTTTAATCCGTTAAAATCGCCGCATCCCGCCCGGGATGGGCGGCTTCGCCCTTGAAATTTTCCAGGCTCAAGCCGGCCACATTATGGCTTTCCAGCGCGTGTTTAAAGTATTCGGGCCGGTTCCCGCCCCAGGCGGCCTCACAATTCCGCAAGGTGACGCGGCTTGCGTTTTTTAAATAAAAGCATGAATTGTCATGGGCGAGGAGAATATTTTCGGTGCAATCCTCGTCCGGATACGGGCGCAGGTCATAACGCCCGCCGGGCCATTTGCTCCATTTGTCCATTTCGATCCGCACGTTCTCGAAGAGTACGTCCTCGATGCGGTCTTTATCCCAGCCGTATAGGAAAACGCTGTTTTCGCCGCGGCAAAGAATATTGTTGAAGCGTACGCGGCGGATCCGGCCCAATTTGGTCTCAGGAGTCCAGGGGATGGCGACTACATAAATGGGCTCCGCCCTACCCCACCAGTCTTCATGAAAAAGCCGCGTCTCCACGATCAGGTTGGAGAAGAGCACGTTTTCCACGTCGCATTCCTGGCTTAAATGTATGCCTAAACCCCGGTGGCTGGAACTGACTACGCAGGAATCGAAGATCACGTTGCGGATGGGCTGATGTACCTCGCAGCCGATGATGAGGGCGCAGGAAGTGGAGACAAGCGTGCACCCGGTGACGGTAATGTTTTCGCACGGCATTAGATCAGCGGAAGTGGATTTCAAACAGATGGCGTCGTCGCCGGCCTCAATGTGGCAGCCGCTGATCCGCACGTTCCGGCAGTTGCAGATATCGATGCCGTCGTCGTTGGGGATTTTCAAATCGTTCAGCAGTCTGATCCCGTGGATGACCGCATCCTCACAGCCTTCCAGGACCAGGGTCCAGGCCGCCCCGTTCCGGATGACCACATCCCGTACGGTGACGTTCCGGCAGCGGGAGAGCTTGACGGTAAACGGCCGCCAGGAGCCCTTACGGTATATGTAAGGCAACTCCTGGGACATATAAAGATTGCCGCAGCCGTCGATAATACCGCCGCCGGTAATGGCGATGTTTTCCGCGCCTTCCGCCGAGATGACTCTGAGCGGCCTTCCCGTCCGGTAATCTTCCCTTACAATACTGGCCTTTATTACGGCGCCGCGTTCGATATGGAATTCCACGTTGGATTTCAGGTGAAATTCTCCGGTGCGGTATATCTTACCCGCGGGAATGATTACGCGCCCGCCTCCCGAGGAGTGGCAGGCGTCCACGGCGTTTTGTATTGCCGTTGCGTCATTGACCTCTCCGTCGCCGCGGGCGCCGAAGTCGAGAATGGAATAATCTGGCATAGGAATACCTCCTCTCACGAACCGTTTCAATAGTCCGGCATTTAAGGGATATTTTGACATTTATCCGATTTTGCCTTCCGGTACGGAAAAATTTTTCGATAGAGGCAATTGCGTTGTTACCTTAATAATAAGTCTTGCCACACCAGGCAAACCCGGCCGCTTGTTTACCGATCTTCCGAAAAAGTAAGTTTTAGCGCAAGCTTCTTACTGTTTCTGATAATCGTCATATTCACGGTATCTCCCGCCTTGTAATCCTTTTTGATATCCTCCAGGTCCTGCATGCTTTGCACTTTTTTGCCCGCCAGACTTGTCAGAACGTCTCCTTTTTTAACCCCCGCCTTTGCTGCGCCGCTCTCCGCCGTAACGCCGGTTACGTAAACGCCGACGGGCAGGTTATAATATTGGGCTACGGCCCGGGTGACGTCCTGTCCGGAGATGCCGATCAAAGGCCGGCCTTTTATATAACCGAACATGATCAGCTGGCTGATGATGGGTCTGGCCGTATTGACGGGAATGGCAAAGCCCAGACCTTCCACCCCGGAGACGGATATTTTGGCGGTATTTATTCCCACGACCTGACCGCCGGAATCCACCAGGGCGCCGCCGCTGTTCCCCGGGTTGATGGCCGCGTCCGTCTGGATTAAGTTGAGGGTTTTGTCGCCTGTATTGATGGTGCGGTTTAAGGCGCTGATCACCCCCGAGGTGACCGAACCCATAAATTCCAATCCCAGCGGATTGCCGATGGCCACCGCCAGATCCCCCACTTCCAATTGAGACGAATCGCCCAGTTCCGCCGCGGGTAAATTGGCAAGATTAATCTTTATTACAGCCAGGTCGTTTAAGGAATCGCCGCCGACAAATTTAGCCGCGGCCTGTCGCTTGTCGGGCAAAAACACCTCCAGGGTCGTGCTTTGGCTTGCGTCGCCGCGCGGGTCCGCGCCGGCCACCACATGGTAGTTAGTCATGATATAGCCGTCCTTGCTGATGATAATGCCCGAACCCTCGGCTGTCGACCGGCCGGCTCCCCCGAAAAAGCGCCCTACGGTATCTTTTACGGTCATACGTATGCCGACGATGGAGGGGCCCACTTTTTTGGCGATTTGATTCACCGGAGAACCGCCTTCCGCGGCGGCGACTTTTGTCAATTTCTTTGCCGCCATAGGGGTTTGTGTCAGACCGGCCACGGCGTCCGCCTTTTCCAAAAACGCCGCCTGCCTGTTTATTTGGTTGGAAAAATGCCGGTTCAAGATGACGCCGAGGATTAAATTGCCCGATAAGGAAATGCTTAAAATCAGCAAAATAGTTGTTTTAAGACTTATTTTACCCGGAAACGCCTGCGGGATTTGTTTAAGCCAGCGGCCTGCCATGGGGAAAACCTCCTCGATAAATCGTAGAAATTTTATGTCTATAAACGCATTATAAACCATAATTTGTCCGGGTGATCCATGTAAATACAGCCAGGCAGGTCAGAAATTGGCAAATAGGTCCGGCCTTATTACAACGCTTTCAAAATGCCGGCGACAAATTCCGGAAGTTGAAATGAACCTTGATTTCCACCGGAATAACCGGATAGGCCTCATCCCAATTTTTTATCCCGGCGATCTCCATGTATTTTTGAAAGCCCACCGGGTCGGCATTTAAGGATTGCAATTTATCTACCACGGATAAGACTCTTTTTTTCAATTGCCTTTCCATTTCCCTCTTGATCAGGCGGTAAGTTTCAACACGGTTGGGGAAGCCCCCGGGGATTTGCAGCAAAGTGCCCTGAGTGTTGATTTCCAAGAAAATGGAGCTATGGCCGTGAAAACGCCTGATGCGTATTTTGGGATGGTAGGATACTTTGCTGAAACCGGTCCGCTTGCCCTTGACGGTTATTTCCTGATAACCCTCCGTAACTTGACCGGTTATGACGCCGAAAAAATAACTCTCCCCGGGGCTGAGAGCTCCGACCACCCTGCCTTTGTTAAACACCTTAATCCCTTCCAGTATGTAGCTTTTGTTTTCCGTATCGAGTTTAATCACCGGCAGATACGGATCGATGGTCTGATTGTCAACCCTGGCGATAAAATCCCCAAGTCTCATGGGAAAAGAGTGGGCCATTTTCATGGACGACTGTTGTTGTTTGCTAATCATCAAGCCGGGCTGGATGTCGAAGGGGGATTCAAACCTGATGATTTCTTCGGCGCTATTTTCGGCGCACAATACCAGCGTCTGAAAGGATACCGAAGGCTGCCGCAAAAAAACCGTCAGGATTTCCATGAGATCATCTTCCGCCGTCCGGAGAGAGACGATGATGATTTTGACCGCGCCGACAATCATGGATTGATAAATCCGGTCTTCCAACTGCTGAATACCATTTAGAAGCGAAGCGCTTTCCACCACAAAAGGTTTCGCCATGGGCTTTCGCCGGTCGGTAAAGCTGGAGGGGGTTTGGATCAAATTTTTGATGGTGGGGACTTGAGCGCTTAACCGGACCCGGTTCCCGTTTTTATCCAGCCCGACAACCAATACCAGCGCCCGATCTTCAATGGGGACGATATCCCAGCAACCGGACAAGTATAAAACGCATGAAAAAAGAATCAGGCCTGACAGGCCGCGTCTGAAGATTTTCATTTTCGATCCTTCCTCCGGAAAAGGGAGCTGAGCCAAATCAGTAAAATATAAGCGGGAATATACAGGCTGCCCGCTTTGAGTATGATAGGGGTTATCTCCTTATAATTTATCAGCGTTGGCAGCATTGTCAGGGCAAACAGGCCGGCAGCGACGATCGGGAGGGCCGTTTTCCATTGCCGGCTTTTTAAGCCCGACAATTCGGCGGCGCCTTTTGAGAGGATGATCAAGAAAGCGGCGGCGGTTATCAAGGAGAAGAACAGGAAAATAAAGAAGTATCCCGCGGTCATGAAATTTTGAAAGAGGTAGCTTGCGGCAAATTCCGTAATATTTACCAGGCTCATCACCGGCCATTCGTACCGGCTGAGGCCCCGGGGACCGAACGATCCGGCCGCGGCCAGGCAAGCCGCGGCCAGGATTAATGTCCCGCCGGCCACAAACAGGATAACCGTCCTGAAACTTTTTCGCAGGCTATCATTGCCGTAAAAAGCGCATAAAATCCACACCGGCGCGAAAACAATCGACCATAAATCCCATTTCCATAAATAGTCGGGATCCCGGATAATATTAACCGGGTGAATATTCAGCAATTTCACTTGCAGGAAACTCAAGAACAAGATAAATGAAAATACCGGAATCCCGAGTAAAAAAACCGAAGCCAGTCTCCCCAGGGCCTCTTCCCCCAGGAACGCCATGTATCCGATGACTAAAAAGTAGGCGAGAATGGATACCAATCCCGGCGTCCGGAAGAGAATAATCGCCGATACCTCGTCGGTAATCCTTCTGATCAGTATGGCGGCAAATAAAAAGACCGCAATCCATAAAGCGGCGTTGCCGATTTTACCTAACGGCCCCAACAGTTTGTCTCCCAGATAGATGACGGATTGATCCGGATATTTAAAGGCAAGGGACTTCATTAAAAACAGGCCGGCGGCGGCGATGAGAAACCCCATCAATATTGTCAGGTAGGCGTTGGCGCCCGCGTTTTTGGCGAAAATCTGACGCATGAAAGAAAAACCGAAGGTTATCAAGGATAACGTCAGGATGGGTATAAACAGCTTGGCTGTTAATTGCTTTTCCATTATTTTTTTCCCCCGGGATATTTATTTCCCCTGCCTGGTTCCATGGGTTTGGCGGCCTGGGGACGTTTCAGGCGCAGCCAGTGGGGAGCGCGAATCACGGAATCGAATGTGCCGGTTGTCTGCCACGGGCCCCAGGGAACCAGATACGGCGCGCCGAAAGACGAAAGGCCGGCCAGATGAGCCAGAATAAAGGCCGATCCCAGGATAAAGCCGTAAAAACCCAATAAGGACGCGCTGAAAAGCAGAATGTATTTCAGGATGCGCCAGGTTAATCCGATGGAATAGTTGGGGCTGGAAAAGGACGCGATGGCGGAGACGCCGACGACAATCAATGTCGGAGTTGAGATGTAACCCGTCTGGATTAAAATAAATCCTACTATAATTCCCACAGTCGCCCCCAGAGTTTGATTGGTCCCCCGGGGAAGCCTCAATCCCGCCTCCCGCAATAGTTCTACCATTATTTCCGCCATCAATACCTCCAAATAGAGGGGAAAAGTCATGCCTATGCGGAATCCCGCGATGGTCAACGCCAAATTTATCGGTATAAGTTGGGGGCTGCTGCCCACAAGAGCGATATAAAGCCCCGGTAAACCAACGGCCAGAATATTTCCGATGAATCTGACGATCCGGATCAGGCTCCCGGACCAGTAATCGAAATAATAATCGTCCGGTGCCTGGTACAGGTCGTTTAAAGTGATGGGGACGATGACCACTTCCGGGCTGTGATCGACGAAAACCGCCACCCGGCCTTCCAGGACGGATCCGAGGACTTTATCGGGCCGTTCGGAAACCAGGGACAAGGGAAGCGTCGTGAACTTGTTGTCCTTAATGAATTCCTCCAGGATTCCCGGTTCCAAAACAGCGTCGATATCGATCTTTGCCAATCTCTTTTTAACTTCCAGCACCAAATCAGGGTCGGCCACATCCGCCAAATAAACAACGGCCGTTCTGGTCCGGCTGCGGCGGCCGATGACCATTTCGTCCGCTTTAAGGCTTGAATTAGGGAGCCTGCGCCGGATAAGGCTCAAGTTGTCATAGATATCTTCGATAAAACCCTCCCGCGGACCGCGGATGGCGGATTCGTTGGTAGGCTCGGAAGGGGTCCTTTTGACCATGGAATCCGCCATCACCGCAAACGGTTCCCGGTCCGGCAAATAAACCAGGGCGGCGCCGCGATATAAATGAAATTTGACGGAAGCATCGCCCGCGGCGGCAGGAATATTTCCGGCGGCGGCAAAGGCCGCTTCATCAAGGGAACCGAGGTTGTTTTGAGTTATCACCTTTATCACCGGGGCGGGATCGGCCAAACCCCGGAAATAAGCTATTTGGACCGAAGCGAGATCCTTGGATTTGATTTCACGGATCTCCAGGTCCATGGGATTATCCAGTGATTCTTTGATTTTAAGGACGGATGGTTGTTCATCTCCGCGCATAAAGGTATTATTTTCCTAATTGCATGTCTTTATGCCTGGTTAAAAAATTTAATTATAGGGGCAATTGCGTTGGCAAGACGTAAAATCATCATAAACAACGCAAATTGCTCGTAGTAGAGGCTTAAGCCGGAAAACAATATACGAGGCTTCCAAGACGGAAAGCCATTCCTGCAGCGTGGCGCCGGAGATACCGAGGTCGCCGGCGACGGAATGTAGGTTGATAATCTGCCCGATTCTCCCGGCCAAAATGTGCATGAAGTTCTCAAATTGGGTCAGATTGCGCACATTCTGATCAGGCGGAGATCCCGCTCGATATAGGTCTGGTAGTAATTCCCGTATGCCTTGTCCGGTTCCAGCTTATTCTTGTAAATGCGCGACAGAAATCCGTTGAGCAGGTATTCGTCGCGGGTAAACGTCAAACCCGCCATAGAGGGCAAAATTTCTGACCCGAGGTATGACGAAGGAACCTTGGGGCGTTTCCATCAATGCTTTATGCCGTTTTTAAGGTGAGAAAGTTGAGTCTGGAATCGAGGAGATGAAGGAGCGGGCGGCGGAAAAATTGGACGGGCTCAGTCGGAAGAAAGGCTTAATCCCGGTGGGTGCAAAGTCGGTGTCAAAGCGGTAAAATTAAAGGGTTCTGGAAAACCGGAACCCTTGTCGTTTCTGGAGCCAGCGACCGGACTTGAACCGGTAACCTGCTGATTACAAATCAGCTGCTCTGCCTATTGAGCTACGCTGGCGGTTGGTAAAGCGAAAAGGGAAAAATGTGAAACCGGCGGCCAAAGCCGCAAGATTTATGATACCATAAACTCAGGTTTGTGACAATACTGCGATTTTAATCTTTTAAAATGTAACCCAAGGGGAATCGATGAATCATTTAATTTTGCAACCACGCCGGCTGCTTTTAAGACTCTTTTCAGTGGCGTTTGAGGGTCGTCATAAATCCCGACGTTCCGCTGCCCCTTTTTAACTTTTTCCTTGAGTTTTCGTACAGGCATGAAGAAATTGTCAAACAACCGTAATTCATTTTGGTATAAATCATTCATCATTTCCACTTGCCGCGGAGTATCGATGCGTTGATAACCAAAAATCTTTCTTACATGCGTCCAATTCTTTTTTAAATGATTCATGAAGGAGGGGCGGAAAGTAAAAAGGGCGCCCGCGAGAGGCGCCCCAGCAAACCATATCATTATTCGCCGTAATTCTCCAGCGGATTCCAGTCCGGATACAGCAAATCCTTCATGCTTAGCTTTATGCCTTGTTCCTGAAGCTTCTTCATCTGCTTCGCAAGCTCCGCGTTATACCGGTCGTTCATATCCTTCATAGCTTTCGGTATGTCCTTCTCCGCAATCTGCCCGCTCAGGATCCCCCAGAAAACCTCCTCCCTGGAAGGAATGGGCGTATCCAGCTTGATATTGGCCAATGCAGCGTTGCGCGCCATAGGATTGGGCGCCCAGCGCAGAAACTTGGAGCAGATTTTAAGGAACTGCGCGTATTGTTCGGTTTTGGCGTTCTCCGGAACATTGGCTTCAGGGAAAATGGAGATGCCGATACCGAGTTTCACGAACCTTTTTCCGGCTTCAGGCGTGGTGAGCCAGTCCAGGAAAAGCCAGGCCGCGTCAGGGTTTTTGCAGTCCCTGGAAATCAAATAGCAGGAAGGTTCGGCTATCACGCACTGCATGGCCCGGTAGCCCTTTTCGTCGGGGGCGGGTTCGGGCGCGCAGTCATAGTCGTTCCAGCCCGGATGGGTGCCGGCCCAGCCGTTCTGGTTCCAGACGCCGCCGTCGATCATGCCGATTTGTCCTTCCGCGAACATCGCCCGCATGACTTCGTCCTCGATGGAAAGAAAATTAGGGATGAGGCTGCCGTCTTTTTTCAGGTCCAGCAGGAGCTTGAAAACCTTCAAGTAGGCGGGATGGTCGAAGGTGTATTTCCCGGCGCGGTAGTCCATTTCGAAAGGTTCCACGTGATCGCCTCCGGCTGCGCCGGCCCAGCGGGCCCATTCATAATAGATATGGGCGTACATGTGGCTGGGATTCTTGGCGATCCCCACGCCCCAGACCTTTCCCTTTCCCTTCTCCGTGATAATTTTGGCAAATTTGCGGTATTCGGCCCAGGTCCTGGGATGCAATATCTTCCCGCTCTTGTCCACCAGGCCGGCGTCGCGGAAGACCTTGCGGTTTATGTATAGCTGGTGCCATACATAGGGCTGTGCGGCGGGAAGGGAAAACGTCTTGCCGTTGAAAATATGGATTCCCTGCGTAAAGGAACCCTTGGGAAAGCGCTTCTTCCAGGCCGGGGTGGCCCATTTGTCCAGAGGTATGATCCAGCCGTTTATCGCATCATCGTTCATATAGCCGGTGCTCGGGAAATAGAGGTCCGGCAGGCTGCCGCTGCGGGCCGCCATTTCCACGATGGTCCGGTATTTATGGACGACCTGCGTTACCCGTTTGATCTCGATCCAGGGATATTTTTCCTGGAAAAGCTTAATTTCGGCGTTGTAAAACTTACTTTGGGCGACCATGGAATCCCAGACTGTAAGGGTTACCTTCTCCTGTCCCCGGATTGCCATGGCCGGGCATAAAAAGAGCAGGGCGAAAAAAAGAAAATACCTGTATTTCACGGTTACACCTCCATTAAAGGTATTTCTGATTTATTCCCCAAGTAATTCCACAAACAGCCAGGAAACCCTTCACAAGTATCAAATTCGAATGCGCTTAATGTTCTTCATGGTTGAGCAATTTACGTCGTTATGATAATTTTACGTCTTGCCACTAAATATTGATAGCCTAATGGTAGCCATACACTTTATTTAGTGGCAAGGCCTTGAATTAAGGCAACAACGCAATTGCTTCGGTTAAGATAGATCCGCATGATCCATACAGCGCGATAATTGGAAAATTAGCTTAGATAAACCAGCCTTTTCCGTAAAATTTCCATCCAGCAGGAAAATAAAAGGACGGGCAGAATTAATAGCAAAGCCTGGAAAGCAGGTTGTTGGTTATAAAGGTTACCAGTTGCAGTTTCCAGGTTACGGATTAAACGTTTTCCGGTGTCATCTGATTTTAAGGAGTGGATGAAATGGAAGGCTTCCGTCCCAATCAGGGAAAAAAGCTCCTTATCACCGTAGACGGCGCGGCATATGCGCGGCTGCCGGTGAAAACCCATGTGGTCAACCCGCAGGACAACCTGTTCGATCTGTTCGAAAAGTACCTCCTGCCGCATCTGCGGAAAGGGGACATAGTGTTTATCAGCGAGAAGATCGTCGCCATCACGCAGGGAAGGGCGTTTCCCATTAAAAGCATCAACCCTTCGCCTCTGGCCAATTTTCTCGTTAGATTCGTACATAAATCCCCCTACGGCATCGGCCTGGGCAGCCCGTGGACCATGGAACTGGCCATCCGGGAAGCGGGGCCGTTCATGATCATATTTGCCGCTTTTTGCGCTGCAATCACCAAACCGTTAGGCATCAAGGGGATATTCTACCGCATCTGCGGGAAAAGGATTGCGGCCATAGACGGCCCGTGCGCGTATACCCTGCCCCCTTACAACGAATACGCGAAACTTGGCCCGGCCAGGCCGGACAAGGTGGCCGGCCTGCTTAAAGAGAAGTTCGGGCATGAGGTGGTAATCGTCGATGCCAATGATCTGGGCGTATCCATCCTGGGGAGATCAGGCAAAACCGTGCCGGAGAGACTTGCCCGGGAACTTTTCCGGGATAACCCCTTAGGCCAGGCCAGGGAGCAGACTCCCCTTTGCATCGTCCGCAAGACCGCGGATCTTGAGTCTTACAGTGAAGTGGCGGCGGTAAAGAACGGATCCCGCGCGTAAAAAATATCCGCTTTACCGGAAAATGCATCCGCGCCCGCAGGTGAGCGCGGATTTGTTTTTAGCTGTCCGATCTCTGACGTTTTACCGGTGACTTCCGCCGTGTTGCCGAAGACATCCTGGAACAAAACAACCGCACTGCCGTTAAACAAGAAGGATTTTAAGGTGCGATAGAGAAAAAAAAATAATAATAGAGAGCAGGGGGATAAGATGGGAAAAAAAACAGTGGCCAAGAAGAAAGCGAAAAAGCCGTTGATTGTGGATATTATGGAGGTCATCATTCCGGCGATTATTCTGTATTTCATACTGAGCACATGGGTTGTCCAGACCAGGGTGGTGCCTTCCGGTTCCATGGAGCCCACGATCATGACGGGGGAAAGGTTTTTGGCCAACAAGTTCATTTTCTGGTTCAGGAGTCCCAGGCGGGGGGAGATCGTGGTGTTCAAACCACCCGCGGAAATCAACCAAAAATACGATTTCGTAAAAAGGGTAATCGGCCTGCCCGGCGAAACCGTGGAACTGCTTCCGGGGAAAGTGCTGATCAACGGCAGGCCGCTGAATGAGCCGTATGTAGCGCCGGACAACCAGATACGGTACCTGGATCCCGCCGCCAGGTTCAACGGACCATACCGGATTCCGGCGGGCTGTTATTTCCTCATGGGAGACAACCGGAAAAATAGCGAGGACAGCCGTTATTTCGGCGCGATTCCGCTTTCGGATTTCAGGGGGCTGGGCTTCTGGCGTTTCTGGCCGCCGTGGCGCATGGGAAAATTATAAAACCGGGATAAAACGGCCCAGGATTTGCGGATCAGGATCCACGATGATGGTCTGGAAGGAATGATATATCACCATGCCCGGCTTGGCTTTGGGAGGCTTTTTGACGTATTTGCGCATGGTGTAGTCCACAGCGACCTTGCTGGAATCCCTGGCCTTGCTGAAAAAAACAGCCAGATTCGCCGCGGCCAGAAGGTTTTCCACCGGAGCGGAAACCGGAGCCGGCCTGAGTATGCAATGGGAGCCCGGATAGTCTTTGACGTGAAACCAGAGATCATCGGGTTTGGCCAGTTGAAAGGTGATCCGTTCGTTCTGCAGGTTGTTTTTACCGACCAGGATTTCGGAGCCGTCCGGGCAGATGAACCTGTGGGGTTCGGAGGCCGGGGCGGCTTTTTTTATTTTTTTCCTGCGGCGGGCGCCGCACAGCCCCTGCGCTTCAAACTCGTCCTTCAATTCCTGCAGGGTCTGCAGGCCGCGGGCTTCTTCCAGGGCCAGTTCCAGGCTCTGCAGATAATACAGGTCGCCGCGGGTTTTTTCCAGATGCCCGGTCAAAACGACAAGGGCGTTCTTGGCTTTCTGGTATTTCTTAAGATACCGCCGGGCGTTTTCCACCGGAGTCAAGGCCGGGTCCAGGGCCACTTCCACTTCTTCCTCCCCCGTGAAAGAGGGTAAAATTGCCAGGTCCATCCCTTTTTTCAGCAGCGGGAGGTTGGCGAAAATTAAATCCGCCTTAAGTTTATGCGTTTCCATATTTTCCGCCCCCGCCAATTCGTCCTTCTGGAGCGAGAGCTTTTTTGCGGCCCGGCGGAGATGAACCTGAAGACTCTGCCGCAGGGATTGCTTTTCATCCTGGATCTGCTGCAGGAGCGTCTTTTGCCCCATGGCTGTATCCAGCAGGGCATGCAGCGAAGGAAGGGCGGTTTTAGTAAAATCTTGCGCTTCAAGGTGAAGAAGGGGCGCATAATAAAACTCCGCTCTCCGGCCTTTTTGGTAAAGCAGCGGTTCAACCGGGCCCGCTTTGGCGCGGGTCATAAAAAGCTCCAGCGCCTCCCGCCAGCCGTTTCTGTCCCGGGAAGAAAGCCGTGACGGGTTGGTTTCCGGCGGCAGATTCGCGCGAAAGGCTATTTCCTCCGCCAGGACGGGGCTGATTCCGAACAGCCTCGCCGCAAGCCATCTGCCTGGAGTTATGATTTCGTCCGTCTGATCCATGAGAAACTCCCAGGCTTCCGGATTCAAAGCGCAGGGGTTGATTTTTTCCTGGGCGGGGGGCGGCTGGTAAATTTCTCCGGGCAGCAAAACGCGGACACGGTTTATGCTGGCGGGAATTTTTTTTATGACTTCCAAGATCCCGCCGGTTGAGGGATTAATCAGTATGAGGTTGCTGCGCTTTCCCATGCCCTCCCAGATCAGGTGGTATGCGACCAGACCCTGGATGCGCGTGTAATTTTCCCATTTAAAAACGACCATTCTCTCGAAGGAAGATTGCTCTACTCCGACAAGCCGCGCTCCGCTCAGGGCTTTTTGCGCTACGGCCTCGAATGAGGTTTCCGCTTCCCCGTATGAATCCGGCAATACCCCGAAATGAAATCGAAAGAATCGGGGATGGACTGAAAAGGTGAGCCCTTTGTCCTTATCGTCCTGAAAGGGCAGCACAAAGTCGAAGGCCCCGATCTGCCGGGGTCTGCCCACACGGGTATTAAGAAAAGCTTTCATTTCAAGGATTTGAGCCGCCACAAAAAATCCGTCCACCGGCAAGTTCGGTCCCTCCATGGTAAGTATAGCATTTCAATCAGCAATTGGCAATGAACAATGAGGCAATTGCGTTGTTGCCTTAATTCAAGGTCTTGCCACTAAATATAGTGTATGGCTACCATTAGGCTATCGATATTTAGCGGCAAGACGTAAAATTGTCATAACAACGCAAATTGATCACAATGAACTTTGATTCCTTAAAAAGTATGTTTTAAATTTTTTTTCGTTGTACTTAGCTCCTGAGACCCTGTATATAAATATTCTATATATACCAGTGCAATGCCCGCAAATATCTTCGCGATAATATAAGAGACATTGCATATCGTGTAGCGTTTGATATCGTCAAGCTGTTTGGGAAGCACTGTACCGGGAAAGAATGAATGGCTGGTCATCAATCCGTTGATTTATCAAGTCCGGGGGAGTGGTTTTAAAATGGGCAAAGACTTGACTGCACAAGCCGTAAAAACTGTTCCGGAGAAAGCCGCATATACTTTCGGTCTTGATCCCCAGATGGTTTTGAGGCAGCGCAAGAAATTCGGCTACAATGAACTCCCGAAACAGAAGGGCATATCCATCGGGAAGTTGTTCATCGAGCAGTGTACGGATTTTATGGTGCTCATTCTGCTGGCGGCCACGGGGATATCCTGGTATCTGGGGGAAACCATGGATGCCGCCACGATCCTGGCCATCGTGCTGCTTAACGCCTTGCTGGGCGTGACCCAGGAATACAAGGCGGAAAAAGCGCTTCTGGCCTTAAAAAAGATGTCCGCCCCCCGGGCCAGGGTCATCCGGGCGGGCAGGATGGAGATAATTCCGGCCCGGGAGGTTGTCCCGGGCGATCTTTTGCTGGTGGAGGCGGGCGACAGGATCGTCGCCGATGCCTGCCTGGTGGAACATACCGATTTGGAGGCGGATGAATCCATATTGACCGGAGAATCCCTGCCCGCGGTCAAATCCTCCGGATCCTGCCGGCAGGATTTTTTAAGGGCAGATCCTTCGCGCATGATTTATTCCGGGACCGTCATCACCAGAGGAAAGGGAAAGGCGGTTGCCACAGCCATAGGCGTAAACACCGAGGTGGGACGCATCGCGGAAATGATCGCCACAGTCACTGAGCGGGATACTCCCCTGCAGAAGAGGTTGAAACAATTAGGCCGGGCGTTGCTTGTGTCGTGCCTTATCATCTGTGCCGCGGTAGGGGCCGCAGGAGTGGTAAGGGGAGAGCCCTGGCGGGAGATGTTCATGACCGTCGTGAGTTTGGCGGTGGCCGCGATCCCGGAAGGATTGCCGGCCATCGTAACGATTGCCTTGGCTATCGGAGTGCAAAAAATGGTAAAACAGCGGGCGATTATCCGCAAACTTCCCGCCGTGGAAACACTGGGATGCGCCACAGTGATTTGCAGCGACAAGACAGGCACCTTGACCGAAAACAGGATGCGGGTGGAAAAAATAATCCTGGATGGGAAGGAGATCGCGCTCCATACCGGCGGGTCTTGCGCATTACCGCGTAAATTCAGGCCCGGTTCCAATCCAGTCATGGAAAAACTGCTTATCAATTGCCTGGTTAACAATAGTGCCGTGGTTTCCGCCAAACGGACCCGAAAATCTTTTTTAAAGGCAGAATATGAGATTTTTGGGGATCCCACCGAAAAGGCTTTATTGGAAATGGTTGAGGAATTTGGATGGGATCTTTCGGAAAAAGACAAATATGGGATACGCCGGGAAATCCCGTTTACTTCCGAGCGGAAGAGGATGGGAGTGGTCTATGCCCATGACGGAGCGTTAATCCTGGCGGTGAAGGGCGCTCCGGAAGTCATTGCTGAACGCTGCGGTTTTGTGTATCAGTATGGCCGTGAGGTTCCGCTGACGGATCAGATGAGAAAGGATATTCTGTTGAAAGTCCGGTCGCTGAGCGGCGGCGCTTTAAGGGTTTTGGCCTTCGCCTTCCGGAGGATCCGTGCCGGGGAAATACCGGTGCTGAACAAGTGCCATCCGGATCAGTTGGAGAACGAGTTGGTTTTCATAGGATTGGCGGGGATGATGGATCCTCCCAGGCCGGAAGTTCCGCCGGCGGTTAGCCGCGCACACGCCGCCGGCATAAAGGTGAAGGTGATTACCGGGGATCATCCGGCCACTGCCGGAGCTGTGGCGCGGCTGATCGGGCTGCCGTGTGAAAAAATTTGTACCGGTGGCGAACTAGAAAAGCTGCGAGATGCGGACTGGCCTGCGCTTGTGAAGAAATGTTCCGTCTTTGCCCGGGTTTCCCCTGCCCATAAATTACTGATCGTCCGTTATTTAAAAAGCCAGGGCGAAGTGGTGGCGATGACCGGCGACGGAGTGAACGACGCTCCCGCCGTTAAAGAGGCAGATATCGGCGTAGCGATGGGCATTTCAGGCACGGAGGTGACCAAGGAAGCCTCGGCCATGGTGGTGGCGGATGACAATTTTGCCACCATCGTCGGGGCGGTGGACGAGGGCCGCAACATATATGAAAACATACGAAAATTTATCCGGTACTTGCTGGGCTGTAATATCGGGGAAGTACTGGTGATGTTTTTTGCTACGGTCTTCGGCCTTCCCATTCCTCTGCTTCCGATCCAACTGCTGTTCGTCAATCTGGTCACGGACGGCCTGCCTGCGATTGCACTTGGCGTGGATCCGAACAGTGAGGATTTGATGAAGCAGAAGCCCAGGCCGCCGGCGGAGGGGATCTTCGCCCGGGGGCTGGGCGCAAGGATCCTCGCCCAGGGGGCACTGATCGGGATTACAAGCCTGATCGCGTTCGTTTACGGCATGGCCGCGCCGGGCGGTTCGGTGGAAACCGGCCGGACCATGGCATTCGGGACGCTGGTTTTCAGCCAACTTTGCTATGTTTTTCAGTGCCGTTCCGAACGTAAGACCTGGCTGGAGACGGGGATTTTCGGCAACATGTATCTGGCCGGGGCGGTGCTGGTTTCCGCACTGATGCAGTTGATAATAATGACTACGCCGTTTTTTATGCGGGTGTTTCATACGGCGCCGCTTACCCCGCTGCAATGGGCGGCTGTTTTTGGTTTGGCAGGGATTTCCCTGATCTGGACGGAGTGGCTGAGGAGGGTGAAAAGGGCCTTCATCCCAAAGGTTTCAAAAGACAACTTACCCCCGGCCCCTCTCTTCCGGAAGACGGTATGAAAGTCGGTCAGAAGCGAGGGGGTAACATGAAAACCGCGAGCGAATAAAATGACCGGGGGCGAGTTTGCTTTACCTGCTTTCTGTTCCCCGTCGTTGAAATCACTCTCCGATAATCTTCACCAGTACCCTCTTTCGCCTTTTTCCGTCGAATTCCCCGTAGAAAATCCGCTCCCAGGGGCCGAGATCGAGTTTACCGCCGGTGACGGCAACCACCACTTCGCGCCCCATCACCGTGCGTTTCAAATGCGCATCCGCATTGTCCTCGTAACCATTATGGCGGTACTGGGAGTAAGGTTTTTCCGGCGCCAGCCTCTCCAGCCAGGTTTCGAGATCCTGATGCAATCCGGACTCATCATCGTTGATGAAAACGCTGGCGGTGATATGCATGGCGTTGACCAGCGCCAGGCCTTCCCGGACGCCGCTCTCGCGCAAAACCGCTTCCACCTGCGGGGTGATGTGGATGAACTCCCTTCTCTGATCCGTGCGGAACCACAATTCCTTTCTGAATGTTTTCATGATATCGCTCCTTTACATGAAATTGCCGGCATCCCCCGTAAAGGCAGGTTTAAAATCCGCCTCTTCCGGTTAAAATAACCAGCGGTGGTAAATATGTGGCTGATATTGACAATATTGACAGTTGCTGCGCTTTTTTTTTAATTAGCTTCATCCCCGTCTCGTTCCTCCTCAGGATGAATTATCTTGTGGATCTGCGGCAGGAAAAATTGCAGGTGGAAATTTTTTTATACAGGAGATTCCGCCTTTACAGTCGTATATTTACTCCATTGGAAAGACTGGCGGAGCGTATCCAAAAAAAGTTAAACAGGGCGAAAGCGGCGGATGCCGGCCCTGAAAATACCGCCGCGATACTTGGCCGCGCCGTCAAGGGTTGGGAGGATTGGATTTCCAAGATAGCGGTGGAATTCCCTTTCGTATATAATCTTCTCACTTTGCTGCCGGGCCGCAGGCCCTTGAAATTCGTCGTGCTTTTTTCCAAGGTGGGCCATTGCCGGTATTTCAGGTGGGACACCAGAGTCGGTACGGGGGATGCCTTCCTTACGGCCATCGGCACGGGTGTTCTTTGGCCGTTAAAATTGCACCTGTTTAAGAATTTGCTGGAAAAAGTCCTCAGGAACGTTTATGTTTTAAGCGCCGCTCCGAAGATGACCATCAAGCCCGATTTTAAAATGAAGGCCTTTCATTCGGACTTGGAAGGAATATTTCAAATCCGCGCCGGTTATATTATATTCAACATGTTCATCAATCTTTTTTATCGAATGCTGCCTGATTTTTCTTCAGGCCGCAAAAAAATTCTTTTTTGTGAAAAAAACCGGAGGTAATTAGAAATGGAACAACATCCCATCGAGGGAATAATGCGGGCCACCCTGGACAGCATCAAAGACATGGTGGATGTGAACACGATTCTGGGCGATCCGGTGGAAACGCCGGACGGCAGTGTAATCATGCCGGTCTCCCGGGTGACCTTCGGCTTTGCCGCGGGAGGAAGCGAATTCACCGTGAATAAGCCGGAAAATAATAATAAAAAAGACGACGAGGGAAAAAACGAAACGGAATTGCCTTTCGGGGGGGGGAGCGGGGCCGGGATAACCATTCAGCCCGTGGCTTTCCTGATTGTAAACAAAGATCAGACGCGGCTTTTGCCGGTTGATTCCAATGTGGTTCTGGATCACCTGCTGGATCTGGCGCCCCCTTTGATGGAAAGGTTTTTCGGTAAAAAACGCACATTGGAGCCGCATGAAGCGCCGGCTGGAGATTTGCAGTAAACAGTGATCGGCAATCAGCGATGAATGGATATGATCATCGAAATAGTTGCTACAATAGTTACAAAAATCGGCATTTTTTATCAGAGGCAATCGCGTTGTTCCCTTAATCCAAGGTCTTGCTACTAAATATAATATATGTCTACCATTAGGCTATCGAAACTGAGTACTGATCGCTGATAACTGAAAACGCCTTCGGGCGGTTTTCTGTTTTATGACGCCATTGACAAAATGAGGAAACACTTAAGGTTTATACCAATAAATCAAAAATAACAGCGGGTGAGAGGGCAGTTATGTTCAGAGAATGGCTTGTATTCCTGTTGTTTGTTTTTTTCCTGTGCGGCGGAGTTTTTCCCGCGGAAGCCTCCCAACCGCTGTATACGTCGGCGGAATCCGCGATCCTGATGGATGCTGTCACCGGGACCATCCTTTATGCCAAAAACGCCCATATCATGCGCCCTATGGCCAGCACCACCAAGATCGCCACCGCCATCCTGGCCCTGGAAATAGGGGATCTTAAGGACAGGGTCAGGATCGGTCCGAAAGCCGCGGGGAAGGACGGTTCTTCGATGTATCTCCGCCGGGATGAACTGGTGAATTTCAAGGAACTATTGTACGGTATCATGTTGAATTCGGGCAACGACGCCTGTGTCGCAGTAGCGGAACATTTGTGCGGCAGTGAGGAGGCGTTTGTGGATCGGATGAATAAACTTGCCGCTAAAATCGGCGCGCGCCGGACCCGTTTTGCCAACACCAGCGGGCTGCCGGCCGCGGATCATTACTCCACCGCGTATGATCTTGCGTTATTGACCCGTTATGCCATCAAAAATCCGTTTTTTCGCGAACTGGCGGCTACGAAATACCATTACGCGCCGGCCACAAACAAGATGCAAACCAGATACATGTGCAACCACAACCGGCTTTTATGGAGGTATAAATTTGCGGACGGCGTCAAGACCGGCTATACAAGGGAAGCGGGGAAGTGCCTGGTGGCGTCGGGTACGAAAGACGGCCAGACCTTGATAGCGGTAGCGCTAAACAGCAGCGATATGTACGGTGATACTTCCCGAATGCTGGATTACGGCTTCAGCAATTATTATCTTTACAAGCCTTGGAAATTGGGCAAACCGCTGGCATACATCAAAATATCCGGGAGGAAAAAGGCGCCGCTCGTGGCAAGCAGGGAAATCAATCTCCTTTTACCCAGCGCCTGGCCGAGAAAGAAACTTCACATCCGGCTGCGATGTCCGCGCCGGTTTGTGCTGCCGTTCCTTACCCTCCAAAAAAAGGGCTGGGTGGAAGTGTATTATACGAACCGCTTGCTGGCGCGCGTGCCTTTGGTGGCGCTGAACGACTCGCCGTCAAGGCGGAACGCAAACGTAAAAGTAAAAGCCTTGAAACATAAAAAGGATTTTTCGGATGAAAATGGAATTTAAATTTCAAGGATTTCGGCAATCTTTTATCTTGCCATAAGACGACGGATGGGGGATGGGGAATGAAAACCGCTCCTGAATATTCCGGAGCAGGACAAGCTTTTCCGGTGCGACCTTTGCTGCAGGCGGTTTTTCTGTCCGTATGCGGCGCCGCGTTCCTTTTTTTGTGGGATCGCGCATGGCTGGGGACGGGGGCTTTTGGCCTGGCGGCGTTTATCCTTTTCTGCGGGTTTTTTTGGCGGCCGATGTATCACGGGATCGATAAACTGGCTGATCTGGCTGTCAGAGCGGCTTCTGCCATTTTGAGCTGGGTGTTTCTGGCTCCTTTTTTTCTGCTGATTTTCATACCGGGGCGATTGGCGATGCGGATAACCGGCAAGGATCCGCTTCAAAGGGAATTTCCCTCGTCTGCGCGGACTTTTTGGATTGACCGCCGCTTTCCTGAAGATCCTTCCCTCTACAGGAGGCAATATTAAGGATGAACATCCTCGGCATAAGCGCGTATTTTCATGATTCCGCGGCTGCGCTGATACGCGACGGAGAAATAATCGCCGCAGCCCAGGAAGAGCGCTTCACCCGCAAGAAGCACGATGCCTCCTTTCCGGCGCACGCTATTCGCTATTGCCTGGCGGAGGCCGGCGTCAAGGGAAAAGGGCTGGATGCCGTGGCTTTTTATGACAAACCCGTAACCAAATTTTTCCGCATTCTGGAGACGTATTTCAGTTGCGCTCCGTTAGGAATGCGCACTTTTGTGATGAATATCCCCGTATGGATGAAGCGAAAGCTCTGGATCCCCATGGAAATCGAGAAAACTCTGGAGAATTGCGGGATCCGCTGCCCCCGGGAGATTTATTTTTTTGAGCACCATCAGTCCCATGCGGCCAGCGCTTTTTATCCGTCGCCTTTTAACGAGGCGGCTATCCTCACCGTGGACGGGGTAGGGGAATGGGCCACCAGTTCCCTGGGGAAAGGGGCGGGGAACGGAATCGAAATTTTAAAAGAGCTGTATTTTCCCCATTCCCTGGGTTTGCTGTATTCCGCGTTCACTTATTACACAGGATTTAAGGTTAATTCCGGCGAATATAAACTGATGGGACTTGCTCCTTACGGAGAACCCGAGTATGTCCGGATCATCCTGGACAAACTGCTGGACTTGCGGGAAGACGGATCGTTTCGGATGAACATGGAATATTTCGGATACCTTACGGGCCTGACCATGACCAATGAAAAATTTCACCGCCTGTTCGGCGGGCCTCCCCGCAAGCCTGAATCGGAGATCACCCGGCGGGAGATGAATCTTGCCCGTTCCATTCAGGTTGTGACCGAGGAGATCGTTTTGCGCATGATCAGGCATTTGCACGGGCTGACCGGAGCAAGGAAGCTTTGCTTGGCGGGCGGCGTGGCCTTAAATTGCGTGGTGAACGGCCGTATCTTGAGAGAGGGTCCTTTCGAGGACCTCTGGATTCAGCCGGCAGCGGGAGATGCCGGAGGAGCGCTTGGAGCGGCGCTCATGGCCTGGCACCGGGTAAAGGGCGGTTCCCGCAGCAGCGATGAGGTGCACGATCATATGAAGGGGGCTTATCTGGGCCCGGGATACGGAGATGATGAAATCGACGCCTTTTTGAAAAAGAACGGTTATCCCGCCCGGCGGCTTGCGGGAGACGCCTGGGAGAACACCCTGGCCGGACTTCTGGAAAAAGAAAACGTCCTCGGGCTTTTCCTGGGGCGGATGGAATTCGGTCCCCGCGCCCTGGGCGCCCGGTCCATTATCGGCGATCCCCGGTCCCCCAGGATGCAGTCGATGATGAACCTGAAAATAAAGTACCGCGAGTCTTTCCGACCCTTCGCCCCTTCATGCCTGGTGGAACGGGCGGGGGATTATTTCGAGTTGGACAGGCCTTCCCCCTATATGCTGCTGGTTGCTCCGGTACGGAAGGAAAGACGCGTTTTAACGGGCGAGAACGCCTCCATGCGCGAAAAGATCAACCAGATCCGTTCCGACATCCCGGCGGTGACCCATATCGATTACTCCGCGCGGATTCAAACCGTGGATCGGGAGACGCATCCCAGATACCATCGTCTGATTAGCGCGTTCGAAAAGAGAACGGGATACGGCATTATCATCAATACTTCCTTTAACGTCAGGGGGGAGCCCATCGTCTGCACCCCCGAGGACGCTTACCGCTGCTTTATGAGGACGGAAATGGACTACCTGGCGCTGGGTTCCTTTTTGCTGGACAAGAAAGAACAGCCGGCCTGGGTTGAAAACAAGGACTGGCGCAAGGATTATGCGCTGGACTAGCGCCGAACGGTTGAAAGGAGAGATTGACATGCGTTTCTTAAAGCACTTGCTGCGTTTGCTGGGGGAATTCTGGGGTTACGCCTGGCGCCATAAAGCCTGGTGGGTTATACCTATCGTCATCCTGTTATTGATTATCACCATATTGATTGTTTCCTTCTCCCATGTCGCTCCGTTCATTTATCCGGCGGCATAAAAAAGGCAGCCACTCTTGCCTCCCCTTCCGGAGGAAAGATTTCTTGGCAAGGAGAGTGTGTTTCATGAAGAATCCCAATACGCGGCGCAATTTACGCCCGAAACCCTCCGAAATCCTTAAAAGCGGGGGACGGGTCTGGTTTTTCCGCACGGTTTCCATAATTTTGATCCCGCCGCTTCTTTTACTGCTTCTGGAAGGCGTCCTTGTTATCGCCAATTACGGGCACCCCAGCGGATTTTTTATCAAGAGCCGCGCCGAAGGCCGGGAAGTCTGGACGGAAAATCTCAAATTCACCTGGAGCTACTTTCCGCGGAAACTGGCCCGCGAGTCCTGTCATCTGATCATACCTGCCCGGAAAGCGCCGGGGACGGTCCGCATATTTATTCTCGGGAGTTCGGCGGCCATGGGGGATCCGGATTTTTCATACAGCTTCGGGCGTATTTTGGAGGTTATGCTCAGGAAAGAGTATCCCGGCGTGCGTTTCGAGGTTTATAATACGGCCGTTACAGCCATAAATTCCCATGTAATCAGGAAAATCGCAGGCGATTGCGGAAGATTGCGGCCGGACCTTTTTGTAGTATACATGGGAAATAACGAGGTGGTCGGGCCTTACGGCCCCGGGACGGTTTTTTCCGGATTTTCGCCAAGCCTTGCCGCAATCCGGGCGAACATCGCCCTTAAGAACATGCGCCTGGGACAACTGGCGGACAGTCTGATACAGTCCGCCCGCGGCGTCAAGGATAAAATTCCCGAAAAATGGGCGGGGATGGAGATGTTCCAGCAAAATCAACTTCCTCCCGGCGACCCCCGCCTGAAAGCCGTTTATGGATACTTTCGCCGGAACCTGGAGGACATTTGCCGGATCGGAGACCGCGCCGGCGCCCGGGTAGTCTTGTGCACGGTGGCGACCAACTTGCGGGATTGTCCGCCTTTTGCTTCCCTCCATAAGAAAGGGCTTACCGGGGATCTGCTTGAGGCCTGGAACGGATTTTATGAAAAGGGCATGGAAGCGGAATCCGGGGGAAGGCTTAAGGAAGCATGGGGCTGGTACCGTAAAGCCGCGGAAATCGACGGATTATATGCCGATTTGCAATACCGCCTGGCCCGTTGTTATGAAGGGCAGGGGCAATATAAAAAGGCCGGGGATTGTTATATCAAGGCCAGGGATTATGATGCCCTGCGCTTCAGGGCGGATTCCCGCATAAACGGGATTATCCGGAATACCGCCGTTAAATTGCGGGCCCGTCTTGCGGATGTCGAGCAAAAGCTGAATGCCGCCAGCCCACATCAAATATCCGGCGCGGAATTTTTATGGGAGCATGTGCACCTTAATTTCAGGGGAAACTATCTGCTGGCCTTATCCGTACTTGAACAAACCGGGCAAATGATGGCTGCGCGGAAAACAAAAAAATACGGCGTTCCCCCGTCAGAACGGGAATGCGCGGACCTGCTGGGTTTCACAGCATGGGATGAACGCAGGATCGCCCAGGATATCCTGTTGCGTATGGAGAAGCCTCCTTTTACAAGCCAACTGGATCATGAAGCCCGGCTTAAAAGCTTGAAGAACCGCTGGCCTGCGCCGGACAAGTCATCCGAGGCCATCCGGCCCGATGAGATGAGGATATACGATGATGCCCTGGAAAACAATCCTGATGATTGGATTGTCAGGTATAATTACAGCCGTTATCAGCAAAGCGTTTCCACGGATAGAATCCGGGCGATCGAAAACCTGCGCCGGGTGATTGAAAAGGTTCCCCAGCATCATGAAGCTTATAATGACTTGGGGCTGCTTCTGGCGCAGACAGGCAGATCCGGGGAAGGAATAAGCTGCCTGCGGGAGTCGCTGCGTCTGAAACCCGACAACGCCAAAGTATATAACAATTTGGGCCTGGTAATGAACAACCTGGGAAGGTTTGATGAAGCCATCGATTACTTCCGGAAAACGCTGAGCTTTGGTCCGCCATACCCCGAACTGGTTTATAACAACCTTGGACTGGCTTATTCCCGCCTACAGAGGAGCGGGGAGGCAATGAAGTATTACCGCAAGGCGCTTGCGATCAAACCCGATTTCCCGGAAGTTTACAACAACATCGGGTATATGCTGTTGAAAGAAAAAAAATCCGGGGAAGCGGTGGAATATCTGGAGAAGGCTTTAGCATTGAATCCCGGTTATTTCCTGGCGCGATGGAATTATGCGGATGCCTTGTCGGATTTGGATAGATACAATGAAGCCATTCGCCAGTACCGGGAAATTTTGAAGCAAAAACCGAATTTCGCCGAAGTCCTTAACAGTTTGGGCATTATTTTCGCCGAACAAGGGAAATACGCCGAAGCGGAGGCCTATTTTGCCCGGGCCGTAAAAGCGGATCCGAACCTTAAAAAAGCGCGGCAAAACCTGGAAAAAGTCCGGCAGATCCTCGCGCAAAAATAAGAAAGGCGGGGGCGCCGGATATACGCCCCCGCCCGCGCATCAGGCTAACGGGATGATTAATCTCTGGCCCGGGAAGATGTTGGCGTTTTGCAGGTTGTTGGCTTCCACGATTGCCTGCACGCTGACGCCAAAGCGCCGGGCTATAAGGAAAAGAGTGTCCCCCGGCTGTACGGCATAGATCCTTCCCGGAGGCACGGCCCCGCCTGGAATAATCAACCGTTGACCCGGGAAGATAGCGGTCGTGGCAAGGTTGTTCGCCCGGACGATGGCTTCCACGGTGACGCCGAACCTTTGCGCAATCCTGAACAGAGTATCACCCGGCTGGACCACGTACACATTGCCGGAAGGCGGAACCGGCGCCGGCGACGAGGAAGGTATGAGAAGCCTTTGGCCGACCACTATATTGGTTGTTCTCAGATCATTGGCTTCCATAATCGCCCTTTCCGTAGTATTATATCTTCTGGCCAACAGGTAAAGGGTATCCCCCGGACGCGCGGTATAATTGATAAATACGGTTTGCGGCGGAGGCAGGGCCGTTGAAATCCGCAGCCGCTGGCCGGGGATAATCACGTCCGAGGTAAGGTTGTTGGCGCTGATGAGCGCCGGTACGGTGGTGCTGAAGCGCAGCGCGATAAGAAATAAGGTATCGCCCGGTTGCACGGTATAGAAACCTCCGGGAGGGATGACGGCTCCGGTTTCGACAATAACGGGGGTTCCCACCGGTACCCGCGGGTAAAGGTCCTCCACATCTCCGTTGAACATGCGGATACAGCCGTTGGAAACCGCATTCCCGATGGATGACGGTTGGTTGGTCCCATGGATGCCGTGCCGCAACGTGGTAAAAGCCATCCAGCGGGTGCCAAAAGCTCCGCCGGGGTTGATTGCTTTATCCAAAATGCGGAAATTCCCTACGGGAGTAGGAGTTGCGGGTTTGCCGACCGCTACGGGGTAGCTCTTGACCGGCCGTCCGTCCTCATACAGGTATAAACGGCGCTGGCTGATATTGACGCGTATTACCGGGGGATCGGCGGGAGCTTGGGTTTCCTGCGTTTCCGGTTGCGCGCCGGGACCGGCCGCATCTGCCGCATCCTCTGTTTCACGCATCGGAGGGGATTCGCCGGGAATTTGCCCGTCGGCAGGGGAGGATGGGAACTGCCCGGGAAGGGGGTTGCCGTCGAACATGCGCCTCCAGGTCTCGGCATCCACTATACCGGTGGGAGGCAGGCCCGCTGTATTCTGGAACTGCATTACTGCAGCCTCTGTTTCATCCCCGAAAACATTGTCCACATACATGAGGGGAAATCCCAGGTATAGAAGCTGCTCCTGGCAGTTACCCACCGGGATGATGACCATGCCCCGGGCCAGATATAAAAAATTCTCTTCCGGCATTTATTTCACCGCCTTATCTGATTTAATCTCCATATCATATGAAAAAATCCTGATGACAGTGAATTGTTTTCGTAAGGCACGGGGAAAATTGGTATAATATTCTTAAACCGGTATTTTTATTCATCCCGTACATTGTCAACATTAAAACCATATAAGGCAATTGCGTTGTTACCTTGTACTAGGCTCGAATAACGGGGGAAAAAATGAAAATAACCGTAGCGCAGATCAATCCGACCATAGGCGATATCGATGGGAATCTTTCGAAAATTACGGATATTATGGCCCGATATCACGCGGTTTCCGACCTTATTGTCTTTCCGGAATTAGCCCTTTCCGGGTATCCGCCCAGGGATTTGCTGGAAAAGCGTTGGTTTACGGAAAGGATCAGCCGTGCGGTGCAAAAATTGGTTCAGACATCATCCGGATATCCGGAAAGCGCCGTCCTGTATGGGACCCCGTTGCAGGCAAGGGGCGGCGATCTTTACAACGCGGCCGTGATCGTGCAAAACGGCCGGATGCTTTTTTCGCAGCCCAAATCGCTTTTGCCTTCCTATGATGTTTTCGAGGAAACGCGTTATTTTTTACCCGCTCCGGGAATCGCTGTCTTTCCATTCAAAGATGAAGTCCTGGGGATTTCCGTCTGCGAAGATGCCTGGAATGCCCCGGGCTTTAGAGGCGCGGGCGGCGCCTATGAGACGGATCCCATCAAGGCTATGGCGGATGCCGGCGCAACGCTGTTGATTAATATATCCGCGTCGCCGTTTTATATGGCCAAGGATGAGATCCGGTTTCGCTTGGTCGGCGGACATGCCCGCAGGTACAACTTACCGTTTATATACGTCAATCAGGTGGGCGGAAACGACGAGTTGATCTTTGACGGACGCAGCATGTTCGTTGACGGGCGAGGGAAGCCGGCGGTAATTTTTCCGGCCTTTGAGGAGCATGTGGGGACGCTGGATTCGACGCAATCCGGCTCCGGATCCTATGTTCCACTGGACAGGATGGAGGCGGTCTATAGGGCGCTGGTGCTCGGGATCAGGGATTATTTGCACAAGACCGGATTTTCCAAGGCCGTGATCGGGCTTTCCGGGGGGATCGATTCCGCCCTGGTGTGCTGTTTGGCCAAGGAAGCGCTGGGAGCGGGGAATGTGACGGGCATATCGATGCCTTCCCCCTTTTCCTCCCCGGGAAGCATTGAAGACGCCGGAAAACTCGCCGCAAACCTGGGGGTGGATTTTAAAGTCATCCCCGTCACAAGGATTTACCAGTCTTATCTGGATACGCTGGGAGGGCATTTTGCAGGCAGGGAAGCGGATGTCACGGAGGAGAACATTCAGGCGCGGATCCGCGGGAATATTTTAATGGCATTTTCCAACAAATACGGCCACCTGGTGCTTTCCACCGGAAACAAGAGCGAAATGGCGGTGGGGTATTGCACCTTATACGGGGACATGAGCGGAGGCTTAAGCGTTATTTCCGATGTGCCAAAGACTATGGTTTACGAACTGGCGCAATATGTAAACAGAACGGGGGAGATCATTCCAGGCTCTATTATCGCAAAGGCGCCATCCGCGGAATTAAGGCCCAACCAGACGGACCAGGACACCTTACCGCCTTATCCCTTGCTGGATCGGATTCTGCACTATTATATAGAGGAAGGCCTTTCGCCGGAGGAGATCGCGGCCCGCGGAATGTGCGGGGAGACGGTGCGCCGGGTAATCCGGATGGTTCATAAAAGCGAGTATAAACGAAGGCAGGCGGCCCCCGGCTTGAAAGTGACTTCCAAGGCCTTCGGATCCGGCAGAAGAATGCCCATCGCCGCCAAGTATTGACAGACAGCTTTCGGGCTTTACTTGCGCTTGTCCGGTTTTTATGAAAAGGCAATTGCGTTGTTACCTCAAATTCAAGGTCTTGCCGCTAAATATAGTGTATGGCTACCATCAGGCTATCGATATTTGGCGGCAAGACGTAAGATTGTCATAACAACGCAAATCGCTCATAAAGGGGATGAGAATTTTTTTGGAATGAAAGGGTATTTAGGTTGAACGGAAAAATTAATCATTGCCAGCAAAGAAACTTTTTATTATAATTAATTATGCGGGTTTTAGTATTTCGCGGATGCTTACTTTATTAAAAGGTAATTGTTAAAATTCCCTTTAAGTACGATGAAAGGTTGGTAAGGTAATGGAGCTCCAGGATAAGGTGTTGAAATGCAAAGAATGCGAAGGGGAGTTTGTTTTTACTGCAGGGGAGCAGGAGTTCTACGCAGAAAAGGGTTTTGTAAACGAACCGAGCCGCTGCAAGGATTGCCGCCAGAAAAGGAAAATGGAAAGAATGCAGCGAAACCGGGAGATGCATGAGGTGGTCTGCGCGTCCTGCGGAAAAACCACCGAGGTTCCTTTTATGCCGCATCTGGACAAACCCGTATATTGCCGGGAGTGCTTCGGCAAAAAGGATTTAAAATAACCGGGCGTTTACGGATTCCATGGCATTTAAAGTTTTTGCGTATCCTTGCGGATTTTTTTTTAAATGTTCGAAATAATAATTCAAGACAACTATCATCATACCGATACTCTTGATGAGGCAAGTGCGTTGTTGCCTTAATTCAAGGTCTTGCCGCTAAATATAGTGAATGGCTACCATTGGGCTATTGATTTTCAGCGGCAAGACGCAAAACTATTATAACAACGCAAATGGCTCTTCATGTATGAGTCCGCAAAGGCCCAAATATAATATGGATGGTGGACGGGATGCAGGTAAAAATCAAAGGAAAGAATCTGGAAGTGTCCGACGCATTGAAGGATTACGCGGAAAAAAAGCTGCAAAAAGTAGGGAGGTTTTTTACGCGCAAACCCGTGGAATCCGATGTGACTTTTAATATCGAACGGGGCATGCATATCGTGGACATCACCCTCGCTGTGGGCGGGCTGCTGCTCAGGGGCGAAAGCAAGTCGGAGGATATGTACCACTCCATAGATATGGCCGTGGAAAGAATCGAGCGGCAGATCGAAAAGTATAAGGCCAGAATCACCAGGAAGCTGAAGAACACGGAGGGCGGCACGGAGCCGGAGCCCCCCGGGAGGCGGGATGAAGAAAGGCCGAGAATCGTCCGCTCCAAGAAATTCGACATCAAACCCATGGATGTCGGCGAGGCGGTAATGCAAATGGATTTGCTGGGGCATGATTTTTATGTTTTCACCAATTCGGAGACGGATGAGATCAATGTGATCTATAAACGGAAGGACGGACAATACGGCCTTATCGAACCCGAAAAATGACAATTTTTTAAAAAACCGGATTACCTAGAAGGAATTCACAGGGGCGTGTCGAAATACCAAACTAACACTGTTTTCACCAGATGGTGAATTCCTATCCGGAACTTCCTCATATCAAAGGGGGGATGTGAATAGCAGTTCCTTATCTGGTGCATGGATAGTGAAATAAAAAATTTTTATTTAAAGGAGGATGTTTATGAAAAGGTTGTTTGTTGTTGGGCTGGTCGTTTTAGCAATGGCCATCTCGGCTTTTGCAGCCTGGAACGGAGACTGGAACAAATGGCAGAAAGTGGATGTATCTGGATTGCCGAAGTATGCCGTGGATACTTTGAAATCCAACGCTTTCACCATTCCCAAGGCCAAAGGCGCCATGGTTGTGGACGGTCTGCCGAACGAAGAGGATTGGAAAACCTCCGCGGTCATTTCCATAAACGAGGACATGGTTGAGGAGTGGCAGCAATTCGGCACCCACATCACCATCGGCGAAGGCCCGGATGATGCCAAAGACAGTTCCGGCTTGTTTTATTTCCTGCATGACGGCAAGAACATGTATGCCTTCTGCGTGATCAGCGACGAGAAATTCGTTGCCGCCAGTTCCGGCAAATGTCATAACGACGCTGTGGAATTCTTCTTCGACCCCACCAACGAGAAGGGGAACAATATTCAGAAGTACTACGGCGCCGTCAATCTTATCGACAACAGCGACAAGGAGTTCGCCGACACCCCCAACTCCGTGGTAAAACGCGGCCGTTGGAGCGGCGGCTGGACGCTGGAGTTCAACGTGTTGATGACCGATGTCGCCGCCGACCTGGCTGCGTTGGATGGCAAGACCATCGGCTTCGACGTCCAATTCGACGACGCCGATGATGCAAGCACTGCCGCCCGCGAGTATGCCATGGTATGGTCCGGCGGAGAGAATCAGAGCTGGCTGACGGCCGAGTATAACGGCTCCATCACCTTTGCTCCCTAATTAATCGTACATAAATGACGATCCAGGCCTCCTCATCAGAGGGGGCTTTTTTATTGGGACTCGATTTTCGCATGTCGATTCACCCCGGCGGCACAAGCGTACACTTGCCGTGACCCCGGCGGCAAAGACATATCTATCTGTTCTTAATAATACCCGTCTCGTAATACACGGGGTTTAAAACCGAATTTTCTTGTTGTCATTTTCACCCCGGTGTGGTATATTATTATTTGGCGTGCAAATACACACGGTTCCTGGATTTGGTGAGGGGTCCGGTTGCCGGCCTCCCGGAAGATGAAGGAACCGGCGGAAAAAAACCAGGGAGATCTTACGCGGTAAGATTCTCCAAAAAAGAGGAGGAAATCATCTTGCCAGTCATTTCCATGAAGCAGCTTCTTGAAGCGGGGGTGCATTTCGGACATCAGACCCGCCGCTGGAATCCGAAGATGGCGCCTTATATTTTTGCGGAGCGCAACGGGATTTATATCATTGATCTGCAAAAAACCGTAAAAAAAGTGGAAGAGGCTTATGAATTCGTTAAAAAAGTCGTTGCGGAAGGCAATTTTATCCTTTTCGTGGGCACCAAGAAGCAGGCGCAGGATGCCATCAAGGAAGAAGCGCAGCGCTGCGGGATGTTTTGGGTATCCCAGCGCTGGCTGGGCGGCATGCTCACCAATTTCAAGACGATTCGCACCAGGGTTGAAAGGCTGCGGATCCTGGAAAAAATGGAGACGGACGGATCCTTTGAGGTGTTGCCGAAAAAGGAAGTCATCAATCTGCGCAAGGAAAAAGCCCGCCTGGAGAAATTCCTGCTGGGCATCAAGGAGATGAACCGGCTTCCGGGGGCGTTGTTTGTGGTGGATCCGCGCAAGGAGAGGATAGCCATCGCCGAAGCGAGAAAACAGCAGATTCCCATTGTGGCCATTGTCGATACCAATTGTGATCCGGATGAAGTGGATTATATAATTCCGGGCAATGATGATGCCATCCGGGCCGTCAAGCTTTTAGCCAGCAAGATGGCGGACGCCGCATTGGAATCGAAACAGGGAGAACAGATGGCGATGGATGTTGCGGCGCAAGATTCCGGGCCGGCGGACGAAATGAAGGAAGCGCCGGACGGGGAAATCCAGGAGATGGAGGCATAACGGACATGGAGATCACTGCCGATACAGTGAAAGAATTACGGGAGATTAGCGGCGCCGGCATGATGGACTGCAAAAAAGCCCTCCAGGAAAGCGGCGGAGATATGGAGAAGGCCGTTATCATCCTCAGGGAAAAAGGGCTTGCTGCGGCCGCTAAAAAAGCCGGACGCATCGCGGCGGAGGGTCTGGTGCATGCGCACATTGTTCCGCAGGGCGGCGCCGGCGTGATGCTGGAACTGAATTGTGAGACGGATTTTGTGGCAAAAACCGCAGATTTTAAAAAACTTGCCGCTGATATCGCTGAAGCCGCCGCAGGTCCCGGGAATACAGGCGAAGAGCCCGGGAACCTTTCCGTCCCGAAAGAGGGAGGCAAGACCGTGGCTCAGGTTTTGACCGAGAAGATCGCTAAAATAGGTGAAAATATCAACCTCAGAAGGCTTGTTCGCTACGACGCGGGCTGCGATGAATACCTTGAATCATATATTCACATGGGCGGCAGGATCGGCGTTTTGATGCAGGTCAAGCTGGCAAATCCTTCCATAAAGGACAATACCGAATTTAAAACGCTTGTGAAGGATCTGGCCATGCAAATCGCTGCGGCGAAACCGGAATTTGTAACCAGGACAGATGTTCCGGCGGAAGTGGTGGCCAGGGAAAAAGAGATCTACAAGAAGATGGCCATGAATGAAGGCAAGCCAGAGCAGGTGGCGGAAAAGATCACCGCAGGACGCCTGGAGAAGTTTTACAAGGAGAACTGCCTGCTGGAACAGCAATTCATCAAGGACCCCAACACAACGGTGCAAAAGATCCTGTCCGGCTGGGAAAAGCAATTGGGCGGCATTGCCATTCTCCGGTTTGCACGTTTCGAAAAGGGGGAGGGGCTGGAGAAAAGGAAAGACGATTTTGCCCGGGAGGTAATGGCGGAATTGAAAAGATAAGAGAACACCAGGTGTTCTCTTTTTTTACTGGTGCGAAAATCAAGGCGCGATTGTTTATTAAACCGGCGGTTAAACTTATGAATTTCGATTTCGGAAAACGCATTGATGTATCGCGATTTTCCGAAATCGGTTAGATGTATTCAATCACCGGTTCTATAAAAAAATCATGCCGTCTTTGAAGAGGAATAGGCAGCCCATTAGCGAATAGAAAACGGAGGCAAAAAAGTGGAAACACCCAAATACCGAAGAGTGGTATTGAAGATCAGCGGGGAAGCGCTGGCCGGGAAGCAAGGTTTCGGGCTGGATCAGGATATCGTCAACTCTCTTGCCGTCCAGACGGGAGAAATCGTTAAGCTGGGGGTAGAGACGGCGATTGTGGTGGGCGGCGGCAATTTTTGGCGGGGTTCGGCGGGAAGCCACCGGGGCATGGATCGTGCCACCGCAGATTATATGGGGATGCTGGCTACGGTCATCAATGCGCTGGCCCTCCAGGATGCCGTAGAAAAAATCGGCGTGGAGACCAGGGTGCTTTCCGCCATTGAAATGAGGGAAATTGCGGAACCGTACATCAGAAGAAGGGCCATCCGGCATTTGGAAAAGGGCAGGCTGGTGATTTTCGGAGCCGGGACCGGCAATCCGTTTTTTTCCACCGATACCACAGCCGCCTTGCGTGCCGCGGAAATCGATGCGGAAGTATTTTTAAAGGCGACCAAAGCGGATGGCATTTATGACAGCGATCCGCATAAGAACAACGCGGCCAAAAAATATCAGAAACTGAGCTATCTGGATGTGCTTAACCAGGGTTTGCTTGTGATGGATGCCACGGCGGCTTCCCTTTGTATGGATAATAAAATTCCCATCATTGTTTTCAGCCTGCTGGAAGAGGGGAATATCAAAAGGGCCGTTATGGGGGAACGGATCGGGACATATGTGGGAGGTGGGATTTAAATGACATCGGAATTGATCAGCCAGCTTGATGGAAAGATGAAAGGGGTAATAGAGGCCACCAAGAAGGAATTCGCCGGAGTCAGGACCGGGCGCGCCAATCCGGGCATATTGGATCGCGTAATGGTGGAGTATTATGGCACGCTTACGCCTTTAAATCAGTTGGCAAGCATAAATACGCCCGATTCCAGGATGCTTCTCGTGCAGCCATGGGACAAGAATGCCGTCGCCGCGGTGGAAAAGGCGATTCTAAAGGCGGATCTGGGGCTTAATCCCGCCAACGACGGAAACGTGATCCGCATTCCCATACCGCAGTTGACCGAGGAGCGCCGCAAGGAACTGGTGAAAGTGGTGCGCAAGGAGGCTGAGGAAAAGAGGATAGCCATCCGCAATCTGCGCCGGGAAGCCAATGAATCCATCAAGCAGCAGGAAAAGGGAAAAAAAATCTCGGAAGACGAATCACAAAGGTTGATCGACGAGGTTCAAAAAGAAACCGACAAATTTATCGAGCAGATCGACAAGCTTCTGGAGCATAAGGAAAAAGAAATCATGGAAGTATAGCGCAAGGGGAAGCCATTTCCGGCCAAATACAGGTGGCCGCCAGCGGGAGAGGGAAAATTTGGCATTCAATGGCAAAGCTTCAGAACGGACAATACGCCATGTAGCGATTATCATGGACGGAAATGGCAGATGGGCCAGACGCCGGGGTTTGCCCCGCTTCATGGGGCATAAGGAAGGGGTAAAAAGGCTGCGTGAGATTTTCGAATGCTGCAGCAAAGCCCAAATACCTTATCTCACTTTATACGCGTTTTCCACGGAGAATTGGTCCCGTCCGCCCGAAGAGGTCGATTTCCTCATGGAGCTTTTTTGCGAGACCATCGAGCGGGAACTTCCGGAACTGACCCGGAAACGCATCCGTTTGAATTTTATCGGTGATGAAAGCAGGTTGCCTGATAAGCTTAAGAATACCATGGCCAGGGTCCGGCGGGTCCCGGCGGAGGATTGCGTTCTTACCGTCAACATTGCCGTCAATTATGGCGGAAGGGATGAGATCATACGGGCATGCCGTAAAATCTGCCGGGACCGGCCGGAGCATCTGGATCAGGAAGAATTCGCGAAATACTTGGATTCGGCCGGACAACCCGATCCGGATCTGCTAATCAGGACCAGCGGAGAATACAGGATAAGCAATTTTTTAATCTGGCAGCTGGCTTACGCTGAATTCTATTTTACCCGCGTATTATGGCCGGATTTTACGGCGAAGGAATTTCGGAAGGCCATCAATGAATATGCTAAAAGAGAGCGCCGTTTTGGCGGAATAAGACGATGCTAGGGGAGATATGATGTTAGGGCAGAGGGTTGGCAGTGCGCTGGTGGGATTGGTGATTATTTTGGGCTCCCTGGCTTTGGGCAGGCTCTCTTTTGCCGTGGTGGTAGGGGTGGTGATCGTACTGGGGGCGTGGGAGTTTGCCCTGCTTGCCAGGACACGGGGGGTTGAGTTGAGCGCCCCGGTGATAGCCGCTTTCAGCCTGACCAATTTACTCTACGCCGTATTTTATCAAAGCACGAATGCCGTATTACCGCTGCTTCTTCTGCTGTTGTTTTTCACCTGGGCGAGAGAAATGCTTTTTGGCAGGCAGGAGGGCATTGGACGGCGAATCGGAGAGACGATATTCGGATTCCTGTATACGGGAGTGATGTTTTCCTTTTTGTATTTGGTAATGGACATTCCGGGATATGTAAGCCCGGTCCTGGCGCTGTTCTGTTTGATGGTGACCTGGTGCAACGATTCCGGAGCGTATTTCGTAGGCATGCTGCACGGGAAACACCTGTTGTGCCCGGCCATCAGCCCCAAAAAGACCCTGGAGGGGGCCGCCGGAGGGCTTTTATTGGGTGTCCTGGCGGCGGCGCTGTTCGGGGTATTCCGTTTTATTGCCATAAAAAAAGCCATATCGGTAGGAGTGCTGTGCGTGGTAGTCGCCCAGTGCGGCGATCTGTTCGAATCGGTCTTAAAGCGCGATGCCCAGGTGAAAGACTCCGGGGATTTGATCCCCGGCCATGGCGGGATCCTGGACCGGTTCGACAGTCTATTATGGGTGGCTCCTTTAGTTTATTATTATTTTACGTTTTTTGGTTAGAAGCGCAGTTATTATGACAATTTGCGTTGTTGCGCTAATTTTACGTCTTGTCGCCCTACCGATAGCCTAATGGTAGCCATACACTATATTTAGCGGCAAGACCTGGCATTAAAGTAACAACGCAATTGCCTTATGATAAAAACATACGGGAAATAGGCGCATGATCGTTTTTACAAAAAGCCGGGCGGTTTACCGCCGGGATCAATGGTATTTTCCGGTTGCAATCGGCGTGGTTTTTCTGCTTCTTCTTCTGGCGCTGAAATATCTTTGGCTCCTGGCCGCCCCGTTTGTCATCGGCTTTTTCGCCGCCGCCCTGCTTGAGCCGGCAGTGCAAAGGATGCGGGCCTTTTCCCACTGGCCCCGAAAGATCGCGGCGCGGTTTATCTTTTTTTCCGCCCTCTTTCTGCTGGGCATGATTTCTATATTTTTTGCCTGGCGTCTTGTGGAGGAATTCGGTTCGGCCGTAACCTGGCTGCAGCGCAACGCGGAAAATCTCAACCGCTGGTATATACGAATCTCCCTTTTTTTAAGAACCGGCAAATGGTTTCCTTACGGGCGGATGCAGCTGTTGTTGGAGGATATTGCAGGGGCGTGCCTTCGTATCCTGCAGGGAATGATGTGGGGGATGCCGCAGTATTTTCTGATGGTTCTTTTAAGCATCTTGACCACTTTTTTTTTGCTGGAGGACAGGGAAAAGCTGTTTTCAGGATTGCTGTACCTGCTGCCGGAACGCCTGAGGAACAGGACCGCCGCCTTCAAAGACGAAATCTATGGCGTAATCATGCGGTTTCTGCGCGCTCAGTTGATCCTGGTCAGTTCGTCCTTTTTTTATACCTGGTTTGTATTGCTGGGCATGAAGGCGCCGAACAGCTTCTTATGGGGATTGCTTGCCGGCCTTCTGGACTTGATCCCGCTTTTCGGACCGTCGCTCGTATTTGTTTTTTGGTCCGTCTGGTTTTTGCTTAAAGGCAGCTATGGCCCAGCGCTGCTTATATTTCTGGCCATGCTCCTTCTCGTAGTGGCGCGGCAAGTCATTGAGCCCAGAATAATCGGGGAATCCATAGGATTTCATCCCCTTGCCGTGTTGATAGTCCTGTATTCAAGCGTGAAGTTTTACGGCGCGGCCGGGATTTTTTTCGGACCTTTGCTCCTGATCATGCTCAAGGCTTTATATAGGGGGCTAAGAATTACTGCGGACCCGGATGGTTTTGCCGGCACGGTTTAAGGTCAATGCACCATAAAAGTGCGCGAGGAGAATATGACGCGAAAAATCGTCATTCTTGGATCCACAGGTTCCATCGGAAGCCAGGCCATAGATGTGCTGCGCATGGCGCCTCATCTGGGGGAGGTTGTCGGCCTTGCCGCAGCCGTAAATTTTGAGAAGCTGGCGCAGCAGGCCCGGGAATTGAAAGCCAAGAACCTGGTTATCTATAACAAGGAATATTTACCGGCTTTGTCCGCTATTTTCGCGCCCGGGGATGGATATAATATCTTACATGGCCGGGAAGGCCTGGAAAGGTTGGCCGCGCTCCCGGAAGCGGATGTCGTGGTAAGCGCCATGGTGGGTTCCGTCGGCATCCGCGCCACGCTTGAGGCGCTCAAGGCCGGGAAAACGGTGGCCTTGGCCAACAAGGAAACCCTTGTCGCCGCGGGCGGCATCGTGATGAACCGGGCTGAGCTGGGGAAAAACTTGCTCCCCGTTGATTCCGAGCATGGGGGACTTTTTCAATGTCTGCAAGGTTATGATTCGCAATCGGTCAGGACATTATGGCTTACCGCTTCAGGAGGGCCTTTCCTGGGGCGCACCAGAAGCGAACTGGAAAAAGTCCGGCCGGAGCAGGCCTTGCGTCATCCGAATTGGCGGATGGGCGGCAAGATTACCATTGATTGCGCGACCCTGATGAACAAGGGCCTGGAAATAATTGAAGCCCACTGGCTGTTCGGCGTGGAATACGACCGGATCAAGGTGGTGATACATCCGGAAAGCATCGTCCACGCCCTGGTGGAATTTTGCGACGGCTCAACTTTGGCGCAGCTTGCTGTGCCTGATATGCGACTTCCCATCCAGTATGCCCTTTCTTATCCGCGCCGTGAAAAGGGAGTGATTCCGCGGCTTGAACCGCCTTCCTTGGGCAGCCTGCATTTTGCGCCCCCGGATGAAAGGAATTTTCCCTGCCTGCGTCTGGCCGTGGAAGCGGGGAAATGCGGCGGGACCATGCCCGCGGTTCTTAACGCCGCCAATGAAGCGGCGGTGCAGGGCTTTTTAAAGGGCAGGCTCTCTTTCCCGGGTATTGCCGAAGTGGTGGAATGTACCATGGAGCGCCATCAGGCGAAAAGCAACCCCGATCTGGAAGAGGTGTTTCGCGCGGACGCCTGGGCGCGGGATGAAGCGTCCCGGATGATACGTAGCAAGGAGTGAAATATAATGTCCTTCTTTCTGGTATTGCTGTTTCTGGTTTTTCTCAATATCCTGGTGATGGTGCACGAATCCGGCCATTTTCTCATAGCCCGGCTTACCGGAATGAAAGTGCACGAATTTTCCGTCGGGTTCGGACCGCGCCTCTGGAGCGCGGAAAAGCGCGGGATCAAATATTCGCTGCGCGCCATATTGTTGGGCGGTTATGTGAAAATCGCCGGCATGGACCAGGCATTGGAAGGCGAACCGACTTACACTTCCCCTGATGATCCGGGCCATTTTTTCAACAAGCCCCTTTGGGCCAGGATTGCGGTGATTCTGGCGGGATCGGTGTTCAATATCCTGTTTGCGGTTTTGATGTTTATTTTCATCTTCAAGTTCTTTGGGATACCGATCGGTTCCGATAAACCGATTATCGGGTATATCAATCCGCAGCAGCCTTCATACTATGCGGGCCTCCGCGAGGGGGACAGGATAGCCAGCATTGACGGGCAACCCGTGCGCACCTGGAGCGACATTTCCAGATATGCCAAAAAAGCCGGGAATAAAAGGCTGACCCTGGTCATCGAAAGGAACGGCAAAGAGTTTATCGTAGGGGTTCATACCGAATACAGCCCGTATTTAAAAAAATATATCATCGGCATCGGCCCGCAAATTGAAGGCTTCACCACGGTAAGCTGGAAAAGAGCGATTTGGGGGGGGATTTCCCAACCCGGCAATATTTTAGCCGGGATAATTCAGGCGGTAAAAAAGAGGGAAAAACTCGGCCTGATGGGCCCTATCGGCGCAGCCGAACAGGTAAGCGGTTTTAGAGGGGAAGGCGTGTTTTATAATTTTTTATTTTACATGGCTATACTCGGCGTCTCCCTGGGATATTTGAATCTGCTGCCCTTGCCCTTGCCTTTGCTGGATGGAGGATGGGTGGTGATTTTCCTGCTGGAGGCGTTCCGCAGGAAGCCTTTCTCCGAGACGACCAAGTCTTATGCCCAGATAGCCGCCATGTTGCTGGTGCTGGGGCTGTTTATTTTCATTCTGTACCGGGATATCGCCAATATGATATTCCGCAAGCTGGCGGAATTTAAAATGGGAGCCGGAAAATGACGCCGCGCAGGAAAACCAGGCCGGTCAAAGCGGGCGGATTGACCATCGGCGGCGGTTCCGATATCGCGGTTCAATCCATGACCAATACCGATACCCGCGACGTGCGGGCCACTGTAGAACAGATCATCCGCCTGGAGAAGGCCGGATGCGAAATGGTCAGGGTGGCGGTGCCGGACAGCGCTGCGGCGTCAAAAATCGGCGCCATTAAGAAGCGGATCTCCATTCCGCTCGTTGCGGACATTCATTTTGACTACAGACTGGCTCTGGAAGCGATCCGGCAGGGCGCGGACAAGCTCCGCATCAATCCCGGCAATATCGGAGGCAGGGACAAAGTCCGGGAAATCGTGCGTGCCGCCAGGGACAGGCAGATCCCCATCCGGATCGGCGTTAATGCCGGCTCATTGGAAAAAGACCTGTTGCGGAGGTCCGGCGGGCATCCTACGTCCGGAGCTATGGTGGAAAGCGCGCTTAAGCATATTGAGCTGATGGAAGATATGGATTTTAAAGAAATCGTCGTCTCCCTCAAGTCTTCGGATGTCCTGCTGACGGTGGAAGCTTATCGCAGCCTGGCTCAGCGGGTGGATTATCCGCTGCATCTGGGCCTGACGGAAGCGGGAAGCTTTTTGCCGGGGACGATCCGTTCATCGGTAGCACTGGGAATCCTTCTTTCCGAAGGAATCGGCGATACCATCAGGATATCGCTGACCGGTCCTCCGGAACAGGAAATCCGTCCGGCCTTTTTGATTCTGCAATCTCTGGGGCTGCGCAATTACGGGCCTTCTGTTATTTCCTGCCCTACTTGCGGACGCTGCGGCATCGATCTGAATGCTTTGACAAAGAAGGTGGAGGAAATGGTTTCGGGCATCTCAAAACCCATGCGCATCGCGGTAATGGGTTGTGCAGTGAACGGACCGGGGGAAGCCAGGGAGGCGGATCTGGGAATTGCCGGAGGAAAGGGCGAAGGGCTGCTTTTTAGCCGCGGAAGCGTCATCCGGAGAGTCCCCGAAAAGGAGCTGTTGAGCGCATTTAAGGCCGAACTGGCCAGATGCCTTGCGGAGGATTACGGAGGTAAGCATGAATAACGCGGATGTCACAGCAATTATTCCGGCGTATAACGAGGCGGATTATATAACACCGGTTGTGAAGACGCTCCGATCCATGGAGGAAATTTGCGAAGTGATAGTTGTGAATGACGGGTCTACGGATTGTACCGCGGACAGGGCGCGGATGGCGGGGGCCAAAGTGCTTGACCTTCACTGCAACACGGGAAAAGCCGGAGCCTTGATCGCAGGGGTAAAAGCCGCGTCCACGGATATTGTCGTGCTGATAGATGCGGATCTCCTTGGTTTGAAGCCCGAACATGTAAGGATGCTGATGGAACCTGTTACGGAGGGCGGCTTTGATATGTCCGTGGGCGTTTTTACCAACGGAAGGCTGCGTACGGATCTCGCCCAGCGGATAATACCCTCCCTTTCCGGCCAGCGCGCGCTGAAAAAGAAGCTTCTTCTGGAATTGGAAGGCCAAAAGGAAATCCGGTACGGCATCGATATACTGCTGTCCCGCCACGCCAGGCGCATGGGTTATAAAATCAAACATGTCAATATACCCTACGTTACACAAGTCATGAAAGAGGAAAAAATGGGCTTTATAAAAGGCCTTGCCGCACGCCTGAGGATGTACTGGGAGATACTGAGGGCCCTGGGAAAATAGATGGACTGTGACGGGAAACCCACCCTCCGCCCCGGGGAACGGGGGCGAGTTGTATTTTCGGATAGAAGGCTAAACGGGAAAAATAAAATTCGAAACGCCGGAGGGGAAATGGCGCGGAAGATCATCATAGAGCCTCGTAACCGTTCGTTTTTTTCTTTTCCGGGTTTAAAAGAAGCGCTGCACGATGCCCGGGCGGTGGACCTGTGCGAAAAAAATCTTATCAATCGCCTGGTGGCGGACGGTTCCCACTGGGAGATCTATGTGGAAGCAAGCGGGAGCATTTCCCTGCAGGCCATGTCTTGTTTGGAAAAAGCTTTGATCGAGGCTGTTCCGGGGATTTCTTCAGCCATCGTTAAACTATCAGACCCCATACCCGTCACCGCGGAAAATCTTAAGGCCGTCTGGGACGACCTGCTTGTTTTATTGCGCCGGAAGGCCCCGCTGCTGCGATCCTTGCTGGCGGGAGTATCCTGGGCGCTGGAGGAAGACAGGCTGCTGATGCTTACTCCCCATGAAGCAGGCGCAGATCTCTTGAAAAAAAAGGATTTGGAGGGTATGATCCGCTATGAGTTAAGCCGGGTGTTCAAGGAAGAGCTCAAGGTTTCCTATCATGTGGAGCCGTCTCTTCTCGAAAATCTGTACGAAAGGCGGGAGGAACCGCGTCCGGAGGCAACATCCGATGACAGCCCGCCGCTTCCGAAAAAAGCGGCGGGACAGCCTGCTAAGCGGCGCGGTTCACGGGAAAAACAAGGGGAAGGGCCGGTGCTGCTTGGACGGAAGATCAACGGGAAAGAGATCTCCGTCGGGGATTTGGACTCCTTCGAGGGGGAAATCGTCATCATCAAGGGAGAAGTGGTAAATCTGGAGGCAAGGGATCTGCGCACCGGCCGCCGCCTGGTTAATTTGGATGTTTTCGACGGGACAGATACCATCACCGTTAAAGTGTTCGAGGATGGAGAGGATTTTTATCAGCGGCTTTTTACCGGGCAGTGGTTGACGGTCAGAGGCAAGGCGCAGACGGACCGCTTTTCCAGGGAGCTTGTCGTATTGGCCAGGGATGTCCAGCAGTGCGAACCGGCACGGGAGAGATGCGATGAAGCCCCGGAAAAGCGCATCGAACTCCATCTTCATACAAAGCTGAGCACCATGGACAGCACCGTGGAACTGGAGGATATCGTAAAACTGGCCAAAAGATGGGGCCACCCGGCGCTGGCGGTTACGGACCACGGAGGGGTGCAGGCATTTCCAGCGGCGGCCGTTCTCGCCAGGAAATACGGCGTAAAAATGATTTACGGCATGGAAGGATACCTCGCGGACGGGGAAGTAATCATCGTCCAGGATGCCGATGCCCGGGATTTAGATACCGCGGCCTGGGTGGTTTTCGATGTGGAAACCACCGGATTAAAACCATACCGTGATGAAATAATCGAAATCGGTGCCGTCAGGATGGAACGGGGCGAAATCCTCGGTTCCTTCCGGAGCTTTATCAAGCCCGCGCGCCTTATCCCCCCCAATATTCAGGCTTTGACAGGAATCACCCAGGAGATGGTGGAGCAAGCCCCGGGCGCTCGAGAAGTTCTGGGTTCCTTTTTGGAGTTCTGCGGCGGGGCTGTGCTGGTTGCCCATAACGCCCCCTTTGATATGGCTTTTCTCCGGGAGGCACTGAGTACGCATTTGGGGCGGCATGACTTCAATCCGCCCCTGGTGGACACTATACCTTTCGCCAGGATTGTATGGCCGGGCATGAAGAATTATAAATTGAACACTCTGGCCCGGGAGCTGGAAATCCCTCTGGAAAACCACCATCGCGCGGTGGATGACGCCGCCTGCGCGGCGAAGATTCTTCTCAAGGCCTTGGAGGAAACTGCAGGCAGAGGCCTGACGCAGCTTTCCAACTTGAACCAGATGGGGGTCGGGGTGGCCCCTGAAATGCAGAATACTTATCATATTCTACTTTTGGCGAAAAACCAGGTGGGCATGAAGAATCTCTATAAAATAGTCTCGTGCAGCCATCTTCAGTACTTTTACCGTACCCCCAAAATTCCCCGGAGCCTTTTGACTAAATTTCGCCAGGGGATACTGCTGGGTTCCGCCTGTGAGGCGGGAGAATTGTTTCAGGCGGTTCTGTCCGGCGCCCCGGAAGAGCGGCTGGTGGAACTGGCGGGATTTTATGATTTTCTGGAGATCCATCCCCTGGGGAACAACGAGTTTCTCGTCAGGCAGGAGAAGCTGTCCCGGGAGGATTTGATCCGGGTGAACCGGACCATCCTCGAACTGGGGACCAAACTTGGTATCCCCGTTGTAGCAACTTCGGATACGCATTTCATCAAACCCGAAGATGAGATCTTCCGCCGGATTCTCCTGGCCGGACAAGGTTTTGAGGATGCGGAAAAACAGGCTCCGCTGTATTATCGAACTACCTGTGAGATGCTGGCGGAATATTCCTACCTCGGAGAAGACAAGGCGCGGGAGCTTGTAATCGAAAACCCCCGCCGTATAGCCGGCCTTATCGAGGAAGTTTCCCCGGTGCCGGAGGCATTCCACCCCCCCAAGATAGAGGGCGCGGAAAGTGAAATCAAGGAAATGGCTTTTACGAACGCCAGGAGACTATATGGGGAAAAACTTCCCGCCCTGGTCGAAGACCGCTTGAAGCTCGAATTGAGGAGTATTATCGGGCATGGTTATGCGGTACTGTTTCTGATCGCCCATAAACTGGTAAAGAAGTCCATGGATGACGGGTATCTGGTGGGTTCGAGGGGTTCCGTGGGTTCGTCCTTAGTGGCTACCATGTGCGGCATCACGGAAGTGAATCCGCTGCCGCCCCATTATTTGTGTCCTGAATGCAGGTACAGCGAATTTCTGGCCGGCGGGCAGTATGGTTCCGGCTTCGATCTGCCGGACAAGGCCTGTCCCCGGTGCGGGCATGCGCTTTCTAAGAACGGACACGATATCCCCTTCGCGACTTTTATGGGGTTCGAAGGCGACAAGGAACCGGATATCGACTTAAACTTTTCCGGTGAATATCAGGCGGTGATCCATAAATATACGGAGGAGCTTTTCGGCAGGGATTATGTTTTCCGTGCCGGCACCATCACTTCATTGGCGGACAAAATGGCCTACGGATTCGTCCGCGGATATATGGAGGACAAGGGGATCCGGCTGCGCAACGCCGAAATCAACCGGCTGGTGCGCGGCTGTACGGGGGTGAAGCGTTCCACGGGCCAGCATCCGGGCGGAATGGTGGTGGTGCCCAGGGACCAGGAGATATACAACTTTACCCCCATCCAGTATCCTGCCAACGATAAAAACGCCGGCTGGATCACCACCCACTTCGATTTTCACAGCGCCCTGGAAGGCCGGCTGGTAAAATTGGACCTGCTGGGGCACGACGATCCCACGGTGATAAGGATGCTCCAGGACTTGACAGGGATTAAACAGGATGAAATCCCCTTTAATGATCCCCGGGTGATGCGGTTGTTTTCCTCCGCCGAACCGCTGGGGTTGAATTCCGACGAGTTGGGATTCAACCTGGGAACCCTGGGCATACCTGAATTCGGTACCGAATTTGTCCGCCAGATGCTCATGGAGACAAAACCGAAGACTTTTGCGGAACTGGTGTATATTTCCGGCCTGTCCCACGGAACCGGGGTTTGGTTGGGGAACGCCCAGGAGCTTATCCGCGCCGGGAAAGTCACATTGTCCGAAGTTATCTCCACCAGGGACGATATTATGAATTATCTTATTTATCAGGGAATGCAGCCGAAGACGGCCTTCAAGATCATGGAAAAGGTACGCAAAGGCAAAGGGCTTGCGGAGGAAGATTACGAAGAAATGAAAAAAAGCGGCATCCCGGACTGGTATATGAGCTCCTGTCAGAAAATAAAGTATATGTTTCCCAAGGCTCATGCCGCCGCCTATGTATTGATGGCTCTGCGCATAGCATATTTCAAGGTTTATTATCCCGGGGCCTTTTACAGTTCATATTTTACCGTGCGGGCCGATGAGTTCGATGCGGATCTGGTGGTGCGGGGCGCGGGATTCGTCCGGGATCACATGGAGGCTTTGCGCAAAAAGGGCGGCGAATTAACCGCCAAGGACGGCAACCTTTACACCATTTTGGAGGTCGTATATGAAGCCATGTTGCGCGGAGTTAGGTTCCTCCGGGTGGATTTATACAAGTCGTCTGCGGATAAATTTAATATCACTCCGGACGGCCTTCTTCCGCCGTTGAAATCCCTTCAGGGGTTGGGGGAAAGCGCTGCGTCCAATATCGTCGAGGCGAGGGAAAAGCACTATTTCACTTCGGTGGAGGATTTAAAGGCCAGAGCTCGTCTCAGTTCCGCGGTCATCGAGGTGCTGGGCAAACATGGCTGCCTTGAAGGGTTGATGGAGTCGGATCAATTGCGCCTGTTCGGGTAAAATTAAATTAAGGAGGTTTATCATGAAAATGGACTGGTCAAACAGCGGCGTTTTCTGGGGAGGGATATTGATTCTGGTCGGCCTGGGCACCATGATCAATGCCGTGTTTCATTGGAAGATTCCGGTAGTGAGGGTAGCGGTGGCATTTATCTTTATTTATTACGGGGTCGTTATTCTGACGGGCGGTTTCCGGATCAAAGACGGGCATCCGGGCATCTTCGGCAATGTTCATGTGGACGGCGCCAATTTATCGAAAGATAATACTGTAATATTCGGAAGCGGCGAATTCGATCTGACCGAGGTCCAGCTTGCCGCGGGGGATGTGAAAACTACGATCGACCTTGTGTTCAGTTCCGGAGTCATCAAGATAGATCCCGACATGCCGGTGCTCGTGCATGTCTCCGCCGCTTTCGCCAGCGCCAAGCTTCCCAACGACGGCGTACAGGTCCTGGGGGGCAATACGTACAAAACAGCCGGTTACAGGGAGGGGAAAAAGCATCTGGAGATCGAGGCCAATGTGGTCTTCGGATCGCTGGAGGTTGTGGAGAGATAAGCAAGCGGCATCCTGCTTTGCAGGGAAGGGAAGCGGCAGTAGTTATTTGACCGCGCGAAAAAAGCGCGCAGGATAAAAATAAAAAACGGCGAATTTTAATAACCTGCGGTTGGCGCCGGGGAAAAGGGAATCCGAAGAAAAAAGGGGTGAATTACTTGTTAAAGTGGGTCAAAATGTTGATTCCAGTTCTCTTTGCGGTAATTTTAACGGCCAATATCAAGGCTGCCGCGCCGGAGCCCGTAACCGTCACCATGTGGGACTGGTTTGTGGTGCAGTCGAAATTTATCGACAACGAACTGCGGAACCTGGAAAAGGAATATCCCCATATTAAAGTCAAAAGGTCGAGAATCGCCACCGGGTCCAGATATCAGGAGGCGGTCAATCTGGCTTTCCGATCGTCCAGTTTGCCGGATTTGCTGGCTATTCCCGGAGAGCAGCAAACCGTGTGGATGCAAAACGGATATTTTCATCCTCTGGATAAATGGGTGGACCGAAAATTCATCACCCGTTACCCAAAGGGCGCCTTTGTCAACGGCATCAATATGTACGGCAATAAATACTATTCCTTTCCCTTCGGAGGGAATGAATACTGGTGCCAGTTGTATATAAACAACGAGGTGTTCAGGAAAGCCGGCCTGGTCGATCAAAAAGGCCATACGCTGCTTCCTAAGACTTGGGCCGATGTCGCAAACGACGCCAGAATCATCACGGAAAAGGGCAAAGGGGAATTTTACGGTTTCGGCATGTTCCGCAGCCCTGACAGGCTCCTTCCGACCTTTATGTTCGAATGGGCGCGGGTGGCCGGATGCAACGGCGGGGTGCAGGGCGTCAATCTGGAAGTGGACTATCGCACCGGAAAGCACAGCTTCCACAACAAGGCGGTGCTTGAGATGTTCGACTTCGTGCTCAAGCTGAAAAAAGACGGCTCCATCTATCCCGGCTACCTCTCCATGGAGGACGAGGTGATGCGGAGCCTTTTCGCGGACGGAAAAATCGGCATGATCATGGGCGGCCAGTGGGTGATGCAGGGCTGGGGAGGCACGCATCCTAATTTTAAGGATTATGAGTGCATCATGATCCCCCCTCCGGATAAAAAGGGGTACCGCGGTTTTTGCCCCGGCAATGCCGCCAGTTCGTGGTATGGGATGAGTTCCTGCGCTAAAAATCCGGAAGAGGCCTGGAAGGTACTTTCCTGGTTTTCCCGCGAGGACGTGGGAGTTCGCTGGGTTAAAGCGGGCGGTATTTCCACTTTTGCCGCGGCGAATAAGCCTGAATACGCAAGGACAAGGCAGTTCGGGCAGTATCTTGCCATGGCCAAATATTGCATGAACGGCCCCAATCCGTTCCTGCGCAATCCGGAACTGGCGAACGTGGCGGTCAAATATGATCTGCCCAGCCAGTTCGATGTTTTTTACGGCATCCTGAGCGGGCAGATTACGGACATCCCCGGCGCGTTAAAAAACCTGGAGGCCCGTATGAACAAGGCGGTGGAAGAAGGATTCTCAGATGCGATCAAAAAAGGATACAAAGTAAGCCTGGATGATCTGAAATTTCCGGATTGGAATCCCCTTAAACCTTACGTTCAGAAATAACGAACGAAAACCCCGTCAAGGGGTTTTCGTTCGCCGGGGTCCTATTTCTTTTTATGAAAAAACTTTTAAGAGGGCATGATGAGAAGAAAAATTCTTATATTAGGCGGAGGAGGATTTATCGGGGGGTATTTAAACCGTTTTTTTACAGCCAACGGCTGGGATGTGTTTATTGCGGAGGCCTACGAAAATTCCGGACCGTCTTGGTTTACTGTGGATATCACAGATCGGGCCGCCGTTAATAGAATGGTGCGCGATTTAAAGCCCGATGCGCTGGTAAATACCGCGGCAATATCCGACATCGATCTGGCGGAGCGGGAAAAGGAGCTGGCCAGGCGCATCAATGTGGAAGGGGCGGAATATGCCGCCGAAGCTTGCGCGGCGAGCCGGGCGAGGCATATCTTTTTCTCCAGCGACGCGGTATTTGACGGCGAGAAGGGCGGCTATCGGGAGGAGGATCTTCCCGCACCGGTAAATTTCTACGGCAGGACGAAAATGGAAGCGGAAAAAGTCGTACTGGCGGCATGCCCTTCTGCGGCGGTCATCCGTATCTCTTTGATATTGGGATATTCGCCCGAGGGCAGGCGGAAAAACTTTCTTGATGTCATAAGCGGAAAGCTGAAATCCGGGGAAGAAATCCTCTGCCCGGTGGAAGAAGTCCGGACGCCGCTGGATGTATATACTCTGGCCGAATGTATTTTAGAGCTTGCGGCAAACAGGTTTCAAGGCATCATGCACCTAGGCGCCACATCGGCGGCAAGCCGCTTTGATTTGGCGCGCCGTATCGCGGAAAACTCGGGATATCCGGCGGATTCCATCCGCAGGCAGGTCCGGGATTCGGAAGGGGGAAACAGAGCGCCCAGGCATAAAAACGGCGTACTGGATGTGGCCAAGGCCCGCAGAATTCTTTACACGCCGCTTCCCAGTGCCGAGGAAGCGGTGAGGCGGGCGTTGAAAGAAGAAAAAACCGGAGGCGGTACTGAATGGAAAAACCCAGAGTAGTGCATGAGTTGGAAGTCGCGCACGGCGCCATTTACGGACAGGAAGAGGCGGGCGCCCTGCTTTCATGCCTGCGGGACATGGCGCCATCCTGCGGGAAAAGGGTGAAGCAATTTGAACGGGAGTTTGCCGCATACTGCGGCGCGGAATACGCCCTTGCGGTAACCTCCGCCACGGCGGGGCTTTTTTTGGCGGGCCTTGCCGCCGGGTTGAAACCCGGCGATGAGGTCATCACCACTCCCTTGAGCTGGGTGGCCACGGCGATGGCCTTTACGGCCCTGGGAGCGGAGGTGGTTTTCGCGGATGTCGAACCGCGTACGCTCAACCTGGATCCGGAGCGCATCGCGGATAAAATCACCCCCCGCACCAAGGCCATTGTCCCGGTGCATCTTTACGGTCAATGCTGCCGCATGGATCGCATCATGGAAATAGCCGGACAGCGCGGCTTGGTGGTCATCGAGGACTGCGCCCACAATCCGGGCGGCGAGTATCAGGGGCGAAAATCGGGAACCCTGGGGCATATGGGCGTCTTCAGCTTCCACCAGCAGAAAAACATGTCCACACTGGGGGAAGGCGGCATGGTTACCGCCAAAGACAGGGAATATTTTGAAAAAATATTATCCTACCGCTCACTTTGCTGCAGGATTTACGGCGAAAGTGACAAATATCTGTCCATTGACGAATTAAAAAATCCTATGGGCAGGGAATACTGGAAGCTGCAGTTCGACGACATCGGCTACAATTTTCGGATGACCGACATGCAGGCCGCGGCCGGGATCGAGCAGTTGAAAAAACTGGACGGATTCAACGAAAGGCGAAGGGCCCTGGCTTCCCGCTTGACTGCCGCTTTGGGCGGGATCGACGGGTTGACCCTCCCATATGAAGATCCGCGCGGAAAGCATGTATATCACCTTTACCTCCTCCAGGTGGAAAAGGATTTTCCCCTTTCAAAGCGGGACTTCATGTGGGAGCTTTACACGGGGAAGGGGATCAAGGCCTGGTCCCATTATATGCCGATCCATTTGACGGGCCCTTACCGTCAGCGCGGGCATTGCGAAGGGGAGTGCCCTACGGCGGAAGAGGCTTTTGAAAAATACGTCACTCTGCCGATTCATCCGCGGCTCACCATGGAAGCCATCGATTATATGTCCGCTTCCATCCGTGAATTGGCGGTAAAGCGGGGGTAGACCGGATGATGGAGGGAATGTCCGAAATGTCTGAGGTGGAAAAATGGTTGCGCGCTTTACAGGGTGGCGGTTTCGATTCAAGCCTGGCCCGGCTTTACGGGAAGCGTCCGGAGGTTCTGGAGGCTCAAAAGAAAAGGTATGAGACTCTGTTGAAAGATTTCCGGTCATCTTTTCCCGGACAGAGAGAGGTGGATCTTTTTTCCGCACCGGGCCGCACCGAAGTGGGGGGGAACCATACGGATCATAACTCCGGCCGGGTACTGGCGGCGGCGGTGGACCTGGATATTGTAGCGGCGGCGGCCGTGACTGAATCCGGCGTGATCACCGTCCGTTCGGAGGGACATCCGACGGTTGAAGTGAATGTGGAGCAGCTTTCCCCGGTGCGGGATGAAAGGTACACATCGACGGCGCTGGTGCGGGGCGTGGCGGCGCGCTTTAAGGAGATGGGGCACAGGATAGGAGGATTCGATGCTGTTTTAGCAAGCCGTGTTCCCAAAGGATCCGGTCTGAGTTCTTCCGCCGCCTTTGAAGTGCTGGTGGGGACCGTCATCAATCATTTATACAATGGCGGCCGGCTGGACGCATTGCAACTGGCGCAGATCGGACAGTACTCTGAAAATGTCCACTTCGGAAAACCTTGCGGCTTGATGGATCAGACCACTTCCGCGGTGGGGGGGTTCGTCACCATAGATTTCGCGGATCAAGCCAAACCGGTGGTGCGAAAAATCAATTTTGATTTCGCGGCAAGCGGATACAGGCTGGTAATAACCAATACCGGAGGGGACCATACAAGTCTGAACGAGGATTACGCAGCCCTGGAACATGAGATGAAGGATGTGGCCAGAGCCTTAGGCGGACAGGTACTCAGGGAATTTTCCGGGGATAAAGTGCTGCAAAACATGAAGTTTTTACGCACCAAGGTGTCCGACCGGGCTATTTTACGGGCGCTCCATTTTTACGCCGATGACCGGCGGGTGGCGGATGAAGTGGATGCCCTCGAGAAAAAGGATTTTGGCGGTTTTCTCCGTCTGGTTATCGAGTCCGGATACAGTTCATGGATGCTTTGCCAAAATTGTTACATACCAGGGGATTCCCGGCGCCAGGAGATCGCCCTGGCCCTAGCGGTTTCGGAAAGGATCCTGAAGGGCAGGGGAGCCTGGCGCGTGCATGGCGGAGGATTTGCCGGCACAATTCAGGCGTTTGTACCCGAGGATAAGCTCCCTTTATACCTGCAGGAAATGGGCGGGATCTTCGGGCCGGACGCATGCTACGAACTGCAGGTCAGATCGGAGGGAGCGATGAAAATCGCGAGGGTGCGGGAATCATAATAATCCCAATTCCTAAGTGCGGAGGAAATCCTGATGTTATTAGCTGATAAGCCCCTGGGTTTACAATTGCTGGCCGAATTCTGGGGCTGCAACCGGGAAAAAATCAATGATCCGAAGAAAGTTGAACAGTTGATGCTTGATGCGGTAAAGGAAGCCGGCGCGGAGGCGGTAGGCAGTATTTTCCACGAATTTGAACCCCAGGGGATCAGCGGGGTGGTGGTAATTTCCGCATCGCATCTGGCCATACATACTTGGCCCGAGCTGGGTTACGCCGCTGTCGACATCTTCATCTGCGGCGTTCATATGGATCCATGGAGAGCATTGAAACGCCTGGAGGTTCAGTTTGAAGTCAGGAAAATACAGGTCACGGAAGTGCCAAGGGGGATTCCATCCGCGGATCCTGATTTATGAGCAATTTGCGTTGTTATGATAATTTTACATCTTGGCACTAAATATCGATAGCCTAATGGTAGCCGCACACTATATTTAACGGCAAGACCGTGAATTAATGTAACAACGCAATTTGCCTCATTAAAGAAAAACCGCAAAGCAACCGAAAAATATGGTATCGGTGCAAACAAAAAAATGACTCGGGACAAAAAATCTCCCAGTCAGCCTTCCTTATCGGACAGCGGAAGGAGGTTAATTGCGGGGGATTTTTCTTTTATGGAACCGGTGACTGAATACATCCGGAGATTTCGGATTCCGAAATTTCAGTTGATATATTTAGCCGCCGGTTTAATGATAAGGAGGCAGTCATGGGAGTCAATGGCCGCGCAAACCGCAACACCGTGGTCCGGTTACGGGAAATAGACAGGAGGCTTAAATCCGGCGGGTTTCCGAATATCAAATCCCTGGCTGCGGAGTTGGAGGTGCATCCCCGCACCGTGGAAAGGGATATCGCGCAGCTGCGGGATTTCTTTCACGCCCCCATCGCATATGATGCCTGGCGTAAAGGCTATTACTATACCGAGGATTTTTCCCTGCCGCTCTGCCACTTTTCTGAAGGGGAGGTTGTGGCGCTGTTTCTGGGGCAGAAACTGCTGGACCAACTCGACGGTACGCCCTTTAAGAAGGATCTCCGTTCCCTGACCGAAAAGGTTCGGTACCTGTTAAACGGCGAATCCGGTTTGCCGCCCTCCGTTTGTGAGGAGATAGTCTCCTTCAACATCGCTCCCCTGCGCGGGGAGGATTTGCGGGTGGCGGAGAATTTCGCAGTTCTGCAGAAGGCCGTCCAATCCCGGAAGAAGGTGATGATTAACTACCGGTCCATTTCCGCCGGCGAAAAAAAGGAGAGGACCGTCAGCCCCTATCATCTGCGTTATTACAACGGCGCCTGGTACCTGATCGGCCATTGTGAAATTCACAATGAACCGCGCATCTTCGCCCTGGACCGGATCCTTTCCTTAAAGCAGTTGCCGGAGAAATACGCATACCCTCCCGATTTCCGCCTGGAGGAATATCTGGACGGCGTCTGGGGAATTATGCGCGGGAACAGAATCCATGCCGAAATCAGGTTCGACGCCTTCCAGGCCAAATGGATCCGGGAGCGGCCCCTGAAGCCCGGAGAAAAAATGGAAGAGCTGCCGGACGGTTCGCTGATCCTTTATTGCGAGGCCAGCGGGATGTTGGAGATCGAGCAGTGGGTGCTGTCCTTCGGCTGCCACGCCGAAGCGCTGGGGCCGGCGGAGTTGAGGGCTAAGGTGGCGGAGGAAGTAAGGAAGATGGGGAACATCTATCACAGTTAATAGAGGTGCGAAATGGCGTGGGAACCGCAAAAGCAATACCGTCTCCCAAATTGTGATGATTTCGGCACCGGAGCTTATTTCGTCACCGTCTGTACTACGGACCGGCGCACTATTTTGGCGGCATAAATGGGGAGGGACAGGAATAATCGGTGATAGGGGCGTCCCAATATACCGTCATTCACCCCGTAATCATTGGAATGATCCCCATAAAAACGGGTTGGGTTTTTCCGATGCGGAATAATCCGAGGCCTGATTTTAAAGAGCAATTTGCGTTGTGATGATAATTTTACGTCTTGTCACTAAAAGCGTTGTGAAAAACCCAATTTATTTAAAGGAAAAAAGCAATTTATGTCGAATAATGTTACTATCAATCTATGGAGATGATAGTCATGTTAGGAAAGAATGAAAAGCAAAGCTC
>JBLNCG010000016.1:0-25392 GCA_050260475.1 Bacillota bacterium
CGTGCCCATTAGGAAGCTGCCGGGATTTCCGCCGGAATCGCCGTAAATCGCCAGTTTTAATCTCCCCGTGCCCGCGCTGTTCATCCTGATCCTCATCTTATTGACCGTAAAACTGCCGCCGTCCTGGTAACGAAAGGCGTTATAATAATGGGCGGTGGTGTTGTCCACCACGGTTCCTTCGGCGCTATTCCCAAGGATGCCCGATGAGGTTATCGTCGGAGTCGGGGTATTGGTCGGTGTATTGGTCGGTGTTGCAGTCGGGGTTACCGAAGCGCCTCCCTCCAGTTCAAAATAATCCAAGTTTATCGCTCCGGCGTCACCGCTGTCCTTTTGGTGTCTGATGGTATTGTTGCCGGCATTTAAATTTACCGTGATCGGACCGGCCGTCACAAAGGCGCCCCAGCCTCCGGTAGCTGCATAACCGATATTATTCGCATGCGTTCCATTAATATATAAACTTCCCTGCGCCGCTGTTCCACCGTTGGCGTACCGGATATACAGGGTATAGGCGCCGGCGCCGGCTACATTTACCGTTACTTGCGAGTACCTTCCGGTGACGTCCAACTGCCCTACGGCCAGACCTCCTGAAGCGTTGGGCCAATTCTCCACTTCCCCGTTGGTTGCGCCGTTCTCCGCCTCATACCTGATCGCCGCCGCGGCGGTTGCGGATAATCCAACAATAAAAACCAGAGTGACAACCGTTACATACATCAAATAAGTAAACCTGTTTTTTCCCATCTCTCTCTAACCCTCCTTTTATTATGGATTTTTTATCCCCCAGTTATTGCAGCTTTTCCCACCTCCTTATAAAGTTTACATGCGAATGCTTTCAAAGTAATTGCGTTGTTACCTTAATTCAAGGTATTGCCACTAAATATAGTATATTACTACCATCAGGTATCGATATTAGTGGCAAGACGTAAAATTATTATGACAACTCAAATTGCTCTTTCAAGATATTTGTTGATTTAATTATAAGTCCTTCTCTATTTAATGAATATCCGATTCAGTCGACATTTTCTCAGCCGGATGTCGTAAAAATAATACAATACGCATGATCCGAATACGGCAAAACCCCGGCTCTGTTTCACGAAGCCGGGGTTTACATGCGTTTAACGTTTATTCAATAAGGAATACATCTGTACACCTGTGAAATCCACATCACCGGCCTCGCCACTTACCATCCGCGCCGTATCGCAACTTTTCTTGTCTTTATTTGTGCGGTCCCGGAATCCCGGAGGCAAGCACCGCTGCCACCCTTTGCAGCCTCTCCGCCGCATATTCGAAAAACTCCCGGTAAGAACGGCAATAATAATTCGATACCGGCTTCCCTCCAAGGAAAGGCTCCCTGTTCCTGCGGCACCCTCCGCGGCAGAACGCGAACCACCGGCATTCCTTGCAGGCTGGTTCGACATGCCCGGAGACGCTTTCAAATCTCCGGCAGTTCTCGGAAAATTTAAGCTCCGGGAACCCCATGTCTCTTATATTCCCCAGCAGCCATTCATCCATCACATAGAAATCGCATGGATAGACCCCCCCGTCCGCCTCCACCACGAACTGGCACTTGCACTGGCCGAACATGCCGCAAGTTTCCGGAGGGTAGCCCAGCGCCATCTGCGCCAGGTTATCGAAATATCTAATGCTGACGGGAGTTCCGTTTATCGCGTCGGCATACCAGAGATCGAAAAGGATTTTGAGAAAATTAGCGTACCTTTCCGGGGCCAGGGAGTAATCATGCCCGCTGGGTTTTTCCTGCAGGGGATCCAGGCAGGGTATAAACTGGAGGTAACGGAATCCGTGTTTCTTGAAGAATACATATGTTTTTTGAATATGCCTGGCCACCGCGGCATTTACCACGGTCAGAATGTTGTATTCAACACCATGACGGTCGAACAAACCGATGGCATGCATGACCCTGTTGAAAGAACCCTCACCCGATGCGTCTATGCGGTGCATGTCGTGGATTTTTTGGGGACCGTCCAGGGAGACGCCGGCCAGAAACCGGTTTTCCGCCAGAAACCGCGCCCAGGCATCATTAATGATGATCCCGTTGGTCTGGATGGCGTTATGCACCCGGACGCGCTTCTTGTTGTACTTTTTTTCGAATTCGATAAGCAGGCGGAAAAAATCCAGCCCCGCAAGAGTCGGCTCCCCGCCCTGAAAAGCGAAGGTGCACGCGCCGTCGGCGAAACCGAGCGCTTTTTTAACTATAGTCTCAAGTGTTTCGGTGCTCATCAATCCGTAAGATTCGGTGCTTCTTGACACGCTGACATCATGATAAAAACAGTATTTACACCGTAAATTGCACAACCCGGAGGCGGGTTTGATGAGCAAACTGAGGGGCGGCATATGCGCACCATCCTTTTCCTCATGAACCTTTCTGTGACCGGCATCTCGCGCCAGATTTACCCGTTCAATGTAGATGAAAACATTGTCGATATGGGGCTATCATAATGTTAATTTTCATAAACATCCGTCCCTAAGGTGCTACTCGCCGAATTCATACGGATGCCGTTTCTTCAATTCCGGTACGGCGCTTCCCCGCCCGGTCTGTTCCAGATATTCGCAGTATCTTTGCAACTGCCCCCTGGCGTGGAACGGCCCTCCTTCCTTGATTACCGTCCAAAGCGGGTCAATATCGAAAGGCATGGATTGCATCATAGCGTCGTGCCAGGAATTTAATAAATATACGGCTTCCCTGCACACATCGGGATATTCCGGAGCCAGATCGAATTGCTCGTGGGGATCTTTGCCGATATCGAAGAGCATTTCTAAGGGAAACAGGTGGTAGCCATCATGATATGTCCTGATATATTGCCAGATGCCGAATCGTACACCCCGCTGGCAGACATGGGCGCATTGGCTGAGAACCAGAAACTCTCGCCCGCAGGGTTTACCGGAAAGCGCCCCCGCAAAGCTGCGGCCATCCCAGCATGCGGCGGGATCCCTGCCCAGGAGTTCCGCGAGTGTAGGAATCAAATCCAGATTGTAGTGCAAACCGCAGTCAATGCTTCTCTCTTGGTATCCCGGCCATTTGATGATCATCGGTATCCTGCAGGTTATGTGATCGGCGGTGCCGTGTTCCGCATAGATTCCCAGTTCGCCCATGTTCTCCCCGTGATCGGCGCTGATGATCACGGCGATATCATCGAATACCCCCTGCTTTTGCAAAGCATCAAAAATTACACCGATATGTCCGTCCATATACCGGATGCCGCAGTCATACCCGTCGAAAAGCGTGCGCAATTCCCTCAAATCCTTCACTTCCCCCGGCTGGCGGGGAAAATGCGGATCCGTCCTGTTGTCGAACATACTGATCTCCCGCGCCCCATGAGGGCCTGGTTTCATGCGGTGCTTTTCAAGTACCTCTCCGGTAAGCCAAGCCGGTAAAGGATCCGTTGCGAAGGGATTCCCGAAACTCTCGGGCGCGCGATATGGCGTATGGGGATCCCAGTAATTGACGTGGAGGAACCAGTTGTCCTCCGCCGCGTTTCGTTCTATCCATTTAAGTACGGCAGGGGTTACATGCTCCGCCGATTCCATACCTCCCATGCCTGTGTTGTACATCTCGTTAAAACCGGCGTAAAAGCTCCACGCGCTGTGGCGCTGCGCAAATGGACTTACAGATACAGTTTTGAAACCCGCGGAGCGTAAAAACGCCGGCAAACTGTTCCAGGCCAAAGAGTCACTGAAGCCCCTCGTTTTCCCCTCCAAACGCACATCCGCCGCCGTACCGCCATGGCCCACCACGCCGGTATGAATCCCGAAGCGGCCGGTCATCAGCGCGGTGCGCGACGGCAGGCAGGGGGCGTCGGAACAGTAATAATTATCGAATCTCACGCCTTGAGCGGCAATACTGTCGATATTGGGGGAGGTATTGCGATGATAACCGTAGCAACCCAGGTGGTCCGGGCGCAAAGTGTCCAAATCCAGATAGAGAATACGCAAAACTGATCACCCTTTCAAATTTTTTTTCCGTCCAGAAGCTGATGTTTCATCCAGGGGTTCGCCGGCAGTTTGTCGCCCTCCGCAAGAAGCGTTTCGTATAGTTTGCGGCGCATCTCCGCCACCAGGGAACCGTACTCCGGTTCATGGATCAAATTCGTAAGCTCCCCGGGATCCCGTTCCAGATCGTATAGTTCATCCACATCCGTGGTGTTCCAGATGTATTTCCACCTTCTGTCCCTCAGCATGCGCTGCGTGTAAAGGCCAAATTGCTGGCCGTTGTATGTCGATACGACCTCAGTGCGCCAATCAGGGACATTTAGGCCTTCCAACAGCCGGAGCAGGGATCTGCCCTGGAAATGCTCTTCCGGCGCAAAACCAAGTATCTCAAAGATGGTAGGCGGAAGATCCAGCACATTGTATACGAATTCTTCACAGACGGAACCGGCCTTGATTTTACCCGGCCAGCGCACGGCCAACGGGATCCGGACCACATCGTCGTATAATACGTAATGCTTGTCTATCATGCGGTGCGCGCCGCACATATCGCCGTGATCGGATGTATAAATCACGATGGTATTTTCAGCAGCACCCAACCTTTCGAGAGTATCAAGCACCATTCCGATGGCCTGATCCATCTGGCTGATAATTCCGTAATATCTGGCCACAATCGGCGCCCAGTCATTCCAACTGTAATTCTCGATCCCCCAGCTATAGAGCTGCTGCTTCTGTATGTAAGGTTTATGAGTAAACTCCTCCCGGAAATTTTGCCAAACTGGTATTTCCCTGGTCCCATACATGGACGCAAATTCCCCTGCAGGCCTGCAGGGAAGATGTGGCTCGGGAAAATTCAGTTGCAGGTACCAGGGCGCGCCGTCGCATTCATACCGCTCCATCAGTTTGATGGCCTGTCCCGCCAGCCAATGCGTTGCCGAATGCTCCACCGGCAGGGGATCGGCTTCGCCGAACCAGCCGTTTTTATATTTCACTCCTGGAAAACGCTCTTCCCTGTATTTATGGTAATCCCACTCATTTACGTATGCATCGTAACCGAAAGACCTGGGATCGTACTCCGGATTCACATGCCACTTGCCGATGTGGCCGTTTAAGTAACCCGCTTCCTTGAGGCGCCGCGGCCAGGCGTATTCCTGGGGTCTAAGTCCGGGAGCGGGCAGACCGCCGCCGTTATAATTCCAGTATACGCCGAATGTTTCCGGCCTCCGGCCGTTGATCAAGCATTGCCTGGCCGGACAGCATAAAGGGATCGGCGTAAATGCCCGGGAAAAATGCATCCCCTCCGCTGCGATCCGGTCGATATGGGGGGTCTTAACCGGATAAATGCCGCTGTATCCCATGCAATCGTATCTGTGCTGGTCGGACATGATGAATAGAATATTGGGCTTTTTTTTCATCCTTCCGCCTCCCCAATCAATAAAGCTTTCCGGTTTCCCGCTTTCCGCCTTTTGATTTTCACTTCCGCCTTTTATGTTTCATTTGCACATTGTAAAAAAAAATCCTGCAGGACGGTCATATTTGTTGTTTTTAAAATAATATTGTGTTAATATATGGATAGTCAATATATTAACTTTCTATGCAGCAATCGAAAAGAGGAACAGCCTTGGAGCAGCATAAGGAAGCCCATTTACCGGAAGAAGCCATGCACGATTCGGATATTCTATTGGTCTTCGGCATCATGCGCACGCACGCCTATCTCCTTCCTTATCTGGACAGGGGGCTGAAGGAACTGCGTCTTACCGCCGTACAATTGAATGTGCTTCTTATCTTAAGAACCATGGGCGACAAGGGTTTGAATTTTACGGAAATCGGCAAGCGTCTGCATGTTACCAAAGCCAACATCACCGGGCTGATCGATCGCATGGAACAACGCGGCCTGGTAAAACGCGAAAACTGCCGAGACCGGCGCATTACGGTGGCCAAATTGACACCGGAGGGGGAGGCTATGATCCAAACCATTTTCCCCGCCCATAAACAACTTTTCAAGGTGGTGGGCAGCGGGCTTACAGTCAAGGAAAAGGATGCTTTAATCAAACTGCTGGCCAAACTCCGGCGCCATTTCAGGGAAACAGGCCTTCACCAACATTGAACGGGAAAGGAGAAAAGGATTATGGGTAAAAATCCAATCATGGCGGTCCCGGCTTCATCCCCCGGCGCCGGGAAAGACGCGTCTTTCCCCGACATTCCGGCCGCCGCTCTGGCCGCTATAAGGTCAATACTTTCCGACGCAGAGGAGCTGCAGACGGTGGTCCCCTCGGATATAGGCTTTAGCGGGAAATTCGGCGAGGCTTATTTTATCGTGACCAATGAACGGATTATTTCCGTTGAACTTGCGGAAAAAGCAATCACCGGAGAACTCTGCATCCCTGTTGGCGGCATCGTTTCCATCGGCCGCCGGGATTTTCACGGCTTCTCCCGCCGGGATTTTCACGGCTTCTCCCGCCTGGAAGCGGTTACGGCGGAAACCTCCGTAACCATCGCCCACTTTACCCGCAACAGGGCAGACAGTTTCCAAAAAGCCGTGGAAAGATTTACCGGTATGTCTGACAAGCAACGGCAAGCTCCTCATAAACCGGGAGGGAAATGGGGCGGTTTCGGCCAGGCGCTTAAAGTTTGCGAGACATGCGGAAAGCCCATCCCGCATTGGGTGGGGGTGTGCCCCGATTGCATCGATAAGGGGAAAATATTCGCCAGGCTTATCCATAAAGTCAAGCCGTATTTTTGGTATATGGGGGCGGGACTTGTCTTGATGTTCCTCATCACCGGGCTCGATATGGCGCAGCCCATACTTACCAAGATCCTGGTGGATACCATTATCCCCACACACAACCTGCAAATGCTTGTCCTCATCATTTTCAGCATTTTCGGCATTCATCTCTTCACTTCCGTTTTTTCCGGCATCCGCTCCTACTTCATGGCCTGGCTGGGCGAAAAAATCACTCACGACCTGCGCTGCGACATGTATAACCACTTGCAGCTCCTTTCCCTGGATTTCTATGACCAGCACGAGACGGGCTGGATCATGGACCGGATAAGCGCCGATACTAGCAACCTGCAGGATTTCCTTACCGAGGGCTTTCAGGATTTTATCCGGGACAGCATGTCCATCCTTGTAATTATTTCCATCATGGCCGCCATGAACTGGCGTCTTACCCTGATTACCCTGCTGCCTGCGCCTTTTGTAGCGTTTTTTATCATCAGGTTCATGCGGAAAATCCGCCGCCAGTTTCACCGGGTATGGCGCAAACGTTCGCGCATGACTTCTCTCCTTTCCGATGTGATTCCGGGTGTCCGCGTGGTAAAGGCTTTCGCCCAGGAGAAGCGGGAAATCGTCCGTTTTACCGGCAGGAGCCTGGACTATATGGAATCCAGCGTAGACAACGCCAAAAGTTTTTCCATGTTCCATCCCGTGACTGAATTCGCGACTTCCCTGGGGACTGTCATGATCTGGGGAATGGGCGGATACCAGGTTATTACCGGCCAAGGCGTCACCCTGGGCACTCTCATCGCCTTCATCAGCTACCTATGGCGCTTCTACGGGCCGCTCAACAACCTGAGCCGTTTAAGCCGCAGGCTGGAAAGGGCCTTTACCTCCGCGCAGCGCGTCTTTGACGTGCTGGATACTGCTCCCGGAGTACAAGATACCGCCGGGGCGGAAAATATGCCTGAAATCAAAGGGAAAGTCGCCTTTAAAAACGTTTCCTTCGGATACGATCCCTCGGAAATTGTCCTGGATGACATATCCTTTACGGTCCAACCCGGGGAAATGATAGGCCTGGTAGGCCAGAGCGGCGCCGGCAAAAGCACCACCATCAATCTGCTTTGCCGTTTCTACGAAGTGCTGAAAGGCTCCATCGAGATCGACGGCCGCGATATACGTTCTTTACCTCTGGCCGGACTTCACCGGCAAATAGGCGTAGTCCTGCAGGAACCGTTTTTATTCCACGGCACCATCGCGGAAAACATATCCTACGGCAATCCGGATGCGAATCTGAAGAGCATTATCCGCGCAGCCAAGGCGGCCAACGCTCACGGCTTCATCATGAGACTGCCGGAAGGCTACGATACCATGGTGGGTGAGCGGGGCCAGCGCCTCTCCGGCGGCGAACGGCAGCGTATCGCCATAGCCAGGGCCATCCTGAAGGATCCCAAAATTTTGATTCTGGACGAAGCCACATCCAGCGTGGATACGGAGACCGAGGCCAGCATACAACAGGCTGTCGAAAGGTTGATTCAGGGGAGGACCACCTTTGCCATCGCCCACCGTTTCTCCACCTTGCGCAATGCAGACCGGCTTATCGTGCTTGATCAGGGCAAAATAGCGGAAATAGGCACTCACGAAGAACTGCTGGCCAAGGATGACGGACTATTTAGACGGTTATGCGACATCCAAACCCAAAACAATCAAATCATCGCCGTGGGAGGGTGACTGTAAATGAACAGCAATGAGGCATGGCGCGAAAATGAATATACGGAAATAGCTACGGCGGGTCTATGTTTTATCCGCGATAATTTTCGCAGGATCCTGATGCTGATAAACGGAAAAATCGCGCACCGCAACGTTCGCCCTGTGCGCGCCTTTCCGCTGACATCTCCGGGGATGTGCGTCATCATACAATCCGAATCCGAGGAAGAACTGGGAATAATTTATGACCTGAGCTTGCTTGATGCCGATTCACGCAAAGTCATTGAAGAGGATCTGGAAAACGCAGCGCTGGCCACACGCATCCTTGCCGTCAGCCACGTCAAGGTGAGTCACGGCATGACCACCTGGCGCATCAAAACCGACAGGGGGGACAGGGTCATTTATGTCAAGGACAGGCAGGATATCCGGTGGCTTCCCGGGAAAAAAGTGGTCCTGACGGATATCAACGGCCTTAAATTTACCATAGACGACGCGGACGGGCTTGATGAACGCAGCAGGCTCCTGCTGGAAGGGGAAGCGTGAATAAAATTTCTCACCCGTACAGCGGTCCGTATGCCGCGCAAGCGCGGTAATCCGCCTCCTGCAAATTCATGGCCCCGAAAGCGCCCCAGGCGCTGGGCCTGAATATTTTTTCCTCCGGTACATTATGCATGGAGACCGGAATACGCAGCATGGAAGCGAGCGTAATCAAATCCCCGCCGATATGCCCATAGCTGATGGCGCCGTGGTTCGCGCCCCAGTTGTTCATGACCGAATAGACATCCCGGAACGGGCCGCTACCGGTCAGAATGGGCGCAAACCAAGTCGTAGGCCAGGTGGAATCGGTGCGGTCCATCAATACCTTGCCCTGGTCCTCCGGCAGCTCCACCGTAAAACCCTCCGCAATCTGCAGCACCGGGCCCAGCCCCTTGACGATATTGACCCGGGACATGGTTACGGGCATGCCGCCCCTCGTCACAAAGGTGGTGGAAAAACCTCCGCCCCGGAAATATTCCAGGACTGCCGGGCAGAATCTGGCTGCTTCCAGGCATTTTTTAGTCTCATCGGGTGTGATCTCCCAGTAGGGCTTGATGGCCGGCTTACCGTCCCTGCTTTGTTCCCCGGTCCCATCAAGGCAGGTTGCTCCGGAATTGATAAGATGGATAATCCCGCCTTCCGCGGGGCCTGTTAATTCTTTCCCGGTCACATGTTTTACCGCTTCCGGGCTCCAGTAAGTCCTGACATCCGAGAAGATCTGGGCTGTCCCCGTCAGTAAATGCCCGAACAACATGACTGTACCGTTTAAATAATCGTTTTCAGTCGCCATAATCAACGGCTGCCGGATGCCGTTCCAGTCGAAAGAGGTGTTCAACATGGTTTCCAAAAAATCGCCATTGGGGAAGTGGTCAGTCCACTGGCGCTGTCCTTGAAATCCCGCGAACAAGGCATTATGCCCCAAAGCCTCCTCTCCGAAGCCCAATCGTTCCAGAACCGGATTGCCGATCATTAGATCCCTGGCAATTATAGTCATTTTGACCACCGTCTCCCAGTCGTGATCCTTTTGAGCCCGGGATTTTTGATGCGGATTTTTATCCAGCCCCTCCCGGCAATTCTCTTTGACCCAAGCCAAAGCCCGGGCAAACTCCTTGCCGTCGAATATCCCCTCTTCCATGCGCCGGATAAACTCGCTGGTATCAACCATCTCATACCGCATGCCCAGGTAATTTTCCAGAAAGCCGGGATCCACGATGGATCCCGCAATGCCCATGGATACTCCCCCCATGGCCAAATATGATTTGCCGCGCATAGTAGCCACCGACAAGCCCGCTTTTGCGAAAGCCAGCAGTTTTTCCCTGACGTCCGCGGGTATCCTGGTATCCCCGGCGTCCTGTACGTCGCGCCCGTAAATGCCGAAGGCCGGCAGGCCCTTCTGATTGTGGCCGGCCAGTACGGCCGCCAAGTAAACCGCTCCCGGCCGTTCCGTGCCGTTGAAGCCCCATACCGCTTTCGGAATCAAGGGATCCATGTCCATGGTTTCCGCGCCGTAACACCAGCAAGGCGTGACCGTGATGGAAATCCCCACGCCCTCCCGGGCGAATTTCTCCGCGGCCTGCGCAGCTTCCGCCGCCCCGCCGATACAGTTATCGGCGATCACGCATTCCACCGGCACGCCGTTTGGGTGTTTTAATTCCCGACTGATCAAATCCGCCGTGACCTTGGCCATATTCATGGTCTGATCCTCAAGAGATTCACGCACGCCTTTACGCCGGCCGTCGATAGCCGGGCGAATGCCGATTTTCGGCATCTTTCCGTTCATATTTCCCGACATCTCTACTCCCCCTTTTCAGGTGATTGCCTCCAGGTGAAAATTCGATCCGATTTACTTTATTTGCTATCATCTGACAGCGAACGCTATACCCCAGTTTCGTTATATTCCCTAACCACATTAATAAAAACCTCTATGTTCTCCCACGTCACCTCAGGTTCGAGTACATGGGTGGGGGCTAAAAAAAGTCCTCCCCCCTTTCCCACTTCCCGGATCATTTTCCGGCAATACTCTTTGACCTCCGCCGGAGTGCCGAAAGGCATTGTGGTTTGCGTCCCTATGGTACCCCAAAAGGAAAGCCTGTCGCCATATTGCTTCTTGATTTCAAGAGGATCCATACATTCCGGCTGCACCGGATTAAGGATGTCCACCCCGATCCCGATCAGGTCCGGGATGATTTTTTGCAGATTGCCGTCCCCGTGATAAAAAATAAGTATGTCCGGTTTGACGGATCTGGCCGCGTTGATCACTGCGGCAAGCCGCGGCTTAATAAACTCCCTCCACATGGCGGGGCTCATCATCATATCAAGCTGGGTGGAAACGTCGTCGCCCAACCTCAACACATCGAATCCGGCACTGGCATAATAACAGGCAAATTTGCAACTGATCTTTTCGATGTGATCCAAAAGGCAGACAGCCAAATCCGGGTTTAAAGCCATGTCCACCATAAAATTGTCCATACCCCTCAGATACCAGGAGATTTCAAAGATGGTGCACTCCATGCCGGCCACCGCTATCAGGTCCCGGTTTTTTAGCTCCCGGACCCGTTGAGGCAGGCTGCCTAAATCGTAATCTTTATCGGGGTCGGGATATGGATAGCTCTCAAATTCCGCGCGGGACGAAAAACCGGCCATGGGGTGTTGCATCTCCGTAAAATGAGCCACGGAACCGCTTTTATAACCCACGCCCCAGCCATCCAAATAGAAATCACTGCCCGGCGGGTAAAAAGCCCGGTATTTTTCTTTATTACCGGTAAACTGCAGCCAGAGCACGCGCGCGGGAAAATTATAGTATTCCGCGTAATCTTCCGCCCCGGTCCTTCTCTTGAATTCCTCGTAAAGCGAAGGACAAAGGGAGAACTCAAACGGGACGAAACCTCCCTTTTCCCTGCGCATGGCTTGAAAAAATTTTTCCCTGATGGACATGAGCATCATCCTTATGCGAAAGTTAAGTAATAATAATATATTATACCAGATAATAAATATAACTCTAATAAAAATTATTAAAACAAATTGCGTTGTTCAAGGTTTTGCTACTAAATATAGTATGCGGCGGTATCATTAGGCTGTCAATATTTCGCGGCAAGACATAAAATTTAGTTGCACCGCAAATTATTCTTATATTCGCATTACTCGACTTTGGGATTTGACATCCTTGAAAATATTGATCGCTGCATTGAAATAAAGATTCGAATGTTGAATGATATAGAAGAGATGCAAAATGCAGCTAAGCGCCGGGTTAAATACCGGCGCTTAGCTGCATGCATGCACGCAGAAAAAAATTATTTTATAAATTCCTATTTTTTGCCTTCTTGCGCAAAAATACTGTCTATTTCCCCCTGCGCCACTTTTTTAATAGACTGCACGGCCTGGGCCGGCGTCTGGTTTTCGATATAAGTAATATTGCTTAATATGTCCGGAAGTCTTCCCCAGCCGCGGCTGTTTAAAACCATGGCGTTCCTGTTCATTTCCCGGACCAGGTCCCACGTCGCCTTATCGCCGTATAACGCGATCATCTCCTTTTCGAAAGCGGCCTTCTCTTCGGCGGATGGCACCCTCAGCCATTTGATGAACAGCGCGGCCAGTTCCGGATTTTTGCAGCACGCCGTGATGCCCATGAGATTCAATTCGCAGCGGTCGGCGCTCTTTCTTCCCTTCAGATAAGGGCCCGCGGGGAAAGGCGCGATCCCCAGCTTTTTACCCATCTGCTTCTTCATCTCAACCATTTCCCAGTAGCCCCAGTAATCCATGGCCACTTTTCCCTTAAAAAACTGCACCTGCGGACTGGGTTCCCACCACACCCGGGGAGCGATCTTATGTTTGAATACAATGTCGTAAATGAACTGCAAAGTGTAATATACTTTCTCATCCTCGCCGCCGAAGACATACTTCCCTTTCTCATATTTCACCCATTCCACGGCGTTGGTTAAAAACCATTGATCCGCAAGCCACGACTGGTAGCCGTACTGGTCGATTTTGCCGTTTCCGTCCGTATCCTGCGTCAGTTTTTTTGCAAGCTCCAAAAATTTATCCCAGTTCCATTTGCCGGCTTTGTAAAGCGCCGCCGGATCTTCCAGGCCGTTGATTTCAAACAGTTCTTTATTGTAGTACAGGCGGTCCGCAAACTCCGGCCCGTTGATGCCGTAAACCTTCTTTTTCCAGGTCATATACTTGATTGAAAGCGGCGATGCATCCGTAGCCGCCATGAAAGCCTTGTCGTTGAAATCGATATAATCCGACAACGGAATGAGCAGTTTCTTTAAAATCCAGGCCGGCCTGCAGCCATTGTCGAAAAAGACGATGTCCGGGCCGTTGCCCGCGGTGATGGCGGCGATGGTTTTTTTCTTGATGTCGTCAACGCTGCCGGTAACTTTTACCATATTGATCTTGACGCCCGTCTTCTCTTCAAACGCCTTGCGGTTTTTGGCCATCAGCTTCCGGTTGGCCACGGTGTAGATTACATCGGTTTCATCCGATCCTTGCCAGAATGTGATAGTTTTTCCCTTGAATTTTTGGGTTAATTTTACTTCATAAGGCCTGGAAGCCCCTTCCACGATTCCGCCGGACACGGCGGATGATAGGATGACCCCCGCCACAAACATAACCCAGATGATCCCTTTGCTTTTTTTCATCCTCATTCCTCCCCATGTTTAATTTTTGCCGGCAAATTTCCGGCGGTGTATTGAAATCAATAATGATATTGATATCGAATCACAATTATTTACCTGATTGAATTAAACCCCGGGCTGCAGCCCTAAGAAAGAATCTGCCATACTCTTAAATATTTATTTCGGCAAGCGGACAAAAATTCTAAATACCGCCGGAAACGGCGAAAATACCAAGCTTGGCGGCTTACAGGGAAAGCAAGAAAGGTTGGCAGCCCGGCAGGAAGAATCTGCCGGGCTGCGGAATCCGATATACTCTTATAAATTATTTATTTCGGCAAGCGGATCAAAATTTTAAATAGCATTTTATGGTGTAATATTTAAATAATCATGGAGCGCGAGGTACTTGGGCGCCGTGCTGTAAGCCTGATTATACCGCTCCAGGGCGCCCCATGAACCCCATTGACCATAGGTGCCGCAGGAAGCATAATGGACGAACAACTTGCCTCCGGTGACATTGTACCAGTTCTGGAAATAGAGATTGTACACGGACCTCATCCCCGAATCGCGGTTTGCCGCGATAAAATAATCCGTCAGCGCCTGGTTTTCGGGCGAGACGAAGTGCTGGCCTCCCTCGTAAGGTATGAAGTCCAGATTGAGGCTGACGGACAAATTGTAATCCGGAATAATATTGTTGTTAAAGAGATTGGGGATATCCGTGACCATTACGTGATTGAAGAAATCGGCCAACGGCGCTGAAGTATTGGTCCATTCGGTATGAATATATGGAGCCGTCGAGAAAACTTCGGGCCTTGCGCCGGCTGGATTATATCTGGGATCGTTTATCCAGGCGGTCAGGGCGATTTCACTCCAGTAAGTATTGCCGTTTTGATTGGCGAAGACATTCAGGACGCGGTTGGCCTCGCTGCCCCAGACATTTTCCCAAATTTTCCAGATCTGGCCGGAGCGGTAAGTATAATATTCCAAAGCTCCCGCCGTAGTCAAGCCAAGCTCCACTCCCCTATCCCGGCAATAGGCGGTCTGCTGGAACATCCAGTTCCAACACTCGTTGGAATATTCCAGATAAACCTTGAGATTGGAATTAAGCCTTTCCTTCACCATGGCCGCAAACTGGGTAACCGTGGCATCCGTTGCCTGGTGGGGGATGCAGACCCAGAGATCCTTGTTGGTGACATTGCAAAGATCCACGAGCAGTTCGGGGGAGACACCGTGAACCCAGGAATTGCCCGTCTGAACAATGTAATTGGGCGTGGAAAAGTCGCTCCAGTTGACCACGGGTGAATTGTTGGTCCCCAGCAGATCCATCGCCCTGATGGCGCTGAAATGCTGCCAGTTGTTGATAAACGTCGGGTGATAGGGCTGGGTCTCATAGACGCCTTCGAAACCCGGGAAGATGATCCGCAAGTTTCTGAGACGGTTCGAAGGATTGGTGGCCGTAATCTTCCAGCCCACCCAGGATTCGGCATTGTGATAGACATTGAACACCAGGTGGCCGCCGCCCAGGTCCTGCGCCAGAGACGCATTGCTGTTCCGGGATTGGATGGTCCCTTCACCGTCATAGAAGATATGATACTGGCCCGTGGGCCATATCTGCCCGGTGCCGTCGCCGAAACCAAGCCATAACTCTTGGCCGGAATTCAGGTAAAGGGGATAACCGTTCTCGTCGAACTGCGATTTCGGCAGGTCGGAGGGGTAGGGTTCGTATCTCATGTATTTGGCGAAATTCACCCAGATGAATTCCGTCCCGAAGTCACACACGCCGCTAATATTTATGCCCAGCTTTTTGCCGGTCGCTTGAGTCGGCGTAGCCGTAATGGTTGGGGTTGGTGTATTGGTGGGTGTGGAGCTGTAGGACGGCGTGGGAGTGTTGGTCGGTGTGGCGCTCAATGTGGGCGTAGGCGGGACCGCCCCCCAAACGTTGACATTATCGAAGGTGGCGGCGCACAGGGAAGCGGTAACATTGGAAGTCACGCACATGCCCACCTTGACGGAACTTGCCATGGTAGTGCTGTGGCTCCCCAGGGCCGAGCCCCAGTCGCTCCCGTCGCTGGATTGGTAGGCGGTAAACGTGTCCCCGGTCCGTTCCAGTTTCAGATAGACGGGAAAAGAATAACTGCCCAGGGCTGCGGCGCCGCAATACCCGCCGGCGCTATCCCTCCACTGCAGCGACAGGCCGTTTGACGGCGTAACCACGAAGTCCACAAACTTGCTGTTGGCGTCCAGGGTCTCCCGGAACATGACGCCAGCTTTTGCCCAGGCGTTCGTATTGGTCTGCGAGGTCACGCGCGCGATTATCGTACAATTTCCACTGATTTCCTGATGGACATAAGCAAACTGATCCGAAAGGTCCCAGATGTCCTCGCCGGCGCCCGCGATGGTGAATACACCGCTATCGTATGCGGCCGACCCGGGCAAAGAAGGCGAACCCACGTCAGTAAACTGCCACGGGGCGGGCAGGCCGCTGCCGCTCGCCGTCGGAGTAGCGGTGGGCGTCGCCGTCGGAGTGGATGTCGCCGTCACCGTTGCGGTGGGTGTGTTGGTCGGTATAGTCGTAATGGTTGGAGTCGGTGTATTGGTAAGTGTCGCCGTCACTGTGGCGGTAGGCGTGTTGGTCGGCGTATTGGTCGGTGTGGCGGTCAACGTGGGCGTAGGCGGGACCGCCCCCCAAACATTGACATTATCGAAGGTGGCGGCGCACAGGGAAGCGGGATTATTGGAAGTCACGCACATGCCCACCCTGACGGAACTTGCCATGGAAGTGCTGTGGCTCCCCAGGGCCGAGCCCCAGTCGCTCCCGTCGCTGGATTGGTAAGCGGTAAACGTATCCCCGGTCCGCTCCAGTTTCAGATAGACGGGAAAAGAATAACTGCCCAGGGCTGCGGCGCCGCAATCCCCGCCGGCATTATCCCTCCACTGCAGCGACAGGCCGTTTGACGGCGTAACCACAAAGTCCACAAACTTGCTGCTGGCGTCCAGGGTCTCCCGGAACATGGCCCCGGCTTTTGCCCACATGTCGGTATTGGTCTGCGAGGTCACGCGCGCGATTATCGTACAATTGCCACTGATTCCCTGATGGACATAAGCAAATTGATCCGAGAGGCCCCAGATGTCCTCACCGGCGCCCGCGATAGTGAATACACCGCTATCGTATGCGGCCGACCCGGGCAAAGAAGGCGAACCCACGTCAGTAAACTGCCACGGGGCGGGCAGGCCGCTGCCGCTCGGCGTCGGAGTAGCGGTGGGCGTCGCCGTCGGGGTAGGACTTGCCGCATCTCCCCTGACGGCCACATCATCCAGGTAGGCGTAATCGTAATAACCGTTATGGGTAGTCTTAAACCTGATCCGGAAGTTGGGGTTGTTATTGGCGCCGGCAGGCAGGATCCAGGTCTTTAGCGTCCAGGAACTGTTCCCGGTCAGATCTTCCAGGGTGGACCAGACGCTGCCGTCATACCACTCAACGATAAAATGGTCGTCGGTCTCGCAAGAGCGGGTATAACGGGCGTATTCCACGACAATGTTGGTATACCCCGCCGTGCTTAAAGCTTTGGTCAGGATATCGCTAGAATTAAACATCGCGGCATAGGTCCCGGTCCGTTTGTATATAGTTTGGATTGTACAACCGCTGTTGGTCCAGCCTCCGGCAGTGAAATTGCCGCTCTCAAAACCGTCGGTGAAAATGTTGGACGCGGCGTAAAGGCGCTGCCCGGGAAAAAGAAACGCCGCCCATATGCTGAATCCCGCCACTGCCCCGCTTAACACGAGTTTTTTAAGCAATTTCCGCAACATATTCTCCCTCCTTTTCTTATCTGTAGTGGTCTTAACCAATCCTGCTTTCACCTCCCTTTTGGTTCTCCTGAAATTATTGTATCATAGAATTAAAATCTTCATAATTATATAAAAATGACATTTTGAGGGTTATAATTTCAGAATCAGTCAATTCTCCCCCCTCCCACTTTCAAATTTAGTAAATATTGATGTTATGTGATATAATGTACATATGTTTCTATTAAACCGGTGACTAAAATCAATTTATGATTTCGGAAAACGCATTAAAGCATCGCGATTTTCCGAAATCGGTTAGATATTTTTGGGTCACCGGTTCTATAATAAAACAAAATGACAGCCGATAAACTGCGGGAGTTAAAATGTGGAAAGTAAAACTTGAGGACGGCATTGTATATACGGATCTTGATCTTGAAATCCTGTTGAACAATTTGTGGATTAAAATATACCAGTTAAGCATCGAATCGGGCAACCCCAGACGCTGTGATTTCGACTACACCAGCGAATTCTACAGCCTGCATTATCTGCCGAAAGGAAAGGGGATATTTCGCACCGACCTGGAAACGTTTAAAGCCGATTCCGGTATGTTCATCTGGATTCCGCCCCATATCCGCTACAGTAAAATATCGGATCCGGCGAATCCCATGGACGAATACTATATTCAGCTTGCGATGAAAGTATGTCATCCCATGGCCGAGACAACTCGTCGCCTCTTTATTCAAGAGGAAATCGACGCGGTCGTCGGGTATTTGAATACCAAAAAAATAATCCTGTGTCCTGCGAATATTGAAGATTCCGTGGGGATTTTTGAAAAAATGCGGCGGGAAATAGAGGATCAACGGATTGGCTACCACATTAATCTCAACACTTTATTTACCCAGATTATGGTGCTTTTTGTCCGGAGCCTGGCGCATAACCGAAGAGTTTCGTATGATACCCGTTTAGTTTTATCTCCCGATAAACGGGTAAAACTCATCGATGAACATTTTCAATATGGATATCAGGATCTGACCCTGGAAAAACTTTCCCGCAGCTTAAAGGTAACCAAGCGTCAGGTGGAGCGGGATATTAAGACCATCTACGGCGTGCCGTTCAAGGAAAAGTTGCGTGAAATCAGGATGCTCAGGGCAAAAAACATGCTCATCGAAACGGGCCTTCCGGTCAACGAAATCTGCGTTAAAGTGGGTTTTAAACAACCGGCCTATTTTTACAGGTTATTTAAAAAACATTTCCAGCGGACTCCCCACCAATTCCGGTCGGAAAACCGGAAAGCAAAAACAGATATTATCCCGCCAAAGTAAATGTTTCGTCCGGCACTTTCACGCATACGCCTGCGGGAGCTTTTATATAATCAAAGACCCGGATTCCATCCTCCAGATGCCACTTAACCTCAATCCGTCCTTTAGGATGGGGGTAAGCCCCTTCCGCTTCCGTAACGCCGTGGGTTTGTACCCGAATCTCGACTTTATCGAGATCGGGGGCTTCCGGAAAATGAACGCCCAGTATATGACGGGAAAGAAAATAAGTGGGACTGGCGGTCCAGGCATGGCAAAGGCTGGCGTTCAAATTAAAGTGTTCGGGACATGTTTTCAGCCCCCGGGTCAGGAACCAGCCCCACGCTTGGCGGATCACCGATTCCGCTGTTTCGTAGAGTCCCGCCCGGTACAAGCCTTCGAATAAATTAAACCCGTCGCTGGTGCTGATCAACATTCCGCCGGATGGGTCCCTTCCGTTGATAAATACCGATTTTAGCTTTTCCGCCAGATATTTCTTTACGGAGCCCATCCGTTCTGCGCATATTACACCCGCCCTTACGGCATAAAGATTAGTATGTATGCTGTGACTTTTAAAGGAAAGGTTATCGCTGAAACAACCTTTAACGGGATCCCAAAACGTATCCGGAATGGTACGTTCCAACGTTTCGATTCTTTGTTTTAAGCGGCGGCTATCCTCTTGTTTTCCGATGGCGCAGGCAAGCTCCAGTGACTTTTTTAGCGCCAGAAGATATAAACAGCTATACATGCAATTGATTCCGGTATTATCTACGCCTACGGAACCATGAAAACCGGTCAGGTTGGAGCCTGGGTCTTGTTCCGCCGGCTTATCCCCGCATAACAGCAAATCGTCCCGCTCATCCGCCAACCGGTGAAACCGCTGTAAATTAATCTGGATGGCATCCCATGCCTGTAAAATTAAATCCCCATCGCCGGTATTTTTATAATAGGCATGATATCCTTCAACGGCATGCAAAGCAAAATCAGGCAGGAGATAATCACCTGTAACGGGATAGACGCCCCGGAACATCCCGTTTTCATGGTTCGACTGGCTGTACAGCTCCATGCACCGCCGCATCAAAGCCTGATCTCCGAAAACCGCCAGGTTGACATGATATTGAATGACAGTATCCAGCACATACATGCCGCGTTCCCGGTCCACGCAATCAACATAAGCATCCTCCATATTGGTTGCCTGGGTCCGTTTCCCCATCTCCCAGACCGCGTTCAAACACGGGTCGGAGCAGCGAAATGATCCCCGCTCCACTACCGGATAAGCCGCCGAACGCAGCGCGATGGATCTGAAAGTAACGTCACCCTTAATATTCCGCACTGTAATCACCAGGTATCTCATGCCCCTGGGATGCGCCGGCATCCAGTCGATACTGTCCCCGGTACAAATTATCCGATCGCCCAGCGGCACCCAGGATAATTGGCGGACATGTTTCCCGTCTTCAAGGACGCGGTCGGAGTAGACCAAATCGATTACCGCGCCTTTGACCCCTTCCAGTCGAATCCGCGGGAAAAGAAGATGGTTGAATCCAAAATCTATGAGAACTGAAAAACCGTGGGGATAATCCGCGCCCTTGAAAATATGCCCCTGGAACGTTTGCGGTGTCAGGACCTCGCAAGGTTCGGCATAGCCATCCCAATCAGTTTCCCGGCAAGGGCTCTGGGCCGCATCGGCGCTTGTGGTATAAATCCAGCCGCCTATTTCGTTCAGCGGATCTTCCGGACTGAAGGGCAAGGTTTTATGGCCCAGTTTGTTTTGATAATCCACCCCATTTAATGCGGGGGAATGTTTGAAAAGATAAGGAGAATCGGGATTCTTATCCGCGGACAAGCGCAAATCCTTCCCCAACGGGAACGCGAAATATAGATCCAATATATCCTGGTATGCGTCAACCATTCCAAAAAGATGATTCCATCCGCTTTTTAGCTTCCATTGGGCGTCAAAACGCAGACTTTTTCCCGGAACCTCTCTCCCCCGGGCTGTTTTTTCGCCATTGATCCAGTTTTCACCGTAATGAGTGCCGATAGTGGCAATCTGGTCGCATGGCGAATAAACCCAGGAGGTGAATACAATTTTAATGGGGTTCGATTTGCCGTTAACAAGGTTGTTGAAAAATGGCAGAGGCATATAGAATGAGTATAAATCATCCTTCTTTTCCAAAGGCAATGCATGGACAATTTTATCAATGCATACCGGCTGCCCGGACATAAACGGGATACTGCGCGGTTTAAGCGGCCCCCAGGAATTCTGGCCCTCAATTTCCACCGTTCCCGGCCATCCGCTGTCATCAAAATCCGCCTCGTTCCAACCGGTTTCCTCATAATTCTGATCGTAATGCTCCTGTGCATTTAAAGCAAAACTCAATTTCGGGGTGTATCTCCCATAAACTCTTGATGAAATCCCTTTCCATAAACCTGCGCCGGTGTCAAGAACTATTTTCCCCCCAGCGGTTTCCACGGCCCCCCAGGCAATCATCCCGGCACGGGCGGGTATGGTTTTAAATGTATGATGCCCTATATAATTAACTAAAACCGCTATGACATTTTTGCCGGGTCTCAGAAACCGCGCTATATCATGGGTATCATAAAGCGGGAACCGGGGATCGAACCGGACCGGTCCGTATTCGACAAATTCACCGTTGATGAAAAGCTGGTAGGACGTATCGGCAAAGATGCTGATTACCGCTGAATCCACTTTGCCCCTAAGCTCCAAAGTCTTTCTGAACATGCCGTATAAATTGCGGCCCAATCCATTTTGATCGTACCATATGTATTTAGCGGTTTTATTCATAGTGTTTTCTCCTTTTATTGCGGTAATTTTTTAAGAACCACCTTGCGAAATAATTATAAGACATATTTAAAAACCAGTTAAGGTTTAACAATGACATTTTTATACAAAATTATCAGAAAAGGACAGGTATTTGAACTTAAAAAAACAATTGCGTTGTTATGATGATTTTGCGTCTTGCCACTATATATCGATAGCCTAATGGTAGCCATACACTATATTTAGTGGTAAAACCTTAAATTAAGGTAACAACGCAATTGCCTTTTACAACGATTCCCCCGCCTTTATGGAATGCCCGAGTAAGGAAAAAGCCGCGGGTTTCCCCCCCCGGATTTGAGCCAGCACGCATTCCACCGCTTTGCCGCCAATTTCATCCACGGGATAAGCTACAGTCGATATAGACGGCCTTATATATTTCAGCGCATCGATATTATCGAATCCCATGATTCCCAAATCCACAGGCACTTCAAGCTTTCTTTCCCTGCAGTAATTGACGGCTTCCAGGGCGTAAATGTCGCTGGAGCACAAAATAACGGTTTTTTCTTCTTTCAGATTCAAAGCGTCCAGCGCGGGGGCAAAGTTTTTATCCTTGACGACCACCGGTTCCTCAAGGCCTGCTTCGGCCGCAGCCTCCAGGCATCCAAGAAAACGCTGTCGCTGTGCATATATGTTTGATTTGCCTTCGTAGGCGAGAGGCGGGCTCAAATAAACAAGCCGGGTGTAACCGCGCCCGGCAATGTGATGCACCGCATCTCTCAAGGCCTGCCGCTCATCAATGCCTATAAAGGGAAAATCTGCGGACAAAAAATTCGTCACGGTAGTGACGGGTATTCCAAGCTCTTTTAAATACCGTACATAGGCTTCCCCGCTGTTTACGGAGCATAGGATGATTCCGTCCACTTTCCGGCCGGCCAGATGCTCCAGGCATTCCCTTTCCGCACCCGGGTCCTTGCCGGTCAAAGTAAGATAGGAGAAATACCCCTCCGATCTTGCTTTAGCTTCGATCGCGCTGAGGAGCTGCGCAAAAAACTGGTTGCGCAGGTCAAAGACAACCACGCCCAAGGTCATGGTCCTGCCCTTGACCAGGCTTCTTGCCAGCAAATCAGCACGGTAACCGTATTTTCTGGCTGTTTCCAGCACCCTTTCCCTTGTTGCGGTATTAATGCCGGGCCTTCCATTTAAGGCACGATCCACCGTACCCCGGGATACCCTGCAGATTTTGGCCAGATCCTTGGTGGTGACCACTTTTTATCTCTCCATATTCATCTCGAGGCCGTTGAATTTTCCCCTCATTACAATCACTCTTTCTAAGACAATCTTATACTGTTTCGGTTAACCAATTCCTTTTTTCAGCCCGTTTTTTATTCAAGAATTGAGGTTAATATTCCTAATTAGTGACCCGGCTTAGAAAAGCCAAACGTGTTGGCGGCCTGGAAAAAATTCTTAAAGAGCTTTGGGCGGCTCAATTGATTATCCTAGACGAGTGGGGTTATTTACCCCTGGATCGGGAAGATGCTCAATTGCTCTTCCAAGTGGTCGCAGACAGTTATGAACGCCGCAGTCTGGTCGTAACCACTAACCTGGAATTCTCAAAATGGGGAGGGATTTTTACTGATGATCAAATGGCTGCCGCAATGATTGATCGTTTAGCCCATCATGGCCACCTTATTGTGTTTGAAGGTGAAAGCTACCGGTGCGGAAAAAATGACTATCATACCTGGAAATTCTACAAGGAATTATCATGAAAATTCCATGGAAAAACCGATGCCCACACCAAGGAAAAACTGTTGCCAAAAACCAGAATTCCTGATGATAAAAACCGGGAATTTAACTTGACAAAACACATTTTGGGGGAGCGGCCGCGGACGGAAATAGCCCGGACAAGTGGGCGACTTAGGATTGGTGGAGATGCGCCGGGCGGGTAAGCCGGGCTTGAGTTTTTAGCTTTCTTTCGGCTTTCCCGGCTGGTCGGCACGGGTGTTATTGCTTCCACGTTCTCCGGCAGGCTGTCCAAGCGCCCTGAATTTAGCCCAGTTTACGGAGATGAGCTCGGTCTGCCTGAGCGGGGGGCGGATTCGGCCCAAAAAATAGGCACAAAAGAATAAGCCGACGGTCCCTTGCTGGATTTTTACAACCTTGAGGGACGGTCGGGGTTCCCAATCGAACGAAAGATCTCCGAGGGCTTAGAAATAAACCAATGCCAATTTTGACTCCTGTATATTTAAAAACCCCAAACTTTTTTACTGCTGATAACTTTATCAGTAATCACAACAGATATTTTTAAACTTAGAACTTCAATTTCTATTGACAAAGGAATCTCGGTTCGAATCAGAATCATGTTTGTTGCCTGGTCAAAAGCCAATTCATTAAGATCGTTAAACTGTACTTTTTGGGTATCCTTAATACTGTAAGATTTAACTTCATGGATTTCTAATATGCACTCTAATCCCGGTGTTTCATATTGTTTGAAAAGGAACCAGCTATTTATCGGTTTCTTTCTTGACTCCAAGTAACGAGTAAAATAAAGTATAAAAGTATTGTTATCAACGGTTATTCTATCAATATCGAAGAAACAATCATGAATCAAATCATTAATTTGATTCAGATTATCAGATTTATAAATAGTAATTTTTTCCATTTTATTCACCACGGCCAAGGTATTCTAAATATTTTATGACTTCCTTTTACTCCACTTCGCCACATAGTTAACTGCCAATGTGGTAATTTTCCAAGATTACCGAATGTATGGTGTGCATCATGTAAGCCTATTTTTGCTCCCCAACCTGCAGCTACAGCGCCTCCTCCAGCAAAAGCTCCACTTACTCCACCAGTAATTGCTCCATTTATCGCTACATTGCCAGCACTATCGCAAGGATCTGCCAAAAATCCTGAAATAAACCCAGATACTCCTCCTGCAACAGCACCTGCACCTGCTCCTGCTACCGTCCCTGGGGCTGCACTTACGCCTGCACCTCCAAAAGCTCCAACAACTGCTCCAGTTACAGCCCCTGTAGCTGCTCCCGAAGCTGCACCAGAAGCACCTCCAATTAAACCATTTTTGAAACGATCCCAGAAGTTAAACCCTTTTAAACCCTCCGGATCTGTGAAATTTATCGGATCATTCCACACATAACCGTATAGGTTGGTATCCTCTCCATCAAACCCAATCGGGTCCTTGCACGTCCACCGTCCAACCTCCGCGTCATAATCCCTGGCCCCGAATCTCACTAATTCCGTATCCCGGTCATAAATTCCTCCCGCGAAACCGAAGGGCTGGAAGCCGGGGCTGGTATCTTGTTGCACATTGCCGAATTCGTCGTAGTCCATCCTTTGAGCAACTTGGCCGGTACTGATATCTACTATTAATCGCGGGCTGCCCAGGTGGTCGCTGATGATGCGGTAGGTGACGCCGTTCTTCACCATGTAGTCGGGGATGTTGGATCTGGTGCCGTAGACGAAGCGGGAGACGAGATTGCCGCTGCCGTCCAGTTCCGCCACGGGGTTTAAGCCGTCCTGGTAAAGGAAGGCTTGTACCAACACGCCGTTGATTTTCTTGCCGACCCGCCGGTTTTGTCGTCGATGACATATTCGATAAGTGTACCGCCGGGGAGGGTCACGGACTGCAGGTTGCCCAGGACGTCATAGTTATAGAGAGTTGTGCCACTTGGATCGGTCTTCTGTGTCAGCTCTCCGTTGAGTGTGTACTGATAGGAGTTAGGGCCATAACTGGTCAGCCGGTGCTGAGCGTCATAGGCGCCGGTGATAACGTATAATTAATTGCGCACATTTACAGGGAGACCTTAAAATGGTAAATTTGGAGTTGCAAAGACAACAAAAATACCAAAATGAGGAGGTTCCCTGATGGACAATATTATAGTAACTTAATCAAGGCGCAATAAAGAACCAATTGGACAAGCTGGTACGAACCAGCGTAGAAGAGACACTAAACAAATTACTGGACGAAGAGGCCGATAGGCTAACAAATGCCAGAAGATACGA
>JBLNCG010000017.1:0-51713 GCA_050260475.1 Bacillota bacterium
CTTTAACGTCATAAACAGTATGTGCCGTTTTTCGATAAAACTTCATCGTCATCACCTGAGTTAAGTTTACTCAAGTCTTCGACTGAAGTCGAGGGGTTTCCTCCCAGATATGGACACTAAAATCGCCTGGTTTTTTGAAGCCCTGGATGATAAGAAACTGTCGTCCCCGCTGATTCCGGACAGCAAATTGACCTTCGGCGACGTGATCATCTCCCAGATCCGGCATATTCAATATCATGTGGGGCATTGCAACAGCATCTTGCGGCACCACAGGTTCGAAGCGGTGGAATGGATCCCCTGCGACGAGAACAGGCATGAATAAAATTATTTACCTGACGGGAGGCACCGAAATGAAGAAAACGATCCTTACCATGATGATTGTTGCTTTCATATCCGCCGTTTCAGCAGGGACATTATTATTGGTCCTCAGCGGGTGCGGAACAAAAGACACCGCGCTTAAATCCGCGGACCGGCCGAAGGCGAAGGTAAGGGAGCAGTCCATCCAAAACCGGAACGGCGCGGCAAAGGTTAAAAATATTCTCCCGGAAGGTTTCCCGAAAAAGTTTCCGATCTATCCCGGAGCCGTAATCTGGCAAAGCTCTACTATAACGAAAAACAGTTACTGCGTTAAGTGGGAAACCGCGGATTCCATCGAAAAGGTCGTCGCCTTTTACGGACGCGAACTGCCCAAGGCCGGATATGCGTGGCAGAAAACCGTCAATTGCTTCGAATATCAATATTTCAAGGATCCCAACAGCTACAGCCAGGTCACGATTATCAGCAGGAACAGCCCCAGTTTCAACAAGAAACTGTCCGGGGCCACCCAAATTATCTATAGCGATTAGAAAATCCCGCATGGACCATCGCATCGTATCTTCAGGATGTTTTAGCGCCTTAAATTCGGGGAAGAATACTAGGGAACCGGGATCGGCCTGGCGATACGCAAAAAAATAATTGTAAAAAATGCAAGGAATATCATGATATAAATCTTACGCACTGCAAGAAGACCACTGTGCGGCAGTGCAGTGCTCATTCGTGAAAATGTCTGTCCACTGCACAGGATTTCATTTCCCTACTTAAAAAACGCCTCGGAATCCCCTGATCTGCGTTGAAATCCTTGTCAATCCCCCATCCCAAGCTATTACCCCCCCCCCACCTGGTCTCCTCCCAATCATGGGAGGAGCGAAGGCCAATAGAAGGAAAAAAAGCCGATTACGATTGATTTCGAAGGCTGCGGATTAGGAAAGGGCCAGCTCCACCACCGTGTCGATCTCATCCGGCAGCTTCGCTCCTTCCAGCATGATGAAGGCGTCGTCCGGGTAACTTTCAACGGACCAGGGCCGGTCCATCCTGATCTCCGCGCCGTCTGCCAGGAAGCGCATCTTCTTGATTTTGCCGTTCATGCCGTTCACGTTTACCGGCCCGATGCCTCTTTCATAGATATGTGCGTATATTTTGCCGTCCTTTTCCGTGAAGCGGCCCCATTCCGGCTTGGGGATGGAACAGCGCCCGCACCCGTAAATGCTCGCTCCGTTGAGCTCCATCCAGCGCCCCACTTCAGTGAAGGTCTCCACGGATTCCGCGGGAATCCGCCCTCTTGCATCGGGACCTATATTCAAAAGCATGTTTCCGCCTTTGCTTACGCATTCCACCAGGGCGCGGACGATCTGCTGCGCGGATTTGAAGTTTTTGTCGGTCTCATAATAACCCCAGTTGTTGTTATGGGTGATACAGGCTTCCCACGGGATGGGCCTGCCCTCATCATCCAATACCCCATAGGGGGGGATGACCTGCTCCGGAGAAGCGTAATCGCCGGCGTAAATCTCCTGATTTTTTGGCTTGTAGATGTTGCCGCCCAACCTGTTGTCGATAACAATCCCCGGCTGCAGGGATCGGATCATCTTCACCAATTCCGTAGCCCGCCAGGTCTCCCCGCTCATCTCCCCGTAGGAAAAATCAAACCAGATGATGTCGATCCTGCCGTAATTGGACAGCAATTCCCTTACCTGGCCGTGCATGTAATCCAGATACCTGGGAAACTCGCGTACGCGATTCCTGTACGCCTCATTGTCGCGCATGGGATGGAATTTATCGCCATAAGCCGGATAATCCTCATGATGCCAGTCGATGAGGGAATAATACAGCCCCACTTTCAAGCCCTCGGCGCGGAAAGCCTCCGCGTATTCCCTGACAATGTCCCTGCCGAACGGGGTTTCGGTGGCCTTGTAATCCGTAAGCTTGCTGTCGAAAAGGCAGAATCCGTCATGGTGCTTGGCGGTAAGCACGGCGTATTTCATGCCCGCCGTTTTCGCGAGCTTTGCCCATTGCCGCGCGTCGAACTGATCCGGATTGAACTCCTCGAAATACTTCTGATAATCCTCGTTGCTGATCCGTTCGAAGTGCCTTACCCATTCGCCCCGGGCCGGAATGGCATAAAGCCCCCAGTGGATGAACATCCCGAACCGGGCGTCCATAAACCAGCGCATATAATCTTTAAGGTTTTCCATGATCGTGTCTCCTCCTTTAAAAACGGTATTTTCTAAGCAAATTGCGTTGTTACATCAATTCAAGGTCTTGCTCATCGGAGCGCACCATCGCGGAGATCGCCCTCTCCGCCGGCATCGGGGATCCTCATTATTCTTTAAAAACATTCAAATCATATACCGGGTATCCTCCTTCATCCTTCAGAATATACCGCCCAGGAGTGAGGAAATCTGATGATTTCCTTCCCGCACATAATCCCCGGAAAAATGTTCATAATAGACAGTATGAAACACCTTCCTATTTTTTGGTTACTTCTGAGCATAGGAATTTGGACGCTTGTATTCGCCTTCATTCCTCCATGCATTTTAAAAAAAATCTGGCTGCCTTCGCTGATCGCGGGTTTTCTTATGACATTCCTCATCAATTACCTTGCCGTAATTTATCGGGTCTGGTCGTTCCCCCCCGGGGAACCCGTGGTTTTTAAGACGCCGCTGCTGTTAGCCTTTGCCTGGTACGGTTCTATGATGATTTTTAATTACTTCCTTCTTATTTACAGCAGGTTCCGGTTGTATATTATTGCTTTTTTTACAATCCTCAGCGCCGGTATCTTCTATTCCGCGAAAAGCCACCATCATCTCATTATTCATCACCTGTCCATAATGGAAGTCATGTTTCTGGCCTTGTTTACCCATAGTTTCTCCTTGATTCTCATGAGATTATTCACCCGCGGCGAAGGCTTCAAACCCGATGACAATCCGCTCGGGACCGAATAAAAACCGGGATTCCGTTAAGAGCAATTTGCGTTGTCATGATATTTACGCCTTACCGCTAAACATCGATAGCCTTATGGCAGCCATACACCATATTCAGTGGCAAGGCTTGAATTAAGGAACAACGCAATTTGCTTATATCAAAACAACCTCCATGGGCCGGCGCAAAACCACTTCATCCATCGTCACCCTGCAGTCCCATGCCTGCACGGAAACTCCGCGCCGCCCGGCTTCCTTCAACTTTTCCCCAAAATCCCTATGGGTCCGATAATTGGGGGTGAAGCGCAGGGCATCATCCCGCTGAATTACGAATAATACCGCAGCCTTTGTTTCCGCATCCATCAGCCTGCTTAATTCCTCAAGGTGTTTGAGCCCCCTCAAAGTCGGCGCATCCGGAAACAGAGCGGCTCCGTCCTCTACCAGCGTAACGGATTTCACTTCCACCAGGCAGCGTTTCTTCCCTTTAAACATGCATATATCGAAACGGCTTTTCCCGACCGTATATTCCCTGACAATACGTTCGTAGCCGCGCAACTTCTCAATAATCCCCTGCAGTATGGCTTCATGGACGATGTCATTGGCCCGCGCGGCGTCGATGCAAACCAGGTTTCCCTCTCCGCTCCGGACTAAAACCAATCTCCCTGTGGTTTTTTTTCCCTGCCGGTTTCCAAAGGGAATATACCAGCCTTCCCGGCCCGAAGCAATCAGCTCAGCCAGGCGGCCCGAATTGGGCAAATGCAGATATACGGGCCGGCCGTCCTCGCCCAGCCCTCCCACGCAAAAACGGTTTGTCCTTTGGCAGATTACGGCTTTCTTCAACGGAGGCAGGCGCATTGTCCCATCCCCTTCATAAAAAGGAGGTGTACGGTATGCAAAGGAAAATCTTAAAACTAATCAACCGGAACAAGGATCTTTTTCAAAAAATAGCCGGTGCCTATGCTAAAATAGGGAATGTTAATGCTCCTTTAAATATTCAATACTGCGGACTCCACTGTGATCTCGCCGTTGACGGACACGGGAAAAGTCCTTCCGTCCGGAACCATGGGGGAATTATGGAATTGTATATCTCCGGACACCGATTGAATATATTTACCCCGGCGGATCAAACCCGTGGATTCATCAACTTCGAGGGTTCCCTCCTGCTTTCCCGCCAGCTTATACTCGAAACTCAACGGGCCCATCCTGACGGATGGCGCATCGGGATTTGGAGTGATTGTGGAAACCGCGCCCAAATAAACTGTTCCGTCGCGGCGCTCCTTGACGGTGAAGATGCTGTCGATAATCATGGGAAATCCCTTGTCCACGACACCCCTTGAAGGCCAGGACTCCCCGGTTCCCACCGGATTTTCAGGATAAAACCCCATTGAGTTCTCCAGCATCTCCTGCAGGGCTTCCTCCCCGTATTCCTCCTGTAGGTTCTCCACCGTTGCAGAGCCGTCCACATCCGTGCCAAGGGTTTCAGCCATCCGGTTAAAAATGGTGTCCAACCCTTGAATATTAAGAATCTTCCCCCTGGGCGTCATCTTGATCGTCAGACTTTGCCCTACCAAAGCCGCCAATCCTCTCATGGCCAGGGGCAAATCCTTTTGTGAAACCGAGGAATCGTATTCGATAATCCCTAACGGACTGTCCTGCTTGTATTTGATGGCGGCATAGGTTGTTTTAACGGTGTATGCTCCATTCGCAGCCGCATCCTGGATAAAATATTCAAAAGTCATGCTTAAATCACGGTTGATTATCTGCTTATTGCCCAGCACCTCCTGGATTGCCCTGGTCTCCGCGGTGATCGTGACCCGGTAGGTTTTGCCCTTTTCCAGGTTAAGCCGGAGCAAAAGCTTGTCCTCCCCGCGGGCGGTCATGCCCGTAAAAATGAATGCAAAAGCAAGAAACAACAGCCCGAATTTTTTGAAACGCATGATTGTCCCCCCGTGATAAGCATTTCATAATAAGGCAATTGCGTTGTTACCTTAATTCAAGGTCTTGCCGCTAAATATAGTGTATGGCTGCCATTAGGCTATCGATATTTAGCGGCAAGACATAAAATTATTTTATTATTTTCCCAAATATTTGTTCGCCCCAAACACCGCCAGAATCTCCCCGAAATACTGGCGGTGGTAATCATTGTCATACATCGGCATGATGTAATCGGCGAGAAAGTTTCCGGGCGCCAGATCCTGCGAGTAAATTTTCTTGCATTCGATGATCAGCTCCGCCTCCGCAAAACCGGGCGCTCCCACTTTGGAGGATGGGATGAGGGTCAAACCCGACTCCTTTATTTTATCCCCGTCGCGGCCGGATTTCGTACCGAGCATCATTACCTTGTCCCTGTAATCCGCGGGAAATCCCGCGATGGTGAAGGTGTCATACTTCTCCATGAATTCGTAAGTATAGCGCGTAGGCCGTACAAAGACCTGGGCGAAGGGCTTGCCCCAGACCACGCCCAGGCTTCCCCAGCCGATGGCCATGGTGTTATAAGCCCGGCTGGAAAAATCCCCGGCCGTGAGCAGGAGCCCGTCGCCGATCAATTTAAAGTTACAGGACATTAAATCATATACCGAAATTGGTTTTCGTTCCATCCGAATACCTCCCGACAGGTTTTTAAACTTATAGCAAATATGCATTCATCCGCTAGTAGAATTCTACCCTACATGACCCGGGAAGTAAATACCGATCCTAAAAAAAAGGAAAAAAGGGATGAAAAATCCAATTTAAGCATGGCCTGTTTCAATGCCTTAAAACAGAGAATCGGGAAAAAATGCGGCCGTTTTTAAAATGGGCCGGGGGAAAGAATCGGGGCGATGCCATTTATTTTTTTGTTAGTTCCAAGACCCAATTTATCCAACTGATGACTGTATGGGATCTTCTTTCGATAGTAGAACTATTTGGGGAAGTGTTTCATCATAAACTACGTTTTTATATGCCTCAAAATTACCCAAAATATATTTAGAGCGTGTAACTGGAAGTATTGATATTTGATTTTTTTTAAAAATCGCGGGAAGATTAATATAATGGTCGAACTTGGCCATAAGCCTAGCTTCACGGACAATATTGATTTCTCTAGCATTGATTTCATAAAAACCAAAGTTATTGATATGTTCTAAAATCCTATGTTTATTAAATAATTTTTCCCAGGCTATATCATTCTTACACTTTAGGGTCATAATTCATCACCAAAACTTCATCGATTTTTCCTCTTCCTGAAGCAACTGAGTTGATATTTCTGGTAGCAGTAACTTTCTCAATGCGATATTCTTTGTACATACTCAAAATAAAATCGGTATTTGAATTACTTAAAAGAACTTTCGCACCTATATCAGAGAGCTTATCAAATATGCATTTTAGCCTTATTTGATCTTCTTTCCCAAAACCAAATAGGTTGTATCCTGTAAACGAAGAAGTATCAGAAACAGGATCATAAGGGGGATCCATATAAACAAAGTCTCCTTTTTTAACATTTTCTACTACTATTTCAAAATCATTATTTAAAATCTTAATGTCATTCATGGATAAATAATTGTGAATAGCTTTTAATAAAATCTCATCTAACACTTTGGGATTATTATAATTACCAAAAGGCACATTAAAATGTCCTTCGCTGTTGACCCTAAAGAGGCCATTATAACAAGTTTTATTTAAAAAAATAATCCTTGCGGCTTTTTCTACTGGAGAAAGATTATTAAAAGTTTCTTGACGATCTAGATCCCTGATATGATAATAGTACTGTTTGTCCATTTTAAATTTATTGTGTTTAGAAAGACATTGGATTAAATCATCTACGAAATCTTTTATAACAATATAACAATTGATTAATTCGACACTGAAATCATTTATAACAGCTTCCGAAGGTTGTAAATCAAACAATACTGCTCCAGCCCCAACAAAAGGTTCATGGTATTTCTTAATTCTTTTCGGGATGTATTTTCTAATTTCAGGGAGAAGTTGTCGTTTGCCTCCTGCCCATTTTAAAAATGGTTGTAGTAACTTATTTTTCTGCATGAATACTCCCCTTAGTTTTTTGTTATATGTCTAAGTTACTATTTAAAATTCTTTTATTAAATCCCAACCATTTCTCGTAAGATTTCGTCACTCTCCGCAGACGCTGCAGCGGACATTACCGCTCTCGTCCCAGGAATAGGGGGCGTCTTTCTCCGGCGCCACAGGGCAGCGCAACTCCCTTCCCAGGTATCCTTCCACGGTAAGTTCGCTTTGCCCGGAGGGGTATGAACCTTTGGCCATGGAATACATCCGTAGCGCTTTTTGCAGGGTATCCCTGTTCGCGATGCAATTCCTTTTCAGGGTGTTCCGGTAAAACGACGCCTCGGCGTCCCCGAACCTTGTCATTTCAAAAACCGCGCCGGAGTCGCCTGTCAAAACCAGTTTGCTATCCTTTATTTCATACCCGTAAGACCGGAGCCCGGTCTGGCTCCAGGGGTATTGCAAGTCCATGGCGATGCGGCCGCGATCCTGCACCCGATAAACGCCTCTTGAAGACAAATTTCCCAGAGTGAAGGCGGCGGTTCCATCCTTGCCCAGCTCCAGGACTCCGCCCTGGGAATCCATCCATTTCCCCGCCAGGGAAGGCCGCGGCGCGCAACCCCATAACAGCAGAATTGCAAACATAAACATCCATCCCCGCCGCATTACTTTCCATAAATCACTTCCCGCCCTCATCCCCGCACCTCCGTCCACTGGTTTATACTGCATTCTTTTTATCGGGATTTATCCGAATGTGCTTTACACTATCAAAGGCAGCTTGACTCAAATCATCAGCAAATCCCTGATGACCTCCCCGGCCATGATCAGACCCGCTATGGGCGGGACATATGATATGCTGCCCGGGATCCGGCTCCTTTGGGCGCAATTGAAGGGCTGATCGGTCCCGCGGGGACAGATGCAGCCCTGGCGGCAGGTCGGGACCTCCCGCTTGGGCTCCAGAGGTTTTTCCGTGGAATACAGCACTTTTACCCCCCGTTCGATGCCTTTCTCCCGCAGGGCTTTCCTGACCGCCTTGGCCAACGGGCAGGTATGGGTGCGACTGATGTCATCCACCCGGAAGCCCAGGGGGTCCAGTTTATTCCCCGCCCCCATGGCGGAGATCACGGGAATATCATGCTCTATACAAAAAGATATCAAGGCCACCTTGGAGGATACGGTGTCAACGGCGTCGACGACATAGGAGACATCTCCAGGGAGGATGGCGCCTATATTGGCGGCGGTCAGAAACTCCTTCCGGGAAACAACCACCGCCTCAGGATTGATGGCCCGCACCCGCTCCTCCATTACTTCCGTTTTCGGCCGGCCGTAATTGCCCTCCAGCGCATGAATCTGGCGGTTGGTGTTGGTAAGGCTGATTTCATCATAATCCGCCAGTATAAGCCAGCCGATCCCCGCCCTGGCCAGGGCTTCCACAGTATAAGATCCTACGCCGCCCAGGCCGATCACGGCGACACGCGCCAGATTTAACTTCTTCATGCCCTCCGGCCCGACGAGTAGCTCCGTCCGGCTGAAGCGGCGCAGTTTATCTTTCTCAACCATTTGCCTGATAAGTTCCCTCCCCGTTCCAATAAGCGTTAACTCGGCTCCTCCGGAGAGACAACTTACTCCCTTGCCTTCTGCCTTTTCTACTTGCCAGAATCCTTCCCCAGCACCTCATTCATGCTTCCCGACCGGAAACCGTCCAGATCAAGAGCTACGTAAGGATAGCCGGCGGCATGCAGCCCCGCGGCGATTTTCCGCCGGTCGCGCCAGGCCAGTTCCAATTCCGCGGGATCCACTTCAATACGCGCCACCGGATGGTGATCCCGCACCCTGATCTGCCTCAATCCCAGTGAAACCAAAAAGTTTTCCGCTTCATCTATGCGTTTCAAAGCCGCAGTTGAAATGGGCGTGCCGTAAGGAATGCGGGAAGCCAGACAGGCGTATGCGGGTTTATTCCAGGTGGGGAGCTGCAAGGCCCGGGAGGCTTCGCGAATATCGTTTTTTGTGAAGCCCAATTCCCGCAGCGGGCTCTTCACGCCCAGTTCGGCCCCTGCGCGGTGTCCCGGCCTGTGATCGGCCGCGTCATCCGCGTTGGCTCCGTCCAGTACCGCAGGCAAGTTGTTCTCCTGCGCCAAACGGCGAAGTTCCGTAAAAAGCGCAAGTTTGCAGTGGTAACAGCGATCCGGCGTATTGGCCGTAAACTCCGCGGATTCGCATTCGCCCGTGCGGATGATCCGGTGGCGCAGGCCCATTTTTTGCGCAATTGTCCTGGCCTCGCATAATTGATGTTCCGGATAAGTCGGCGATACCGCCGTTACGCACAAAGCCCGCTCACCCAGCACCGAAAAAGACATATAAGCAAGAAACGTGCTGTCCACTCCCCCGGAATAAGCGACGACGGCGCCGGAAACATCCCGCAGCCAATCCCGCAAACGCTTGATCTTGTCCACGGTAACCTCCGTAAAAAATTAATTAAATATATGGAAATACTGATATTTATGATAGCACAACCGGATTACACCGTCAACACGGCTCCCGTGCGGTTATTCGCGGAGTCGTGCCGGCATCCGGGCTTGCCAAATTGCGGCGCCTATGCTAATATGTATTTAAATCCTATCGTTTTACTCGGAAAACTGGACGTAATCCGGAAAGGGGAGTCCGTTATTGAATGTATCCACCCGGGGGCGTTACGGGTTGCGCGCCATGGTCGATATGGCCATACACGCCGATGAAGGTCCTTTGCCCTTGCGTCAGATCGCCGAACGCCAATCCATTTCCGAAAGCTACCTGGAGCAAGTATTCACCGGCTTGCGCAAAGCCGGCCTGGTAAAAGCGTCCCGGGGCGCGCAGGGAGGTTACGCATTGGGCCTCCCGCCCGAGAAAATTACGGTCGGAGAGATCCTCCGCGTCCTGGAAGGACCCATCTCACCGGTATTCTGCGTTAACGATTCCAGGAGTTCCGGCCGGTGCAAAAGGGAGTCGAATTGCATCACCCACGGTTTTTGGGCGGAACTCCGGGATCATATCATCTCCTTTTTGGACGGGATCACCCTGCAGGATTTGGCGGCTAAAGCCCGTACCTTCATGCCCGAAAAACCGATGTATTATATCTAAAGGAGAATGCGGGAGCCGGATTCAAAAGATTTTAAGGCCTTCTATTCGGAATTCCGGATTCTTAATCCGGAATTCCTCTCCCTGTTTTATTCGTCCTGAAACAGCGGCGTGGAAAGGTATCTTTCGCCCGAATCGGGCAGGATCGCCACGACCAACCTGCCTTTATTTTCCCGCCGCTTGGCAATCTCGGCGCCTGCGAAAGCAGCGGCGCCGGAAGAAATGCCCACCAGCAGGCCTTCCGTCTTCGCAAGCCGCCGGGCAGTTTCAAAGGCCTCCTCATTTCTTACCCTGATGATTTCATCGATTATTTTCATGTTGAGGACATCGGGTATGAAGCCGGCGCCTATCCCCTGGATTTTATGGGAAGAAGGGTTTCCGCCGGAAAGGACGGGGGAATCGTACGGTTCCACGGCGGCGATTTTTATTTTTGGATTTCGCTTCTTTAATACCTCGCCCACCCCCGTGATGGTGCCGCCGGTGCCCACACCGGCCACTAAAATGTCGACCTTTCCGCCCGTATCCCTCCATATCTCCTCGGCGGTGGTGCGGCGGTGGATTTCCGGATTGGCCGGGTTCTTGAATTGCTGTGGCATGAATGCGCGGGGGGTTTTTGCGGCCAGTTCCTCGGCTGCGCGGACGGCGCCGCTCATACCGTCCGCTCCGGGCGTCAGGACGATCTCTGCGCCAAGGGCTTTCAATAAATTCCTCCGCTCCACGCTCATCGTCTCCGGCATAGTCAGGATAAGCCTGTATCCCCTGGCTGCGGCCACAAAGGCCAGACCGATGCCGGTATTGCCGCTGGTCGGTTCGATCAGTACTGTGTTTTTGACGATGAGGCCTTTCTCCTCCGCATCCCGGATCATGGCGTAACCGATGCGGTCTTTGACGCTGCCGGCGGGGTTAAAATATTCAAGCTTGGCGACGAGCTTTCCCTGTAGGCCTTTGGCGCAGCCATAGTTGGCAAGTTCCAGAAGGGGCGTGTTGCCGATTAAATCCGTGATTCGGGCATATATTCCAGACATTGATCGCACCTCCATCCTTTTTTACCTGCATGAAATCGGCAAATTAAATTTCTGGTAATTCTATCAAATTACTAGGATATGGATTCATCTTACCCCATACCGTAGAATTTGTCAACAAGCTCTTGGGAATTTTTTCCGTATTGGTTTAATGATTTGACCTTCCTGCGTCGATTTTGAAAATGCAGGCAAATAGCAGGATTTTTTTAAATCAGCCGGTATATTGACAATCAATGAATCTTCACGCCATTATTCGGGGGGATATTGCCGCTGTTGTTTTTGCTTTGGGCGTACTGGGCGTCCGGGATATGAATAGCTCCGGAAAACTCCGCGACTGGATGGTGGACTCGGACAGCAAATGCGATCCCCAGGCCTTCATCTTGCGACCGGATGTGGTATATAAGGTTTCCAGCGAACTCATCAGGGAAACAGATCCCTTGCGCAGGACAAAAAAAGCCGTGATGTCAGGCCTCGAACAGCTAAAAAAAGCGGCCGGGGATGGATCCCTGGCCCTTCCTCCCCGGGAGCGGCCCTATATCGAAACGCTTCTTGCGCAAACAGAGGTTTTGCCCGACGACCCTCTGGAATTATGGAATGAAATACAATCCGATATCGATGAAACCAGTTCATTCCGGAGGAATACGGATGGAACTCCGGTTGATTCTTTTACTATAATGCAATTGCGTTGTTATCATAATTCAAGATCTTGCCGCTAAATATGGTGTATATCTACCATTAGGCTATCGATATTTAGTGACAAGACGTAAAATTATCATAACAACGCAAATCGCTCATACAGGGAAAGCCTCCCGAAATAATTCGGGCGGTTTTGATCATAATAACACCAGGGGGCGGCTGCCTGGAGGCTGCTGCGTCGGCAGTTGAAACCCAAATTTAAGATCTGCGAGGTGCGGCGAACATGGATCAAAAGAAAACCATGCGTATTGAGGGAATGTCCTGCGCGGCCTGCGCATTGAAGATAGAGAGGAATTTAAGCAGAATTCCGGGGGTAAAACAGGCGGCGGTGAACTTTGCCACGGAAAAAGCCACGGTTGAATATGATCCGGCCGTGGCGACCGCCGGCCAGTTCGAGGAAGCGGTCAAGGAATTGGGATACGGTGTTGTTCATGCGGCCAATCCCGAAGACAGGATTGTTTTGAAAATCGCCGGGATGAATTGCGCGGCCTGCGCCGCGAAGATCGAAAGAAAGCTTGCCAGGATGGACGGGGTGGTCCGGGCATCCGTTAATCTCGCCACGGAAAAGGCGGCGGTGGTCTTTGACCGATCCAGGCTGCAGGTTGCCGATATCATCGCCGGGATCGCCGCCCTGGGTTATGATGCGGCGCCGGAACAAGAAATAACCCGGGACGCGGAGAAGGAACAGCGGGAAAAAGACCTCGGGCGCCTCCGGCGCGAGTTCGCGATCTCCGCGGCTTTGAGTTCACCGTTGATTCTGGCGATGCTTCTGGCCCTGTTTGCCATCGATATCCCATTTCTGCATGACTGGCGCTTTCAAATCGTCCTGGCCACTCCCGTGCAGTTCTTTATCGGCTACCGTTTTTATAAAAATTCCTATTACGCGCTGCGCGCGAAAAGCCCCAACATGGACGTGTTGATTGCCATGGGCACCACGGCGGCGTATCTTTACAGCGTATATAACGCCCTTTTTCAGGAGCCCATGCCGGGGACGGCCATGAAGGATTTGTATTTCGAGGCGGCGGTCACGATTATAACCTTGATCCTGCTGGGTAAATACTTCGAGGCCGCGGCCAAGGGAAAAACTTCGGAGGCCATCAGAAAACTCATGGGCCTTCAGGCCAAAACCGCCCGGGTAATCAGGGGCGGCATGGAGGCCGATATCCCCGTCGGGGAAGTGGAAGTGGGCGACATCATTGTAGTCCGGCCCGGAGAAAAGGTGCCGGTAGACGGAACCATCATCGAGGGGAATTCCGCCCTGGATGAATCGATGTTGACCGGCGAAAGCCTGCCGGTGGATAAGCAGGCGGGCGATACGGTCATCGGAGCCACCATCAACAAATTCGGCGCGTTTAAATTCAAAGCCGCGAAGATCGGCAAGGATACGGTCCTGGCGCAAATTGTAAAAATGGTGGAAGACGCCCAGGGGGCCAAAGCCCCCATCCAAAAAATCGCCGACCGGGTTTCCGGCGTCTTCGTTCCGGTTGTGCTGGGGATAGCCGCGGCCACGTTTCTGGCCTGGACCTTCGGCGGCTATAATCTAAAAATGGGCGTCGTGAGCGGAGTGGCGGTGCTGGTCATCGCCTGCCCCTGCGCCCTCGGATTGGCCACGCCCACGGCGATCATGGTGGGAACCGGAAAAGGGGCGGAAAACGGAATCTTGATCAAGGGCGGAGAACACCTGGAAAAGGCATGTCAAATCGACGCCGTGGTCCTTGACAAGACCGGCACCATCACCAAGGGGCAACCGGAAGTAACGGATCTTAAATCGTTAGACGGCGCGGATCCGGGCGATTTATTGAGGCTGGCCGCGGCCGCCGAGAAAAAGTCGGAGCACCCGCTGGGAGCGGCGATCTATGAAAAAGGGCGGGGGGAATTCGGCGAGCTTGAGGACCCCGAGCAATTTCGCGCTATTCCGGGCCGGGGCATCTCGGCGGTGATAGGCGGCAGGGAAGTATTGATCGGCGCCGGAAAATTGATGGCGGAAAAGGGGATTTCCCTGGAATACAGCGGGGTTGATGCGGCCGCGCTGGAGGAGGACGGAAAAACGGTCATTTTTGTAGCCGTGGCGGGCGAGTTGGCGGGATTGCTGGCCGTCGCCGACGTGGTCAAGGAGAATTCCCGCGTAGCCGTTCAAGAATTGCAAAAACTGGGCATAGAGGTTTATATGCTTACCGGCGACAACCAAAGGACGGCATCCGCCATTGCCGGACAGGTCGGCATAACGCATGTCCTGGCCGAGGTTTTACCGGAGCATAAGGCGGAGGAAGTGGAGAAGCTGAAAAAAACCGGGAGAACCGTTGCCATGGTCGGCGACGGGATTAATGACGCTCCTGCGCTCGCTGTCGCGGATATCGGTATGGCGGTCGGCACAGGTACGGATATCGCCATGGAAGCGGCGGATATCACTTTAATGCGCGGTGATCTGCGGGCCGTTCCCGCAGCCATCAGGTTGTCCCGGAAGACCATGCAAAAGATCAAACAAAATTTGTTCTGGGCTTTTTTCTATAACTCCGTCGGCATACCCTTCGCCGCCCTGGGAATGTTGAATCCGGTCATCGCCGGCGCCGCGATGGCCTTCAGCTCGGTTTCCGTGGTTGTCAATTCGCTGAGCCTGAAGCGGTTTAAATACAACGGCATTATTTGAATCTCATGATTTTTTAAAAAATTTGTTTAAAATTTAATCATCGACTCACGCATTCATTATTTTTGCAGATCATTTACGAAAAGGTTAATGTCATTGTATATAAACCAAGAGCGGAAAAAATCCTTGACAAGATCCGGGAAGCGCATTATAATTTATTAGGAAATCATATTAAATTACTAGGAATTAGAATTACTCTTATCCAGAGAGGCGGAGGGACTGGCCTGAAGATGCCTCGGCAACCTTCTGAAAAGGAAAGGTGCCAATTCCTGCGGAGATTCATCTCCGGCAGATAAGAGAGGGATAAAACTCCTTCATGCCGGAAGGGGTTTTTTGTTTAATGATAAAAATTTCAAGGAGGCCTTTACGTGCAAAACAAATACCACCCCGAAACCATCGCCGTGCACGGCGGCCAGGAGCCGGATCCGGCCACCGGCGCCCGCGCGGTGCCGATTTACCAGACCACTTCATATGTCTTCAAGGATACGGAGCATGCCGCAAACCTTTTCAGCCTGAAGGAACCGGGCAATATCTATACCCGCTTGATGAATCCCACCACCGACGTGCTGGAGAATCGCATCGCCGCGCTGGACGGCGGAACGGGGGCGCTTGCCCTGGCATCGGGCCAGGCCGCCATAACCCTTGCGCTCTTAAACGTCGCCGGAGCGGGAGACGAGATCGTATCCGCAGATAATCTATACGGGGGTACGTACAACCTTTTCAATTACACCTTCCCCCGCATGGGCATCAAGGTCCGCTTCGTGGATTCCTCGGATCCGCGAAATTTCGAGCGGGCGATCACTCCCGCCACCAGGGCTCTTTACGGGGAGACCTTGGGCAATCCCAAACTGGACGTGCTGGATATTCAGGCTGTGGCGGAAATTGCCCACCGCCACGGACTTCCGCTCGCGGTGGACAATACCTCCACCCCCTATCTTCTCCGTCCCATCGAACACGGTGCGGATATCATCGTTTATTCCGCCACCAAGTTCATCGGCGGCCACGGCACATCCCTGGGCGGATTGATTGTGGATGCCGGCAAATTCAACTGGGGCAACGGCAAGTTTCCCCTCATTGCGGCGGAAGACCCGAGTTATCACGGGTTGAACTTCCTTAAGGCGATGGGCGGCGCGGCTTATATCGCCAGAGCCAGGGTGGCGCTTCTCAGGGATCTGGGCCCCGCAATTTCTCCCTTCAATGCTTTTTTATTGCTGCAGGGCATGGAGACCCTTCACCTACGCATGGCGCGCCACGTGGAAAACGCCGTGAAAGCGGCCTCATTCTTAAAAAAACATCCGGGAGTGGCCTGGGTGAACTACCCCGGCCTTCCGGACAGTCCGCAGAAAGCCAAGGCGGAGAAATACCTCCCGCAGGGAGCCGGGGCCATCATCGGCTTCGGCATCAAGGGCGGGCATAAGGCCGGCGTAAAATTCATCAACAGCGTAAAGCTCATCTCCCATCTGGCCAACATCGGCGACGCGAAGACCCTGGTCATACATCCCGCTTCCACAACTCACCAGCAATTGTCCGAGGAAGAGCAGCGGGCTACGGGAGTGACGCCGGACTTCATCCGCCTTTCCGTGGGGATCGAAAATGCCGCGGATATCATGGCCGACCTTGCCCAGGCGCTGGATAAAGCCGCAGGAGGCGATTGAAATGCCCATCAAAATTCCCGACGATCTGCCGGCCGCGGAAATCTTGAACAGGGAAAACATCTTTGTCATGACCGAAAACCGCGCCGTTCATCAGGATATCCGACCGTTAAGGATCGCCATCCTGAACCTGATGCCGACCAAGATAAGCACGGAAACGCAGCTTCTCCGCCTGCTCGGAAACACCCCCCTGCAGGTTGAGGCGGTGCTGCTGCATCCGGAGACGCACACTTCAAAGAACACTCCCGGGGAGCATCTTTCCAAATTTTACCGCACCTTCAGCGGAGTCAGGGAGGAGAAATTCGACGGATTAATCATCACCGGCGCCCCCGTGGAACAGCTTGCCTTCGAGGAAGTCGCCTACTGGGACGAATTGAAGGCCGTCATGGAGTGGAGCGCGCACAACGTTTTTTCCACTCTTTACATCTGCTGGGGAGCGCAGGCGGGATTATACTACCACTATGGAGTGCCCAAGCACCCTCTGGGCGGAAAAATGTTCGGGATTTTTCTGCACAAGGTAAACCGCAAGTATGTAAAACTTCTCCGGGGATTCGACGATGAATTCTGGGCCCCTCATTCCCGCCACACCGAAGTCCGAAAGGACGACATCATGAAGGTTCCCGATCTGGAACTTCTTTCGGAATCCGAAGAAGCCGGGGTATATATCGCGGCTTCCAGGGACGGAAGAAGGATTTTTGTGACGGGTCATTCGGAATACGACCCCCTTACCCTGAAGGAGGAATATGACCGGGATATCGCCAGGGGCATGAAAATTAAAATCCCCGCCCATTATTTCCCCGCGGATAATCCCCGCATGGAGCCTCTGGTGAGATGGCGGGGGCATGCCAACCTGCTTTTTGCGAACTGGCTCAACTATTATGTATATCAGGAGACGCCGTACGACCTGCGGGAGTTGAAATAAAGGCAAACGTCCCAAAATGCCTTGCATTTTCGGACGCTTGCCTTTCCGTTATTTTTAACCACCGGAAATATTAGAAAGCGTAAAGGGCGCCGAACACCATATCGGAATACGTTGAATCGGTGCCATCCGTTGTATAAGTCTGGGAATCATATCCCAACGTCAGACCGAACGATTCCGAAAACATGAAAAGAAACGAAGCTTTTATGGACATGATACTTACTTCATCGGCTTCAATACCGAAATTCTCCGCTGAAGCCGTAAGGGAATATCCCAAGTTTCCGCTTAAAATCATGTTTATACCGATCATCATGGAACCGCTTACCTCGGCCAGGAGGCCGGAAGCCACCGCATCGCCCATGGGGGTCGACATCGTGTTGGTTAAGTACATGCCCCCTACATAGAGTTGGTTCCGTTCGTCGCCGGCGATTTTATAAGCGCCGCTAAGCTCCAGATAAGTTAAATCCACAAGGCCGGACGCATCGTCGTCGCCAGTGCCATAAACCAGTCCGGCCTTGTAAGCGTCAGCGATATACTGCCCACCCACATACAACATGGTGACATCCGTGTCCTCTATATCCGCACTTAAGGTATATGCCGCATACACGCTGAAGCCGGCGGGGGTCGTTACACCCATCGCCATGAGCAGGCCGACCGCTACTGCCAAGATTAATAACTTTTTCATCATATCCCACCTTTTTTTATATTTTAAGACATAATAATATTCGACGGAATTACGGTAATTCTTTAGGGTATTTTTATGTTTTTGTCCGTCTTGTGTGTTCTGTCTTCCATATTCTATCTTTTTTTTACTTTCATTTTACTTGACTTTTCCCCGGGGAGGACATACAATGAAGCTAAAATTCATACTAAATTGGTAGGATTTCATGGTTTTCTGCGCGATTCCCCCATTTTTATGCATGTTGCGGGGAATGCTATGATCAGACCCGAACAGGAGTGATACCGATGCGCGTATACCTGGATCATGCCGCAACCACCCCGGTGGACCCACAAGTGTTGGAGGCGATGCTGCCTTATTATAAAGACATATACGGCAACCCGTCCAGCATTCACGGATTCGGCAGGGAGGCGAAAAACGCCCTGGAGAGCGCCAGGGAAAAAATCGCTTCTTTGCTGGGCGCCGGCGAAGCCAGAGAGATCATCTTCACCGGAGGCGGTTCCGAATCGGACAATCTGGCCATCACCGGCGTGGCTTCGGCTTACCGTGCGAAAAAGGACCATATCATCACTTCCGCCGTAGAACACCATGCCGTGTATGATACATGCAAGAACCTGGAAAAGCAGGGCTTTTCCGTAACATATCTCCCGGTGGACGAATACGGCCTGGTCACTCCGGAACAGGTGGCGCAAGCGTTGACGGAGCGGACCATCCTGGTCACCATTATGCATGCCAACAATGAGGTCGGCACAATCATGCCCATCGCGGAAATCAGCCGGCTTCTGAAAGAAAGAGGAATCCTTTTCCATACGGACGCGGTGCAGACCGCCGGTTCCATCCCGGTAAACGTGAAGGAACTGGGCGTGGACCTGCTCAGTATTTCCGCGCATAAATTTTACGGCCCCAAGGGAGCCGGCGCGCTTTACATCAGAAAGGGAGTAAAGATAGACAAACTGATTCACGGCGGCGCCCAGGAAAGGGACAGAAGAGCGGGAACGGAGAATGTGGCCGGCGTCGTGGGCATGGCAAAGGCGCTGGAACTGGCCGTGGCGGAGCAGGATCGGACCGCGCCGAAAATTGCGGCGCTTAGAGACTACTTGATCAGCCGGATAACCGGTAAAATCGGTTACGTTAGATTAAACGGCCATCCGGAAAAAAGACTCCCGGGCAACGCCAATTTCAGTTTTGAATTCGTGGAAGGGGAGTCGATCCTGCTCAACCTGGATTTGAAAGGGATCGCGGCCTCCAGCGGTTCGGCCTGCACTTCGGGGTCCCTGGAACCGTCCCATGTTTTGACGGCCATGGGGATATGCCACGAGCTGGCGCACGGTTCCATCCGTTTCAGCATCGGCAGGGAGAATACCCGGGAGGAACTGGATTACCTGATGGAAGTGCTGCCGGAAACCATCGAACGCCTCCGGGCCATGTCGCCGCTTTACGAATCGATCCGAAAGGAGTGTGGCGCATGTACTCTGAAAAGGTGATGGAGCATTTCGCCAACCCGCGCAATGTGGGGGAAATTCCGGACGCCGACGGCGTCGGGGAGGTGGGCAATCCGGCCTGCGGGGATATTATGAAAATCTACATCAAAGTCAAGGATCAACGCATCGCGGACATTAAATTCAAAACCTTCGGCTGCGGGGCGGCTATCGCCACAAGCAGCATGGTTACAGAGATGGTGAAAGGGAAAACCCTGGCTGAGGCGGGATCGATCACCAACAAGGCGGTAGCGGAAGCTTTGGACGGCCTGCCCCCCGTCAAAATGCACTGCTCCAATTTGGCGGCGGACGCCCTGCACCTGGCCATCGAGGATTACCGAAAGAAATCCGCGGCGGCCAAAAAATGAACGGTAAGAAATCCCGGGTCCTGGTGGCCATGAGCGGCGGTGTCGACAGTTCAGTGGCTGCCGCACTGCTGCTGGAGGCGGGATATGAAGTGATCGGCGCTACCATGCAGCTCTGGCCGAAAAATGCGGATGCGCCGGAACACGAGTCCGGGTGCTGCGCCCTTTCCGCGGTGGAGGACGCCCGCCGCACGGCGCGCCAACTCGGTATAGCCTACTATGTTCTGAATTTTCAAGACGTCTTCGAGGAAAAAGTGATCCGGCCGTTCATACTGGAATACAAATGCGGCCGTACGCCGAACCCTTGCATTGCCTGCAATCAGGTTGTCAAGTTTGAGCATCTTATGGCCAAAGCGCTGGCCTTGGACTGCCGGTACCTGGCCACCGGGCATTACGCCCGGATCGTTTTTGATGAATCCGCACAAAAGTACCGCCTCTGCCGGGGCATCGATGCCGCAAAAGATCAAAGCTATTTCCTGTACCGGCTCAAACAGCGGGACATGCGGGGGATCCTTTTCCCCCTGGGGAAATGGACCAAAAAGCAGGTAAGGGATATGGCCGCGGCTTACCGCCTGAGTGTGGCGGCCAAAGCGGAAAGCCAGGAGATCTGTTTCGTAATTAATAACGAATACAGGGATTTTCTGCGGCGCCAGGCTCCCGATTGTATAACCCCCGGCAATTTTGTGGACTTAGGCGGCAAAGTCCTGGGAAGGCATGAAGGGATAGCCTTTTACACCGTCGGCCAGCGCAAGGGACTTGGCCTTCAAAGTAAAAAGCCTCTATATGTCGTGGACATCCGTCCGGAAACCAACATTGTTGTGGTGGGGGAGGTGGATGAGGTGTATGCAGCGGGGCTCAAAGCCGGAGATTTAAACTGGGTCGCGGGCGAACCGGAAGAAGAACTGGCGGATATTAAAGTAAAAATCCGCTCCACGGCTCCCATGGCGGAGGCGGATGTGTGCATCAAGGAAGGCGGTGCGGAAGTCATCTTTAAAGAGCCGCAGCGGGCGGTGACCCCCGGCCAGGCGGCCGTATTCTACCGCGGCGACTGCGTCCTGGGCGGCGGGACCATTCTCGGCAGCTTGTAATACCAGATTTTTCTACCGCATGATAAAAGATGAACTGAAAAGATCATTCTTTCTACTTATTTCCCCGCGAGATAATCCGCGGCCAGATGGGCCAGAGCCCGGACTCCGATAACCAGGGCGCTTTCATCAACGTAAAAATACGGGGAATGGTTGACGGCCGCTTTGCTCTTAACCCGGCTTTGATTTTCGTTAAAAAAAAAGATATAATATGAAGAAATTTCAATAAGACCTTTGCATAATGGAATTAATTATCATACATATATTCGAAATGCCAGTGACAAAAGTCACGATTTTTAAGCGGCGGATTAAACCTTAACATATAATATATGAAACGGGGGACGCCCATTGAAGACAAGCTTTTTAGCCGGAGAACTGGAATTTACCGAGACATACCGCAAATACCAAAATGCCCATCCCGCCGTCCGGGAGGTAAATTGCCTCAGGTCGATGTTTCCTTATTATTTTCAAAAAATCAGGCATGGCGATCTCTTTGCGGGCAGGGTCAAATACGGGCTGGTGGGCTTCGGCCTGGAAAACACCAACGGCGGTTCCCTTTATTTCTGCAAGTTTAACAAAATCCGGCGCCTCATGGATCAGATGCAGCCTGACGAAGCCTGCGCCAAAAAGGTTCAGGATATGCTGGATTTCTGGCGGGACGAAGTTTTTATGGACGATGAAGTGCCGGCGAACACCCCCATTACCCGGGGAAAGATTATCAGAGCGCTGCCGCCGGACGTCTTTTCCGCCACATCCAATACCGTGGCCAACATGGGGGGAAGACTGGCCGGAACCTGCATCAACTATGAAAAATTGATGCGCATCGGACTGCCCGGACTGAAGCGGGAGATAACCCATCACATGAAACTTGCCGAACAAAGCGGCGGGGATGTGGAATTATATCAAGCCATGCTGACGGCTGCGGAAACATTGGCGGATATTTGCCGTCAATATGCCGTACAGGCGCGGGAGCTGGCGGATGTTGCGCCGGCGGCGGAGCGCAGGGAAGAATTGCGAAAGATGGCCGAAGTCCTCGATAATATTGCGGAAAACAAACCCGGGACCATGCGGGAAGGTTTACAATTGATGTGGCTGTATGCTTTGGCCGGTTTAACCTCCAATTTCGGCCGCATGGATGTTTATCTGGGGGATCTGTATGCCCGCGATCTGGCCGCCGGCATACTTACTGAAACCAAAGCCCTGGAGTTATTGCAGTCCATGTGGAGGTTGATCGTGGAACGGCGGAAGGCCGCCGGTGAAATAGCGGAATTCAACGCCAGGATTGTCATAGGCGGAAAAGGCCGCCGGAACGAAGCCGATGCGGACCGATTCGCCGTCCTCGCCATGGAAGCCAGCCGGACCGTGATCGAAACGGAACCGCAACTGACGCTAAGGTGCTATCAGGGGATGAATCCTTCATTGCTTGCGAAGGCTTACGACTGTATCGGAGAGGGAAGAATTTATCCCATGCTGTATAACGATGAAGTAAATATCCCCGCTGTGGCCTGCGCTTTCGGTGTTTCCATGGAGGAGGCCTGCCTTTATTTTCCCTATGGATGCGGCGAATATGTTCTGGAGTATACATCGGTGGGTTCGCCCAATTGTTCCTTAAACCTGCTCAAAGCCTTGGAGGTGGCGCTGCATAATGGCAGGGACGCGCTCACCGGGAAGGTTGTCGGCCCGCGCACGGGGGATCCGGCGGATTTCGACACTTTTGAGAAACTGTTGGATGCATATAAAAAACAGGTGGAATACTTCGTTGCCGGCCTGGCCAGGCGCCACGCCATCGAATATGAAGTGGAAAAACAATCCGCCGCCTTTTTGTTCGTAAGTATGTTGTATGACTACTGCCTTGAAAAAGGCAGATCCGTTGTGGATAGAGGCGCGAAATACCAGGGAGGGGTCATCGAGTCCTTTGCCATTGTAAATACAGCCGACAGCCTTACTGCGATCAAGGAAATCGTCTATGATGAGAAACGGCTGACCCTGCCCCGGCTGATAGAAATCCTGGCCGCCGATTATCGGGGATATGAAAAAGAACACCGGTTGTTCCTGGATGCGCCGAAATTCGGCAATGATCTGGAAAAAGCCGATACCATGGCGCAGCTTGTCAGCGACCATGTCTGCGAGGCGACAAGGACGCAGGCGGCTGCGGTCGGCCTGGATTATTTCCTGGCGGTGAACATCAACAACTATTTCAATGTGGAGCTGGGAAAAATCACCGCGGCTTCGGCGGACGGGAGGAAAGCCGGAGCGCCTCTGGCCAACGGCAACACTCCCACCGCAGGCATGGATAAAAACGGCGTGACCGCATTTTTGAATTCCCTGGTGAAAATCAGCCCGTATAAACACGCCGGCTACGTGCATAACATGAAGTTCAGCAAACGCATGTTCCGCGAAGAGAGGGGCAAATTTGAAGCGCTGCTTTCCACCTATTTTCAAAAAGGCGGCACCCAGGCCATGATCACTGCCGTGGACCGCGGGGATCTGGAAAAAGCCATGAAGGAACCTGAAAAATACCGCAACCTCATCGTGCGGGTGGGGGGCTTCAGCGCGCGGTTCGTGGAGCTTTCCCGCGAGGTGCAGCTTGACGTGCTGAAAAGGACACTGTACTGACGAGGTGTTTGCATGCCCACGACAGGAATCATCTTCGACATCGCCCGCTGTTCCCTATATGACGGTCCGGGGATCAGGACGACCGTGTTTTTCAAGGGCTGCCCGTTGCGCTGCCTCTGGTGCCATAATCCCGAATCCCAGGATCCGCATCCGGAGCTTTCATACTTGAAGGACAAGTGCGTCCTCTGCGGCGCCTGCGCCGCGGCGTGCCCCGAGAAGGTTCACCGTTTTGAGCAGGGCAGACACCGTCTGGAAAGGGGAAAATGCAGGGTTTGCGGATTGTGTTCAAAGGCCTGCGTTTATGACGCGCTCCAAGTCGTGGGCAGGGAGCAGGGCTCGGACAGTATTCTCGCAGAGGTCCTTAAGGATAAGGAGTATTATCAACAGTCCGGGGGGGGCATCACCCTGTCCGGCGGCGAGCCCATGATGCAGTTCGAATGCGCCATGGAGCTGCTGAAGCTGGCCGGAAGCCAGGGCATACACACCTGCCTTGAGACATGCGGTATCGCAAAGCGGGAACAATATGAAGCCATCCTCCCTTTCGTGGATCTTTTCCTCTACGATTATAAAGCGACGGATCCCGTAAAACACAAGGATTTCACCGGAGCATCCAATGATTTGGTTCTTATGAATCTGGAGTTCCTGTGCCAAAAAGGGGCCGCCGTCATCCTGCGCTGCCCCCTGGTGCCCGGGGTAAACGATTCCCCGGACCACCTTAAAGGGATCGCCTCCCTTTCCGAAAAATACCCGGGCCTTAAAGGAATTGAAATCATGCCCTATCATGACCTTGGGCGCGACAAACTTCTGCGTCTCGGTAAGGCTCCAACCCTTCCCGGCCTTAAAACCGCGGAAGAGGAAACCAGACAAAGATGGCTGAGGGATTTGCAAAATTTGGGATGCGTTAAAATTGCCCTCGGGTAAAGGCGGGAAAATTCCAGACGGTAAAAATAAGCTGTTCGGGAGGCGGTCGCCTGGATGCGCGGAATAGGGCCGCTAAAGTATAATTCATAGGTCAAGCCGCCCTTGACTACGGCGCAGCCATATTCTCCGTTTCCCGCATTCAGGAAGAATGGCCCGGACCTTCGCCCAGAAATCTCCCCCGATCGATTTGTACGCTCATGCAATTGTTCGCCACCTTCTTGATTGATGAATAATTTCCTTAAACGAATCGGAGGGAATCTGCCGATAATATATTAGCGCAATTTGCGTTGAAACTATATTTTTACGTCTTGCCACTAAATATCGATGGCTTAAATGTAGCCGCACACTATATTTAGTGGCAAGACCTTGTATTAAGGCAACAACGCAATTGCCTTTATTAAAGGAATATTTGCGCGCATGAAGAAAAGAGGAAAGAGAGGGGGTTTTATGAAAACAATAATGATATTTTTGCTTGCGGCCGGCATGGTTCTTTGCAATGCCATCATTACCCCTGCCGGAATAAATGTGTATGTCGATTACCCGCTGAGTACGGATGTCGCCGGCGAAATCCCTTCCGATTTTTTCATGTGCCTTGTCAGCGCATACGCCCGTACGGGAAACTGTTTCCTTTACGGCGAGGCCGGTTTTGTCAAGGCGGCGGAAAGCTATCTATGGAAGGGAAATACATATCTCATAAAAGCGGGTAATGCCTTTGCCGGCAGCAAACGGTTTATACTATATGGGACGGGCGGTTATACCAGATTCGAGTACGGCGTTTCCGGCGCCGGGAAAGTTATCTCGGGCATACTTGCGGGCCTTGATGCCGACCTGCGGATGCAGGAACATCTCATTTTCAGCGCCGGAGCGGGCTATTCGCTTTCCGCCGAAGCTCACGACGGCATGGCTGCTTTCCCCGGCAACGTATATATCTCCATATATCAAGCCAGGTTGAGCTTTATTTTGGGGGATCAACTGGCGTTGTTTGCCGCCTACCGCAGTTACAGATACAGGCTTGAAACTTTTTATCATATCGAAGTGTCCGACCTGACCGCGGGCATCGGCGTAAAAATCTAAGCGCCGATTATTGCGGTTCCGCCACCACCCACTTCAGGCAGGATGAATCCGTCCGCCCACATGTAATGAAAGCGCTCCGCGTTGAAGACATAGTCAAATTCAGTCACCGGTTTAATAGATTCCCTTTTCCGGATGGTTTTTCCTGCCATAGCGCGGCAAGGTTCGTTCCGGCGCCGTGATTTATCTGCCGGGTTATTTCTCTTCTCCGGCTTTAAGCTGGCTGTAGTAAAGGTTACGGTATACGCCGTTCATCCGCATCAGGGTTTGGTGGCTGCCTTTCTCCACGATCTCTCCGCCGTCGACGACTATGATGGTATCCGCGTCGCGGATCGTGCTGAGGCGGTGGGCGATTAAAAAGCTCGTGCGCCCTCTGGTGAGTTTGAGCATGGCCTCCTGGATATGCAGTTCGGTGCGGGTATCCACGCTGCTCGTAGCTTCATCCAGTATCAAAATGGCGGAATCGGCAAGAATGGCCCTGGCGATGGCCAGAAGCTGCCTTTGCCCCTGGCTGAGATTCGCGCCGCTTTCCGTAAGCACGGTATCGAATCCCAAGGGAAGGCGCTTGATGAACACGTCCGCATTGGCCATGGCGGCGGCCCGCTCGATCTCCGCATCATCGGCATCCAATCTGCCGTATCGGATGTTTTCCCGGATGGTCCCCGAAAACAGATATGTGTCCTGCAGCACGATGCCGAAGCATTTCCTGAGGCTGTCCTTGGTATATTCACGGATGTCGCACCCGTCGATCAGAATTTTCCCATCTGAAACATCGTAAAACCGCGCCAACAGGTTTACTATAGTGGTCTTACCCGCGCCCGTAGGCCCCACCAGCGCCGTATTGCTGCCGGCCTTCGACTCGAAACTCACCTCCTTCAACACCGGGACGTCCGCCCGGTATCCGAAGGAAACGCGTTCGAAAACCACGTGCCCCTTGGGATCGATCAGCGGTTTAGCTCCCGGCGGATCCCCGGGTTCCTCCTTTTCGTCCAGCACCTCGAAAACCCTTTCAGCCCCGGCAAGAGCCGTTTGCAGCATATTGTACATGTTGGCGATCTCATTCAACGGCCTGGTGAACTGCCTGGTATAACTTAAAAAACTTGCGATAATCCCTACGGTGATCCGGCCGCGCACCGCCAGAATACCGCCCGCGCCGGCCACGGCGGCAAAGCCTATATTGTTGATGACATTCATCAAAGGCATGATATACCCCGACCAGATCTGCGCCTTGACGCCCACCTCGCATAAAGCCGTGTTCGCCCGTTCAAACTCCTCAATTGCCTTGGCCTCATGGTTAAAGGCCTTGACTACCTGGATCCCGGAGATAGTCTCCTCCACATGCCCGTTGAGCTTGCCCAACACCGCCTGCTGTTCTTTGAAAAACATCCGGGTCTTTCCGGTGACTGTGCCGGTAACAAAAAACACCAGCGGTATGGTCACCACGCTGGCCATAGTTAATAGCGGGTTCAGCGCCAGCATCATGATGAGCGCCCCGGAAATAACGACGGCGTTGGACATCAACTGGGTGGTGGACTGGGAGATGGTGCTGCTGATATTATCGATATCGTTGGAGAGGCGGCTCATGAGATCGCCGTGGGTGCGCTGATCGAAAAAAGCGATGGGCAGTTTCTGAAGCTTGGCGAAAAGCGTACGCCTCAAATTCCCGACGATTCGCTGCGAAATCCCTGCCATCGTCCACCCCTGCAGGAAATTCAATACCGCATCCCCGAGGAATACCGCTCCAAGGGCCGTAATGGCAACGGCCAGCGGCCCGAACCGGACCATTCCTTCTCCGGGCACCAGGCAATCGACGGCACGCCCGATCAGGTAAGGTCCCGCCAATCCCAGGGCCGCGCTTGCCGCCACCAGGATGAAGATGCACAACAGGAATTTACGTTCCGCCCCGAAATATTTCCAGAGCCTTGCCAGCGTCCTGGAAAAATCCCTGGGTTTAACCACCGGCATTCCTCTTTGATGGCCCCCGAAACCCCGGCCTCCGCCGAAACCCATGCCCCCCCTGCCGAACCCCGGCGGCAGGTTCTGCGGCGTTTCAATTATCTTCTTAACGGGTCTCACGCCTTCTTTTTCATTATCCCGGACTATGTCAAACCGCCTCCCTGCCCAACTGGGATCGGAAAATGTCGCGGTAAACATCGCATGTTTCCGCCAGTTCCCCGTGAGTTCCCGCACCCACAATTTCCCCGCGGTCCATGACAAGAATATAATCCGCGCTCATCACGGAAGTAATCCTTTGCGCGATGATAAAACAGGTCAAACCGCCGGTGTAAACCTTCAAGGCCTCCCTTATTCTGGCCTCGGTGGCCACATCTACGGCGCTGGTGCTGTCATCCAGAATCAGGATCTCCGGCTTGCGCACCAACGCCCTGGCGATGGCGATCCGCTGCTTCTGCCCCCCGGAAAGATTTACTCCCCCCTGACCGAGTAGCGTCGCATATCCCTCCGGGAAAGACAGGATAAAATCCCGGGCCTGCGCCGCCGCGGCGGCCTCTTCCACTTCCTCCAGGGTGGCGTCCGCTTTTCCCCAGCGGATATTCTCAAGTATGGAGCCGGTAAAAAGCACGGTCCTTTGCGGCACTATGGCGATTCGCTGCCTGAGCCCGGCCTGTTCGGCGTTTTTCACATTTACACCGTCCACCAAAACCGCCCCGGCCGATGCATCGTAAAAACGGGGTATCAAATATACCAGGCTGCTTTTCCCCGCTCCCGTGGAACCGATGATGCCGATGGTCTTCCCGTGCTCGCAGGAAAAATTGACATCCTTCAAGACCGGCTCCCCCGCTGCGCCGGCATAAGAAAAATACACATGTTCGAATGCCACCCCGCCTTTTGCGTCCGGCAATTTTACCGGATAAAGCGCCGCAGGCATGGTGTCTTCCGCGGCGAACACCTCATCTATCCTCTCGCTGGAAGCCTTGGCGCGCACAAACATGGTAAAAATGAAGGAGATCATCATCAAGGAGAACAGGATCTGGGTCATATAATTGATGAAGGCAATGATCTCCCCCGCATGTATGCTGCCGCGGTTCACCCTGACTCCGCCATACCATAATACAGCCGCTATACCCAGGTTCACCGCCAGAGCGATGCAGGGAGAAAACAACGCCATGGCGCGCATAGCTTTGGTGGTCACCCCGGTCAAATCTTGGTTGGCGGCGGTGAAACGCTCCTCTTCGTAATTGAAGCGGTTAAAAGCCTTAACCACTCTTACCCCGGAAAGATACTCGCGCATCACGCCGTTTACCCGGTCCAGAGATTTCTGGACCCTGGCAAAAAATGGGTACCCTATGCGCATGCTTGTATAAATAAGGATCCCCACCATCGGCACCACCGCCGCCAGCACCACGGCAAGGGACGGGTTGAGCAGTGTGGCCATGATCACGCCGCCGATGCAGAGCAGAGGGGCTTTCACGAATACGCGCATGATTCCATTGACAAAGTTCTGCACCTGGGTGACATCATTGGTAAGCCTGGTGACTAGCGACGCCGTATCAAACCTGTCGATGTTGTCAAAGGAAAACTCCTGGATCTTCCGAAAAAGATCCGAACGCAGATCCCTGCCGAACCTCTGAGATACAGTGCTGGCCAGGATATTGCGTCCCACGGCCGCCGCCGCCCCCACCGCCGCCACCGCCAGCATCAAGCCCCCAGCCCGCAACACGTAGCTGATCCTTTTTCCCGCCACACCGACATCTATAATCCTGGACATGATGGTGGGCTGCAGGAGATCGCAAAACGCTTCCATCATGAGACAGGCCACTCCCGCACAGAAGGGCTTTAAGTATTTGCCTGTATATTTTTTTAAGAACGACACGCCTGGTTCACCTCGAAAAAAACAATCAATAAGCTTAATCTCCGGTTAAATAGAATAATCCCGGGATCTTTTCGTCTTATTTTATAAGGAATCCGGAGGTGCGTATGAAAACCATAAAGTCAATTCCATTATGCATATGCCTGATCCTGCTTTTTTCGATTCCGTCGAAGGGGGACGGTGTCTTTGAACTCGATTTTGAATGGAATCCTTACCTCGAAACGGGGCTGAAATATTCCGAAGTGAACGGATACCCCGCCCCATTCCTCGGGATCTCCGCCGGAGCCGCCTTTGACAACGTTTTATCCGTAGGCGGGGGCTTTTATTGTGAGATGAATGCAAGCCCTCATTTGCCTCCCGGTGCCGTCCAGTACTGCGCGCACGTCTTTTATACCGGTCTGACGCTTGAATGCGTAAATGAGAACTTCTTTCAAAGAGAAAATGCCCGCCTCGTCTACGGGGGCCTTCTGGGGATCGGCGTCGCTGACATAAAAGATCTGGGGTCTTTCGACGATCGCCACCGGGCCTTTTTCCTGTTTGAGCCGGAGGTTAAAATAGAAACGGATCTTTCCGATAATATGCGATTGAATCTCGGCCTAAGCCATAAATACGCCGCCGGGATAAATACCGGGGAATACATCGAATGCTGTCTGAGCGGAACCTCGTTTTCGGCAGGGATCAGGTATCGATTATTTTAAGTCATACCTGATTTCATGACTCCTTAGACGACCAGGCAAAATCACGGGAGCTTGCCGCAGTGTTTTGCCTGGTACGATTACATCGTCACGGATTCAGGTCATACTCATATAAAACTATTTCCACGCGCCGGTCAAAGGCGGGATTTTGTTTCTCACCCCCGGTTTTACCTGAATACTTTTCCCCGTATACATGAATGCTAATCCTGGCCGAATCGATACCGCGCGCCGTCAAGAAATTCCTTACGGCTTCCGTGCGGCGGCGGGAAAGTTTCGTATTATATCTGTCGCTTCCTTGATTATCCGCATAACCGTTAAGCATAATCCGCAATTGGACATGCTCCCTTAGAATTTTTAGGTTGGCTTCCAAAACGGGCGCCTGATCCGGGCGGATATCGGCACTGTCGAAGTTGAAAAAGATCGGTTTTATTCCGGCATTCAGTTCCGCCAGGCCAACCGGAGCGGGTATGACCGTGAACTTCCCGCCATATACGGCCTGCCGGCCATCGGGATTCGTTATCCTGACTTCGTAAGCCCCGGCGGGTTTGCCTTTTAAGTCAAATATGCATAACATTTCCCCGTTTTCATCGATAATCAGGTTTTCGGCTTTTATGGTCTCCCCGCCGGGGCCGGTCAACACCAGCCGCGCCCCTGCCTTGATATTTGCGATATTCAAACGAACCCAAATTTTTCCATTATTGAATCCTAGGGACGGATCCATGGACTTTATGGTCAATACTGGGACTGGCTTATCCAGGACCGTAAAACTCTCAAAACCGCACTGCTTGCCGTCGGGATTTACCGCAGCCACAAGGTAGCTGCCGGCCGGCAGCCCTCTCAGATTAAAAGTGCACTCGACCATATCCTCTCCGGCAACGACGGTGATTTCCCTGCCGTAGATCATCCCCTTCTCCCTTGCGTAGAGAAAGATTTTTACCCCCGGCCGCAGGTTTTTCCCGGTGATCGTCACCGCCACCCGACCGGTGTTATATCCCCGGGCGGGATCAACCGAAGTGATGGCGGGCAGCAAGACAGGCGCGTCGATCACAGCGAAACCTTTGAGACGGGTCCGTTTCCTGTCGGGATTGACCACTGTCACCGCATAAGATCCCGCGGGCTGCCCTTCCAGGTTGAGGGAGCAGCGTATTACCGATTCGCTTGCCACATCGACGTCCCGGGCTTCCACCCTATTGCCTTCCGGTCCGGTAAGAAAGATCGCCGCCCCCGCCTTAAAATTCTTCCCGTTGATGGTCACTGGGATTATCCCGTTGTTGTTACCCCGGGCAGGATGGATCGCTATGATGACCGGCCGTAAGCCGCCGGCAAAAAAACAGTCAAGCCCCGCCTTTAAAATATCATCATCAGCTTTAAAAATAAAGGCGGCCAAAACGAAAAGCTGAATTAAAAATGGCACGAAGCGGGATTTTTTCATCTTCCACCCTTATTTTAGAATATTTTGATAAAAAAGAGGAAAATATAATTTAGATTTAAAATATTAAACGAAAGGAATGAATAATGCAAATGCGAAAAGTGTTAACTCTTTTCTTTACATTCATCATGATGGCTCTGTTTTCCTTTAATACACTGGGGGCTTTTAAAGCCAGCCTCGGTTATGTGACCGGCTCCTGGGAAACCGACGATTATACGGAATTTGTACTGGGCGGCCAATACTTGGAGGATACATGCAAAATCGAAGGAAGTTATGCCTTCGGAGGCCTGACGGATTATGACGGCGTTGACGTAAGCTTGCTGAACATCGGCGGATCATACAAGGTTATGGCCGGATACTCCATGGATTTATTTGTGGGAGGCTCCTACTTGATTCATACAATTGGCGACGCCAGCCTCAAATTTGAAACAAGCGCTTTACTATTGACAATCGCAGCAGGCTTTAAAATGAGCGATCAGATGGAGTTAGGTTTACTGCTCGGATCTTCACTTTCCGCCGCATGGAAAGTAAACGATTCCGAGTTCCCCGGCGATGTCACCGTGATCACCCATGGCCTGAAGTTCGGTTATCAAATAAGCGATTCCATAGGCTTGGCAGTCGGCTACCAAGGCATCACCGCCGCCCTCGAAGGCGCGCCGGAAAACATCAACGATTTCAGCCTTTCCCTGGGCGCATCCTTCAATTTCTAAACAAGGCTTAAAAAGCAGGCGGCTGCCCCAATCCGGAGCGGCCGTTTTTAATTATGTTAAAACAATCCTCAATAAACCGGCATCAATCCCGGGTGATCCCCGGTGAGGCACTTCCCGCCCTCCGGGGTCACCAGGAAGGTGTTCTCCACCCCCACCATGCCGATATGCTCGATCCCCTTTTTAGGTTCAACGGCTAAGACCATGCCCTCCCGCAGGGGTTCGGCAAACCCTTCGGCGATCACCGGTAATTCGTCGATCTGCAAGCCGATGCCGTGGCCGAGAAATTTCACCCTGCGGCTGCCGAATCCCATGAAATTCACCAGGAACTCTTCACTCAAGCCCCCCATCACCGTCCGGTAAATCCGCTCCGGAACCGCGCCGGGCTTGAGCATGCCGGCGATCTCATGCTGGATGTCCACGCATTTGCGGTGTACGGAAATCACTTCATCCGGCAAAGGTTTGCCGAACATATATGTCATGGTCTTATCCGTGTGATAGCCGTCCACCCCGCATCCGATGTCGATAAAGACCAGATCGCCCTTCTTCAGTTTGCGCTCCCTGCTGCCCAGGATGGGCACCGCGGGGCTCATCCCGTAGTTTCCTCCGGGCCCGTTGAAATAAATGGGATAGATGGAGCTTTCCCCGAATCCGATCTGCCCCAGGCCGACCTCCGTGTCGAACATGGCGAAACGGAGCAACCCATGATGTCCTTCCCTGAGCAGGATGGTAAACAGTTCGGCGATCAGATCCGCTTCGCTCATCCCTTCCTTCAGCGCCGTGGGTATGCGCTCCTCCAGCACCCGGCGGTGGATCTCCCCCGCCTTTCCCATCAGGGCCAATTCATACGGGCTTTTCACCGCTCTCACGGCGGCAATTTGCATATCCATGGGTTTGGCGCTTTCAAAGGGAAAGTACTTGCGGAACCGCTGATAAAGCGCCAGCGGCACTATCTCGGTTTCCAGATATACCGCGCCGGGCAGCTTCCCGGCGGAGCCGGCGGCATCCCGGAAACTGCCCATGGGTTTGATCAAGCCAAAGAGCGATTCGTCCCGCGCCCGTTCAAAACTGCGGCGCACCCAGTATGTCGCCTCGCCGTTTCTGGGGATAATCAGCATGCCGTCCTGCATGGTCCCGGTGAAGTAGTACTGGTTGATCTTGCTGAAGACGACGGCGATCTCCCAGTCCGGATTGTCCGCGCCCATTCTGTCCCTGAAGCGGTCAAGGCGGGATTGGAGTTCAGTCAACGGCACTCGTTTTTCCATAATTTTCGCTCCTGTCCGTTATCGGATAATATATTAACGTATATAAAAACCTTTCCGGGATCGGAAAGGTTTTTCGTGCGTTCATCTTAGCCGCGGATTCTTTTGCTCCCCGCGCATCAATCGCATCATCCGTTTACCGCCAGTGCACCGATCAACACCACAGGTAAAGCATGGTTTTAAGGGATAAGAGCAGACACATCCTGAAAAACATGCCCCTTAAATAACCTATTAGTTTTGAGCGCGATCTCTCCTCACCCTTTAAAAAGTATGCCGTTATATCCTCATCTCCATTTACCGTCACCCAGGCGGTGTTTCCATCAAAGCCATCCACTCCATGCCACCCGATGAATTTATAACCACGGTTGGGCGTGGCGAGAAAGGTGATGCGGGCCATGCCCGGCACGGTCAGCGACCCGCTTGTGCCGGAGCCCGAACCGCCGTCATATGAATATGATATAATACCCCACTCGGGCAACGCGCCGTACTTTACGGTATATAGCTTCCTGGTGAAATTGGCCCGCACGGTGGCATCCCCCGAAGTCAGGGTAACGGTCGTGCTTGCGGAACCGGGATTGGCGATGGAAGCGGAACCGCTTGTCACCGACCAGCCGGAAAATGTGGACGTGGAATCCGGGCTTGCGGAAATGCTTACAGCCTCGCCGTAATTTACGGTAATCGTGCCTGAAGGCGTTACGGCGCCGCCTCCGCTTCCTCCCGCCGTCATTGTCAAATAATAGGCGCAGATATTGAATGCGGCTTGAATGGTGCAGGCTGAAGTCACGTTGTTGAATGTATACGACGATACCGGGCCCACCGAAGCCCCGTTTACAAGTACATCCGCAATGTAATATCCCGTATTCGGGGTGATGACAAACTGCTTGCCGCCCCCATAAGGCACTTCCACAGCGCCGCTGGGGCTGATGCTGCCGCCCGATCCCGCGCTGGCCGTAATGGTACAGGTGTCAACGGCGAATTCCGCGGAGATCGTGTGATCCGCCGTCACATTGCTGAATGTATACGAGGACACCGCGCCCTTCGCTATTCCGTCCACGTATACATTGGCGATATGGTAATTGGCGTCCGGCGTGAAAACGAACGTCTGGCTGCCCCAGTAATCGACCATCACATTGCCGCTGGGATCGATGCACCCTCCCGATCCCGCGCCGGCGTTTATCAAATAGGTATCGACGGCGAATGACGCCGAAATGGTATGATCTGATGTTACATCAGTGAACGTATAGGACGCGACCGCCCCTACCGAACTGCCGTCCACTATGACATCCTGGATATGGTAGTGCGCTTCCGGCGTTATGATGAATTGCTGATTGCTTCCGATATTCACCGTTATATTGCCGATGGGATTGATGCCGCCGTGTAATCCCACGCTGGCCGTAATGGTGATTGTGGAAGCCCTCGGCGTTGCGCAGGACGGGGGGCTGAATACGCCCAAGCCGGCGCTGTTCTCTCCCCTTACCCATACGTAATACGGCGTTCCATTGGTCAGGCCGGTAATGATGCAGACATTGTCCGTATTATTGCTGTCGGCGGTAAACTCTGCGGCCGTTTCGGGAGTATTCTCTTCATCATTGTAGAATACGCTATACGTTTTCGCGGGATTGACTGGTATCCAGGTTACGGTCAACTGGCAATCTCCCGGCAGCACCGTGGGCGCGCCGGGCGCGGGCGGGGGCAATTCCTTCTTGGCGCAGCCGGCTGCCGCCAGCAAAACAACCAAGAGCAACAACTTTTTCATGCTCCATTCCTCCATCAAATGCCAAAAAAGGCAAGGAAATCATCCATCCACCGCCCCACGCCCATTTTTTCGATATTTCTTATTTTTTAATCCGGGAGAAATATATTTATCTTTTTCCCTAGCTTATTAATATTTCTTCGAATATAATTAAAATCCTTCCGTAAATTTCCATATAAATTTCATTATATGCTCCATTATGCATTTCAGCGAAATAATACATTTTAAGCTTGATGCCGCGGGTTTCAAGCATGCACAGGGTGAAATCATATACTGGCAATACGGCAATCAGACCCCTCCCGAATCCTTGCGAATCGCCGATTCATTCGCACGGGCCAGCGGGTACGCATCCCTGCCGGCCGCCAACAAACCTCATTTTTTTATCTTCCTTATATCTAAAACTTCCACTCCATCCTGGCCCCCAGTTCGCTCTTGAGTGCATCTCCGGCATCCATCCCGTTCAGATCCCCTCTATAATGACGCGCATACATAAACAAATCCGTATTCTGCATGATGTTGTAAGCGAACTGAAGCGTGCCGGTCCAACTCTTGACGGACGGGTTGTAAATCACGCTCAAACCGAGATTGCGGATTTCATCAAAAAATAGATACGCTTGGCCAAAAAGGTAATTTCTGCCAAGAAACGCGCGGTTCAGGTCCAATAATTCTTCCGGGGTCAGACTTTGGGGGTCTATCGGATCGCCGTTGTAATAGTATTCGGCTAAAACCAGGACCTTGCCGCCGAATAACGAATAATCCGCTCCGAGCATCCCCTCAAAATAGTGCGCGCCTGCATCTATGCGGTAATGCTCCACCAGCTCGCCATGGATCCCGGTATTGAAAAGATCTCCCTTGAATGTAAATCCCAAAAGGGCTTCCTTTTGCGCGCCCTTATAAATTCCCGTCAGGCTTAAATCATAATCCATGAGATTGCCGAAAATCTTAACCGCGCTGGCGTTATCCGCTCCATGTAAAGTTGTAACCCCTTCGATGCCCGAAAGATCCCCCAGCGGCGCCTGCACCCGCGCGATATCGCTCCCTTTCCGGGCGAGTCCGATATCCTGCAACTCCACCGTGGAGAAACAATCTATGGGGGAAAAAATATACCCGACCCCGTAGTTGATGATCTGGCGCCCCAGCGTTGCCGTGTAACGGTCGTCGTAATATGAAAGATAAAGTTTCCGTGCATGGAAACGGGGCACCAGCACCAAGCCCAGCGCCTCAAAGGAATCCTCCTCCGCTTCCGGCGACACTGCAATATAAGCGTCCGCATTGTCCCCGGAAAGCAGCATCAAATCAAAGCTCCCCTCCAGCTTCCAGTCCCGGTTCGGCAGATATTTCAGACTCAGACGGAGCGCATCTTCCCCTCCATATTCAATGGAACGGGAACCGGACAGCTCATAACCGCGCAGTACGCATGCGTGATAAAAGCTCCCGGAAAGATTGAATCCCGCCTCCGTCCTGATACCTGCGATCATAAGCCAGATGGAAACTCCGATCCCCAAATATTTGACGCCTTCCCGCCCGTAGCCGTTCATCATTTCCCCCTGCCGCTACCTCTGAAGATTTTGCATGGTGAACAGTTTTTCACTTACCGGCGCGTCTAACCGGACTTCCTGCATGGTGAATACGGTTTTGCTCCCTTTCCGGAGCTTGTCTGAAACCTCGGACTTCACGGGAAAGTACCGGTCCCCGATTTGCCTCGCCTCCAATACGCGGCTTACCTTCAACAGTTTTCCGCTTTTGGCGTATTTCTCCTCTTTCACGGCTAAAAAGCGTTCGCTGTCCACCCACATTTTCCGTTTGTCATACGATACCTCTTTTACTTTAGCCGTGAGTTCGATGACGGTACAAGCCCGGCCGTCCAGGGTTTCCGTCCCGACGACCTCAATGTCGTACTTCGTATAGAGCGCGTCGGTTTCCAAGGCATCCTCATAGGAAACGTCGCTTCCCATGATCCCCTGTTTCAGCATGTGCCCGGAGATCAAAAACACGTTCTCTTCCTCGCCGTCATAGATCCACATTTTCTTTCCGATTTTCAAATAACGGGTGTTTTTATCCTCGGGATTAATAAACTCCACAAAAGCCTTTTCCACCCCGATGCCGTGAACTTTCATGATTTTTACCCGCGGCGCCTCATCGTCGTTGATGAAGATTTCCATTTTGCCGGTGTAAATAATGGTGTTGTATTTGACATTTTCGTCCACTTTCCGTAGGATTTCGGCGCCGGTCAAGGCGCGAACGCCAGATAGGTTTGTCATGAGCCAAACGAAAACAATTCCTATAACAATATGCCCTTTTCTCATTTGGACCTCCTGCTTTATTCCGATTTTTTAAACCCGGGCGCCGTTCACGAGCCCGATCCTTACTCCTGAATTCTTCTTAATCAATCATACGCTCTTTATCGCCTCAATCGCGTTCATCCTGGCCGCCTGCCGGGAAGGGAGCACGGAAACAATGGCGGCGACGATTATTCCCAGCAACATCGCCGCGATAATGCCCGGAATGGTTATCGCGAATTTGATTACATTATCGATGGGCATGTTAAGCCCCGACAGCATGGACGTAAAATCTATACCGTTTGCTGCAAAATAAAGCGAAACAAGCGTTCCCAGCGCCGCCCCGCTGATGCTGCCGATCAAGCCGAGGATGGTGCCTTCCATTAAAAAGAGGAACAGGATCTCCAGGCGGGAAAATCCCATGGATTTGATGATGCCGATTTCCTTCCTTCTTTCCAAGACGACCATCATCATGATGTTCGTTATGATAAGAGAACCAAGCAAGGCGATAACGATGAAGATTATATTATAGAGCTGCACGACGGTATCCATGGCCTGGGCAAAACCGCCGGCCTCCTTCCATGATATCGCCGTGATATCCCCAAACCGTTCATCCCGAACAAGCTTTTTCTCGATCAGCCGGGTGATTTCTTCCGCTTTTCGATAGTCCTTAAGCATGATCAGTATCTGCTGGCTGCCGCCGCCGGTATGCAGGATTTCCTGCGCGTCTTTCAAGGAGATTTGGAAGGCGGCATCATCCAGAGAGCTTAAACCGGTCTTGAAGATGCCTATGACTCTGAGTGTAGGGATATGAAGGGAATAATCGCTGCCGGACACCATTACCTTCAAGGTATCGCCGACTTTTAATTTTAAAAGTCCCGCCGCTTTTTCTCCCATAATGATCTCCCGCTCCTTGGTTTTGGCATCCGAAGTACGCAGATACCGCCCTTTGACAATGGAACGGTCCAGCATAAGCATTCTCTTTTCCTGTTCTGTCTCTCCGCCAAACGCCATCACCGCTTTATTGTTCCCTTCATATTGCAGCAGCAGCCCAAAAAAGATGCGTTCCGTAATAAGATCCACTTCTTTTTGGATGGCCGGATCACTTTTCAGATAATCGATCAGTCCCGACGGATCAGCAATGTTCTCGGTTACCGGCATAAACCGTTTATTTTTCGCATATTCCCGCGTCACTAATTGAATATGACCCGACTCATTCTTGGTCGCATTATGAATGACGGAGCGTTGCAATCCCCCGATAAAACCCTGCATATAGACAATCATAAAAAGGGAAAGCGCTACGGAAACAATAGCCAAAAGCGACCGCCGGCTGTTTCTCCGGATATTGCGAAAAGCCATTTTGAGTAATATCGGCATGATGACCTCCTTATACGAGCAATTTGCGTTGTTATAACGATTTTACGTCTTGCCGCAAAATATCGATAGCCTAATGTTAGCCATACGCCATATTTAGCGGCAAGACCTTGAAATAAGGTAACAATGAAATTGCCTTTATACAAACTTCAAACACTCTGTCGGTTTTATTTTCGCGGCTTTACGCGCCGGAACGATTGCCGCGAGAGTGGCAATACTTATCCCGAGAATGAAGGAAGCGATAAAAATTTTAATATTCCACTGCCCGTAAAACACTCCCCAGACAGGAAATTGGGAAGCGTCAAAATCCTTATAGAACGACGTCACATCAAATCCGGCATTCACCAGCCAGATGTTGAGAAAAAAGCCGGTAAGACAACCCATGACGCTTCCGGCCAGACCAATCAACATCCCTTCGCAGAGGAACATCGTGCGGATCTGTTTCGGTGTAAGTCCCAACGCCCGGAGCACTCCCACTTCCCGGATGCGTTCATAGACACTCATCAAGACAGTATTGACAATGCCGACCGCCCCGATGAGCAGGATAAAGAATGTTATCAGAGACTGACCTTTGCGTTTCCCGGCCATCATTTCAATAAAACCCGCATTCGCGTCATAAAAGGTGCGTGTGGTCAGAGCCGCAAACCGCGCATTGATTTTATCGCGGATTTTATTGACCCTCCGCAAATAAACCGCCATGTCTTCCGTCTTGCTCCAGGGAACGTGGAGCGCCAATTCGGTAACGAGCCCCCGCGCATCCAGCAATGAGTCGGCCGCTTGGAATGTAATGAACACTCCGCTTTCATTAATAAAAGGGGAGGCCGTTTCCAGCAGGCCGGTCACTTCAAAATCCATGGCATTATGGGTTTCATGACGGGTGCGCGCTGCCAGCGTGATGATATCGCCGACGGTAATTTCCAAATCCTGAGCCAGCTTTTTACCGATCAGAATTTCGTTTCCGCCGGCATTCGAGAAATAACGGCCCCGGGCAATATATTTGCCTAGTGTAAAAACCTGCCCGTCCGTCTCCGGATCAATTACCGAGCCGACCACCCTGATGGAATGACTGCCGCCGATAATCTCAGATAGAAAAGTGATCCGGGAAACGGCGCCGTCGATTTCGGGCTGCTTTTTTACATAAGCAACAACAGAATCGATGTTCCCGATGCCATACTTCAACGGAAAAGCCATTCTCTCCTCCGCATATTCCTTGGTAAAAATCTTCAGCGAACCATCGGTCAGGTTTACCATATTTTCCAGGCTGGTGCGGTCCGCGCCGCTCATCAAGGAATCAAACAGGATAAAAATGGCCAGCCCAACCGCGATGGTAATCGCACTGAGGAAGGTGCGGCGTTTATGCCGGAGAATATTGCGTAAGGCAATCTTAAAAATCATCGCGCTACCTCCTCTCATCGGAAGCAATCAGGCCGTCTTTCAGGGTGACAATCCGCGCGGCGTGTTTTTGCACCAGGGCGTCATGGGTGGAAAAGACGAAAGTCGTTTTCTCTTCCCGGTTGATCTGTTTCATCAATTCAATGATCTCTTCCGCTGTTTTCGAATCAAGATTCGCCGTCGGCTCATCCGCCAAAACCAGCAGGGGTTCTTTCACCAATGCCCTGGCAATCGATATCCGTTGTTCCTGTCCGCCGGACAACTCACCGGGAAGGCACTCAAGCTTTCCGGCCAGGCCGACTATGGCGACGATTTTTTCCGCTTTTTGCCGTATCTTTTGCGGAGAGAGCTTTCTTTCAATAATTAAGGGCAATTCCACGTTTTCCCGCACCGAAAGCACGGGTATCAGGTTGTATGATTGAAATATAAAACCGATATTCTCCTTGCGGTAGTCTGAAAGCGACTTCTCGCTCATCTTTCCCAGTTCTTTCCCATTGTAGCGGATGCTGCCCGCGGTTGCGGTATCCAGACACCCGATGATGTTAAGCAAAGTGGTTTTGCCGCTCCCGGACGGGCCGACCACCGCTAGAAATTCGCCTTTCTCGATGGTCAGGTCCACTCCGGAGAGCGCGGTTACCTCCATCTTTCCTTTGGTATACTTCTTTTCCACCTTTGTCAGCTCCAGCAGCCCCATGCTCTACCCCCCTAACTTTTCTTTCCTGCAGTTTTTTCGGCTTTTTTAACGGATAAAATCAGTTTTTCCATCTCATCCAGATAATCCATGAGCGCATCAACCCCGTATGGACTAATTACCGCGGTTGTCAGCGGTTTGCCGCCGTCAAATCCCTTCCTGATGCTGATAAATCCGGCATCCTGCAATTTCTTAAGCTGAACCGATAAATTCCCCGCGGTCATCTGCAGGTGATCCCGGAGTTCAGTGAAGCTGCGATCCCTTTCGGGGCTGCTCGCTAAAAATGTTAAAATCATTAATCTGGCGGGTTCGTGAATGATTTTATTCAGTTCGTGCCGCTCTTCCATCCTGTCTCATTGCTCCTTTTACCCGCCGGACATCCTCGAGCAGCTTGTTCAGATCGGGATTTTCCATGCCCATAATACGCCTCCCAACTGGATTAACGGTTTATATGGTAAATATATTTATATCATAGAATATAAAGGCGATTTTGTCAATGGGTGTTTTTTACAAAGGAGCAATTATATGAGCCGGACGTTTAAAATATTTTGCGCGGGATTGTGAATTCATGTTATACTTATTAAAGAAATATCACGGCTTGATGCATAAAAAGGCAACGGCACTGATCAACAAACTTCTAACAGGAGGCGGGAATATGGCAATAAGAAAAAAGATTATTAAATTAGTACTTCTAAGCTGTCTGATACTACCTATCTCTGGTTGCGGCGGCGCTCGGGCGCCGGTTTGGACGGCCGTAAATTTAGGGGCGGCCAGTTCTTTATGGGGCGTCTGGGGAACCTCGGCCAGCAATGTTTACGTCCTGGCGCAAAGTTGGAAAATATACCATTTCAACGGTTCATCATGGACGGAATGGTATTAGGGATCGGAATCTTATACTACATTTGCCTTGTGGGTTTCACCGGATGACAGGGTTTTTGCGGGAGGTTTTGATAATGGGGCCGGGAAATCCGTCATCGCATACTATAATGGTTCAAGCTGGACATCCTCGCTTTTGGATTCTGGGTATCAAATTTCCAATGGAGCCATATGGGGAACGGCCTATGATAATGTCTACGCTGTCGAGATGAATGACGCCGACAGCCGGATCTATCACTTTGACGGCAGCGCCTGGACACTTTTTCATGAGGTGCCGGCCAAAAAACTCTATCATATTTGGGGTCTTGATGCGAATAATATCTATGTCAGCGGTAGTGACACCATTTTATATTATGACGGCTCATGGCGCGAAATCTCTCCTCCCGGAACCCGTATTTACGAAGGCGTATGGGGTGTTGCAGCCAATGATTTACTTGCGTTCGGAAGCGGTTTTTATGGAACATATGACGGATCCGGTTGGACAATCTATAACCTGAGTAACAGCTACATTAACGGAGTCTGGGGTTCGAGCACAGGCTATCCAATCTTTGGCGCCGGACATTTCGGATATCCGCCCGATATCACGAACAATCTCTTTAAATATAATGAGGGTTGGGAAGTGGTAACCGGCACTCCCTCCAACACCCACGCGCTTTATGCCATTTGGGGGGCTTCGAGTGAGTTTTTTGCCGTCGGCAATATGGGAACCGTGTTGCATTACCAATGAATATTCTCGCCGCCGGTAGAGCAAAAATTCTAATAGAGCAATTTACGTTGTTATGATAATTTTACGTCTTGCCGCTAAATATCGATAGCCTAATGGCAGCCATGCGGTATATGCATTGTTGGACAAATCGGACCCCCTTTCAACCTATTTCACTACCAACTTTTCCTCTTCCGAGCGCACCCGGATGCCGTCTTCGCTCACCCAGAGCGCCCGAATCCGGTACTCGCCTGGAAGCAGCTTAAATCTGCCGTACCCATTGCCTGTCAAAACCATCCGCCGCAAATCGCATTTTTCCGTGTAAGTTTCCCCCGGATTCAACGCCCGTACTCCCCCGGGGATCTTCCCGCCGTCCAGGAAGGCCTTGATAAACTGGACATCCTCCTTCCCCCCCCGCTGCAAAGAAACGATAAAATTGGGGTATTCGTCGTCAAGGAAGACAATTTTGCCCTGTTCTCCCGTATTTTGCAGGACCAGCGTAACGGCGATCCTCTCCCTGGCCCTGTACCAAGATTTCAACTCCATCCGCAGGAGCCAGCAATGCTTTGCCAGATATTCCCCAATCTTCCCTGAAAGATCCAGGGCTTCCTTCCGGTAAATTTCGGATGATCGGTCCTGCAGGATTTCCCGGCAATAGCCTCTTGCCTCCTCAAGATGCCGGTTCACCCTTGGATTGCCCTCCGCTGTTTCCGCATACCGGAGATAATGCTCCGCCAAATGCAGTTTGATCACCGGCGCGATGTCGCCGGAGGGATATTTTTTTAAAAGCCTTTTATATTCGTTGATGCAATTGAAGGAGGTAAAATCCCCGCCCTCATGCGCAAGGCCTTCATAATCCTCGAATATTCGATACTCGGCATTGTCCGCCCACCTGCTTTGCGGGAATTTCTCCACAAGCTCCTTGAAAAAACCGTGGGCGCAGCCGTAATCAAAATAATTTTCTTCACGATTCCAACTGACTTCACAGTACTCTGAATAAATCCGTCCCAGTCGCCAAAGCTTCTCATCCCCGGTTATCCCCGTCTCTTTATTCAACTCGCCAAGTTTTGCGCATACATTTTCCAGCCTTTTGACGTCTTCCGGCAGGAATGCCGCAAAAAAAATGCCGGATGGAAATTCCGCCGCCAAAGTATTGTAATAAAACAAGGCTTTTTCAGGTTGTCCCAGACTGACCGGCAGGCGTGCCAGGACGCTGCAGCATATTTCCTTCACCGCCGGGGAATCCGTCGCTGCCGCCAGATTTTCCAGCGCCTTCGCTTCGCCGGGATCGTTTATCCTGAGATAGCCGCCAGCATGTTCGGGAAGGTTATACTTTTTCAGAAGGCCGCGACTTTTCAGCGCCAGCTCATATAATTCGGCGATCTTTTTAACCCTTGCCGGCAAATCCTTTTCGCTATATAGCGAATTAATAGCGTTTAGCATGAATTCCAGCTCTCTATCCTTGATGCTTTCTCCGGCAACCAAATTCTTGTCCACATAACCCTTCCCCATGCGAATGGCGTCTCTCCTGGTCATCGCCCAAAAATACCCGCCGCCGTAAATGAAATTCCCGGCCTTGACCGCGGGAAAGACTTTCACGGAGCCGGTCTTTTTATCTTTTCTTCTCAAATAACCATCGTGATGATAATAAACATTATTTCCATGGGTGCATATTACGCCCGGCCCGGTAAAATTGTATCTATAGCTGTAATAATCATGCCGCTTCATCCTGCCGGTGGATGTATCCAATTCCCACATCCAGTTGTAATCATGAAACAGCAGCAATTTCCCTGCGATCTGACGCCCGTGGAGCTTGCCTTTATATACGGATACGGCCCTATGGGCGAAAAAATCGAACTTGAGCACCTCGTCCGAACTGATAAAATATATATTACGCCCGTCTCGGTCGATAATATCGAATGCCCCGGGAATTGCCGCAATGATCCGATCCCCGGGATCCATAATTACCAATCCCCCCCGGGGGGCTTGCCCGCTAAAAAACTTATATCCATTCCGCAAAGCAAAGCTTCCCACCTTGGCAACAGGCCAGCCCGGCAGGGCATAAACCTGGCCGATCCGTCCGTTCCCCGGGTCGTAATTATACTCCCCGTTGATCCACACTCTTTCCCCATCCGCGTCAATCCTGCCCACCTCCACGTCCGTAAACTCCTTGACATTGCCGATGGTTTTGCTGAACCTGTCATAAAATAAAAGCCCCCTGGAAGTATGAAACCAGACAACCTTCCTGCGGCATAAAACCCCGTAAACCGCATTCCCCGTCATGGCCCGGAAGTCGTAAATACCGGTTTTTTTTGCGCGAATATCGTAAAGAATGATATATCGATTTCCCGCATGTCCCCAAAGCAAATTGCGGTCAACGGGATCTCTTTGAAAACCCGACGCGCCGGTCATTTTACCGCCCGCGAAACCCAGGATGGGCTTCAGGTTCGTCCACTTCCCGCTGGAAGGATCCAGCTCCCAGGCTTGATCCCGGCGCCCGATCCAAACCTTCCGGCCATCCAGGGGGGAAAAACTGAAGAAACTGTCGCGCGCGGTTTTTGCCCCGCCCGGAAGGGTGTAACGGGTTATCCCGCCGGAATGCCGCCGTATTATCAGATAATAACCGGCGCCCAAAATAACAGGGATAAGCAAAATAACGCCAATTCTTTTCATTTTCCCTCCCGCTCGATTTTGCGACAGAAGGTGATGGTATCTTCCTGAATGTCTTTTTTTTATCCAAGCAATATCCGGCGAAGCGCGGACATGTCCCGGAAACGGTTGGCGCGCGGAATCCTTGAGGCTTGAAAGAGAATGATCCCCGTATTTCCCTCAATCTTGAAGCCGAAAGCGACGGAGTTCCTGTTCTTGATCTGCCGGAAAGCGTTTGACGCGATGGTATCCATGGAAGCGCCGTAAGAATTTTCTTCATTTTCAGCATACTGGTATATTTCTTACTGCATATTGCTGAAATCGTAGATATCCCTTAAATCCTTGACCAAAAGCTGCTTCATTATTTTCACGAGCTCCGCCCGGTTGAAGGCAAGGTTGATGTAATTGGACACGAAGCTTGTCAAAAGTATGGAGACGGTAAAAACAATGATGATGCGGGAGGTGATCCTGATAATTTTGGTCTGCCCTATTCTTTTAATGATGCGTTTCCGGGAGCCGCCGTTGTTTCTTTTCATGTCCGTTCTTCAGTATATATAAAACGGTCGGCGTAATCCATAAAGCGCTTCCAATCATACTCGGTAAGGTCGTGCTTGCCGGTCCTCAAATGATACCCGATAAAGCCGTTATGTACCGGCTGCTCCGGTAAAGGCATTTTATTTATTTCCAGTCCCTTCAGGCCGAAAAGATGATAAACCGGCTCCGCGCATACGCATGAAAGGAATTCCGATTCGGGATCGGCCCAGATATCTTCGGAAGCGCTTGCCACATAGACGGGACGCGGCGCGATGAGCGAAAGCAGCATGTGCTGGTCCACCGGCAGCTCGCTTTCCCTTTCGTTGTATTTCTTGTAATTCCCGCAGAACCAGTGGGGGAAGACCTTATTGATATCCTTTACGGTCTCGCCTTTTGTCCCGCGGGCTATCGCCGCTCCCGTGCATCCCGATTCGTTGCTTATTACAAGGGCGAAACGATCGTCCTGCGCTCCGCACCAGAGAGCCGTCTTGCCTCCCCTGGAATGGCCGACCACAGCCACTCTCCTTATATCGATATGGGGATTTGTCTCAAAATAGTCCATCACGCGGCTTGCGCCCCACGCCCAGGCTGAAATCGTCCCCCACGCGTCCGGCGGTCTCGGTTCATCCCCGGGATCAAATATCCCGTGCACGCCGTTTTTAAACCCGTCGTCTTCATCCGGGTCCGCATCCGAGACTTGGAATGCCGCCGCGGCATAACCGCGAGCTACTATTTGCTCAGCCGGCCAGAAAGGGCTTTTTTCGTTGCGGTCGGGATCTATATTATCAGCCCCTCTGTTGCAAATAAGTAAGAAAGCGGGCAATGGTTTCGGGATGCCGTTTGGAGTAAAAAGCAGAAGATGTATGACGCCTTTCCCGCCGGGACCTTCAAAACGAATATCGATCTTCCTGCGGGTTGCGGTACCGTCCATCATGGAATCCCTTACATCGGTTTCTTCGAACGAAAGACGCCCAGGGCGCCCGATGGGCGCTCTTCCATAGACATGCTTCCGGAAAAGCTCAAGGATCTCGGGGCGGCGCTTTTGCCGCCACTGCTCCGCGGAGACTATCCTTTCGCCGCCGCCGGAGACCAGCGGATCCGGCAACGACCGGTTGCCGCATAAGATATGATCCATCGTTCATTCTCCTTTGCCTGAAGATGCTTCTCAATGTTTATAAGGGTTTGGGCTTTTTTCCAGGATATCCCGGCTAAGGACATGATGAAATGATAGTAGAGAGCTCAGTCGTATTAAGGGGAAAATGGGTTCCTGCTTTTTGCAAAATCCTTCGAAGGGTGGGATCGGTTTGCCTTTGGCCATATAAACCAAGGAGCGCAATGGTTTTAACTTGACTATTGCCAAAAAGATCTGCATATAACAGACCCGAGGAACTATGGGCCATAACAGCCTGGATGTTGGGATGCATGAAATAAATATATTCAATGGGATCGGCAATGGTCAAAAACTCGATATCAGGCAAATGTTCCTTATAATATCGAAGTTTGGTTTTTTGTTCCGATGGATGCGGTTTATAAAGCAGTTTCAAGCCGTTTTGCCGGCTTAGTTGATAAATTTCCTTTATCAAAGCAAGTTCCTGGCGGAGGGGAATTTTTTTCCGTTCAACCCAGACACTGCCCAAAAAAAGTAAAAGACGGTTTTTTGACAATATTGAGTATTGCTCCCCGCCCATAGCGGACAATTTCTTCATGGCCTTTTGGATGTATTCGCGTTCTATGGTTACGACCCGCGGCGAGGGGCGTTCCAATAAAAACGGCTTGAAAAGATAATCCGCTGTACAGGAAGACCCCCGTCCTACACCTTCATAATTAAATTTTAGCAAGGGTTTGACTTTGGCGATGCTGCGAAAAATCTTCATCCTTGTCGCCTGCCACAATTTGCTTAGAAAAATCCGGTCGGGGCTGGAATAGGACCAGATACCGTCTTCCATACGGTAAAAACTTGACTTGTTTGCTAATTCAACTAAAAATTGATTTTGCGTGGTTTTGTCCGAACCTAAAAAAATATGGTCGGGGTTGATGGAGCGGAGCATTTTTTTCATAGAGCCGATTTCCGTCGGGAGAGTGGCCAAGCTGGATTTTCTGCCCAACCAATTATTCATAATGATTATTTTTTGCCAGGTAAAGGTGTCTGTAGACATTTTCCGCAGGCTGAAACATCTATTCCATGTATGTTCTTCACGCCCCAAAAGCAAGAGATGATTTTCATCCTGTTCATGAATGGAGTTGGCGATAATATAGGCCGATAATAGCTGTAAAGGCGTGGAAGCTAAAAACAAGTATTTCAAAATAAGCCTCCTGGATTTTAAAAATCAAACGGATTGCCTAAGCAGAGTATAAAGATGAGCAATTTGCGTGTTATGGTAATTTTACGTCTTGCCACTAAATATCGATAGCCTAATGGCAGCCATACACTATATTTAGTGGCAAGACCTTGAATTAAGGTAACAACGCAATTGCCTCAGATGAGAACGGTTATTTGCCCTTATTCAAAATATGCCTTAACCTTCGGGCGATGCTCTGGCCGAAATAAACGAAGGCGTATCCCAAAGTCCCCTTGCGCGTCAAGCCTTTCCGGCGGGCCCGCCGGCTGGCTTGCATGTGCTCAATGACAGGAGCGCAATTTTGATGCTTCGAATCGAAAATCCTCGTATACTGGGGTGGGGTATTGACTACTTTAATTCCCAACTTTCCGGCGCAGTTCTTAATAACTTCGTCCAGGACGCGTTGATCCCAAACATCCGGTTTATTCTGCTGCTCCTCAACCCAAAACTTTACCAGCTTGCGCACCGGATCATTGTTTTTAAAAAAAATCGTGCCGCTTAAAAGCTCCGATTGATCCTTATTTTTGCTTAAATAATGGAGCCCGAGATCGCCGTCAAAATTATCATACAGGGAGGGATATTGCCTGAAACGCGCATCGACGTCCACATATAAAACATCTTCCTTCTTGTGCTCAAGCAGCATTTGATAAACGAACTCCGGCTTGATGGAGGCGTTTCGGACCCAATTTCCGCGGGAATCATAGGCGCGGACATCGTATTTCAGGTTGAATAGCTTCGCCGTCTCGATAAGTTCCCGAGCCTCGTCCTCATAAAAAGTATTTTTCGTATAAAAAGCCGCAACAATAAAGCTCATATTAAACTCCTCCGCCAGCCTGAATTCTTTTGATTTTATCTTACCATATTTTAAAAGAAATACAATCTGGAAATATTATCTTTGGACCGCCAAGGAAAAAGAAGGCCGCTCCGGACTCAATTAATGACGGACTGCCGTTACCGCAATATTCAGGGAATTCATCCAACCATACTTATGCCAGATTATTGTTGACGCCAAAAAACGGGCCTTTATACGATCAAACATACGGATGGAAATATCATGCCCATTCTGGCCGGCCATGGGGATGTAAATACCGGCATCATCTCACCGGGATACCTCTAAGTGTTAAAAGATCCTAAAAAAGGGTTTTAATGTTTATTAGAGAATAAATAAAACTTGCAATTCAATCTTTGTAAGAATAATTTCTTGGTGCGAGGAGGAGAAAAATGAAAAAAGGGTTAATCTTATGTGCGTCTCTGTTATTGGTCCTTGTTTTTGGAGCGATGACACAAGCAAACATGGTATAGAAGTTCGGTTACTTGACCGGCGATTCGGTTGATGATGGCTTTGATTCCACCTTATCATCTTTTGTTCTAGGCGGCACTTTTACCGTGGATGCATGGAAAGCTGACGTAAATTTATACTTAACTGGTATGGAAGAAGCTTCCAGCATTGACTTTGAGCTTTTAGGCGGATATCAAATTTATGGCGGGGATGGTTTTAAGCTTTATTTATCAGGCGGATACATGAATATGAGCGTTGAGTATAGCGGGAATAGAGAAACAACAACCGCATTATTGTATGGTTTGGATTTCAATTATTCTCTTGCTGAGAATATATCTCTCCAAGGCGGTTATAGCCTGGGGACAAGTGGGAAACTATATTATGAAATCGGAAATAATGATGAATCAAGCGGTATTTCTACCTATCAATTCCAACTTAATTATCTTTTATCCGATACAACAACAATTTTCCTAAATTACCGCAGTGATTACTACAAAGAACCTTATCAGATTAAATGGAGCACTCTTGGCGCCGGTGTTTTAATGCAATTTTAAGTATAAACCAGTAAGTGCCAGTACAATAGTCTAACATATTTAAAACGATTTCATTTAATGCTATAATCAAACCACCCGTAAAACGGTGGTTTTATGATTTTTATTTATAACCAACCCGACGACATATGTCCTCAGGGGGCAAGGGAGGTCTAACCCCATACCGATCCACAGGTGCCACGCACTCCACATGCACCGTATGACCATGATTAACCTGATTTCCCTGATTACCCTGATGTGGGGCTTACAATCATGCTAATCCTTCAATCACGCAAATCGAGGTTCATACCCTTTATTTTTGCCACGCTCTCCACATGCACCGTATGCGGGAACATGTCCACCGGTTGCACTTCCAATGTCTCATACCCCAGCTCCTGCAAAATACCCAGATCCCTTGCCAGGCTCGCCGGATTGCAACTCACGTAAACAACCCGCGGGATCCCGGACCGGGCGATATGCGTAAGCACCGCCCTGTCACACCCGGCGCGGGGAGGGTCCAGCATCACCACGTCGAACCTGACGCCTTGATCAAGAAGCTCATCCATGACCTTTCCGGCGTCGCCGGCAAGGAATTCCACATTATTAATACCGTTTATTTCGGCGTTCACCCCGGCATCCCGGACGGCCTGCTCCACTACCTCGATGCCGTATACCTTTTTGGCCTTCCCGGCCATGAACAATGAAATTGTCCCGATGCCGCAGTACAAATCCAGCACGGTTTCCTCACCCGTCAATCCGGCGTATTCCAGCGCCTTGCCGTACAAAACCTCCGTCTGAGCCGGGTTCACTTGGTAGAAGGACTGGGCGGAGAAGCGGAATTTCAAATCTCCCAAGACGTCCTCGATATATATCCTACCACGCAGGATCCTGGTCTCCGGACCAAGAATGACGTTGGTTTTGGCCGTATTAATGTTCTGCATGATGCTTTCTAAGCCCGGGCAGCGGTAAACCAACTCCCGACAAATCTCTCCCGCATGAGGGAAATCCGTACCGTTCGTGACAAATACCACCATGATCTCCCCGGTGGCGAAACCCGCCCTGACCAAGATATGGCGCAAAAATCCCTGGCCGGTCTTTTCATCATACGCCGTCAAGCCGTACCTTTCGGCCAATTGCAAGGCTTCCTGGACGACACGGTCGTTGTCACTTTTCTGAATCAGACATTCCTTGCAAGGGACTATTTCGTGCGTTCCGGGGGCGTAAAACCCCGCCACAATTTTCGGATTCGCTCCCTCAATCCTTACCCCCACCGGATACTGCCCCTTATTACGGTATTTGAACGGCTCCGCCATGCCCAAAACAGGATGAACCGCCGTGTCTTCCAGCTTGCCGATGCGGCGCAGCGCATCCTCAACCTTGCGCTGCTTGTATTTTAATTGGGCCGGGTAGCTGTAATGAGCGAGTTGGCACCCCCCGCAGGAGGCGGCCGCCGGGCAAAACGCCATCATGCGGTCCGGGGAAGGGGCGAGGATGGTGAGCAGCTCCGCCCTGGCATAATTCTTCTTTACCGTGGTGATCCTGGCCCTTACCGTTTCCCCGGGCAAGGCGCCGTCCACGAAAACGGCAAGGCCGTCCGCCCTGGCCACCCCCTGGCCCTCGGAGGTGAGGGAGGTGATCGTCAGGGTAATCACTTCCTGTTCTTTAATTTCCTTCATGGATTTAGTATATCAATTGCGGAAAGTCAAGTGAAGTGGAAAATTTAATAAGGCAATTGCGTTGTTACCTTAATGCCGGGCCTTGCCGTTAAATATAGTGTATTGCTACCATTAGGCTATCGATATTTAGAAGCGTTGTGAAAAACCCAATTTATTTAAAGGAAAAAAGCAATTTATGTCGAATAATGTTACTATCAATCTATGGAGATGATAGTCATGTTAGGA
>JBLNCG010000018.1:0-20966 GCA_050260475.1 Bacillota bacterium
GCTTTTCATTCTTTCCTAACATGACTATCATCTCCATAGATTGATAGTAACATTATTCGACATAAATTGCTTTTTTCCTTTAAATAAATTGGGTTTTTCACAACGCTTTTAGTGGCAAGACGTAAAAATATAATTACAACGCAAATTGCTCTTTTTAAAAGGCCCGCAGTGTTCATCGATCACCGATACTGATCGCTGATTCCGGGGGGAGGAGAATATGGATAATTGCGGTTTTTCTCCGGAGCTTGCCGCCGACATGCGGCAAAAGGGAATCGACCTCCGCTTGACCCGCAAAATACTGGATAAATACAACGCGGGAGGGTACGCTCATGTTGAACCGGTCAAAGTAAGCGGCATCCCTGAGATCGACGGACATACGATCCTGGACATGACCGGGGATGTGCAGGCGTTTTTGGATCCGGATGAGGCGCAGGCCTGCCTGGACAGGATTGGGCTTGGCATTAAAGCGGCGGACCTGGGAAGACCGGAAGGGGGCAGAATAATTTTCGACAAACCCGCTCTGCGGAAGCTGGGGGTGCTTCTTTATCCGTATGTGGCTTACGGAATTTTGAACGGCGGTTCGGCCAGCAGTTACATAGACACGAGAAAAAACAATAATTTTAATGCCGCATTAATGGAAGTCTGCCGCAAGGAATTCGATCTCATGAAAAAAATTTCCGAAGATAAGTCCAAGGGCTTGACTCCGGCTTATCTCAACCAGGATATGACACCGGGACCGAGTTTCATTGAATTGAAAATGCGTGCGCTCCTCATCGAAATTCTAAGATACCAGGCCGCGACCGGGAGGAAAGAGACAGTCCTGCCCATGTTTCAAATGACAAGCGTGCACAATGACGGAGAGATCGGCCGGGCCTACCGGCTTTACAGGGAAAGCCCCATTTTAGCCGGGTTAATCCGGGCCACCGGCGTGGATATCACCAGGGTTCAGACCGGCGTACAGCACATGCTGGCGGCATATTCCCACAGCGAAGCCGGGAAAACGAAAACGGTTTTCGACAGGGCATACGGCAAGGAAAACAATACGCTTCCCATGCCGGGGGGGCATGGACAGAATTTCCTGATTTTGAGCCGGATCTATCGCGATTTTTGGCGGAAGGGTTATAAATTCGCTTATCTGGGCAATGTCGACAATCTTGGGTTTGCGGTGGAACCCGTGTCCCTGGGCTTGATGGCGCTCCATAACAAGCAGGCCGCGTTTGAATTCGCCTTCCGCACGGTGGTTGATGTAAAGGGCGGTATTCTTGTGGCAGACCAGCGTCCCAAGCTTAACTGTGTTGATATCGGGCCGGGCATTGCCAAGGATGAGGTGGTGAAGGCCGAACGGGAAGGGAAAAGGGTCCTTTTCAACTGCGCAGTTGGTTTATTTAATCTTGAATATCTTGTGCCCAACCTCGAGCATATCGCGGAGAATCTGCCGGTGCGGTTCTCAGATCAGGAAAAGGATGCGGGCAGGTATTCCCAGGCCGAACAAATCACCTGGGAGATTATGGGGATGATGGATGATTTTCTGGTTTTCGGGGTGGATAAGTACGACCGGTTCCTGGCGGCCAAAATTCTCCTGGAGAGTCTGATGACCAGCGGCATCGGCCTGGAGAATCCGGATTATCCCACGGATAACGACCGTGAAAAAGACTTGAAGGCTGCGGCGCTGAAGCTTTCCGCAGGGCTGAAAAACAAGCTGCGGACCGTTTATGGGATGAAATTCGACGGAAGACGCTGGACGCCGAAATCCGTGGAGGAACTGAGGGCGGAGCTTTGCAGCCGACGGTGACCAGTAAACTGAACAGTAATCAGTAACTAGTACTTAGTTTCATAAATGCCTTTGGGTTGCGATACCATCCAATCGCGATGAACACACGGAAACTTTGGCCGATGCAATTATAAGTACCAGTCAACCAGTGATCAGAGATTTCTCTGGCCCTGCAAAACCATTTCGGAGTAAACTAAAAATGCGGTAACGCAAAAATCAATGGGAGCCAATCCCATTGATCTTTTTTTCATTAACTGGTAATTATAAAAGGCAATTGCGTTGTTACCTTAATTCAAGGTCTTGCCACTAAATATAGTGTATGGCTACATTTAGGCTATCGATATTAAGTGGCAAGATATCACAACAACGCAAATTGCTCGATTACTGATACGGTTCACTGAACTTTAACCTCCCAGGTTTGCTGGGTGCGGCCGGTATGCCCCGGGAGATTATCGATGATCTCCACGGATACCGCATATGTCCCCGTCTGATAGAAGGTATGCTTAAAATACTGGCCCTGGTAAACGAGACGGTTATTGACGTACCATTTATATATCAGGTTCACCGGAGCTCCCTCGACCTGGGCTTGAGCATCGCCGTAGACGGTTAAAGGGGCCGGGCCGGACATGGGCTGGAGCGTGCTTCGCGAACTGATGTTGGGCGGATACGCTTCGATGCTGATTATACCGTTTACCGCGCCGCCGTTCAATTCGTCTTTTACGATGATTGATACGGCGTAATTGCCGGGCTTGTTGAAAGTATGAGAGGGCGAGGGGTCTCTGGAGAAGTCGCCGTCGCCGAAATCCCAAAGATAGGCGAGCTGCACGGGATCGCCGCGCACCGTCAGGTTGCTTTTGAAGTCGACGGTAAGCGGAATGATTCCCTTGTTTACGGAGCATTCCGGTTTGATGGTCAAAATGGGTGGCAGCGCACGCACGGTGACCCTCCAGGGTTCGATGTCCAGTCTGGGATGGTATGTGTCCCTGATCGAAAGGGTGATGGGATATTCGCCCGCGCGCCTGTAAACATGCTCGCCGGCGGCGGTTTTGGATTCCTGGCCGTCCCCGAAGTTCCATAGGTACTCCAACAATGAAGGAGAGCCCAGCACTTGCGGCTTTGCCTGGTATTTTATTTTCAGCGGGATGATTCCCTCCAACGGGGTGATTGCCGCCTGATTCACGATATTGAAAGGCAGCACCTCGATTTGCCAGTGTTTTTCCATGGCCGGGCCGTAATTGTTCTTGATCTTCAAGGTTGCGTTATAAAGCCCTTTGCGTTTGTAGGTATGTTTCACCGCGGCGCCCTCGGTAATCGGGCTTCCATCGCCGAAATTCCACAGGCAGATGGATGAGGAGCGATAGTGGCTTACGACTTTGGAATCGAAAGTTACAAGCAGTTCCTCATGACCGGTGGCGGGGTTGACCTCCGGCTCCGCCTCGAGCACATCCGGCACAACAAGTTGGAAGAAAAATGTTTCTTTTGTCCGGCCGGTGTAAGAAAGCGCCATGGGCACAGCGCCGACGGGGAAGTTTACCTTTATGACCGGGCCGCTCAGGGTCCTGTTGTCCGGCAACGCCCAGGTCCAATCCTTGATTCCCGAAGGTCCTTCGGCTTTCAGGATCAGACGCCCCACGGAAGCCTCCTCCTCAACCGTAATGCGGGCTACGTCATAAGAGCATTCCACTATGGCTTTGGCCGCCAGCTTTTTGAACAAACTGGTATAGCGGCCGGCGAAAAGTTTAAAACGGCAGAATTGGCCGGGTTTTAAGGTAATATTGCCTACATTTTGCTTATTGTACGGGACATGGAGATATTCAACGGCTTTCCCGCTTTGCTCGATTATGTACACTTTGGCATAAGGCTCCGCCGGGCAGGAGAGGGCGTTCCTTTTGCCCACCATGATGGACCATTTTACCGTCGCGGGAAACGGCAGCGGCACGTCCGGGACCACCAGGATTTTTTCCTCATTGTATCCGCCGACGGTGAGGGTGGCGTATTTGGTTTGGCAATAGTATTGGGTGCTTGGAGTCACGGACCAAGTGTATGAAGCGGCAAGCATCAGCGTAAACGCCAGGATAAGCGGGATCAGCGATGATATTTTTTTTCGATGCACGGATATCACTCCTTTTTAGCGGATGATTGGCGGGTTTATTATTTTAAACGCCGGATTTATAAAAATATTCAACATCTAATCCCATCGTGCCCATCATCGGCATTTTGTTTGCTCCGGATTAACTCCAATCATTAAACCGGTGATTAAACTTATCAATTTTGATTCCGGAAAACGCGTTAAAGGATGCCTTGACTTAGGCACGGCCGTTTCCGAAATCGGTTAGATGCATTTATTCACCGGTTTAATATACCCGCGGCCCGCGGGTTTTGATATATTACTTCAGGATTGCTTTAATTTATATTGAAACGGCACGGTAAAAATCCGCCAGTCCCCGATTTCATCCCGCCCCAGGATGCTGCGCATGGTAATCGGGGTTATGCGCCCGTTTCTGGATAGGTTGATCTGGGTAGCCACAGCCGCAGCCTCCGAATATGTCTTTCCGAGAAATTCATGGTTTTTTTCCATGGTAACCTTACCGATGACGATCTTCACGATAGGGCCGAACATCTTTTTATACTTGCGCTGACAGTAGGTGTTCCAATCCTGGAAATTCATCAATTTCCTGCAGTCGGGATGGATCAGGAAATATGCTTCTTCAAATTTTCGCGCCTTAAGGTTGCCGTAAAAGTCCTTCACCACTTTTCCCGGAGAACCGGGTTTTGCGGCCTGTTCCCCGCAGCCGGCGCTTAAAAGCACGATGGAAAATATTATTGTCAACAATAAATTCGGTTTCATCCGTTTTTCCTCCATGCGCCATTAGTGAGTAAAAACCATTTATATTTCGCTTCCGAAAAGGATTTTCCTCCAGCGCATCTCAAAAATATCCTTGACAAAAGCGTTTTATTCAAGTATGATTTTTTTAAAATCCATATTGCAGTTATAGAAGGGGCCAGAATGTTTTTGCGTTTATAAGAAGTTTTGTATTGGAGAACGGGGTTAAAAGCCCCCGCGGTCTGTGTCGCGGGCCGGCCGTTGTAGCGCGAAAGGGATGTTCTGTACACAGAGGCTTTTCCCCGGTGCGTTCTCTTTCAAAACAATGGATTCCCTTCGCCCTGACAGGGTGAGGGGAATTTTATTAAAACGGTGATTGCGCATGTCGGCGGATGCCGACGTAAGCGGCTATCTAATGCTTGGAAGCCAGAACCAGGGAGGCGCATGTATCTATGACGACGAAGATTTCCGGGGCTGAAGCCCTGGTGGAATCCCTGAAAATCGAAGGCGTGGACGTTATTTTCGGTTATCCCGGCGGCGCGGTATTGCCCATTTATGACGTGCTGTATGACTCGCCGATCAAGCATATCCTGACCCGCCATGAGCAGGGGGCGGCGCATGCCGCGGACGGCTATGCCAGAGCCACTGGAAAGCCCGGCGTGGTGATCGCCACATCGGGACCGGGCGCCACGAACCTGGTTACCGGCATTGCCAATGCATATATGGATTCCGTTCCCATCATCGCGTTCACCGGCCAGGTGGGTACGTCCCTGCTGGGCCGCGACTCTTTTCAGGAGGCCGACATTACCGGGATCACCATACCCATCACCAAGCACAATTATCTGGTCAAGGATGTACACGATCTGCCAAGGATAATCAAGGAGGCGTTTCATATCGCCACCACAGGCAGGCCCGGCCCGGTTCTCATCGATCTGCCCAAGGACATCGCCCTTGCCAAATGTAAGTTTGAATATCCGGTTCAGGTCGATCTACCGGGTTATAAACCTACTTATATCGGTAATTTCCGCCAGATTAAGGAAGCGGTGACCCTGATCGGCCATGCCAAAAAACCCGTGATTTATGCAGGGGGAGGAGTCGTCTCCTCCGGGGCGGTCCAGGAGTTGCTGGAATTGGCAGAAAAGGTTGACGCTCCGGTCACCACCACCCTTATGGGTTTATCCGGATTCCCCTCCGGCCACCGGCTTTCCCTCGGGATGCTCGGTATGCACGGCACGGCTTACGCCAATCTGGCCGTCACCGCCTGCGATCTTCTGATCGCCGTGGGGGCAAGATTTGACGACCGGGTAACCGGCCTTATCAGCGAATTTGCCCCGGAGGCCAGGATCATTCATATCGATATCGATCCCGCTGAGATCGGCAAAAACGTCCGGGTCAACCTTCCTATCGTGGGGGATGCCAAAAACATCCTGCAGTCCATCATTGCGGGCGTTCATGAGCAGAAAAATCCCCACTGGCTTACGGTGATCGCGGAATGGAAAGAAGAACACCCTCTTGCCTACAACAAGGAGCAGAGCACGGATAATATCAGGCCGCAATATGTAGTGGAGCAAATTTGGGAGGCCACCAAGGGAGAGGCGATAATAGCCACGGAAGTCGGCCAGAATCAGATGTGGGCCGCCCAGTATTACCGCTGTTTAAAACCGCGCAGTTTCATTACCTCGGGAGGCCTTGGCACCATGGGATTCGGTTTTCCGGCGGCCATCGGCGCCCAGGTCGGATGTCCGGAAACGACGGTCTTCGACATCGCCGGCGACGGCAGTTTCCAGATGAATATCCAGGAGCTGGCCACGGCCGTTTCCAATTCCCTTCCCGTCAAGGTAGCCATCCTGAACAACCAGTATCTGGGCATGGTGCGGCAGTGGCAGGAGGTGTTTCACAACAGGAGATACTCCAACACATGTCTGGAATCCAATCCCGATTTTATTAGAATCGCGGAAGGATACGGAGCCAGGGGGATCCTGGTACGGAAGCCCGAGGAAGTGGCGCCCGCCATTAAAGAGGCGCTGAAGTACCGCGGTCCGGTGGTGATGGATTTCCGGGTTGTCAGGGAGGAAAACGTTTATCCCATGGTGCCGCCCAACAGCCCGATTCACAAAATGCTGGGGGTGAAAGAGAGATGAGGCACACACTGGCGGTGCTTGTCAACAACCATGCGGGCGTGATGTCGCGCGTGGCGGGGCTTTTTTCCCGGCGGGGATTCAATATCGAGAGCATCGCCGTTGGGGAAACGGAGGATCACAGCATCTCCCGCATGACCATCGTGGTTACAGCCGACGATGAGCAATTGGAACAGGTGACCAAACAATTGTACAAGCTGATCGACGTCATCAAGGTCAGCGACATCACCAACGATGCCGCGGTGGAAAGGGAGTTGGCCCTGATCAAGGTCCCGGCCACCTCCGGCAACCGTTCGGAAATACTGCAAGTGGTTGATATCTTCAGGGCTAAAATCGTTGATGTGAGCGAGAAAGCGGTCATCATCGAGGTGACCGGGGGCGTGGAGAAGATCGAGGCGATCCTGTCCCTGTTGCGCAGTTACGGCATCAGGGAGGTTGTCCGCACCGGAAAAGTGGCCATGGTGCGCTCGGGGAAATAACTCACCTCCGGCCTCTCTTATTAGACCGGTAATTAAACCTATCAATTTTGATTTCGGAAAACGCGTAAAAGAGCGTGCCTTAACTTAGGCACGGCCGAGCGTACCTTATTGGTACGGCCGAGATATCGCGGTTTTCCGAAATTGGGATGTATTTAAAGGCAATCGCGTTGTTACCTTAATTTCGAAGTCTTGCCACTACATATAGCGTATAGCATTAAAGCTATCCATATTTAGCGTAAAAAAATAATAACAACGCAAATTGCTCATTTAATCACCGGTTTTATAAAAGCGAAAACGGTTTTATGAATTCAGGGCCTGTGGCAATAATGATGATAAAGGTAAAACAAAAGGAGGAGATAAAGATGGCCAAGATGTACTATGACGCGGATGCCAACCTCGATTTGCTGAAGGGGAAAAAGGTGGCGGTAATCGGGTACGGGAGCCAGGGGCACGCCCAGGCTCAAAATCTTCGGGACAGCGGAGTGGAAGTGATCATCAGCGAACTGCCTGGAACGGACAATTACAACCTTGCGAAGCAGCATGGGTTCAATCCTGTTTCGGCTTCGGAGGCCGCGAAGGCGGCGGATGTGGTCCAAATGCTGGTCCCGGATCAGGTTCAGGCGGCGGTATATAAAAACGAAGTGGGCCAGCACATGACCGCCGGGAAAACGCTGGTTTTTTCCCATGGCTTTAACATTCATTTCTCCCAGATTGTTCCTCCCAAGGAGATCGATGTGATCATGATCGCTCCCAAGGGACCGGGGCACCTTGTGCGCCGCGAATACGAGCGGGGCGCGGGTGTACCCTGCCTTATCGCGGTGCATCAAGACGCCAGCGGCCGGGCCAAGGATACCGCTCTGGCTTACGCAAAGGGGATCGGCGGGACCAGGGCCGGTGTACTGGAAACCACTTTCAGGGAAGAGACGGAAACGGATCTTTTCGGAGAGCAGTGCGTGCTTTGCGGAGGCGCCGCCGAACTGGTCAAGGCCGGTTTCGACACCCTGGTGGAGGCGGGGTACCAGCCTGAGATCGCTTATTTCGAGTGCCTGCACGAATTGAAATTGATTGTGGACCTTATGTATGAGGGCGGCGTCGCTATGATGAGGTATTCCATCAGCGATACCGCTGAATACGGGGACATGATCATCGGCAAGCGCATCATCAACGACGCCGTCCGCGCCGAAATGAAAAAAGTGCTTAAGGAGATCCAGACCGGTAAGTTCGCCAAGGAATGGCTCCTGGAGAATCAGGCCGGCCGGCCTCAATTCAATGCCATACGCAGGATTGAAGCCGATCATCTCATCGAGGTTGTCGGGAAAAAACTCAGGGGCATGATGTCCTGGATCAAGAAGTAATCCTCCGGACGAAGCGAGCTGTCAAAAACAATGTCCTGTAAGCACCAGCACATTATATAGCACGGCCTGCGCCCCTATATGGTGTGCTGGTTTGGTATTCGGGGATTAATTAGTATTACAGCGAAAAATTGTGAAAGAAATTACAGTTCTTGAAAGGCGATTGCATTGTTACCGTAATTCAAGGTCTTGCCACTAAATATAGTTTAGTGTATAGTTACATTTAGGGCGTGAAAGACCTGAGAAGGAGAGGCATATTTATGAAGGTTACTCCGATCAAGACACCGGTCATCAGGGTTTCACAATGCAACCTTACCGCCCTGCTTGCGGAGGCCGTTAAAGAAATACCCGAAAGCAGCGTACTGGCAATCACCTCCAAGATCGTCTCCCTTTGCGAGGGAAGTGCGGTTTCATGCCAGGAAGGAGACAAGGATCTGATCATCCGGCGTGAAGCCGATTACTATTTGCCCAAACGCGGTAATAAATATGATGTATATCTTACAATCAAGCATAATATGCTGATTCCCAACGCGGGGGTTGACGAATCAAACACCGGCGGTCTTTTTGTCTTATGGCCCCGGGATCCCCAGGCTTCCGCCAATGGCTGCTGGAAATTCTTAAAGGAGCGTTTCCGCCGCCGTAAAATCGGGGTAATGATTACGGACAGCACTTCCGCCCCCCTGCGTTGGGGCACTACCGGGAAATGCATCGCATATTGCGGGTTTAAAGGGGTGAACAGCAAGATCGGCGAGAGCGATCTTTTTGGCCGAAAGCTTCGTATGACGCGTATTAATGTGGCCGATGGTCTGGCTGCCGCTGCGGTGGTATGCATGGGGGAAGCCGATGAGCAAACTCCCTTGGCGTTGCTGGAGGATCTTCCGTTTGTCGAGTTTTGCGGTTCCCCGCCGTCTATGGAAGAATTGGATGGGCTTCATATTGAAATGGAAGATGATTTATACGGTCAACTTATAGCAAACGCGTCATGGCGGAGGTATAAAAAGGATTAATTCCCGTTATCGGCGCCGGACGGGAATTATGGGCAAAATCGACTTGAAAAAATAATTTTGAATAAATTGTTAAACAGGAGGTTTAAGGGAAAAAATCCAGAATATATAAGCCGGAATCCGCGGGCGCGTTCCCGTTTTGTCCGTGATCAAGATCTGCCGGGTGATCCGGATTCCAGAAGCCAAAACAATAGAATTTAGCGGAGGGGAAAACGTATGAAAATCCTTGTCAGCGACCCAATAGCCCAAAGAGGGGTGGAGATTTTTCAGGAAGCCGGATTCGAAGTAACGGTGAAGACGGATCATACCCCGGAGGAATTGGAAGCTGCCATATCCGCTTACGACGGGTTGATTGTGCGCAGCCAGACCAAGGTTACCGCGGATGTAATAAACGCCGCCGTCAGATTGAAGGTAATCGGCAGGGCCGGGGTGGGTGTGGACAATGTGGATGTGCCGGCAGCCACCAAACGCGGCATAATCGTGATGAATGCGCCGGACGGGAATACCATCTCCACTGCGGAGCATACGGTGGCGATGCTGCTGAGCCTTTCCCGCAACATTCCGCAGGCTTATGCCTCGTTGAAGGCAGGCAAATGGGACAGAAAAAAATACACCGGAGTCGAAGTGCGCGGTAAAATCCTGGGGATCATAGGTATGGGCAGGATCGGCACCGTAGTGGCCAAAATTATGCAGGGGATGGAGATGCAGGTCTGGGCATTCGATCCCTATTTATCGGAAGAGAAGGCGGGGCAGATGGGCGTAAAAATCGCCGCACTTCAAGAAATCATCAGGAATGCGGATTACATCACCGTCCATACGCCCCTGACGCCTGAGACGAAAGGCATGATCGGCGCCAAGGAACTGGAGATGGCCAAACCCAATCTCCGCATTATTAACTGCGCCAGAGGCGGCATCATCGATGAGCGCGCCTTGGCTGAAGCGGTGGCGAAGGGCAAAATCGCCGGGGCAGCCGTGGATGTTTTCACCAAGGAGCCTCCGGAGGATCGGATTTTGATGGAAGTGGACAATATCGTGGTCACTCCGCACCTGGGAGCCTCCACTATCGAGGCGCAGGAAAACGTGGCTGTCGATGTGGCCGTTGAGATGGTGAAGGCATTGAAGGGAGAAGCGTTTAAAAACGCCGTAAACCTGCCGGCTGTGCGCCCGGAGGTGCTGGCGGTGATTAAACCCTATCTGGGGTTGGCGGAGAGGCTTGGGCTTTTTCTCAGTCAGATCACCAAAGGCGGTTTGAAGAATGTAAGAATAGAATATCATGGAGAGTTGGCCAATACCGATGTGGCTCCGCTGACTACGGCGGTCACGAAAGGCTTATTAAGCCCCAGCATCGGTGAGGAGGTAAATCTGGTGAACGCCCCCAATCTTGCCAAGGAAAGGGGTTTATCCATCACGGAGTCTAAAAACGCCGCCCTGGAAGATTATGCCAACTTGATCCGGGTAACCCTGGCCACTGAAAAGGGGGAGCACTCGGTGGCCGGAACCCTGTTCGGCCGGGACAACATACGCATCGTCCAAGTGGATGATTTTCACATCGATGCGGTTCCGGCAGGCTATATCCTCTTCGCGTTCCATACGGATCAGCCAGGCATCATCGGTAAAGTCGGCACCATATTAGGCTATAACAACATCAATATCGCGGGCATGCAGGTCGGCAGGAAATCCGCCGGAGGCAAGGCCGTCATGGCCATGAATGTCGACAGCCAGATCTCCAGGAAAATACTCACGGAAATCGCCGGCGTACAGGGGATTCATCAGGCTGATATGGTTATTTTCTAGCCGACGTTGGCTCCTGGGGCTAGAAGGCTGGAATTTTAAAAGATCATGATCACTGATTATTGATCATTGATCACAACAAGGAGTGGTTATATGGCCAGGTTCATCAGGATTTTCGACACCACGTTGAGGGATGGCGAGCAGTCGGCGGGCATCAATCTGAATACCCGGGAAAAATTGGAAATTGCCCAGCAACTGGCGAAGCTTAATGTGGATATCATCGAGGCGGGTTTTCCCATCGCTTCTCCGGGGGATTTCGAGGCTGTCAAAGCTATCGGGGAAAATGTCAAGGGTCCCGTGATAGCCGGCCTGTCCCGTGCGCTGGAAAAAGATATCGACACCGCCTACCAGGCTCTGAAAAACGCGGAGAAGCCATGCATCCACACGTTTATCGCCACTTCGCCCATTCATATGAAATACAAATTGAAGAAAGAAGCTCCGCAAGTCCTGGAGATGGCCGTCGCAGCCGTAAAGAAAGCCAAGAGTTACTTTAAGGAGGTGGAGTTCTCCGCGGAGGACGCCACGCGCAGCGAATGGGAGTTTTTAAGCAAGGTTTTCGCCGGGGTGATCAAGGCCGGCGCTACCGTAATAAATGTTCCGGATACAGTCGGGTATACCACGCCCTCGGAATTCTATAAACTCATCCAGTATTTGAAAGAGAATACGCCGGGCATCGACAAGGTGGTCCTGAGCGTGCACTGTCATAACGACTTGGGCATGGCGGTGGCCAATTCGCTGGCGGCGGTGGAAGCCGGCGCAAACCAGGTGGAGTGCACCATCAACGGTCTGGGGGAAAGGGCCGGCAATGCAGCGCTGGAAGAAGTCGTGATGGCCGTCAAGACCAGAAGCGGCCATTATCAGGCGGATACCGGCATCGCCACGGAGCAGATCTACCGCACCAGCCGCATGGTCAGTATGCTCACAGGCATGATGGTGCAATCCAACAAGGCTATCGTAGGGGAGAACGCTTTTGCTCATGAGGCCGGAATTCATCAGGACGGCATCCTGAAGGAGCGCACCACTTATGAAATTATGACTCCGCAGTCCATCGGGCTTTCACAGGCCCGCTTCGTGCTGGGAAAGCATTCGGGCCGCCATGCTTTCCGGGAAAGATTGAAAGCGCTGGGTTTTTTGCTCAGCGATGAACAGTTGGAACAGGCTTATCAGAAATTCCTGGAAGTCGCTGACAAGAAGAAAGAGGTCACCGACAAGGATCTGGAGTCCCTGGCCGGCAGCGGGGAATACATGGTGGTAAACTTCTTCGAATTGGAGTATTTTTATGTGGCTAGCGGAAATTCCACGCTGCCTACGGCCACCATCCGGTTGAAGAGGAGCGGGGAAGTGATCCAGGAAGCGGCCTGCGGGGACGGTCCCGTGGATGCCCTTTACAAGGCCATCGACCGCGGCACCGGCGTGCCGATGAAGCTGGTGGATTACGGCATCAAGGCCGTTACCGCCGGGCAGGACGCCCTGGGCGAAGTTACCGTCAAAGTGCAAGCCGGAGACCAGGTTATCCTGGGCCGCGGCACCAGCACGGATGTCATCGAGGCCAGCGCCCTGGCGTATTTGAATGCCATCAACAGATATATGGCGGTGAAAGGAAACTCACCCTCTCTTGTGAAGAGAGGGTAACCCGCTGTCAAGGAAGCCTTTTTTGGGAGTGCCGCAGGATAAATTCGGGCGGATTGTGCGTGATTTCAACATATTCCGCCTGTGGGAGCCTTAATTCCTGCATATTTGAAATTATGCCGCGAAAACCAATAAAAAGGGCAAAAAGCCAAGCTTCGCAAAAAAACTTGACCTGCCGGCATGCTTTATATTATAATATAGTATGCCTCGCGGGAGAATGAAGTTTGGAGCAGGGGCGGTGTAGCTCAGTTGGTCAGAGCATACGGTTCATACCCGTAGTGTCACTGGTTCGAATCCAGTCACCGCCACCAAAGATTTTTAATTTTCAATCACTGCGTGATATGAAAATTAAAATATCTTACCTTAAACAAAAATAAAGCATGTAGAGTGTTCAGGCAGATCGGATTATTCCCGGCATACAGTTCTAACCTTTCAATCCGCGCCACTAGCTCAGTTGGTAGAGCAGCTGACTCTTAATCAGCGGGCCCTGGGTTCGAGTCCCCGGTGGCGCACCATTTATGAAATTTAACCGTCCTAAAAAGGCGGTTTTTTATTTCTGAAAGGCACATAGTCCGGAAAAATTTAGAAAGGTTTTTTTCGGAAAAGCGCTTTTTTATTTTCCCATGGCTGCTTTTAAGAACCTGCCCAGTTCCTGGTCGGCTTTGCGGATGTGGTTGGTGAGCCAGCCGACCACGACCTGGTTTGTCATCACCACAATATGAATGCCGGGGCCTTCGTTTTCAAGCTTTCCCCGCAATTCCGCCAGGCTTTTGACAAATTGCTGATGCATTTCGCGGTGGATGGCCTGGTCCGGGTAATCGTATTGAATCATGGTGGTCTCTTCCGTGTGGAAGTGATCCACTACATAATGTTCAAGGAATTTCAAGGTATCGGAGAGATTCTCCTTTGCCGTTCTTTGCTTGCAGGCCTCCAGCAGCTTATTGATGGCGCCGAAAAGCTCCTGATGCTGGCGGTCGATCTCAGCGATGCCTACGGACAGATCCGGGGTCCATTCGATCATGGAGAATTCCTCCTTAAAGCGCTTCAATATTGAGCAATTTGCGTTGTTATGATAATTTTACGTCGTGCCATTAAATATCGGTAGCCCAATGGTAGCCATACACTATATTTAGTGGCAAGACCTAGCATTAAGGCAACAACGCAATTGCCTTTATAATCGGCGCAACCGTTGAATTTTAAATACTATTTCCGCCGGCGAAATTCCTTCCGCCGGTATATTTTAATAACGCTTTACCGTCTCTGTGCCGGGATAATAATGTTTTAAAATATCCTCGCAGGAAAAGCCGACGGCGGCCATACCGGCGGCCCCGCTCTGGCACATGCCGACGCCGTGGCCCCAGCCCCCCCCGATAAAAATGAAGGCTTCGGGGGCGCCGTCCGCGCCGAGTTTAGGCTGAATTACCAGGAGGTTGCTGCGCAAACCGCCGAGTTTGGAGCGAATGGCGTCCCCCTGCACCAGGTATTCCCCGGCATTGCCCCGGACAAGCACTTTTTTTGCCAGGCCATTGTCTCCGCGGCTACATACCTTGACGGACCGGATCCTACCCAATTTATCTCGCATATTCAAACGGTTTTCCAGATCCCGGCGGGTTACCCATAGGCGCCACCGATAGGAGCTCCGAGCGGAGTAATTGGGGTTTGAACTGTAGGTCAAAGGCCGGCCGTTCAACCAGTCCGCAAGTTCCGCGGGAGGGATGGGACCTGAACGCGGAGGCAGGAGCAAGTCGGGCACTCCATGCAGGTATGGGGTCTCGAATCCCCACAGGTCCCGGCTGTTCGTGGTGTAGCCTCCGCAGTTACCGGTATAAAAGGCCGCAATGGGTTTGTCCCGGTAGACTTGTATCCGGCCCCGCGTGGAGTCAACCGCTGCGCGGGCTGCGGGGGTTTCGTTGCCCGCGCCGTAATAAGCCTGGGAAACGACCGTGGCTGAAAGGTCGTAGCCCCGGGCGGCAAAATACCCAAGATTGGCGAAAGCGTAAGTGCGCGCAGCGATTGCCTGTGCCTGAAGCGCGGCCTGAGGCCATTTGGATGACATCTCCGAAGGAACTACGCTGTAAAGATATTCTTCCATGTTGGCAATATTAATTACCGTAATCCCGGCCTCTTTAGGCATAAACTCAAGGGCGCCCCGGTAAATGCGGTCTTCGCGCCCCGCCCAGAAAGCGCCCTTGCCGTATTCCACATCGAAAAGAACAGTGGCGGCCTCCGGCGCCCGATAGGAGAGAACCAGGCCCAGCCGGGATTTTAAAAGCAGGTTGCCGCTTTCATCCAGGGCCGCCGCTTCATTCCCGGAATGGCGGATCAGAAGAACCGTACGCGAATCCCCTTTCGCCGCGCCTCCCTCTCGGGCAGCCAGTTCAAATGGAGCGCCGGTTTTAATATACATTTGTTGGACCTTCTCGGCAAGTCCGATGCGGATAACGGGGATTTGCCCCCTGTTTTCGGCGACCGGCAATACCTCCGGAGGATTTACTACGCGGCGTTTTTTTTCCGCGGCCTCCCGTCTTTTTTGTAAAAGATCCGGGTGAGTCGCGGAGAATTCCCCCAAAAAGCTTTGAATCTCCCTGTTACCCGGAAACGCTAGCGCGGCGTTTAAAAGAAGGTCATAGGCGCGCTCCGGATTTTCAGCGGCGATATAAGTCCGGGCAAGGGGAAAATATGCGGCGGTCAAATTCGGTTCTTGAACGAGCGCCTGCCGGAGATTCGTCCGGGCTTTTTCGTAAAGCCCCGCTTGCAGTTGGAGAACTCCGAGTTTGAACCAGCCCAACGGATTGAAGGATTCCGCCTCCAGGGAAAGGGCAAGCGCTTCCCGGGCGGCCTCGCCCTGGCCTAGATCCGCCAAAGCAAGCCCCCGCCAATACAATTCCTCCGCCCCGGAAGCGGCATCCGACAGTTTCAGGGCTTTTTCCGGCTGCCCGCCGAGGTAGGCGTCCTGAATTTTTGCCAGCTTGCAGCGCTCCTCTTCGGGCTTCAGGTTTAAAAGGACATCAAGATGCTCAAGGGCTTCGTCGTAACGTCCTTCCTCCTCCAGAAGCCGGATCAGGTTGCGCCTGGCTTCGGCGCATTCAGGGTGGAAAGCGGCGTATTCCGAGTATTTTTCAATGGCCGCGTCTGTCTCGCCGCGATAATACATGGCCAGAGCCTCGGACAAGGATTCGTCCCCCGGGATGGGGGCGGAAAAAACCGCGCCGCAGCAGAAAAGCAGGAAAAAAAGCAGCGCAATCATCCTGAGGGAAAAACCGCGTTTTCGCATTATTCGACCTCCGCAATTTTAATCACTGGCTTTATATTTCTCCATCCGCATTCGATTTCCCCTTTTTATCCGGTAAAATAACGATTTTTAAATGGGTGGAGCGGATGTAAAAAAAATTTCCATAGATATAAAATTTGATATCATACGAACCATGCCGTTTCTAAAAAACAAGCCATACCGCATTGTTTTCGTTCCCGAACGGAACCTGCCTATTGTAAACGTTAATCGATATAACCGATATTGGCTTGATAAAAGGCCGGACAGGTATGTGGAAGTATCCACGCCTCCGGGATTGACCGCTGATCAAGTCCGCCGGTATATATATGAGCCGCAACGCAGCGAAAAGTAACACATATCTATACTCGACATGGGAAAGTTGAGCCTTTGAGGGTGATAGTAATTATATATATATACAACATAAAGGCGAAAAAATATGACTTAGTGTATCAGGTAAAATAGAGCGTGCTTGAATTGCGGCTTGTCCGTCAAAGGCTATATCCGCTCAAAAACATGGAATTTGTGATGCCAATGTCCATAATAACATAAATCGTTTGACATTTCCCGCGAACTGTGTTATTTTAAATAGCAATTGTCAAATGTTGCATGAAAATCGGCGGTTCGTGAAAACACTTGCGAGTCAACAGTCGTATTGGGACGGAGCAGGCGATCGGCGATGCCGGAGTAATGACGGCGCCGCCGGTGGGGCCGGGCGGATGCAGCGGGATTGACCTGCGGGACCGGAAACGGTAGCGCAGGTTTTTTTGCGGGCATTTCAGGGGGTTTTTCCGGTGTTGAAAACGGAAGAGATTTCTTCAATAAAGGGGCTTTCCAGGCAGGAAGCGGAGGAAAAGCTTAAACGGGAAGGCTATAACGAGATCCCTTCTTCAAAGAAAAGAGGCACCGCCCACGTCATCCTGGAAGTGATCCGGGAGCCCATGTTTTTACTGCTGGCCGCCTGCGGCACTATTTACCTTGCCCTGGGGGACGCCAGGGAAGCGTTTATGCTCCTGGGCTTTGTATTTATTATCATGGGAATCACCATTATTCAGGAGCGTAAAACGGAGCGGGCGCTGGAAGCGCTCAGGGATTTGTCCAGCCCCCGTGCGCTGGTTATCAGAGACGGGGTCCAGAAAAGGATCCCCGGCCGGGAAGTGGTGAGGGACGACATCCTGGCGCTTGCCGAAGGGGACCGCGTCCCGGCGGACGCGGTTTTAATCTGGGGTTTGAACGTATCCGTCGACGAATCCTTGCTCACGGGGGAATCCGTTCCCGTCCGGAAGAAACCCGCGGACAATGGGGAGGGCGGGGAAACGCCAAGGCCCGGAGGGGATGACCTGCCTTATGTATATTCGGGGACTTTGATCGTCCAGGGGCAGGGAATAGCCCGGGTCCTTTCCACGGGAAGCCGGACGGAAATAGGGAAAATCGGCGGCGCCATCCAGTCCCTGGGCCAGGAGCAAACGCTGCTGCAGCGGGAAGTAGGGCGTCTCGTGTCCGGGATCGCCGTATTCGGGCTGGGATTGTGTGCGGTGGTGGCTTTAGTGTACGCAGTGACAAGGGGGGATTGGCTGCACGGGCTTTTAGCCGGAGTCACCCTTGCCATGGCCATGCTGCCGGAGGAATTTCCGGTGGTATTGACGGTTTTTCTGGCGCTGGGAGCGCTCAGAATGTCTCATAAAAAAGTGCTTACCAGGCGCATGCCAGCCGTCGAGACCCTGGGATCCGCCACGGTGCTCTGTGTGGATAAAACCGGCACGCTTACCTTTAACCGGATGTCGCTGAACCGGATTTTTGTCCCGGGCCATCACCATCGAATCAACGGCAGAAAGGAGCCGCTTCCGGAGATCTTCCATCCGCTCATCGAATTCGGCATCCTCTCCAGTAAAAAAGACCCTTTTGATCCCATGGAGAAGGCCCTGCAGCAATACGGCAACCACAGTTTGTCCCATACCGAGCATCTGCACCGCAATTGGACCCTGGTGCAGGAATATCCGCTTCAAAGCGAATTGCTGGCTTTATCCCATGTCTGGAAATCCCCGGATCGCGACGATTATGTCATCGCCGCCAAGGGCGCTCCGGAAGCCATCGGAGATCTTTGCCATCTTTCCGGTCCGGAAATGGCGGAGCTTCATGACCAGGTCAATGACATGGCGGGGGAAGGCTTGCGCGTACTGGGGGTGGCAAAGGCGGAATTTACGGCTGAAGATTTACCAGTGGAACAGCACGATTTTACCTTCCAATTCCTGGGACTCGTCGGCCTTTCCGACCCCATCAGGCCCACCGTGCCTGAAGCGGTTAAGGAATGCCGCCGCGCCGGGATCCGGGTGATCATGATCACGGGGGATTATGCCGGGACCGCCCGCAATATTGCCGGACAGATTGGCCTGGAGCACTGTGAGGACATCATTGCCGGATCCGAGCTGGATAAAATGGATGACGGGGAGTTGGTTTTTCGCATCAAGACCGTGGACGTGTTCGCCCGGGTCGTTCCGGAGCAAAAATTGCGCATCGTAAACGCTTTAAAGGCCGCCGGAGAGATCGTGGCGATGACGGGGGACGGGGTCAACGACGCTCCGGCCTTGAAGTCCGCCCATATCGGGATTGCCATGGGAAGCCGCGGCACGGATGTGGCCAGGGAGGCGTCGTCCCTGGTATTGTTGGAGGATGATTTTTCCTCAATCGTGCAGGCGATCCGCCAGGGCAGGAAAATATTCGACAATCTGAAAAAGGCCATGACCTATATTTTATCCATTCATATCCCCATCGCGGGCTTATCGCTGCTGCCGGTCCTTTTCAAATGGCCCCTGATCCTTCTTCCCGTGCATATCGTGTTTTTGGAACTGATCATCGATCCCTCCTGCTCCATTGTATTCGAAGCGGAAAGGGAGGAGGACGACATCATGCGAAGGCCCCCCCGCGATCCGAAGGAGCCTTTGCTCGGGAAAAGGACTGTCCTGCTCAGCATATTGCAGGGAATCAGCGTGATGGCCGTCGCGACGGCTATTTTTGCCGCGGCCTTGCGCCACCAGGATTTAAGCAGCGACGCTGCGCGCAGCCTGGCCTTTGTCACCCTGATGGCGGCCAATCTGGGATTGATTTTCGCCAATCGTTCCTGGTCCAGGACAACTATGGAGTCGCTCCGCAATCCCAATCCGGCTTTGTGGTGGGTGCTGGGGGGAGCCGTCTTTTTTCTGGCCCTGTCGTTTAAAGTAAAGGCGTTGGCCGATTTATTTCATTTCGCTCCGCTGGTTCCGGGGGATCTGGCGATGGTAGTGGGATTCGGAATTCTAAGCGTGGCATGGTTCGATATCCTTAAGATTTTACGGCGCCTTTCCAAGAAAAGGCCGGGGAAATAATAATTCTTATAAACGGCGATTTAAAAGGCGTATCGTTTTAAAACAGACAGGGAAATTTGCCGGGAAAACGGAAGGATTTTCGGTTGACTTGGAGAATAATCTTTCTGTTTTCAATATAAACTTGTTTTTAAGGAGGAAGCGAAATACATGGGGAAGCAAAAGTTTGAAAGGACCAAGCCGCATGTAAATATTGGGACCATCGGGCACGTGGATCACGGGAAGACGACCACCACGGCAGCCATAACGCTGGTATTATCGAAAGTGGGGAAAGCGAACTACGTTAAATTTGATGAAATCGACAAGGCGCCGGAGGAGAAGGAGCGTGGGATCACGATCAACACCGCGCACGTGGAATACGAGACGGACAAGAGGCATTACGCGCACGTGGACTGTCCGGGACACGCGGACTATGTGAAGAACATGATCACGGGAGCGGCGCAGATGGACGGAGCGATCCTGGTGGTGTCCGCGGCGGACGGGCCGATGCCGCAGACGCGGGAGCACATCCTATTGGCGCGGCAGGTAGGGGTGCCGTATATCGTGGTATGGCTGAACAAGTCGGACATGGTGGATGATCAGGAGCTCATGGAACTGGTGGAGATGGAAGTAAGGGAGCTGTTGAGTTCGTATGAATTTCCGGGAGAGGAGATACCGGTGGTGACGGGTTCGGGGCTGAAGGCGCTGGAGTGCGGCTGCGGGAGCAGGGAATGCCAGTGGTGCTCCACGATCTGGAAGCTGATGGACGCGGTGGATGAATATATACCCACGCCGCAGCGGCAGACCGACAAGCCGTTTCTCATGCCCATTGAGGATATATTCACCATCACGGGCCGCGGGACGGTGGCGACGGGGCGCGTGGAGCGGGGGACGGTGAAAGTAGGGGACGAAGTGCAGATTGTGGGGTTGAGCGATGAATCGAAGAAGAGCGTGGTAACGGGGGTGGAGATGTTCCGGAAGCTTTTGGATCAGGCGCAGGCCGGGGACAATATCGGGGTGCTGCTCCGGGGGATCGACCGGAAAGACGTGGAACGGGGGCAGGTACTGGCAAAACCGGGATCGATCACCCCGCACACCAAGTTTGAGAGTGAAGTGTACGTGCTGACCAAGGAGGAGGGTGGGCGGCACACGCCTTTTTTCAATGGATACCGGCCGCAGTTTTATTTCCGGACCACGGATGTGACGGGGGTGGCGCATCTGCCGGAGGGCGTGGAGATGGTGATGCCCGGGGACAACATCAAGATGAGCATCGAGCTCATCACCCCCATCGCCATGGAGGAGAAGCTGCGCTTCGCCATCCGCGAAGGCGGCCGCACCGTCGGTTCCGGCGTGGTGACCAAGGTTATCGAGT
>JBLNCG010000019.1:0-140273 GCA_050260475.1 Bacillota bacterium
AATTAGCTTTAGGCTTTCTTTTCTTGGAGTTTAAACTGTTGCTTAATAAGCTTGGCTTTTCACAACGCTTTTAAATAAGAAGAATTTCACAACGCTTCTAAATATCGATAGCCTAATGGTAGCCGTACACTATATTTAGTGGCAAGACCTTAAATTAAGGTAACAACGCAATTGCCTCTATATACAATCGTGCAAGGAACGACCCGGCCGCAAGACCGGGTATCTGCTTTATTGCCAGCTCAAAATCAAAGGCTGATATTGTTTCCCGTTCAAAGCCGCGTCGATGGTATTTAAAAGCAGTTCGGGCTTGAATACCAGGGAATTGGACTTTTGAAAGGGATTATCCTGCCCGAAAGGAATAAAATATACATGTTTCCTGTTTAACAACGCGCCAAGGTTGGCGGCATTGGCGCTTAATGCGTCGTTGGTCGATATGCCGATGACCACCGGCCTGTTGTTGCGCAAATGCGCCTTGCAGGCAAAGGTGACGGGAGTATCGCTGATCCCCAGGGAAATCTTCGCCAGCGTATTCCCGGTACAGGGCATGATCACCAGCAAATCAAGCAGTTGCTCGGGGCCAACCGGTTCGACTTCCACCAGGGTTTCCCAGGGATACTTATGCGTGATGCGGTTGATTTCCTCGCGCAGGTGCCCGGCGGTGCCGTATTTACTCGTTGTGATCCGCACAGAATCGGATATGATTGGGATGACATCCGCGCCAGATTCCACCAGCTTCGCCATTTGAGGCAAAACCTTGGCGATGGTGCAATGCGAACCGGTCATGGCGAAACCGATGTGTAAACCCTGAAGCTGCATCCGCTCCACCTCCATTCATGGCAGACATAAAATCCGCCTAATCATTGCCGGTAAAGTGGAGGCTAGGATTTGTCCTGCGGTTTTCGGGGCCACTTTCCCTGGCAGACCCAGGGCCAGAACAGCTTTTACGCCGAATTCCTTTGCGGCCATAAAATCTACTCCGCCGGGAGCGGAAGCCAGATCAACGATAAGACTGTCACGGCTTACATGTTCCAGTTCATTTCGGGTTAAAACCAGGGATGGTATGCTGTTGATGATGAGATCCATACGGCCGACAAAATCTTTCAAGTCCGGCAAATTTATCCCGCGATATCCGGAGAGAGTAGCGATAGCCCTCGCTTCCGGACGCCTGGCGGCGATATAAACCGATGCGCCCGCCGACGCAAATAAACGCGCCGCGGCAACGGCTACCCTGCCGAAACCCAATATCAGCACATTGCTGCCGTGAATAGTGATGGGAAGTTCATTGATGGCTATTTGCAAAGCTCCTTCAGCGGTAGGTATAGCGTTTGGCACCGCTATTTCATCCATTTCGGCGTATTCAAAAACGCGTAAATTTTTAGCTGCGGCGTTTTTTCTCAAATGGCAGGGCCAGGAACCCGTCAAAACAACCGTCTGTTCAGGAATATACCGCCAGAACTCATCATCCAGAAACAAATTATCTCCGCGGACAACGGTTTTGATCTCGCCATGCAGGGATACTCCGCTGATGGGCAACAAAAGTAAACTTGCGCCATCCAGGGCCTCTTGCCAGGTGTCTCCATAAAATACCGGCATATTACCGCCTTTTCCAAGCCCGATCAGCCTTACCTGGAATCCACCTTCAACCAAAACCCGGACAACAGCCAGCTGTCTTTCATCGCCGCCGGCCACGGTTATCGAATATTCTCCCGGCCCGGACGCCATTTAGCCTCCTCCTTACCCGGGTCCTTTATATAAAACACGACTAACCCGGATAACTCTCCTTCATATACAATGTCGGTTAAAAACCTTGTATAAAAGTAGTATATGAACCGGGACAATGGATGGTGCATCAACCTACCATGCCAAAATTTTATCCAGGCCATAAACGAACCCCTTGTTTTCGCAAACATATTTCACGGCCAGAATCACCCCCGGCATAAACGACTCCCTGCTCAGGGAATCATGGCGGATGGTCAGCGTCTGGCCGTTGTCCCCGAATAAAACTTCCTGATGGGCGATAAGGCCGGGAAGTCTGACACTGTGCATGCGTATACCTTGCATGTCCCCTCCCCGCACGCCTTTCACCTTTTCGATGAAATCCCTCTTCTCCGGAGCCAGTTCTTTTCGTTCCGCGATGATCATTTCCGCTGTTTTAATGGCTGTTCCGGACGGGGCATCCATCTTTTGGTCGTGGTGGAGCTCGATGATCTCAGCCTGGTTAAAATACTTGGCGGCCTGTGCGGCAAATTTCATCATCAATACGGCGCCTACGGCAAAATTGGGGGCGACAAGCACCCCCAACCCTTTTTCCAGGGCGGCCGAGGATAAATGTTCCAGTTGTCCGGAGCTGAAGCCTGTAGTGCCCACTACACAATTGGCGCCATGCAGCATGGCCGTGGAGACATTATTGAACCCCACCAGCGGATTGGTAAAATCGATCAGCACATCGGGTTTTACGGCTTTCAATACGAATGGGAGATCCTTTTCAATCCGCAGGTCCGGACCGCTTCCGAGCAATTCCGCGACTTTCCTGCCGGTCTGCGTCACATCCACCGCTCCCGCCAGTTCCATGTCCGGGCAGGATATAACGGCTTTCAGGACTTCTTTCCCCATTTTTCCGCATGCCCCGCATACCAACACTTTGATTGCCATTTGGAGATCCCCCATTCACCCGTGATAAAAAAACAACAGCTGCGCTGTTTATCCTCAAAAAAATCGTAAAAACAATCATACGCCAATATTTTCTTAATTGTCCTATAAAACATAAAAACTGTCAAGATTCAATTTATGGGAGCAATTTGCGTTGTTATTATAATCTTACGTCTTGCCGCTAAAGATCGATAGCTTAAATGTAGCCATACACGATATTTAGTGGAAAGGACTTGAATTAAGGTAACAACGCTATTGCCTTGGATTGAAACGTTTATGCCCTAAACCGGACAACAATATACCCCGCATGAACGGGGTAACGCGAAGGTTTCAGGATTTCTCAATGCTCGATTTTCAGCATTTCGCTGTTGATTCCCATTCCCTGGCACATCCTTACAAATTCCTGCGCCTCGCGGGCCGTACCCACCGTTGAGCCATAATGAATGGGAATGGCTGTTTTGGGTTTGATCAATTTCGCCGCCTCTGCCGCTTCCCGGAAATCCATGGTATAAGTGCCGCCGATCGGCAGCAAAGCAATGTCCGCTGTAATATCGTTCATCTCAGGTATAAGGTCCGTATCCCCCGCATGGTATATTTTAACCTCGCGGCAGTGGATAATATAGCCGACCCAATTGTTCTGCCTGGGATGAAATGATTTGTGGATGTTATATGCGGCAACCGCGTTGATGCTTAACTCCGGATCAAAGTCGATAGTGTCGCCCGGTTTGATCGGTGTAAAGGCGGAAAAACCCACGGGTGCGTAAACTCGGGTTTCAGGGGAACTCAAATACTTGATTGCCCTCTCGGAATAATGGTCCGGATGGGAGTGCGTGACCAGGATCAGACTGGCTTTGGGAGCGTCCGACTGAAGCCAGACGGGATCGATATAAATAACATGGTTTCCGGTTTCAATTCTGAACGCGGCCTGTCCCAGCCAGTGCAAACTCGGAACCTTCATCCCATGCCACCTCTTCTTGAAATTCGGATTATTTCAGGCCATAATCGCAATAATAAACATTCTAGGTATATATTTCTTTTCACAACACAAAAACCCTTTTATTTCCATCTTTAATTTATTTTTTCTCCGCCATCATAAAATCTTTAGTATAAGTTTTGCTCCCGGGCTTATAATAAGGATCGGCGATCAATAAAATAGCCAAGAGGAGGTTTTTTATGGAACAACAGCATATACATTGTATTGTAAACAACTGCCATTACTGGAAACAGGGAAACATGTGCGATGCCAATGAAATCCTGGTTTCCACCGATGTCTTCGGGGCGAACCAGCCGGATCGCGTCGATGCGGCCATGGCTAGGCAACTGACTCCGGAGGCGGCCAATTCTTGCATGGAAACATGCTGCAAGACTTTTGTCTACAAAAACTCACCTCACATCAAAGATGACACCGTAAAAAGACTGTAAAGAAAAACCGGCGAAACCCAAGTCCAGGTGCGCCGGTTTTTTTCTTTACCCAAATTTCGCATGTCAATTTAGCCCGGCAGCAAAATCATATCAATCAAAATTAAATTTGAAAAATATTTATATGATCTTGCGGGGCAAGAACAGACGATGTTTTACGATTTTTTCAAATTTAATATCCCAAAAAAATTGATTTTGCTGCATTAAAATTAAGATGCGAAAGTTGAGTCGTTATAAAAGACTCTTAATGGAAAATGTCTCCTTTTCCGGGATATGCGTCAGCGATTCCTCCAGAGTGGCGCACTCCGCCGCGGAATCTTCGGCGTTTTTATTTCTTATGTATTGCTCAAGGCGCACCATAGACACTTCAATACTGTCGATCTCCCAGTGATCTACAATCAAGTCCCAGAGATCCCGGGTTTTCATCCACTTTTGATGCACGACCAAAAATTCTTTCTCCGCGCTTATCCATGCTCCCCTTTCCACATCCGCCGACACGTTTCGGAGGGATTTATAAAGCACTTCCGCGGAAACCTGCAGGTATCTTTGGCCGGAACACGCGATTATAAAAAACGCCGCCAGCGGCGCCAACATTATCCACATCGTCTTCAAGACGCCGCCCCTTTCTTTTGAAAATACAAATCCCCTTTTGTATCCAGTGAAGCGATGAGCACTTCGCCTGCCGACCGTATGCCGAATCCGGCAAGCTGTCCTTCAAGCCAACTCCCGGTAAGCCCGGCTTGCTGCAAATTTTCCCGGATTATTTTCCCGTCGATGATGAGATCCAGCGGCATCCCCTCATATGGAGTATCAATGGCTAAATCTCCGGGGCAAATGGGCCTCTTCTGCGATTTTGGGATCACATTCAAGGTCCCGTTGGTTTCCAAAATGGCGAATTCCACATCCGCCAAATTGAAATACCCCTTGGTCCGTATCTGCTCCAGCAAATCATGGAGATTATAACGCAGGTTGTCTAGTTCCCTTTCCACGATTTTGCCGTTTTCCACCAGCAAGCTGGGTTTTCCGCAGATCACCCGGCGGGCCACGATGCTTTTCATATTGAGGGTGGACAGAAAAACCTGCGCCACGAGCAGGGTAAGAATAGGTATTATCCCGTTAATCAGGGGGATTTCCTTGTCTGCCATGGGAACCGCCGCCAAATCCGCGATAAGGATGGCAATTACCAATTCAAAGGGCTGCAACTGGCCGATCTGCCTCTTCCCCATTACCCGCATCACGAATACCACCAGTATGTATAAAACAAGAGTACGGAAAAATATAATTAACACGATTGTCCCCCCATGAGATCATTTTTTCTCACGGCCGGGAAAATATACAATTTCATCTCCGACTCCGTAAATCATTTGAACGTTCAAGTTTTTGCAGCGTAAACCCGATTTTAAAAACAGTCATAAAAGAAGCGAGGGACTGCTTTTGTATGATGTCTCCATCATAGGCGCGGGTATCACCGGTACGGCCATCGCCAGGGAACTTTCCAGGTATCAACTGAAAATCGCCGTGTTCGAAAAAGAGGCGGATGTCGGCAGCGGTGTGAGCAAAGCCAATACCGGCATTATTCACGCAGGCGTTACCGCCCCGCCGGGCACCCTGATGGCCGGACTCAACCTTGCCGGCGCGGCGCTCTATGAACGACTCGCCCGGGATATGCGCGTGCCGTTTATGAAAACAGGCGCCTTTTTAGTGGCTTTTACACCGGAGGAGGCAAAACTGGTGGAGGGATATTTCTCCTACGGCAAAAAAGCCGGCATCAAGGATTTGAGAGTTTTATCGGGCAGGTCATGCCGCGAACTGGAACCGGGATTGAATCCCGCTGTCGTTGCAGCGCTTGATATACCGGCCACCGCAGTGATCAATCCCTACCAAATGGTGATTGCACTGGCGGAAAACGCATCCGCCAACGGAGTACAATTTTTCCTGAATTCAAAAATCGCCCGGATCGATTCCGACCTTTCGGGATTCACCATATACCGGGACGCGGAAAAGATCCGTTCCCGTTTCGTGATTAATGCTGCGGGCCTGTATGCGGACGAAGTCGCCCGCCTGATCGGAAACGCGTCATTCGCCATCCGTCCGCGTAAAGGCGAATACTTTGTCCTGGACCGGAGCGAAGGCCCTTTAACCTCGCGGGTCATTTACCCAGTCCCGAATCCCCGGACAAAGGGAATCCTCATCGCTCCCACTGTTGAAGGAAACACCCTGCTTGGCCCGAACGCCGCGGAAGTCGCGGATAAAAACGACCTTTCTACCACCTCCAGGGGGCTGGCCGAGGTATGGGAAGGAGCGGAAAAGCTGTACCCCCATCTTCCCGCGGGAAAAATCATCTCCCAGTACGCGGGATTGCGGCCGGCTGTTCTTGAGCACGATTTTATCATTGCATGGTCAAAGGACCAATCCTGCTTTATGAACGTGGCGGGCATACAATCTCCCGGCCTCACCTCAGCCCCGGCTATCGCACTGCTGGTCAGGGATAAGCTGAGCGATGCAGGGCTTGATCTCAAGGAAAAGCCGGGCTTTCAAGGAGAGCGCTTTGCCCGGCCGTTTTTCCGCACGCTTTCAGAGCGGGAGCAGCGGACCGCCTGGGAAAAAGACCCGGATTTGGGGGAAATCGTCTGCCGCTGTGAATCAGTATCCAGGGGCGAAATAATCGGCGCGATCCAATCCTCTTCCGGCGGGCTGTCTCTGGATGCGGTAAAGCGCCGCACCCGGGCGGGGCAAGGCAGATGCCAGGGATCTTTCTGTTTTCTTCGCATCCTCGAGATCATGCAGGAGATATCCGGCCGCACCTGGGATCAGTTCACCAAGAAAGGCGCGGATTCATGGCTGGTGCGAAAAAAAAAGTAACGGGGGGGCCATGGAAACATACGATGTGGCCGTAATCGGCGGAGGTCCTGCGGGGCTTCAGGCGGCCGTTTCCGCTGCAAAGGCCGGAGCGGAAAAAATATTGATCCTGGAGCGCGACCGCGAGCTGGGCGGCATCTTGAACCAATGCATCCACGCAGGATTCGGCTTAATCTGGTTTAAGGAGGAATTAACCGGCCCCGAGTATGCATCCAGATTCATAGACCAGGTGAAGAAGCTGATTGCCGCGGGTAAGATCCATATACGGCTGCGCACTTTTGTTTTGCGCATCACTCCCGATCTTCGATTATACCTGATGTCCAAAAGCAGCGGACCTGAATTCGTGAAAGCCAGAGCGCTGATCATGGCCACCGGCTGCAGGGAAAGAACCAGAGGAGCTATAAGGATACCGGGAACGCGTCCTGCGGGAATTTTCACCGCAGGTACGGTTCAACGCCTGGTCAATATGGAAGGTTACCTCCCCGGGCGACGCGTAGTGATAGTCGGATCCGGTGATGTGGGATTGATCATGGCCCGGCGCCTTCGCCTGGAAGGACTGGAAGTCCTGGGAGTGGCCGAAATCTATCCCTATCCCGGCGGATTGACGCGCAATATCGCCCAATGCCTGGACGATTACGATATTCCTCTCTGGCTTTCCACTACGGTGACGGAAATCCGCGGTTCGCAAAGAGTGTCGGAAGTCGTGACAAGCCGGGTCGGCGGTGACTTAAAACCTCTTCCGGGCACGGAAAAAGCGCTCCCGTGCGATACTCTCTTGTTGTCCGCGGGGCTCATTCCCGAAAATGAGCTGCTCCGCGCCGCGGATCTGCATGTGGATTTTTCCCCGGCCACCGGCGGCCCCAAGGTGAACGAGTGTCTGATGACGTCCATGCCGGGCATTTTCGCATGCGGAAACAATCTTCACGTCCACGATCTTGTGGACAACGTCTCGCTGGAAGCCGACACCGCCGGAAAAAGCGCCGCCATGTTTTCTGCGGGTAATTTCCTCCCGGCGGCCCGCATAAAACTTACAGCCGGTCCGGGTGTACGCTACTGCTTGCCTTCCTTTATCCCTTCCGGAGAAGCGGATCTGCTTGGCAGGCGTGAAATTCCGGTTTATCTGAGAGTCGATCGCCCTATGCAGGAAGCCGAGTTGACGGTCTCAAACAGCGCGGCGGTTTTGATCCGTCGTAAACTGCCTCTGGCGCGACCCGGAGAGATGCTCTCCTTCCGCATAGATCCTTCCGCCCTCGGTTCCGGCAGCGGAATCGTCGTTTCGGTGCAGGAAAAGCCGCATACATAAACGCGGAATCCGTATATTTTAAAACATTTAAGGGGTGGGTTGCATGGAGGAATTGGAATTCACCTGTACGGTCTGCCCCAAGGGCTGTCGTCTCAAGACCGTTAAAAATGAAAAAGATGTTGTTGTCACAGGCCAAAGCTGCCCCCGCGGCCTTGCCTTCGGCACCACCGAAGCAACGGACCCACGGCGGACTTTGACCTCCACCGTAAAAATCATCAACGGGCGCCTTCCCCGCCTTCCGGTGCGCTCCGCCAAACCCATTCCGAAGCCGCTTATTATACCGGCGCTCCGCCTTTTAAATGAATTGGAAGTTTCCGCACCGGTACAAATAGGCGCAGTTATCGTTAAAAATATATTGGAAACAGGGATCGACATCATAGCCACCCGGAGCCTGGATACAGTAAACAATGATCAGTAAGAGGTGATAATCATGTACATCCTAGTCATTGATGAAGGTACCACCAGCACGCGCGTTAATCTTATCGATGAAAGCGGCGGCATTGTTGCGGGCGCAGGGAAACCATTTCGGCAATACTATCCCTGCCCAGGCTGGGTGGAGCACGATGCCGGGGAAATATGGCATGCCACTCTGGCTTGCCTGAAGGAAGTCCTTGAGCGGGGTAAGGTAAAGCCAAAAGAAATCTCCGCGATCGGTCTGACCAATCAGCGGGAAACAGTGGTGCTTTGGGATAAAAACACCGGGCTGCCCATCGGCCCGGCCATCGTATGGCAATGCCGCAGGACTGCCGATGCCTGCAAAAATCTGGCCCGCGATAAAAAAACCGTTAAACTCATCCAGGCGAAAACCGGTCTGCTCCCGGACGCCTACTTCTCAGCCACCAAAATCCAATGGTATCTGGATCAAAACCGGTCCTGGCGTGAAAAAGCGTCGCGCGGGGAAATCCTGTCCGGTACCATCGACAGCTGGCTGATTTGGAACCTCACCGGCGGGATGCGGCATCTCACCGATCATACCAACGCCTCCCGCACTTTGCTCTTCAATATCCATAAATTAGCCTGGGACGGCGAACTGCTGGAATTCTTCGGCATACCCCCGGCCATGCTCCCGGAAAGCAGGCCGTCCGCTGCTGATTTCGGTTCAACTAAAAACATCCCCGGGCTGCCGGACGGCATCCCCATCACCGGCGCGGTGGGGGATCAGCAGGGCGCTTTTTTCGGCCAAATGTGCTTTGAACCGGGTGAAGCGAAAAACACATACGGCACGGGATGTTTTTTACTCTTGAACACCGGAGGAAAGGCCATTCTATCCCGCCATAAACTCCTTACCACCATCGGTTTTTCCCTGCCCGGGCGGCTCGATTACGCGCTGGAGGGAAGCGTATTTATAGGCGGGGCCGTAATTCAGTGGCTGCGCGACGAATTGAAGATCATCGGAAACGCGGCCGAAACCGCACATTTGGCAGCCTCGCTGCATGACAATGAAGGGGTTTATCTCGTCCCCGCTTTTGTGGGACTGGGAGCCCCTTATTGGGATGCGCAGGCCCGGGGAAGCATCTTCGGTTTGACCCGCGGAAGCGGAGCAAGGCATCTCGCCCGCGCCGCGCTGGAATCCATCGCCTACCAGGTCAGGGACGTGCTTGTCGCCATGGAGGAAGACGCAAGCATCAGATTGGAAAATCTCAAAGTCGACGGCGGAGCTGCGTCCAACGATTTCCTGCTGCAGTTTCAAAGCGATATTTTGAATGCCGCGGTGCTTCGGCCGTCGTCCCTGGAAACCACCTCCCTGGGCGCCGCCTATCTCGCCGGGCTGGGCGCCAAATTCTGGAAAGACCTGGAAACCATTAAAAAGCTGCCCCGCTCCATGGAGGAATTTAAACCCGCGACGCAGCGGGAGGACGTGCAAAAGTGGCTGGCCGGATGGAGGAAGGCCGTGAAACGGACCCTGATCTCCCCCTGATTAATGCTATAGCGAAAAATCATTATTATCAAAAACGCATGTACATGCGTTTTTTTCTTACTTCTAACTTCCCGCTTCACACTTCTCAGTCCCCCGGTCCCCTTCCCGGACCATCCGCATATCTTATAGGAGCAATTTGCGTTGTAACTATATTTTACGTACCACTAAATATCGATAGCCCAATGGTAGCCATACACTATGTTTAGTGGCAAGGCCTGGCATTAAGGTAACAACGCAATTGCCTTCAGTAAATCACGATAGGAGGTAATCCCGAATGTCGACCAACATTCCCTGCCCCGGAGGGACATTATATACCATCCGGCCCGGTGATGCCTATTATTTGCTGGCCCCGCGCTTCAATACCACCATCGCAGCATTGATTGCCGCCAATCCCGGGGTAGACCCCGCCAATCTGCAAATCGGGCAACAGATCTGCATTCCTGTGGCCCCAGTCCCCGGACCTTGTCCGGGAGGCTTTTCCCATACCATCGTCACCGGAGATACTTTTTTCAGCCTTGCCAGACGTTATGGCATCGCAGTGGCCGCCTTGACAGCCGCCAATCCGGGCGTGGATCCGGACCGGCTGCAGATCGGCCAGCAAATTTGCATCCCTGCGCCGGCGCCCCGGCCCCAGCCCTGCCCAGGCTCTTTATACAGCATCAAACCGGGGGATACTTTCATTGGTTTGGCCAGGCGCTTCGGCTATACCTTGGATGCCATTTTGGCGGCAAATCCCGGCGTAGATCCCAACAGGCTGCAAATCGGGCAGCAAATCTGCCTGCCGCCATCCCCCGGCGGAGGACCTTTTCCATGTTTCGGGGGATCCATCTATATTGTCCAGCCCGGAGATACGCTTTTTGCAATCGCGCGAAAATTCGGCCTCAGCCTTGCAGCCCTGCTGCAGGCGAATCCCGAAATTGCCGATCCCGACCGCATCGTCGCGGGCCAAGCGGTCTGCATTCCCAGGTAACCTTGTTTCCATTCGTCACATATTTCGGTGTTCCTAAGTAATATATACGAAAAGATCGAAAGGAGCTGGTCATATGGATGAATTTTTCAGACATGAGAGCGAGGGGGAATGCGGCGAGGATGCGGATGGCGCCGGCGAAAACGGGAAATGCGAAGTAATGCCTATTCCATTTTGCTGTTATGTAACGGTTCCGGAGGGTTTTGAACCCGCACGGGAATGCGAGAGGCCGGTGATCCTCGCGGCGATTGTCGGCAATTGCACCTTCCTGTGCGACTCCAAAAAGGAAATTGAAGACGTGAAGATCGGTACCGAATGCGGCAACCTTTACTGCGATATCGAAGTCCCCAAAACAGACCTGGTGGGTTCCATCAAAGTGCAAAGCGCTTTGAAAATAAAGGAGATCTGCGGCGAACAATACACCTTCGTATGCTGTTGCGACTGCGTCTGCATTAATGAGACCTTGTGCTACAGATGTCCGGGCTGCGAACCCCCTTCCGTGGAAGACGTGGCTATAGAAATCGATCCGCGTTCGCTGGATGCCTGTGCGGTCGATAATTGCAATTGCAAAACCCTTTACAAGATCACCGGGAAATTAAAAGTCGACTTCTCGTGCCCGCGCTGCAAGCAGTCTTGATCCGGGCCGGCATCCGCGAGTTAAGCGGCGGAGGTGAAACCATGGTTGTAATGATTTTAATCGTTTTTTGCTTGATTCTGGCGGCCTTGACCAGCTTGATCCATCCCGTCATATACCGTAAATTGCTGAATTTCCTTTCCGCGCCCTGCGGCAAACGCCCGGATCCCGGACCGTATAACCATAAGACCGTAAAGAAAAAATACACCGGGTTAAACAGGCCGGCGGCGGTTTATACCAAAGTTTCCAGGATAAACAGAGATAAACGACAGGATAGATGAAATTAAGACGGCATTAAGCCGTTTTTTTGTTGGCGGGGATCGCCGTCAACAATTGCCCTGAAGCAATGTGAAAAGCGAAGCAAAGGAAGGGTGATGAAATGGAAACCGGATTCCGGCGCGTACGGAAAAAAGAAGCAAATCCATCCTCAGGTCATGAATTGAAAGCTTGTCAAATGCCTTGAATAAAATGATATCCCCGATTTCCCCGTGCTGACGGCTCCTGTCATATCCCCACCTAATCACTATATAAAATTCGTATGGAACAGTATCCGACTTTAAACTTTCCCATAATATAACACGGAAAATAAAACTATCCGGTATTTTTCAATGATTTATGCGGAAATATATCGACTATTTTCCTGTTTTTGCGGAGATTTTGTATCGCATCCGCGATAAAGAAAACCCGGTTGGATGTATTTATTTAATCACCGGCCTATTATATAAGGCAATCGCGTTGTTACCTCAATGCCAGGTCTTGCCATTAATATAGTGTATGGCTATCATTAGGCTATCGATATTTAGCGGCAAGGCGTAAAATCATCATAAAAACGCAAATTGCTCTATATGACGATTTGCCGGAAGGTTGAAAGGAAGATGATATATGTCATTTAAGCGCACGAAAAGACTCCGGGAGCAAGCCGGAGACCAAGGAGATAATCTGTTTTCAGGGCGCAAATCGCTGGAAAGAGCTTTTGACGAAGCGGTGGAATTGCACCGCCGGGGGGTGGCCGGGGATAAAGAGGCAGTCAGCAAGGCTTTTGCTCTTTTCGAAAAAATACATGAGGCGGCGCCCAAAAACAACCTGGCGGCCGCTTACTACGGCAGCTCTCTCGCCCTTCAGGGAAGGGACGCCGTAGACCCGAACGAGAGATTTCAAAAAGCCATCCGGGGTTTAAAATACCTGGACGCGGCAGCGGAGAATGAACCGGAAAACATTCAGATACGGACTCTACGCGGATATGTATGCAGCCGCCTCCCCGAGGCTTTTTTTCACCGCACGCATACGGCGATAGAGGATTTCGGTTCCCTGGTTTCCCGCTTTGAGAAAGATCCGGGCCTGTTCGCGAAAGATTTCTATTGCCAGTTGCTTTACGATCTCGGAGCAGCATACAAGAACCTCAACCGCTGCGATGAAGCCGAACAAACATGGAAAAAATTGCTTTCCGTCACCGGCGGCTCTAAATATTTGAACCTGTTGCGCCAGGAAGGCTGCTCCCCCCCAAAGAACCCCGGAAGTTCATCAAGCGCCAATCCATCCGATGAAACAAGGCGCCTGGAAGAGGGGAGGAAACTTCACCGTGCAGCACTGAACTGCCGAAAAGGCGCCGCCCAAAGCGCATACGATTTTTTCACGAAGGCTCTGGATGAAACGCCGGGCCATCCGCTTTACTCCGCCTACCAGGCGGACTGCCTGTCCATGATCGGTCGGGATGCCGAGGATCCCGGGATGATGTTCGGCAACGCCATCAAAGCCATGAAAGTGCTGGATAATGCCGTAAACAACAATCCGGACAACTTTGAAATACGCTTGTTACGCGCCAACCACAGCTTTCGGCTGCCGGAAGCCTTTTTCCGCAGGACCGCCACAGCTATCAGCGATTATGAGTATCTAACCGGCAGGTATGAAACAGATCCCTCAAGTTTCCCGGTTCAGGAATATTGGCGGTTGCTTTATAACCTGGGCGAGGCTTACCTCCGTCTGGGCCTTTCCACGGAAAGCTCTTCCGTCTGGAAAAAACTGCTTGAACTTAAACCGGATCCGGAATATAAGGATGCGGTGGAAAAACAGATGGATGCCGGTCTTCCGGACCGGGTAAAACACGTTTCCTTGCATGACAAAGACGCATATTACCGGGAAGCGGTGCGCCTTCATGACCTGGCGGTCAACGGGCGTCCGGGGGCGGCCAAATCCGCCCTGGAATTGTGGGAAAAGGCATTCAAAGCCGATCCCGAGAACGCCCTGGCCGAAGCCTATTACGGAAGCAGCCTGGCCTTATGCGGCCGCAACTCTACCGAACCCAACCGTCTTTTTTCGGATACCATCAAGGGGTTGAAGCATATCAACCGGGCAGCGGGGAAAGACTGGAAAAATCCTCAAATCCGCTTGCTCCGGGCCTATCTCACCTTCTCTTTGCCCGAATCCTTTTTCCATATGACAGAACGGGCCGTCAAGGATTTCAGGTATTTGAAATCAGCATATGAGCAGGATACCTCCCTATTCCCGGCCGGAGTATATTACCGGATTTTATACGACCTGGGGCGGGCATACCGCCGTCTGAACCAGGATGCGCTGGCTGATAAAGTCTGGAAGAAATTATCCAAGGAACATCCGGATTTATACCGGGAACTGGTTGAAGGAACCATCCCCCCGGAGGAGGAGAGCCGATGAACTCGCTTTTTGAAAAAAAACTGCATTCCCTGGCAAAACCGCCTTTGATCTCGAAGTACTTCGATACCGGCGAATTTACGGACGCCATGGCCCTAGATAAGCTGGCCGCATACCACGATGAAGCGGTCCAATCAATAATTGCAATTGCATTTGAAAAATCCCCGTTCTATCGGAGGAAAATGTCCGAAGCCGGCATTACCGCTTCGGATATCGCAGGAACCGCCGGTTTGCCGCGCTTGCCCTTTACCGCCAAGGAAGAGCTCAGGGGAAATCCCTGGATCCTGCTGGCCTGCCCCAAAGAGGACATCGCCTTGATTCAGGTCTCCACGGGGACCACCGGCGGGGAGGAAATATATATCATGTATACCTGGGAGGATTTTTATCTCCACGACCTTTCCCCCGGCTATCCCTCACTGGTGCCCGTGGAAAAGGGGGATGTCTGTTTCGTCGCCCTCCCCTATGAAATGAGTTCCGCCGGGCTGGCCTTTCATAAAACTTTTATGGAGGGCTGCCGGGCCACCGTGATCCCTTCCGGAAAAGGCGGGGCCTATTCTACGCCGGAAAAGACCGTAAAGCTTATGCGCGACCTCAAACCGACCGTGGTAATCACCACGCCGTCCTGGGCGGTCACCCTGGCCGAGGCGGCTGCCGCTTCCTCCCTCGACTTGCCGGACCTGCATCTAAAAAAAATCTGGCTGACCGGAGAGGGGTGCTCTCCGTCCTTCCGCTCACGCGTAGAGAAAATGTGGGGCGCCATAGCCAATTTTTATTACGGTTCGCTGGAATGCGGATGCATAGGAATCGAATGCGACGCCCACCAAGGGTATCACATTACCGCCGGACATGTATTCCTAGAAATCGTGGATCCGAAAACAGGCCAAGCGCTGGAGCCGGGAGAGATCGGGGAAATTGCCGCCACATGCCTGTTGAGATATCACACTCCCCTGCTGCGCTATAAGACGCAAGATCTTGGATATATCGACCTTGAACCCTGCCCTTGCGGAGTACCGCTGCCGCGCCTATTTTTGCGGGGAAGGCTGGTGGATCAAATCGAAATCCGTGGAACTTCCTTCTCCCCGTTTTACCTGGAGGAATTTTTGATGCGGCTCCCGGAAGTAGGCAACTGGTTTCAGATTGTCGCGGATCCCGCCTGCCCGGATCTGCTCCGCATACGGTGCGAATTGGCGCCCGGCGTACAGGCATCAACTGAACTCGCTGATATATTGGCCAGCAAAATGGAATACTTTACGGGGCTCCCCTGCCGGTTCGAATTTGCCGAACGGATCCCGCGCACAGGGGGAAAAGCTTTGCGCGTGGTCAAGGAATAATGCCCTGAAAGGAGTGTTGAATATGATCATCGACGCCCACGCCCATCTTTCCAACACCGATTACGGCAATACCCTTCTCTACCTCAAGCAGATACAGGAAGCCGGCATTGAAAAAGGAATGGCGGTCCCCGGAGGAATGGTGGACGTCAGGAGAATGACGGACTATATCACCGGAAAATCCGCGCCGGATAATCCCGTCCCCGACAACGGATATGTGGCCCAAGCCTGCCGGGATCATGAAGGCGTCCTTTACGGTTTTCTATGCATAAATCCGCATGATCCGGATGCGCTTCACGCCGCGGAGCAAGGATTTCAAAACGGATACCGGGGATTAAAATTATCCCCCCTCACCCACCAATTTTCCTTCGCCGGTAAAGCGGTGGCGGATCTTGCCGCCCTGTGCGGGAATTATGGGCTTCCCATGTATACCCATGTCGTATACAGCCCCGGAGCCTGCACCGGCAAATTCATCGCTTTGGCCAGGCAATTTCCCGGGACCCATTTTTTATTGGGGCACATGGGATTCGGTCCGGCGGACAGCGAAGGGCTGGAAGCAGCGGCTGAACTGGACAATTTTTATATGGAAACATCCACCGGCAGCTTTCTTCACATCAAAGAGGCCGTAAAAAAAGCCGGGTCCGGGAAAGTTGTTTTCGGCTCGGAATTCCCTTTGTCCCACCCGTTCGTGGAGCTTGTAAAAATCCTGCGGCTTGACCTGGCTGAGGTGGATACGGAAAAAATCCTGGGGGGAAATATCAGCGCGCTGACCGGCCTGCCCGGCACCTGGAGGCATGAAAAATGAATTCCGGCGAAATGAAACTCAAACTCTTGAACCGGACCCTTAAAAGGTGTGAAAAATCCGAATTCTACCGGGGCAGGCCGGGGGGGAAATCCTTGAAATCTTTGGATGATTTGAAAGGCATCCCGCTGACCACCAAGGATGATCTGCGCAACAACTCCCCGTACGGTTTGATCTGCGCGCCCCGCCGGGCGCTCGTGCAATACCACGAATCCTTCGGCACCACGGGAGTCCCGGTTTCCATATGGCTGACCAGGGAGGATCTGCGCCGTAACGCCAAAATAATATCATACTGGGGCGTGGGTTTCAACGCGGACGATACAGTCTTAATCCGCTATCCTTATGCCATTTCAGGCGTCGCCCACATGGTGCACGCCGGAGCGCAACGTAAAAAGGCCTGCGTTATTCCGGCCAGCTCCCGTACCGCAGTATGCCCTTTTCCCCGTATCGTAAGCCTAATGCGCAAGCTGGGCGTAACCGTCCTGGCCGGATTGCCCCTGCAGGCGCTGCTCATCGCGGAAACCGCCGAGTTGATGGGTTACCGGCCCGGAAAGGATTTTCCGATGCTGCGCGCCCTCTGTACTGCCGGTGAACCGCTTTCGCCCTGGCGCCGGAAATTGCTGGAGGATATCTGGGGTGTCCCGGTGTTCGACAATTACGGCCTGACGGAAACCGGACCGCTTGCTCTGGATTGTGAATTCGGACACTTGCATCCCCTGGAGGATGATTATATCTTTGAAATCCTGCGCGATGACTTTCAAACACCGTCGGCGGAAAACGAATGCGGATATCTTGTCATCACCACATTATGCAGGGAGGGAACCCCCTTGCTGAGATATCTCACCGGAGACCTAGTAAGGATGGTCGAACAGGATTGCCCCTGCGGATCCCGCCTGACTATGGAAGTACACGGCCGTTCCGAGCAGCGCATATCCGCGGGTCCGGCAATCCTTGACATATGGGACCTCGATGAAATCGTTTCGTTTCTTCCATATCGCCGCTTCTGGATAGCGGCGCCCGCTCAAGACGGAATCAAAATAGTCCTTGAAGAAGAGCCGGAATCCGGCCCTCTGCATTATAAAAAAGCTGATTCGTTGGAAACCCGTTTCGGCGTCCGGGTGCACCTAGAAATCGTACCGAAAGGAACGCTTTTTAACCGCAGCAAACTCCTGGAAACGGCCATAATAGGTAAACCTGCTTATATCGTATCCCCGGAAGAGCTGGCCGAAAAAAAGCAACCGGCTGCATCCGTCCTCTAAATTAAAGCAATTTGCGTTGTTATGATAATTTTACGTCCTGCCAAAATATCGATAGCCTAATGGTAACCGTACACTTATTTAGCGGCAAGACCTTGAATTAAAATAAACGCAATTGCCTCAATTAAGAAACATCCGCGACATCCGGAAAGGAGCATGTTTGTTGAATAAGAGCGTTATAAAAGAGATATGGTTTGACGGTCGGGGCCTCCCCCTCCATTCTCAAACCTGGAACCTGATTTACAACTCCCCCATCGCCAAGATCATAACTACCCCAGATCAGCGCAAGAGTAACCGTTTTCCGTTTAAAACGGAATTCATGATCGAACCGGGGACTTCCGGAGATTTGGAAGGATTCACCGAAGGAGATACCGTAATTTCGGATCAGCCGGATCTTCTTTCTGCGGCACAAAGAAAAAGATTGAAAACATGCCTTATTCTGTCCGTAAAATCCGGCCAATCACTGGATCAACTATGCAAGGAAGCTTCGTTATATGATTATGTTGCGTTGGATTTCGATTTGCCCACCAATATCCCTCTGGAGCTGTTTATAGCACGTTTACAGGACGGCGATACGGCCATCCTTCGCATGACAAATACGGTAGAAGACGTAAAAGTCGCATTCGGAGTCCTGGAAAAAGGAAGCGACGGCGTAATCTTCGGCAGCGCGGAACTGGCGCAAATCGAGGCTTTATGTGCCTTCATGGTTGAAAATGAGAATTCGAAAATCGATTTGCGCCCGCTTATCGTTACGGAAATAAGATATGCCGGTATGGGCATGCGCGCATGCATCGACACCACCGGCTTGATGACACAAGAAGAGGGAATGCTGGTCGGTTCCACCTCCAACGGCGGCATCTTTGTCTGCTCGGAAACACATTTCCTCCCTTATATGAACCTTCGCCCGTTCAGAGTAAATGCCGGCGCCGTGCATTCTTATGTCTGGATGCCGGGGGACAACGCGGAATACATCACCGATCTTTCGGCGGGCAGCAGGATTTTATGCGTGAATACAGGAAGCGGCTTGCGGGAGCTTACCGTGGGAAGGGTGAAGATCGAAAAAAGGCCCCTGCTCATGATAAAAGGCAGTTCCAATGGGGCGGAAATCAATGTCATTATTCAGGATGACTGGCACATCCGTTTGATGGGAGCGGACGGGAAGCCCAAAAACGCCACATTGATCCGCCCCGGGGATGAACTGCTTGCATACCCCTGCAAACCGGGACGACATGTAGGCATTAAAGTCCATGAGACAATCATCGAGAAATAACGCCAAAGGGGGTGAACGAAATTTCTGGAAAGGAAATCCGATTGGGGCGCCTGTTTAAACAAGGGAAGCGCCTGTTTATCGTTCCCATGGACCACGGTATCACTTCCGGCCCTTTGGGCGGACTGGAAGATATAAGTAAAACAGTAAAGCAGGTTTCCGAGGGCGGCGCCGACGCAGTAATCGTGCACAAAGGCCTGGCCAGGTATATTTCCTCCAATTTAGCTCCGGTCAACTGTGAATTGATTATTCACCTTTCGGCTTCCACATCTCTTGCCGCGGATCCGAGCAGAAAGGAACTGGTTTCCTCGGTTGAACAGGCGATAAGGCTGGGAGCAGCGGCGGCTTCAATTCATGTAAACCTGGGAACGCCTTCCGAACCGCAAATGTTGAAAGATCTGGGATGGGCGGCGGAACAATGCGATCGCTGGGGTTTGCCCATGCTGGCCATGATGTATGTAAAAGACGGAAAACCGGAGAGCGAGTACGATGCGGGTAAAATCAGGCACGCTGCGAGAATCGCGGAAGAATTGGGCGCAGATATCATAAAGGTTAATTATACAGCTACACCGGACACTTTTTCCATGGTGACATCGTCGGTCAAATCGCCGGTAATAATCGCCGGCGGCCCGAAGGCGGATTCCCCGGACGCCCTTTATCGAATGATCAAGGAAGCTGTAGCAGCAGGGGCCCGGGGGGCCGCCATCGGAAGAAACGTCTTCGGAACCGCCGATCCGGTGAGTGTGTCCCGAACAATCCGCCGGATCCTGGATAATGAAATCCAATGAATCCCGTTCCATTCAATAATGGATTAGCTCCCTCAGGAATGATATTCGAGCCGGTCCTGTCCGGGAAAGGAGGTGTCAAACGTGCCCAAACAGGAATTAATGGATGCCGTCGAGGCTTTCCGTAAAAAACTGGAAACCGCCCGCCAGGGAGGAAATATCGCCCAGGATGTGGTAAAAGCCGTCGGTGAATTGCTTAAGGATCTCGGCATTGAAGATAAAAAGACAAAAACAGCTTAGACATGCGGAGCCTCGCGAAAAGAGGAAGGGAGGCCGGAGCCTCCCTTTTTTGCGTTATTCCAACCCAAATCCCTCATCCATGCCGAGCATGATGTTCATGCATTGCACCGCAGCTCCCGAAGCGCCTTTCCCCAGATTGTCCAATCTCGCCAGCAGCAGGATTTGCTCATCGTTCCCGAAAATAAACAGTTCAGCCCGGTTGGTGCCATTGCACGCCGTCGGATCGAAATAGCCGCCGTCAGCTCCGGCCTCCGGATCGAGCGGCATAACTTTTACAAAACGCTCTCCTTTATAATAGCCGGCCAAAAAGGCATGAGCTTCCTTCACCGTCAATTTTTGCTTCAATAAACGGCTGAATAATGGAACAGCCACCGCCATTCCCTGGTAAAAATCCCCCACAATCGGCGTAAAAAGTGGCGGCGCCGCAAGCCCCGATATCTGTAACATTTCCGGCAGGTGTTTATGGCTTAATCCAAGCGCGTAATGCCTTGAGGCCGCCATATGAACCCCCCTGGCGGATCCCTCGTATTGTTCGATAAGCTTCCTGCCGCCTCCGCTGTAACCTGTAACGGAATGGCAGGTTACGGCATAATCTCTCGGTACTGCGCCCTCCGTTATAAAGGGATAAAGCAAAAGCACAAAACCCGTGGCATGGCAGCCCGGCACGGAAACCCGTGCCGCATGGGCGATTCTTTCTCTCTGCGCGCCGTTTAACTCCGGAAGTCCATAGACCCATCCGGGATCAATGCGGTGCGCCGTACTGGCGTCGATCACGCGCGTCTTACCGCTGCTTATCAAGGAAACCGATTCTCGGGCAGCGTCATCCGGCAGGCAAAGAAAAACCAGGTCAGCTTCGTTGAGAATCGCGCGGCGCACTTCCGGATCTTTCCGTTTCTCCCCGTCGACGCACAGGACTTCCAAATCCGGCCTGTTTGCCAACCGTTCATGAATTTTCAAGCCCGTGGTCCCGGCCTGGCCGTCAATATAAATCTTATATTTCAAGGTATTCACTCCGCTTTATTCAATAATCGCTAAAATCTCCTTAAAATCTGCGCAATAATAACCGCACAACTCCCGGGTCCCGCTTTCGATGATATTGCCGCCCGCAATGCCCGCGGTGGGGAAACCCGCAATCCTTATGGAACATACGCCGGCGCCGCTGTCGTCGATGCCGAGCACCGTATTTCGCTTGGCGAAATCGATGCCCAGGCCGATGGCGCAGGTTTCGGCATAAAGCCAGGGATGAGGTTTGGGGGAAAGTTCCCCGAGCGTGCCGGGCTCCCCCTTCCGCAGGGGAAAGCCGGCGGAGATAATGGCGTCGTAAAATTCCCTCGGATCCCCCATACCCATCACATTAAAGGCGGCGACTATTTCCGGCCAGGCTTTTTCATACAGTCCGGAAGTCACCAGGCCGATTTTTATCCCCGCGGTTTTTACCGCCAAAAGAAATTCCTTCAGCCCCGGCCTTGGTTTGAAGGCATCCGGCCTGCCATTTCCCATCAAGATTTCCCGCATCTCACGGCGCGCGTGCTCAAGGTACAACCTGCGGGCATCAGCCAGTTCGCTGCCGGGGCAGTATTTTTGCATGCAATACCGGAGGTGCTCCGTAACGCTATGCCCGGATACATAAGGTAGATCCGCCTCTTCCAGCGCAAAGCGGGGATTCCCCAGCAGGCTGCCGACAGTCAACTGGATAATCCAGACCCAGAATTCCTCGCTTTGCACGCTGGTGCCGTCCAGGTCCATCAGCACGGCCCGCACCGGCTTTTCCAGCTTCACCGGATGGACCGGATAATAGGCGGAATAATTCATGGCGGAAACAACATAAGCCAGAGTATAGTCCGCAAACGCAATAAACTCCACCTTGCGATCCCCGGTGGCCGTGATGGAGCGCACCCCGTTCTTTCCGGCTGCAAAGCGCAGATCGCTGCTCCGCTTAAGAGGGATCATGCCGGAGTCCTTCGAAAAAGTCCCCAGCCCGGGAATGTCAACCAAGGGCTTCATATCCCCGATCCTTCTTTCCGACCCACAGTTTTCCGGCCTGGTCATAGCGCCAGTATGCGCCTTCGACCGTCAGACGGTTCTTGGGCCAACCGGGAATCAACCTGAGCGTCTCCTCCCAGGATTTGACACCGCTGATGGCGTCGTAGGCCTGTACATTTTCACCCCCCACTGCACAGGCGATCTTTAGCGCCTCCTCGATGCTTTTGCCCTTCAAGTACGCCGCCAGGAATCCGGCGATGCTGCTGTCCCCGGAGCCTGTGGCCGAGGCAATTTCAGGCACGTAAAAGCTTTCTTCATGGAGCTCCCGGTTGGCCCAATTGTTGACATCGGCAGGTCCGGCCTTGCCGGCGGAAGCCAGCCTTTCCCTGTCTCCGGTCCTGATGTAAAGGCCTTTTATCCCGCACTTAATCACCGTTATCTTGGCTCCCAACGCCAGCAATTTATCGCTCAGGATATGCAAACAATTGATGTCGAGGTTTTCAAGGGGATCGCGCCCCTTGGCGCCGGTATTTAAACCCTCATAACCCGGCCGGTTGATCATGAACATCGTCTCTTCTGCGCTGGGCAGGTAAATATCCACATACGGCAGCAAATCCCGCAAAATCCCTTCCCAATTTACCCTGCCGGATTCGGATTCGGGATCGGGCAGGGCCATGTCCAGGGATGTGGTCACGCCCAATTCCTTAACCCTTTTGTAAATCGCCACCAGTTCGGCGCCGTTGTTTTCATATACTCTCCGCATCAGCGGCGGATATCCCAGGTGAAAGAGCCGTGCCCGCCCCACCATCTCATAGTTGATATCCGCGGCGCAAAAAGTATTGTTGGCCCCGGGATTGTGCAGGAAAATCCGGTCGCAGCCCGGCGGAATGATCACCACCGTATAGGACGTGCTTTCGCCTTTAGCCACAATCATGCCGTCCGCGGCTTTTCTTTGCGCAAGCAGTTTCAGCACGCCCTCACCGAAAAAATCGTCCCCCACCTTGCCCATAAGTTTTGTGTTTACGCCGAGGATATTCAGGGCGAGGCCGGTATTGGACACCGGCCCTCCGGTGGAAATCTTGACTGCACCCATATTGATCAGTTTTCCGGGGGCAAGGATATCCTTGATATCCGTTTTGCCGGCAGTCTCAAAGGCAGGAATGATGTCAAGGCAGATATGCCCCGCCACCACCGCCTCAATATCGTTTTTCCGCGCCATCCGAATCCTCCCTTGTAGGGATTATTCAATCCATTTCCACTATATAGACTTTTGTATCGAAACCTTTCATGGCGGTATTTATAATCATTCTATCCTGCGCATAACTGCAGGCCACCGGATCCCCGGTGAACAGATCCATCACCCTGCCCTTGGCCATGACGGTCAATTCTGTTTCAAAAGTCCTGTTCAACGCATTGAGCAAAAACACCAGCCAGGTCCGGCCATTGATGAGGACCCTGGCGCTTACATCGGTCTGGTTTGTAAAGGCTTCCCTGAAAACATCCCTGTTGATGTCGCTGATGAATTGCAAAAAACCTTTATTGGCGGTGCCGTTATATTGATAAAACGGATTTGAGCCGATATAGACGGCCTTTCCTTTACCGTAATCGTTGCAGATTATGGCCGGTTCCCCGGTCTCGAAGACCCCCATCACCTTTCCGGTTGTGGGTTCCAGAACTTCCTTATAAAAACCGGTTTCGATTCTGGCGCTTCCATAAACCAGCGGCGGTATTTCCCTGGCGGAGCGGATATCCCTGCGCACGCATCCGAACAGCTCGTCCAGGCCAAGCCCCGGCGCCTTGACCGTGGTGAAGAACGTCTCATCCAGCTGGCCCGCGGACGCCTCGCACACCAAAGTCCCCCCCGCAGCCACCCATTCCTTCAGCTTAGCGACGGAGCGCCTGCTGATCCATATGGGAAAAGGCAGATAGATGACTTTATACTGTTTATATTCCTGATCCACCACCAATTCATCGATGCGGACGAAATCGAGCAAGTAGTCAAGACTCCATAAGGCCTTGTGCAGGCCCTTGATGGAATTCTTGATCTGGCAGTGGCAGCCCAGGGCGGCATAATTAACCAGATCATTGATGGGGGTTACACCCGCGGCGATTTTTACCTCCGGAAGGCGGGCATTTTTGATGAGATCCTCGTGCTGATGCACGATCCGGCTCAGTTCTTTCACCACCTGCAATCTCTCCGAGGGAGCGCCGTCCATGTCCGTCAATCCGAAGCCATACTCCAGCCCGAAAAGCTCGCACCGGTACTGCCAGAACAGGATTCCTTTTCCCCCCTGGGCGATGCCCGACCATGCCCACATCTTCAATCTCTCCGGCGTCACAATACCGGGATCGAAGGCGCCGGTCTGGACGTCCCGGATCCCTTCCATGGTGGTGGAATTGCAGATGAAACAGCGCGGTTCCGCATCGTTGCGGTGAATTCCCATTCCATAAGGGCCGGCTTGGAGTTCGGACATCCAGAACTCCTTTCCCCGCGCGGCGCTTCGGGCGCCGGCCATGGCGATAAAGTATTCATGCTCCGGGCCGCACTGCGGAAAAGCCGCCGTGCCGTATATATCCGCCTCCCCGGCGAAAGCCCAATCGTCGATGCCTTCCTTGGTCGCCGGGCGGGTTACTCCGCTGCCGCCGCGGGTATGGATGATCACCGGATGATCGGGATCGTTATCCCGGATAGCCTTGACGCGCCAGGCTATGGTGTCCTGCAGCGCCCCCATGGAAAAAAGCCTCCAATCCACCCAGTCGGCATAGGATCCCCTGCGCCTCGGAGGTTGCGCCTCGTCGAACCGGCCGTATTTTCTGCGCCAGACGGCGTTCAATTTATTGATGTCGCCGCCATATTTAACCGCCAGCCATCTCTGAAACTTCGCTACGGTCTTGCCGCAATAGCAGTAAATCTCATCGTTGTACCTGGCCGGTTCGAACAGCGGCTCGTTGGCCGGCTCCCATCCGTAAACCGCCGGATGACTGCGGAACCGCCTCACCACTTCGGTGATGTATTTTTTCCCTTCCGCCGCGACTTTTTCATGGTCGAAACAAAGCCCGGGAAAGCCGCCCGCGGGAGTATTGCCCATCGCTTCAGGATAAAACCTGCGCCCTGTAGCGGAAACATATAGCGCTTCCGGGTATTTCCTCTGCGCCCAGGCGGGCGCGGATTCCAGATTGAACAGCAAAACGGCCTTCAGATCATATTTATGGCACAGGTCCAGCAGCGTCCGGATCTCCATAAAATCAAACCTGCCCTGCTTCTGGCTGTACCAGTTCCACATCAGCCACGCCCGGATGATATTCAGGCCGTTTTCCCGGGCTGTCTTCAAATCCTTTTCCCAGTTCTCCGGAAGAGGGGTGGGAGCCCGGTAGAATTGCGTCCCTATTGGAAACAATTATCAGTCACTCCTTTTTGCATTCATCCTTCCAGGGGATTGCAAATCAATAAAAACAATATATCATGAAGAAGAGGCGCAAGTCAACCTGCGCAGGTTATGATGCTTCCTTCTTTATCCAGACTTCTCCATAGGGATAGCACACTTCACACTTTACAGTTCATGCTTTTAAAAGAACATATCACAGCCCATTCAGGGCTGAAGCATGATCTCTATAACCCCCGTATCTCCTTCACTGGTAATCGCCGTCCCGTACTTGGCGGAGAAAAGGCGCAGGTCGTTTAAAACCCTCTCGGCGTCGGCGCCGGTTCGGGGCCGGGTCTGGTATAAAGTCTCCCAGTTTGCCACATTCATCGGATAGATGACCAACTTTTCCGGATGATTGCCGTTCCAGAAGATCTTGAAGACGGCGCTGTCGGTCACTTTCTTCGACATGGAGCTGAAGGCGAAATTTCCCAGGCTGTAGGCGATGATCTTTCCGCGGTAAATTTCGATCCCCTGCAGGACATGGGGATGGTGGCCCACCACCAGGTCCGCGCCGGCCTGAATAAGCGCATGCCCCACTTCCTCCTGGTAGGGCAAGGGGTAATTTCTCAACTCCCCGCTCCAGTGGACCGCCGCCACCACCAGTACGGCTCCGGCATCCCGCGCCTTTTGAACGTCTTTGGCGAAATACTCCGCAGCGGCCCAGGCCATCCCGGATCTCGACGAGGTCGCGTAATACTCCATGGGAAAAACCCGCGCATAGGAAAGAAGGGCGATTTTACGGCCGTTTTGTTCGGCAAAGGCCGGTTTCCGGGCTTCGGACAGGTTGAAACCGGCTCCGGCGCGGCCGATCCCCCGTTCGTCCAGGACCCGCAAGGTTTCCGCCAGCGCCTGCGGCCCGTAGTCCATGATATGGTTGTTGGCCAGGGAAACCAGATCAAATCCGCCCGAAAGAAGGGCGTCCGCGGTGCGGGGATCGGCGTGAAGGTAAAACTGCTTTTCTTTCACATATTTGCCTCCGGCGAGAGACAGGGGCGACTCCAGATTCCCGATGGTAAAGTCGGAGGAATTTAAAAGATCCTTCACATAAATGAAAGGATAATCCGGGCCGTTTTTAAGTATTCTATCCTGCAAACCTCCGCCGAAATAAAGATCGCCCACCACGATGACGGAATAAACGCCGGGATCGGGAACCTCGGCGGCGTCCCCCGCCCCCGCCCGGGCCATGCAGGTAAATAAAACCGCCGCCGATATAAACAGGATACTTTTACGCATCTTGCGTCCTCCTTTTTATGGCAGACCCAATACAATGTATATTCTTAACAAAAATATTACTTCCGCGGGGGATAAAAATTAAAAAAAAATCATATCCTGTCTCTGGTGGAGGTGAAGGCATGCGCAAAAATCGTTGCAAGTATTGTGGTACGTGGCATTGGTCCTGGGAAACTCATTGCCGCAAATGCAGCGGAGACCTTTTTGCACGGTTTTAGAAACTTGGTCACGGATCCTGCAGGATAATGAACGCATCATGTTGATCTGCGGGGCAAGGATGAACTTGATTCCCCCTTGCCCCGCGCGGACCATATGAAACGCTTTGAGTGCGGGCTTCCCGCCCTTTACGATTCAGGCATATCCAGATTTGTATATACGTTTTGCACGTCGTCGTTTTCCTCCAGGCCTTCCACCAGCGCGACGGCGTTTTTTAAGGCGTCGCCGTCAAGGTTAATGGTATTCAGCGGCACCATCGCCAGTTCGGCCGAGGAAAATATCAGGCCCTTTCCTTCCAGTCCGGATTTGACCCGTTCAAAAGAAGCGGGGTCCGTGTATATCTCCATGACTCCGTTTTCCACCAGAAAATCTTCGGCGTCAACCTCCATAATCATCTCGGTTATTTTATCCTCGCTGTTGCTGTTCTCATCCAATTCCACCACAAGGATCCCCTTGCGTTTAAACATCCAGGAAACGCAGTTGGTCTCGCCGAGATTGCCGCCGTTTTTGGCGAAAATGTGCCGGACCTCACCTGCGGTCCGGTTGCGGTTGTCCGTCAGGACCTCCACCAGCACCGCCATTCCGCCCGGGCCGTATCCCTCGTAAACTACGGATTCGTATGCGGATTGCTTCGCTTCGCCGATGCCGCGCTTGATCGCGCGCATGATATTGTCATTGGGCATATTGACGGAGCGCGCTTTCTGAATAACAAGCCGGAGCCGGAAATTGTGATCCGGATCCCCTCCCCCTTCACCGGCGGCGGTGATGATCTCCCTGGTGATCTTGGTAAAAGCCTTGGATCTTGCGGCGTCGGTTTTTTCCTTGCCGCGTTTGATCTTGGACCATTTAGAGTGGCCGGACATTGGGACACCCTCCTATTTTTATCCCGGGGAGCGCTTGGCCAGCGCCTTCAGGAAATTTTCCACGATGCGTGCGTCGAATTGGGAGTGGCTGCACTTTATCAGTTCAGAAACGGCTTTTTCATGGGTATAAGGCGGGCGGTAGGGACGATGGGAGGTCATGGCGTCGTATGCGTCGGCCACTGCAAGAATCCTCGCGAGCATCGATATTTCCCCGTTTCCGCCGGCTGGATACCCTTTTCCGTCGATCCGCTCGTGATGCTGAACGACGGCCTGGATAGCCTGGCCCAAAGTGCTTTCCTGCGGTTTCAATATTTTTTGCGCGATTAACGGGTGCTTTTTTACGATCTCATATTCTTCCTCCGTCAATTCACCCGGTTTCCCCAGAATCCTTTCATCAACCCCGATTTTCCCCACATCATGCAGGATGGCGGCTATCCTCAGGTTGTCCAGCAATTCGGCGTTCAATCCGAGTTCCTGCCCGATCATGAGGGCGTACCGCTCCACTCGTTCGGAGTGCCCCATCGTATATGGATCCTTGGCTTCAATGGCGTAGGCCAGGGACTGGATCATGCTTAAATATTCCTCGCGAAGCATTTTATAAAGCCGGGCGTTTTCAATGGCGGCGGCGGACTGCTTTACCAGCAGAATCAAAAAATTGACGTCCAGTTCCGCAAATTTTCCCTGGCAGTAAAACAAGCAAAGCCCCAGGAGATTATCCCCCATGGAAAGCGGCAGGGCCAGGTACTCCATATCTCCGGTCAGCCGGCCTTTTTCATAGGGTTTACTGCGGGTGAAACCGTTTTTAATCTCCGGCATCTCCTCAATAAGGGAGTCGTCTCCATACTGATAAACAATCTTTTCCCCCTGTTTGTATTCGGCGGACATGTACTGCCCGAATTTTACCGTCGGAAGCTGCAGCGCCTTCTCTAGGACTTTCATAATTATGGCTTCTTCATTGATGATGTTCCAGTTCTCCTTGTCCATATCCAGCAACGCCTGCAGGTTGTTGATGTTTTTTTGTAGATCGCGGTAGAGGATGGCCCTTTCCAGAGCATTGGCCACTTGGGAGATCATAAGCTCCAGCATCTGCCTCTGATCGGTGGATAGATAACTGTTGATCCTGGAAGAAAACACCACCACGCCGAGGACATTGTCCTTGATGATCAGAGGAAACAACATCAGGTGGCGCATGGTTTCCGGCAGGTGCGGCAGAGCTTTCCTGTTCATGCAGTTTTCCAGATAAGCCGGTTTTTTCTCCACAAGCACTCTCCGTATAATGCCGCATGCTACGGGCAGGGGGGAAAGATCCATATCGTTCATATATCCGCCTGCTCTGGCATGGAGCATATATTCTTTACGGTTTTCATCCAGGAGATACAACAGGCAGTATTCCATCTGCGCCATTTCACCGAGTTTCTTTACGATTTGCAAGGTCAGGGTATTGAAATCCACGGAGGTATGAAGCACTCTTTCCAGTTCATACAGCATGGTGAGGCGCTTCAGTTTAAGCTGTTCATTTTCATACAACCGCGCCCGTTCGATGGCTACAGCCATTTGCGTGGTGAAAACGGAAAGCAGGCGCAGATCCTCCTGTGTGAATCCCTCTTCATCCTCCCTGTTGAAAACATTGATTACTCCGATCACTTTGCCCTTGATTTTTATCGGCGTACAGAGCTGGGCTTTCAGGTTGGAACGGTGCAAAGGATTGGTGAACCGGGGATCGCTGGGCAAATCATTGATGATCTCGGGTTGGCCCGTCCGGGCAACCCATCCGGTGATGCTTTCCCCCAGGTTTACAGGGCGCAGAACCGCCGCCTCCTCTCCCGTGACCACTCTAGGCACCAGCATGCCGCTTTCTTCATCCATCAGGTACAAGGAACCGATTTCCGTCTTGAGCGCTTTCTGGATGGCGCGCAGGATCCTGTCCAGCAAGGTTTCCAGTTCCATTTCGATGCCCAGCGCTTGATAAACCCGATAAAAGCTGAACAATTCCCGCCGCTGCCTGGCCAGTTCCTCCTCCTTTAACTGCAGTTTTTGATCCTTTTCGTTTTGTTCAATAAGCAGGCGCAGATTCTCCGAAAGCAGATTTACCAGCGTACTCACGGTGAGAGGCGACAAGTGGGCGGATTTCAACTCGCAGACCAAAAGACCGTATTTAAATCCGTAAATAAGAATATTGTCCTGCGCCTTGCATATTTCACCGGCGAGCCGGGATGAACTTTCGGCGATATTCAACAGCGCGCCGGGGCTTACTTCCCGGCGGTAAAGCGATTCGATTTCATCCCGGCAACGGTAGCCTTCGGTGCTGAATATCACTTCGTTTTTTGCGTTCAAAACAGTAAAAGATAAGCATTCCGCCTTGGCGATGGCGGAAAGCTTATCTTTGAAAGGCAAAAGAATCGCTTCTAAGTTCTGTCCCACGTGAACTCCTTTTAACTTGAAGAATATCCGTCCACACACGCCCCCTACATCATACCGACAACATCGCTTATGGAATACACATGCACCGCTTAGTATGTTAAGCAGGATCCGCGCTGCAACAGGATGAAGTCTTTTTATAGCCTAATATTCTACTTTTATGCCTGAATTCCTTCCGGCCACTGCACTTATTCGCGCGTATCCTTGCCTTTCTCACTTTCTCATTCCTTGAACGGGGAAGCCGTTACAAGGTTTCTTATTTTGCTCAGGATAAAAGCGATTACGACCCCGATAACCGCCAGGGCAGCGAACAGGCGGGTAATGCTTTCATTAAAAAGTAAGAAGTCGTATAAACCGTGCCATGCCGCCGGCCAGAAGAAAGCCGCATAATATTTGCCGGGCTGTCTTTTAAATTTTGCCTCCGCCCAGTAATGCCCGGCGAGTCCGGAAAATGCGGCGTGCGCCAGACAGCCGACGACTGCCCGGAGTACGCCCACGGATAAACCGAATCTGGAGGTATAAAAGATGTTCTCTATAACCGCAAACCCGAGCCCCACGCTTACTCCATAAATTATTCCATCCACCGGCTCATTGAAATCCCGGTGGCGCAGGGCGATCCAGTATAAAGCCAGCAGTTTTAGCCCCTCTTCAATGATACCGATGGATGCCGCGGCTGCAATCAAGTTGAACAGGCCGCGGACTTCCCCGCTGAAGAACCGGATTAAAAAAACCTGTTCGAATAACATCGCCGGGAAAATACTCACGATCCCGCCCAGAAAAGCCAGAATGACAAGATACTTCGGCTCCGGTTCATACCTGTCCTTTTTATAGAAGTATTGCATCCATAATACGCCGGGAATAATAGAGACAAAAAGAACCAGTACAAGTTTTAACGACATTTTTTATCACGCCTTCTTTTTATTGGCTGTATTTAAAACCCGCTGCAGTTAGTTTGCCGGCGGAGAAAAGGATCATACCGGGCAACCGGTAATAAAAGAAGGAAATCGGTCATAAGCGCAGAAAATGACCATATTTATGGAACTTCAAACATCGATTGCAAAAGAGGGATGCATTTGGCAGCAAAATTCGGTCCCGCCGGCCTGGACGAAATCTTTTATGCGGAAGGCGGCAAATCCTCCGCGGAAGCTCCATCCTTTTTACGGCGGAAAAACCTCGACGCTTTTGAGTACCAGTGCACGCGGGGAGTAAAAATCAGCGAATCACTAGCCCGCAAACTGGGTGATGAAGCCCGAAATTCCGGCGTCTCTTTAAGCATCCACGGCCCTTATTACATCAATTTTTGCAGCGGTGAAGCGCAAATCCGGGCCAATTCATGCGGGTATGTCATGAGTTCGCTGGAGGCCGCCCATTGGATGGGGGCCGAAGTGGTGGTATTTCATCCGGGCCAGGCGGGAAAAAAGCCGCGCGCGGAGGCCCTGGAAATGATCTCCGCGGGTTTGATGCGCTGTATAGAGCAGGCGTCAAAGAAAGGATTCGCTCATATTAAACTGGCGCCCGAAACCGGAGGGAAAAAAAGCGCTTTCGGCGGCCTAGATGAAATCATCGCCCTTGCCAAACTCCATCCCCAAATCATTCCCTGTGTCGATTTCGCCCACCTTCATGCCAGGGAAGGAGGCTGCCTGAATACGGAAGAGGATTTCGACCGGATCCTGGATGCGCTTCTTTACGGCCTTGGAGAAAGCAAGGTTAAAAACCTGCACTGCCACTTCAGTCCGATCGAATTCACCGCGGCCGGGGAAAAAAGGCACTGGACGACCCTAGAAACCCAGTTCGGTCCGGATTTTTTACCGCTTGCCAGAAGTTTCGTGAAAAAAAACATCGAACCTACCGTAATCTGTGAATCCAACGGCAGGCAGAGCGCGGACGCGCAACTCTACAGGGATATGTACCGGGCGGCCTCCGGAAAATTTATATAATAATGCCTTTCAGCAATTTTTGAGCGCAAACCGGCTTATCGCTTACGCTAAAAGCCTCCCGTACCGTAATCCTCACCATTTCCGCCACCCTCCCATCCCTGGCGTGAAGCTCGCACAGGCACTCATTTCTGCATACCTTATCCCCCGTTTTTTTTCGGACTATGAGGCCGACATCGGGGAACACAGCCGCCCCTATCTCTGTCCGGCCTGCGCCAAGCTTTCCGGCAGCCAGGCCCAGGCTGTAAGTATCGATCCCGGCAATATAACCGTCCCGCGGCGATTTGACCTTATCAACCTTGGCCGCACGGGGCAAATATTTGTCAGGATCGCAACATAAATCCGCCGGCCCGCCCTGGGCAGTCACCAATTGCTGGAACTTAGCCAAGGCTTGGCCGTCCTTCCACGACCCGCGCAGGATTTTTTCAGCTTCACTCATGGTTTTGCAGCGTTCTCCCAAAAGCAGCATATGACAGCCCAGGATCATGCACAGCTCCTCCAGATCCGCCGGGCAACTCCCCTGTAAAGCCCGGATGGCCTCTTTGACCTCCAATGCGTTACCGACAGCGCATCCCAGCGGTTGATCCATGCCGGTAATCAAGGCCACCGTTTTTTTCCCGACATGCCTGCCGATTTCCACCATGGAGCGGGCCAAAAACTCCGCTTCCCCCGCTGTTTTTACAAACGCCCCGTTTCCCGCCTTGACATCCAGTACCACGGCATCCGCCCCGGCGGCGATCTTTTTGCTCATCACGCTGGATGCGATAAGCGGGATGCTCTCTACCGCGCCGGTTGCGTCCCTAAGGGCATAAAGTTTCTTATCCGCGGGGACCAGATGCCCGGTCTGACCGGCCAGAGCCAGGCCGGTTTCCTTTACCTGGCGTATGATTTCCCCCAGATCAAATGCCGTGCGAAATCCCGGGATGGATTCCAGCTTGTCTATGGTGCCGCCCGTATGCCCCAGCGCCCGGCCGGACATCTTCACTACCGGGAGCCCTGCGGCGGCCACCAGCGGCGCCAGGATCAGCGTCGTTTTATCCCCTACGCCCCCGGTGCTGTGTTTATCCACTTTAATACCCGAAATCGGGGAGAGATCCAGCGTCTCCCCGGAATAAGCCATGGCCATGGTCAACTCCGACTGCTCAGCGGGATTTAATCCCTTAAAATAAACCGCCATGCACCAGGCGGCCATCTGGTAATCCGGTATGTCCCCCTGTGTGTAAGCCTGGACCATGGATTTGATTTCACCCGGGGCGTGAGCTTTTCCATCCCGCTTGGCCCGAATCAGGTCGATCATCAACATCCGCAACATCCTTTTCAAAGTAATCTCCAACCCCGTTAGTAACAAGACCCAGCATTAAGGCAACAACACAATTGCCTTTGGTAAGCTATTCTATCTTCTGTCTTCTGTATTTATCTCCCGTGCTCTGTATTCTTTTCTCTAAGTATATATCTCCCCGGCAAAACTCCGTCCCAAAGGCCATTTCTCTCCCGTAAGAAGCTGGAAAATGGAGGCGCCCAGATCAGCGAACGTATCCCTGACACCGAGATCAATCCCCGGTTTAATACCGGGCCCCCAGATCAAAAGCGGAACATATTCCCGGGAATGATCGGTACCGGCCGTAGTGGGATCGCAGCCGTGATCCGCCGTGATGCAAAGAAGATCCCCGTCTCCAAGACGGGCGGCGATTCCGCTGATTTGGTCGTCCGCTTCCTGAAGCGCCAGCGCCATACCTTTAACATCATTACGGTGCCCGTAAAGCATATCGAAATCCACGCAATTTGTGAAAACAAGCCCCCTGCCCGTAAAATCCAGGGCGGCGGACGTTGCGGACAGGCTTTCCCCGCTGCCGCGGGTATGATTGATGCGGGTCAAACCGCGCCGGGAAAAGATATCCTCGATTTTGCCTATCCCATAAACCTCAAGCCCCCGCCCGGAAAGCCCGTCCAGAATGGTCGGCCCTGTGGGCGGTAGGGAGTAATCACGGCGGTTTTCCGTACGGATGAAACCGCCGGGCTTGCCGAAAAACGGGCGGGCGATAATCCTGCCCACCGTATGTTCCCCCTGCATGATGCCCCTGGCTTTTTCGCACCATTCATACAGCAGCGCAAGGGGGACGATTTCTTCATGGGCGGCGATTTGCAGCACTGAATCCGCGGAAGTATAAACAATCGGACTTCCCGTATCCATATGCTCCCTGCCAAGGCGCTCGATGATCTCCGTGCCGGAGGCTGCGGTATTCCCAAGAATTTCCCTTCCGAAGGCTGTTTTCAACAACCGCACAACTTCAAGGGGGAATCCATGAGGGTAGGTGGGAAAAGGCTTAGTCAGGGGCAGCCCGCTGATTTCCCAGTGGCCGGTCACTGTATCCTTACCAGGGGATCTTTCAGCCATTTTGCCGAATGCTCCCAACGGAAACCTGCATGGAGCCACTCCCCTGATGGATGCGATATTGCCCAGTCCCATTTTTTGAAACCAAGGAACATCCAAATTTTCTGCGGCGGCGGTATTCCCTATGGTATTGCTGCGTTCATCGCCGTAAGCGGAAGCGTCGGGAAGAGCGCCGATCCCCACCCCGTCCAGTATGATTAAAATTACGCGTTTTATCATAAGGTTACTTTTCCCCATTCATGCGGAAAATCCTGTTCGCCTCCGCCGATCCATAAACGGGCAATTTGCGTTGCTATGATAATTCAACGTCATGCCACCAAATATCGATAGCCTACATGGCAGCCATACGCTATATTTAACGGCACGACCTTGAATTAAGGTAACAACGCAATTACCCATAATAAAAACGCCCGGCAGATTTGCCCGGCGCTGTTTCCGGATAAATATATGTATTGCCCATCATCTTCCGACGGCGGCGGCGCATTCAAACGTTACGCCCGGGGATGCGTCTGATCGTAAACCTCCTTGATTTTACTCCTGGTAAGCTGGGTATAAATCTGGGTGGTGGAGATGTCCGCATGCCCCAGCATTTCCTGGACCGAACGGAGATCCGCCCCGTTTTCCAGCAGGTGTGTGGCAAAAGAATGACGCAAGGTATGCGGGGTGATGTCCTTTCTGATCCCGCCTTCCATGGCGTATTTCTTGATGATCTTCCAGAAGCCCTGCCGCGTCATCCGGTGTCCGTGATGGTTCAGAAACAGGGCAGCCTCTTTCTTGTCCCGCAAAAAACCGATCCTGCCGCGCTGAAGGTAATTTTGCAGGCTTTCTTTGGCCGCCGAACCGATGGGAACGATTCTCTCCTTGGATCCCTTGCCGAAACATCTTACATAGCTCGAATCCAGATTGGCGTCGTTCATGTTCAACGAAATCAACTCCGATACCCTCATTCCGGTCGCATACAAAAGCTCCAGCATGGCCTTGTCCCTCAAGCCCGTAGGGCAGCCCAAACTGGGCTGTTCCAGAAGAATTGCCACTTCTTCGGGGGACAAGATCTTGGGGATCCGCTTCTCCTGTTTGGGGGCGTCCAAATTCACCGTGGGATTTTTTGTTATTATTTCTTCTCGCGTCAAGAATTGAAAAAATGCCTTGATCGCCGCTAGGGAACGGGAAATAGTCGCAGTTGAGCGGCCCTGGCCCTGGAGGTAAAGAAGGTAACCGACTACGGTGGCCTGAGTGGTTTCCTTGATGTCCACTTTCTTTTTTTCACTTAAGTAAGTAAAGTACTGCTTCAGGTCCCTGCCGTAAGATTCCAGAGTATTTTGCGCCAATCCGCGTTCGACCGCCAGGTAATTGAGGAAATTCTTCTGATAGTCTTGCATTATACACTCTCCTTATATGTCTAAGATGTAATGTTATGTTTTTTCGACATAATCCTATAATATCCTTTTTTTATAATCCAGCAAACGTTGGAAATTCATCACATCAACGTTTTATGAAATAAGCGGACGCCTTTCATGCGGATTGAAAACAGTATTCTTATCCTGTAAATCCCCGCAGCGATGGTTTTCAGTGGTGAAACCTGTTTAACGCATGATGCCTGACAGCAATGAAATAAAAAAAGGTGAAACGTATGCCTCCAAGAAACTGGCGCCAATCAGGACAATGCCCGCCGCGGCAAGCCCGGCTACGTTTCCGGCGAACACATTTCCCAGGCGCGCCGGCCTTTGACCGGATCTTTGCCGCAAAAGAATCCCGGCAAGATCGATGCTCATGATGCTCACCAAAAAAAGTACGGGGAAAATCACCAGATTATGGGGAACTATGGCAAGCAGAGAAAAAATAAAGCCCTTAAAAGTATATTCCTCCACCAGAAAACCCACGGTAAACCCGAAGATAAATCCCCGCGTGAAAATCAGCAGGAGGATCAACGGCACGCCGATCACCGTCAGGCCGAAAAGCCAGATCAGCCCGATAGTCTTCAGGTTGTTAAAAAGCGATAACCTCACCAGAGGGAGACCGGAAACCGCTTTCTGTTTAAACCCCTGGAAAAAAGATTCCAGATAGAGCACCAGTTCCTTTTTTTGCATGGCATTCAAGGTTTTCAGACTCAAGGCCCCGAAAAAAACGCCCATGAGGAATACAACCAATATTATAAAGAAAAAAACGCAATTTTTTTTAAAAAAATATCGGATCTCCTCTTTTAACCTTTGAATCCCCAAAATCCCGCCCCCTTTATACATCCGAACTTATAGGCGTCCTGTTTAAAAAACAATCTTTGTCCATCATTGCAGCAATAGGTTATCAAAGCTATAGTAAAGTTTCAAGCTCGATCATGCTTGATAAATTATATGATCCCGTTACAGAAATATGATTTTCGGGCATGACAGTCCCGTCAATCCGCAAATAAAAAAGCAGCGGACAGTCCGCCGCGTTACTTTTGATCCGAAGCTGAACGTTTTTAAACGATTTTACGGCATTCCATGTAATATCTTTTCTCTTCCGCCTCGCCCATGGAGAAGGTTTTGGGCGGAAGTATCCCGTAGCGGGCCACTGTCTTATAAAGGTTCTCCTTGGGTATGGGGGGAAGATAAAATCCCGTGTTGCCCGGTTTACGCCCGAGGCCGGAAACCACTTCCGTCCCATGAATATAATCTACACCCGCATCCTTGTTTTCCTTCAGAAAATCATTCAGGAAAATTTGCAGGGTCCCGGCTTCCAGGATATGGGGAGGATTTTGAATCCGGATATAACCTGAAGAGGCTACGGTGGTATATGCGAGAAAATGGGACCCCTGAGCCCGCAGCCGACTGCCGCTGCCGGAGCCGCTTATATCCCCGTTCTCTTCTTTTATTTCAAAAACCGCACCCTTCCTTTCATAAAAATGCCGCATGGCTGCAAACAAAACTTCCGGCGGCGCACCGAAAACCACCCGGTGGATGGGTTCAAACCTCAGCCCCTCATCATGTACATTAACCAGTTCCACCAGGGCATAACGCGCCGGATGTTCAAAAGCGGCGCCTCTTGCGGCCGCGGCCTTGATCCTTTCCCAGACCGTTTTGGCCGTCGCCAGGGAATGATTGCCGTCACCCACCGCAAACAGAAAGACACTCCCGTCCGGACTCCGGCCGGCAAGCTTCCGGAGCCCCCGGTATATACCGCGGATTTGCTCAGCCCCCTTTACCAGATGTCCCGTAATATGCCCTCCGTTCATCATCAGATCCGTATCATAAACTTGTTTCATTGCCGCAGGATCGCGCCCGAGAGGTTCGATTACCAGACGCTCCGGATCGTCAATTAGTACCATGATATGAGGGATCTCAAGGCTTGCTCCTTCACGAATCCTCACCCTGGGGGGGATACGCTCGAGAACCGTAGCTTCCGTAGCCCTGATATACGATGGAGATCCCGGCCGGTAGTCATAATACTCCAGATCCAGGGCGGCCATCAGGCCCCTGCGGATTTTAACCCGGGGTGTGCTGCGCTCCAGGTATATAAATCCCGCTCCGCAGGAGAGCAGTGTGCCGTCCAGGAGGTATTCTTTCATGGTGCGGTGGATCTTGCAGATCCTTTCGGCCTCCCCTCCCCTGCCGAGATATATTTCAGGCAAGACCAGATGGCAGGTGGAAGGGAAATGCTTTACCAGTTTCTCCACGCCTTCCCAGTAATCGGGTTGTGATGTATACTGGTCGCAGGCCACCACCGCCCACTTTTGCAAATCCACCCCGGGTCCGGGAAGCAGAATATCGGGTATCTTTACGCCCAACCCGGCAAATGCCCTGTCCATGAGATTCCCCCCGCCGCAAAATATGAAAACCGCTTCGCTTTTTTTTTGCCAATTTCCTGCCTGTTCCGGCAATTTTAATGAATTCTTGACATATGAGCAATTTCATGACGGATAAAACGATATGCCGCAACAGAAAACGGCCTCACAGGCATGCGCGGCCGTCATCTGCAAACCGGCTTAACTACTCCGACCGGGTTCGGTATTTCCGAAATCATGATTCATAAATTTCATCACCGGTTAAATAATTTCAAACCGGTAAACCTCACCCATTGTGTTTCTCCAAGTCTTTCGCCTGTTATATTTGCGTCCCGGCCGCCGGGTTGTTTTCCGCAGGTGGAGCTTCCGAAACCAGGGATCGTAACCCGGTTATCATATGGAAAATACCCACCCCCAGATAAATTAGGTAGAAGGAAGGCACCTCCACACCGGAAAGGTCAACTGCGCATCTGATAATCATCGGCAGTGTCAATGCAAAAATGCCGAGTTTGTATATTTCACCGAAGGTTATTTTTAAGCCTGCGGGCCTGCCGAAGAGCGAAGCCGCGATAGCCACAAGCCATGCGCTGATCATTTGCCCGACAAAATAAAAGATCATTGCGAAGAAAGCAAAGGCATACAGGAAATAGTTGAGGAATGGCAGCCACTCCTGGACGGTCTTCTTGTCCAGTCGCAAAGGCCCCATCTCCTTGTAGGAATATTCCCGCTTTTCAAAGCTGTTTTGCTTCGTCACGAAACGGTCTTTGCCGATCCAGAAGCCCTGCTTATATCCTTCCAATATCGAAGGATCGGTCTTTCCGCTGGTGTCGATCATTATAAGCACATCATCCTGCTTGTATTGAATGGGCATTTCCGCATCGACCGTAAGTTCCCCTTTTTCCAGAAAGAATTCCGGCACATTCGTCCCATACCACGATTTAATTTTTTCGATCCCGTTTTTAAGAAAAATCATCGGCCGGATCAGGCCAATGCCCCCAAATACTATCGTAAACAAAAAAAGATAAAGAAAAGCTTTGCCTGTGCTCAGCTTATGCAGATCCCTGTATTTCCCGGTGACGCTGGCGGTTACCTGCCCAACCAGATTCAAAGGTTGATCCACTGATTAGCCCCCTTTAAATTTAAATTATGCGGAATCCCCTCCGGACAATCCGGCTTTTTTATCCCCGCAGCCTTCACTGGACATATCGGTTAAAAACGCCGGGAAATTTATGCCGGAAACAGGCCGGCTTCTTTGGCGTAAAGAAGACCCAATATGGTTTTAGCGTCGCAAACGGCGCCTTTTTTCACCATTTCCATCAGTTCCGCGGGTTCGTAAAGCCGGATATCCACGAATTCGTCTTCATCCGTGTGCGGGCCGGTGCAAGTCCCCGCCCTGGCTGAAAACAGATGGATGATTTCATCAGTAAAACCGGGGGAGGTATAAAAGGAAAGAAGATAACGGATCTCGACCGCGTCATATCCCGTTTCCTCTTTAAGTTCCCTGCGCGCGCATTCTTCGGGGTCTTCGCCGGGATCAAGCTTCCCGGCCGGAATTTCAAGGGTTTCCCGCTCCAGGGGATAACGGTACTGGCAGACCAGGATGAGCCTCCCTGCCTTGTCCAAAGCTACCACAGCCACCGCCCCGGGATGCTCCACCACCTCCCGGGTGGTTTCCTTCCCGTCGGGCAGTTCCACCAAATCCTCCCGAAAGCTGATTATCCTCCCGGTAAAAATCCGCCTCCGATCGATCATCCGCTCCTTTTTTACCATTGGCGCAGTCCTTTCCATATCTCCGCCGCCGCTCTCCCTGCAAGACAGGCGGTGATGAAGAAATACGGATCATCCCGGAAAGTCCGGCCCATGCTTGAAAGAGGGAGAGATGCCCCCTCGAGAATCAGCCTTTCCTCCCGGCAAGAGGAAAAAACCACTTTATGCTTGTCCGCCAGGACGGAAATTTTCTCTTGCAGGAGTTTTTTACGTCCGGCATCGAGATCATCGGGGAGCAGCACCAGGGCTTGACGGCTGCATGCCTTACCCAGAGCCACCAGGGTATGTTCGCTGACGCCGTAATGCCGCTGTCTGGCATCGGCAAAACTGACGCGGGGGACAGCGATGGGGTATCCATCCAGATTGGCCGCGGCATCCACGTTGATCCCCTGCTCGATACCGGAAAATCCATACGGCGTCCCGGTCCCCACGATGCCGGGGCCCATTCCGACCACTATCAAATCCGCTCCTGCCACATGCCGCGCGGCAATAAGACCGGAATAAATATTGACTGCCTCCAGATCCCCGCCGAACGCCTGCCCCACCGTTACCACCGCCTGCAACAGCCCCTCCGATTTCAAGATGCGCAGCGTCTCACTGAACTGCGCGGGCAGGGCGGCCCCGTCCGTCATACAAAAAACAATCCTGGCGCCCGGCGTATCCAGCATACGCCAGCCCAGGATAACCGGAATCAATTGGGAATGAAGCGTCCCCACCACCACGGGAACTCCGGCGATGGATTCCGCTTGAACCATCCGGTCGTGCCAGGGGGAATCTCCCTCCTCCACTGAAAGCACCGGAAACTGCCAGGGAGTGTAACGGAGTTTCATGATATGTCCGGGACAGGACGAGGATGCCTCTCCGCTCCTTTCCCGCGCCTGGATGAAATGACAGCCTCCCGTCCCGAGCCGCAGGTCCACGGCGGTGGTGTTGAGCAGCACACGCTCGCCTATCCCGGGGCTGCCGGTGAAGGAGGGATAAAAAACGGCCATAAAATTTCCGTCTTCCAGGTCCACCTGCGCCAATCCGTAATCTCCGGTTTGTTTTATAATTCCGGTCACAACGCCCCAACGCGTATTGAACATAGTTTTAGTACAGAATCCCCCTTCTGCGCAAAGCCCGTTGATTGATGTTATAGTTGCAGCCGGAGGATAAATCCCGGTAAAACGCGGAAATATCCTCTTCCAGGATCCGGCTCTTTTCTTTTAAAGCCGCGATCTCGTCAAGCAGGGCTGCAATCCTTAAAGAAGTGTCGCTTTTCCAGAGGAGGGCGAAACCGGCGCAGTAAAAGAGGAAAAAAATTAGAAACACCACCGGTTCAAAGGCATCCTTGAGATAGCACCAGGGGATGGAAAAGCAGGCGACAATCAAAAAAAGCAGGCCGAAATAATAATTGCTGTCACGCTGAAACACCTTCTTCATGTTCTCCTTCCACCGGTTGAGCATGTTCTTCATCCTTTCCATTTTCCTTGAGTTCCCTCGCCGCGGCGAAATTTAACTGATCCGGCCAGTCCTCGTAATGGGGTAATTCGTTCAAACTGTTCAACCCGAAATGCAAAAGGAAGTGCCTGGTAGTCCTGTATAAGATCGGCCTTCCCACAGTGTCCTTACGGCCGGCCTCTTCAATCAAATCCTTCTCCAGCAGGGTATGAATGGAACTGTCCGCCTTCACTCCGCGCAGCGATTCAATTTCCGCCTTGGTGATGGGCTGTTTGTATGCGATAATGGCCAGGGTTTCCAAAGTAGCCGGAGACAGTACGCCGGTCCGTGGTACTTTTTTCAATTTTTCCAGATAAGGGGCGCATACGGGGATTGTACAGATCTGATAGCCGTTCGCCGCTTTGATGAGCTGAAGGCCGTGATGGGAAGAGCGGTATTCATCCTCCAACTCCTTGATCAACTGCTCTGTGGTATGAATGCTGATGCCGATTATCTCCGCTATTTCTCCGGCGGCAACCGGCTGGGATGATGAGAAAATCAACGCTTCAATTGTCGCCCGGGCCAGAATCAGATTCACGCTTATCAACCTCCCCGGGGGGCAACATCATGGCGATCGCACCGAAAATCCCCTGCTGAATCACAAAAATCCTTCTCAGCCGGAGCAGTTCCAGCATCGCCAAGAAATAAGTGATCACGCCTTCCTTGGTCAGAGGCTGATCCATCATTTCGTGAAAATACAACTTCGCCCTTTTGGTGATCTTATCCATAATCTCCTTCATGCGCTCCCGGATTGACTTTCCTTTCTTGGGGATCAGCACATGCATCATATTGACCTGATTCAGGCTTTCTAAAACATTTAAAAACGCCTGGAGAAGATCGGGTAACGCCACACCCGTCAATGGGGAAGGAGCGTTGCCCGGCTCCGTATCCCAAAAAATCCCGCCGGTCCGGAAGTAGAGGTTCTGCTGTTCCGCTTCCCGGCTTTTTAGCATCATGGATAAATCCTTATAAAGTTTATATTCCAGCAGTTTACGAACCAGTTCCTGGCGCGGATCCTCCTGCTCCTGTTCCCCTTCAGCGGATTCCGCCGCTTCCGGTACGAGCATTTTAGCCTTTATCTGCATAAGAGTGGCGGCCATCACCAGGAATTCGCCGGCCTGTTCCACATTGAGCGAGTCCATATTCTGCAAATGAAGCAGATATTCTTCGGTAATCCTGGCTATGGGGATATCCAGGATATCGATCTCGTGTTTATCGATGAGATGCAGGAGCAAATCAAAGGGACCGGTGAAAATGTCCAGATGGATCTGGTAATCCAATGGCTCTTTAATAATTATACTTATCTCTGCATCCCTTTCTCCTAAGAGCAAATTTGCGTTGTTATGATGATTTTACGTCTTGCCACTAAATATCGATAGCCTAATGGCAGCTACACCATATTTAGTGGCAAACCTTGAATGAAGGTAACAACGCAATTGCCTTCTGAAATTAAATTATAATCCGGTAAGCAGCCTTACGACAATAGAAACAGGGATTGATATGATGCGCCCGGCCATAAAAATAACCGCCAGGAGCAGCAAGGGCCCTATCGATTCAAGTTTTGCGAACTGATAAGCGGCGCCGCCGCGTAAAAAATAAAACAGGATTTTCGAACCGTCCAACGGCGGAACAGGAATAAGATTGAAAAACATAAGGCCGATATTGAGAATAACGCCTTGCACCAGGAACCTCCATGCAAAAGGAGGCAGGCTGATTATTCCCGCCGTATTTAAACGGATTATCACAGAAACCGCGCCCGCCAACAGCAAATTCATAAAAGGCCCCGCCAAAGCCACGTACATCATGTCACGGAGCGGTTTGCGGAAATATTGCCCCCGGATCATAACCGGTTTCCCCCAGCCAAATCCGGCGAAGATAATCCCCAACAGTCCCATGGGATCTACATGCGCCCAGGGGGCCAATGTCAACCTGCCGTCCTGGGATGGCGTCGGATCTCCCAGCCGGTCCGCAGTCCAGGCATGCCCAAATTCATGGAAGGCAATGGCCGGGAAAATCCAGGGTATTACGAATAACAACCTGTCTAAAATGCCGTCAAACATAAATCCGCTCCTTTTTGAAGGTTAATTTTATCAGAAACCGGTAAGAATTTCATAGCGCTATTTTATCCCTGCCCTCCCGGTTCATCCGCAGGCGTTCCGGCACCCGGTCAAGGCGCACCAGATCTTGATAGGATTCGCGCTCAAGGATTAGATCGGCCTTGCCGTCCGCTACGAGTATCATGGCGGGCCGCGGGATGCGGTTGTAATTGCTGGACATCGCATAATTATACGCCCCGGTCGTAAAAACGGCGAGAAGATCCCCTTTTTCCATCCTGGGAAGAGCTATGTCCCAGAGCAGCATATCGCCGGATTCGCAGCATCTGCCGGTGACCGTGACTTTCTCGTTTTCGGCGGAGATCACCCGGTTGGCGACTGCGGCGCGATAAACGGCCTGATATAAAGCCACGCGGGGGTTGTCCGCCATTCCTCCGTCCACGGCCACGTATTTACGTATGCCGGGGATTTCCTTGATGTTTCCTACCGTATAAAGTGTTGTCCCTGCTTCTCCCACCAGAGACCGTCCCGGCTCCACCAGAATCTCCGGAACGGGATAGTCGAATTTTTTGCACATGATGAAAAGCTCTTCGGCGATTGCTTCGGCGTAAGCAGGAATGCCCGGCGGAGCGTCTTCCTCGTAGTACCAGGAACCGAGTCCGCCCCCGAGATCCAGTTCGGAAAACACCGCTCCGGTTTCCCGGCGCACCTGCGCCATAAAACCGATCATCACGTCAACCGCGGCGCTGAATGAATTTAAATCGAAAATTTGTGAACCGATATGGCAGTGGTATCCCCGCAAATCCACCCCGGACATGCCTAAAGCCGTTCTGGCGGCTGCCAGGGCCGCCCCGCTGGAAATGTTCAGGCCGAACTTGGAATCCTGCATACCCGTTTGTATGTAGGAATGGGTATGGGCTTCTATCCCTGGGGTGACGCGGAGGTATATTCGCGTCTTTTTCCTGGCCTTGAGGCTTAAGTTATTCACGGCATCCAGATCCGCCATGCCGTCGACCACGATGCAGCCCACGCCGTATTGCAGCGCCAAATAAATCTCCGCATCGCTCTTGTTATTGCCGTGGAAAAAAATCCTGTCCGCGGGAAATCCGGCTTCCATGGCGGTATAAAGCTCCCCGCCGGACACCACGTCAAGGCAAACCGACTCATCATTCATGAGAAGGCAAACGGCTTCGGTCAGCAAAGCCTTTCCCGCATATATAACCCGGGATTTCGGCAGTACCCTGGCAAACGATTCGCGGTAAGCGCGGCAACGCTCCCTGATCTCCGCTTCATCCAGAATATATAAAGGAGTGCCGAATTTCCTGGCCAGTTCTACCGTATCGCAACCGCCTATCTCCAGGTGATTGGAGGTGTTGATGCACTTGGTGCCGGATAAATGCAACGCGAAAACCCCCTTGCCGGCGCATAAAAAAGCTGAATTCAGCCCCGCCGGAGCTTGAAACCGCCCGGGGACTGGTAATCTGGTCTAATCTTAACATTAAAAAAGATGGCTGTCAAGGCGCCGCGAAGCTTCCTTCTGTTTTTTCTGTGATAATGTCACCTTGAGATTATTCTGGGAAAATGTCACTATGAGAAAGGAAAAACCCTTCGAAAATACGGAAGGGATTTCTCATCGCCGTTTATTTTTAGGGTAATTGCGTTGTTGCCTTAATTCAAGGTCTTGCCACTAAATATAGTATATGGCTGCCATTAGGCTATCGATATTTAGCGGAAGACGTAAAATTATCATAACAATGCAAATTGCTCTTTTAAAAATACTCGCCCCCGGCTACCGTTGCCTGCCCTCGATGGCGCACAAGAGAATCGCTCCTGCCAATCCCAGCCTTTTATCCAGGACATGCTGGATATCGGGGGTAAAATCAACCGTCATCTTCAGAACAAAGGGGTTGAAATTTTGTTTTATGGCGCATACAAGGGCCCCGTTCATCGTCACGTGATAAGTCTGGGGGATTAAATTGGACAAAAACCGACGAATTATGGCTAACAAAAGGCTGTCTTCGACAATGGCACCTATTTCGCGGTCGCTGGCGTCCATGATGGCCCATTCATCCCGGAGCATGGATTTGAAGCCTTTCCTTTTCAAGGCGCCGATTTTTTGACCGGCGGCGCTGTCCACCACATCGTAGGTTGCGGAAAAATCGATGATCTGCCTTGCTTTGACGGAAAACACTTCACTCTGCATGTCCGTACCTGTATAAAGCCGGATGTCCTCTTTCAGTTTAAAGGCCTTCATTTTCGAATAGAAAACCAGTTGCTTATCCGGTCCGTAAATATGGAACGCACCTCCGAAGATTTTGAAGATTTTCCTGCGCACAAGATAAGTGGAATATTGGAACAAATCCGCCATATCGTTTAACCCTCCTTTTTAATATAATCGGACACCTCCGCCGGCGTCCTTATATCTGAAAATAATGATCTTTCAGACAACAGGAAATCCGGATCTTAGAACGAATTTATTGGATGTCCGGCAATTATTAATGGAGAAAGAAGGGATTAAGATGAAACGTTATATTGTAGGATTTGCGGCCCTATTCTTGTGCCTTGCGTGCCTCGCCGGCGGGGCGAATGCCGGTTTCCTGGATAAAATCCTTAAAAAAGGCCCCAGTGATGAAAAAATAGCAGCTGGCCTCAAGGAAGCCTTGCATATCGGCACGGAGAACACCGTCAACCTGACCGGGCGCACGGACGGATATTTCGGCAATCCGGCCATTAAAATCCTGATGCCCGAAAAAATGTTGAAAGCCGAAAAAACCATGCGCAAACTGGGGCTTGACCGCCAGGTGGACGAATTCGTCCTCAGCATGAACCGCGCCGCGGAAAAGGCTGCGCCCTTCGCCAGGGATATCTTCTGGGGCGCCATCAAGGAAATGACCTTCCAGGACGTGCGCAAGATTTGGAAGGGAAAGGATACGGAAGCCACGGAATATTTCAGGTCGAAGACCTACGACAAATTATACGGCGCCTTTCATCCCCAGGTTTCCCAGGCTATGGACGAGGTAGGGGTGACCCGGCAATACAAAGCCCTGGAGAAAAAAATCAAATCCATCCCCTTCATAGAGGTGGAAACGGTGGATATAGACCGGTATGTGGTGGAAAAGGCCCTGGGCGGCCTGTTCAACGTGCTCGGGGACGAAGAGCGGAAAATCCGCGAAGATCCTGCCGCCCGCGTGACGGAGTTGCTGAGGGAGATTTTCGGGTAGCTGCCAGTGGTGATCGCCAAAGCCGAAATCCCAAATTGAAGCACACTGCCAGCCCTGCAATACGTTCCATCAATAAAGAAAAGAGAGCAAAGTGACGGAAATCAGGACAGTATCCCGGGACGATGCGGAGGCTTTTGAGAGACTCCTGGTGATCCTGGAAAAATGAATTACACCGACAAACCGTAGCGGCTGTCTCCATTGCCTCCCTAAAACGGTTTCCATACTTTTCCTTTTTCACTTTAAAAATCCCGGGATTTTTACTATCCCACCTGCTCGCTGCGGATCTTTTCCGCGGGGAGGCTGGACCATTTGCCGCAGCGGTCGCCGAAATACGCGAAGATCCTTCCGCTGCGCAGGATGGCCACCACCTCGCAATTATTGCTGCAATCCTTGCAGTTCCGGCCTTTGGTAAGGATCTCCTCCTCGCAAAGCTCCCATCCGAAAAAGGAGGTCTGTTTCTCGGCCCCGGCAAAGTATTCGCGCACCAGTAGGGCTGCCCCCAGGGCGCCCATCACGTCATAATGCCTGGGTATGGTGACCGGAAAGCCCAGGGCTTTTTCAAAGGCGCGGCGGATTCCCAGGTTGGCCGCCACTCCGCCCTGGAAAACCACCTGCGGAAGGATCTCCTTCCCTTTGCCCACATTGTTCAAGTAATTCCGCACCAGGGCGTCGCATAACCCGGCGGCGATATCCGCCAACGGATGTCCAATCTGCTGCTTATGGATCATGTCGGATTCCGCGAACACCGCGCAGCGTCCGGCAATCGCTACGGAATTTTCCGCTTGAAGAGCGAGCTCCCCGAACTCCTCGATGGACAGATCGAGCCTTGCGGCCTGCTGGTCCAGGAAGGAACCGGTGCCGGCCGCGCACACCGTATTCATGGCAAAATCGACGGCAACGCCATTCCTGATGATGATGATTTTGGAATCCTGACCCCCTATCTCCATGATCGTACGGACCTCTGGGAAGCAGTGCAAAGCGGCAACCGTATGGGTGGTGATTTCATTCTTAATCAGATCCGCGCCGGTCATACGCCCCACCAGATGGCGGGCGCTTCCGGTGGCCGCCACTCCCGATATTTTACGCCTGCCCGCCGCTTCCCCGATCCGGATCAGACCGTTTTGCACGGCGGGAATCGGTTTGCCTCCGGTGCGCAAATACACCGTATGAAGGACTTCACTGTTTTCATCTGTCAACACCAGGTTTGTACTCACCGAGCCCACATCAATCCCTAAAAATAAGCCTTGCATCCTTAAACCTCCGTTATCCGCGCAGTACGGAAAAATATGATCATACGGCCTTTCTCTTTTTCTCCAGCAAGTCGACAAACGCCTCAAGCCTGGTAAGAACCCCGGTCCCCGAGGTATGCTCGTCGATGAGCAAAGAAAGCACGGGAATACCCTTTTCTTTGCTGATCTGCTGCAAAATACTCATGGCCACAAGCTCCGGCATGCATCCCAGTGGGGCGAGCTGGATCACCCCGTTAATCCCTTCCTTGGCCGCAAGCGCGGTATGGGCTACGGATTCCACGCTATGCCCGCCCACAAAATGGGTCAAATACGGCCGCGCAGCCGCGCGCAAACGGCGCTGCCAGTCTAAATGGAACAGACTGCAGAATATCTGCTCCCGGACCCATCGCGAGAAATATATAGTCCGGACCACCTCGATCCCCATCATGCTCAGAGTCTCTTCCATATTGAAGTTGACGGCCGGCTCCAGAACCACGTATATCTCCCCCACCAGCATAATCTTAAGGGGTTTTATCTTAATTTGCGGATAAGCATCCATGGCCAGGGAGGATTCCCGCAAGATCCGGTACATCTCCCCCGCTTCCGAAGCCTGGTCTATATGCTGGAGAAAAATCCGCCGTTCCCGCCAGAGGCGCCTGCAGTTCTCCGGTCCCACCCGCGGGGCCAGGAAAAGGATTTTTCGATCCAGGCGGTCCATCACGGCCAGTTTATGCCAGCAAAGATATGCAGCGCGCGGCAGATTACGCCAAAATGCATTGCCCAGCACTCTTGTAAACTTTTCCACCAGTTCGCCCAGGTTATTTTTCGGATGTTCCAACACCACAAAGGGCAGATCATAGCCCATCGTCCGGAGAATCTCCCTTTGTACTTCACCGTAAAGGCCGAAGCGGCAAGGCCCTACCCCTCCCGCCATAAAGATGATGTCCACCCCCGACGGGATGGCTTCGAGGTAATTTCCGAAGTTCACTTTCAGAGGCAGGCAGGCGAACTCGGGGGTATGACTGCTTCCCAGGGAAATGGTTTCCCGCGTGATGGGCGGGGGAAGAGTCACATCAAAGCCCAGTTCGTTCAACAGGCACTTGAAGGCGATGCTTTGCGTTCCCATGTGAGGGAAAGTAGCTTTATAACGCGGCATGTTTTTTACTCCGATCAAGTAAATCAAGGAGCGCTTCGATTCTTGTCTGCAAGCCGGCGCGCCCGGTATGCTCATCCAAAGTTATTTTCAAAAGAGGCGGAGATCCCGGCGTTCTCTGGAGATATCTCCCTAAAAGTTCGCCGATAATGGCATCCGGGCCGCACAGGCAGGCTGAAAGGAAGACTATCCCGTCCACCTTGCATGAGGAATAATAAAGGCCCGCAGATAAAATCCTCTGCCCCATGGGCCAGAATACCGCCTTCCCCTGCATGCCCTCTAACATCTCAGCGGCGGATTCGGGGACCATCTCCTCCGTCAGCACCTTCACCCCGTTTTTGGCCAAAGCCTGAAGAAACTGCTGATTGGCCAACTCATCATAAACCAGGTACGGATGTCCCAATACGGCTATCTGCAACTGCATCCCCTTTTCCAGTTTGACATGGGCCTTCCGCTGAACCAGATAATCTATGGCCTCGGGCGGTTTATAACCTGTTTTGCACAGCTCCAGAAAAGTCCGGTGCTCTTTTAAGGCGTCCATCCATGCATCTTTGATTTGCCGCTTTTTTAATCCGGGAGCGATCTTGCGCATTCCCGCCACCCATTGGTCCATTCCGGGGCAGCCGGCTTCGTCCACATCGTGCCAGTATTCACACGCCCTTGAAAATTTCATTCGCGCCAAATCCGGCAATCCCATCAGCTTCGGGCAAAAATGCCCCTTCCCCCACCTGCCGAAGCCCGGTGAAAAAAGCACATCCACCTTGTCCTGGAGATATGCGAGATGTCCGAAATGCATTTTTACCGGCAGGCAAGCCTCATCCAGAGCCAGGGAAAGGCCCTTTTGAAGTATGGACTGGCTAGTCGGCGGCGAGACCTGGCAGGACCACCCCAGTTCCTGGAAAAAAGCCGCCCAGAAAGGGTAATAATAATAATAATATAATGAACGCGGTATGCCTACAATCATCGATCGTCCTGCCCCTTTGCTTAATCATGCCTTCGGGAAGTAAAACTTAAGAAAATAATCAAATATTACTTCCCGAAGGCTATCGGTTAACCCGATTCGGCTTAATTTTTTGTTTATGCGTTTCTTGTAAATAAAATATTCGAGCCTGATTTTATCACTTACTTGCCGAATTGAGGTTAATAATTCTTCATAATGGTAAGTATAATTCCGTAATATCCAGCGAATTCCTGCCGGCCGGTGAAAAACCCATTACACCCGGTCCGTTAATATTCTTGTTGATTATGCATCGATCTGTTCAAGATCTCCTCCACCGCCCGGGTGGTAATCTGCGCCTCATTATCCGAATCGCCCATTTTCCCCAGATCCCCGATCCCCGCGATTATCGGCGCGTCCAAATCCCGTAAAGTATCGACGGTGTCTCCTCTCAGTTTTTCGCCGTCTACAGCCGGAGCGCCGTCTTTTTTTACCGCCCCGCCGATGATTTCCCCGTCTTTAGTAACGGAAAAATCCACCTCCACGCCCCGCCCCTGCTCCGCGTTGGAAGCCACCGCCAAAATTCCCAGAACTTCGATGCCGTTATGACGGATCAGCTCCTTAAGCGCCGCTTCCCCCGCGCCTTTGCCTTCATATCCCGCATCATCCACCATCACCAAAACAGGATCGTACGGGGTTTGTCTGATTAAATTCACCATATCCTCTCCGGTAAGACGGGACGGGTTTCCTGAGGAAAGGGAGATGCACCTTCCTCCCACATTGCGGGCGGCCTTTTCCACCGCCGCCTTTGCCTTCCCATCCCCGTCCGTGATGATGATCACCCTGCGCTTCACTGGCGCTCCCCTTTCTGTGATTTGGCTTCACGCACCAAAGTCACGTAATCATTCCAACAGCGCTTCACATCCCATGCCACCAAAGGTCTTCCCACTGGAGCCAGCTTCAATACCCTTGAGATAAATCCGCCGAGTCTGGAAAACATCCGGGTCGCAGGCAGGGTAAAAACCAGCAACACTTCGTGATCCGGTATCCGGTAATACCTGAGGAGGCTTTTAATCAATTGCACCCCTATGCGGGTATTGGAACCTAGACCCAGGATATAAACTTCATCGCCGTTTTCATCCCTGCCCATGAAAAAGAGCTGTCCGGCGGCCGTATCGGCTGTTTTATCGAACCTGGGAAGGTTACAGATATCTTTTACTGAGGGAGAGGTGTTTTGAACATTGCCCAGATGCAGATGAGCGGCTATGACAGAGGAATGAGCGCCCCCGTAACAATGGTAGATTATTTTCATGAAATTTCATTTTTTGTTTTTTGCACTATTTTTACTATCCTTCGATAAGCAAGCATGGTGCCCCACATTACCAAAGGCCGCCCGAAAACAACTATCTTCAGCGCCCTGGATGAATACCCTCCTATCATCATGAGCAGATTGAAAGATTGATAACAATTGACGAACTTCCATTCCGCGGGATCGTGCCCCAATACTCCCACTATGCTCCGGAGCAAGATTTCCAGCATCTTTGTTTGTTGTTTACGGCCCAGGATGAATATTTCGTGCCCTGCACGGTCTTTGCCCACAAAATGCAATATTCCGTGTGTCGCGGAATCGGGTCCGTCATAAAGGGGGGCGGAAAGCAACTCTTCCCTGCCGGGAATTCTGTCCGCCGGCAGATAACCCAAATGAATCGACGCTGCGGCTGCCGATGCATGAGCGCCCCCGAAACAATGATAGATAATCTTCATGTCCCTTCACCCCAATGATGCGCCAATGAAGCAGCAGGGCGATGAAATGCTTGCTTGACAAACTGTATTGTACCCTCTTCCATGATACGTTATACCGACCCCGCTGCAGGACATCGGCGGCCGGGCATAGAGGAAAAAAATAAAACAGGCGCCATAAAAGACGCCTGCCCGTCATGAAATGTCACTTCGGGATCGGTTCGGCGTTTTTACCGCCGGACAAAACGTTTGCCTCTTTCAGCCGGGCTTTATTGATGCTGAGGCTCAGCCTTTTTTGCTGCGGTTCGCTTTTTAACACCATCACCGCCACTCCCTGATCAAGACGCAAAACATCATCAGGTTTATGCACTCTTTCATCAGCGAGTTCGGAAATATGGACCAAACCTTCCACGCCATCCTCCACCTGGATGAACGCCCCGTAGGGGGCAAATCCGGTCACTTTGCCCTTTACAATCGTCCCTTCGGGGTATCGATCACCTATTCCCGCCCAGGGGTCCGGAAGAAGCTGCTTCATGCTGAGGGAGATTTTCCGTCCGGCGGCGTCCAGGCTTTTTACTCCCACCTGAACTTCATCGCCGACATTCAACTTCTCGGAGGGGTGTTTGATCTTGTCCCAGGCGATCTCGGAGATATGCAGGAGCCCATCCACGCCCGATGCCAGGCTGATAAAAGCGCCGAAGGGAGTAATCCGCTCCACCGTGCCGTGGAATATATCACCCTCCCGGACGCTGTCCCAAAACTTTTTTTCTTCCTTCCTGCGGTCGTCCTCTTTTACCGCGCGGTGCGATACGGTCATCTTTTCCTTGTGCGGATTGATTTCGATGATTTTTACCGGCAGGATCCGGCCCTCCATATCCGGGAGATCCCCGGTTCTCCCGGCGGTGGCGTGGGATGCGGGCATAAAGGCTTCCATGCCCTCCACCTCCATGATCAAGCCTCCCTTGACCGCCTGCTTCACCTTTCCTTCAAGGACCAATCCTTCCTGAAAAATCCGTTGCAAATCCTCCCATTTTTTCATGGAAATCAGCGGCAGCATTGAAAGACGGATTTGCTCACCGTCTTTGGCGTCCTTCACCACTACATCGATCTCGTCGCCGATTTGGTAAATCTCCGCAAGCGGCGTCTCTGGACTCAAGCCCGTCTCTTCCCTGGGGATCTCCAGATCGTTTTTACCTCCCAGGGATACATAGAGCGCATCCGGCCGGACGTGGACCACCAAGGCTCGCAATTTTTGCCCGGGCATGTAATGTGCCTTGGATACGCGCAACAGATCTTCCATGGACATGTCTTCCTCTTCCGGTTCGGGGGAAACTGCGGCGTCATTCTTTTCAACAGGGCGTTCCGGTTCCGGGGGGACAGTTTGCTCCGCATCTTCTCCCTTAAGCCTGTTCAACACTTCGTCGATCTGGGTCTGAGGCGTGGATGCCCCCGCGGTAATGCCGACCGTTCCGAAAGGGGACAGATCGATCATTTCCAGTTCGGACGGATCTTCTATGTGAAAAGTGGGGATTCCCGTTCCGCCTGAAAGTTTGGCCAACTGGGTGGTATTGGCGCTGTTCTTCCCTCCCAAAACCAGCATGGCATCCACCTGCTTCGCCAGGTCCAGGGTGCCCTTTTGCCTTTCCTCCGTAGCCTGGCAAATGGTCTTCAAGATCCTGATATCCTTTCCCTTGCGTATCAACACGGAAACCGCCTTCATAAAATTCTCCTCGGTCTGGGTGGTCTGGGAAATAATCCCGATTTTGGCAGGCAAGGATAATTCTCCGGCTTCCTCCGGGTTTTGCACTACGTAGGCGCGATCTTCTATGACCGCGGTAATGGCTTTAACCTCTGCGTGGTTTTTTTCACCCACCACCACCACGGCATAACCTTCTCTATCTAGCTCCGCCGCGAGATCCTGGGCTTTCTTCACATTGGGGCAGGTAGTGTCGATTATCGTAAGACCGCGGGATTTCGCCTCTTCGATATCCTGCGGAGACACTCCGTGGCATCGCAGGAGCAGCACCCCGCCGTCCACGTCAGCCAGTTTTTCCGCCACGGTCAAACCCCGGCCGGCCAATTCCCGCACCACCCGGGGATTATGAATCAGCGGGCCGTACGAATAGATCGGTCGTTCCGAACGGAGCAAACACTCCTCCGCCATGGCCAGGGCCCTTTTCACTCCGAAACAAACCCCCGCCCGGGGGCAGACTATAAATTCCATTCTTTTCCTCCCAAACTCAATATGCCTTCAATTCCCGGTGCAGCCCGGCGATGACCTGCATCAGATACTCCGTGGCCGCTTTCACCCTTTGTTTATGATCAGGATAAACGGTTTCCGAAAAAAGTCCGCTCAAACTGAAAGCTTTGCCGAATTTCAGCCGGTATTCCGGTCTGCAGAATCTGCGCCTTTTAATGTAAACCGCCGTCGGTAGAATCGGAGCGTCTGTCTCCAGGGCGATCAGGGCCGCCCCCGGCCGGCCTTTCAGAAGCGAATCCGTTTTAGACCTGGTGCCTTCCGGAAACAGGCAAACGGTCTTCCCGTTTCGCACCAGTTTTATAGCTTCCCCCAGGGCTTTCAAATCCGCGCCGCCCCTGTGCACCGGAAAAGCCCCCCATCCCCGGATAACCGCTCCGAACACCGGGATGCCGAACAGTTCCTTTTTGGCCATGAAATGCACTTTAAATTTCAATCCCATGGAGGTCCCGATAAAGGGCGGATCCCAGAAATTGATATGGTTGGAGGCGGTAATAAACCGCGAATCCACGGGAAGGTTTTCCCTCCCCCAGATCCGGATCCGGAAAAAAGTCCGCAGATAAAACTTGCAGATGACAAAACCTATTCTATAGAGCATGGCGGACGTCCTCCACAATCGCCAGAATTTTATCCCTGACCTGTTCGATGGCGAGCTTCGTGGAATCTACCAACACCGCATCCCGAGCCTGTTTAAGCGGGGACACCTCCCGTTCGCTGTCGGTCTTGTCCCGATCCTTGATCTGCGCAAGAAGCTCCCTGAAGGAAATTCGGACGCCCTTCGCCGCAAGTTCCTTCTGCCTGCGCCGGGTTCGCTCCTTTAAAGTGGCGGTGAGGAAGATCTTTGCTTCCGCCTCCGGCAAAACCACCGTTCCGATGTCGCGCCCGTCCATGACCACGCCGCCCCCGGCGGCCATAATCCGCTGCTGCGCCACCAGCGCTTCCCTGACCCCCTTGATGACTCCTATCTTTGAAGCGCCCCTGGCGATATCTACATCGCGAATAGCCTCGCTTACATCTTCGCCGTCCAGGCAGATTCGCGTCTGCCACCCGCCGTCCGGAGTCCGCGCAAGTCCTTTCAAGGCAAGGCGCGCCTCCCTGGCTATTTTTGTGACGCCCGCGCCGTCCCCCCAATCCACATTCTCCCGTGCGGCTTTTAAGGCCACCGCGCGGTACATGGCGCCGGTATCGATATATATATAACCCAGGGCTTCCGCCAGGAGCCTGGCGATGGTACTTTTACCCGAACCGGCGGGCCCGTCGATGGCTATGTTGATTTTACGCGTTTCCTTAACGCTCGAAACCAATGCGCTTATATTCTCCCTTCTTGTAAAATCCGCCGGATTGTCATAAGCCGCAAGCATACCCTGTTCATCGGGTGTCAAAGCTTTTTTCCCTTTCAGGATCCACTTCATCGGCAACATCAGCACCTTGAAAAAGGGCGGCAGCCTGCGGTAGTCAAAGCCGCCACGCAGATAGAAAAACCGGATTTGCTCCCGCTGCCCGGGTGTGAAATTCGCCTTTAAGATCTCACTGACGGTCTCTTCCCTGGCAGGCGACGCGCCCGTGGCAAAGACGACGACTTTCTTGCCTTCAAGCCTGCGGAGGTTCCGGGTAACCAATTCGATTCCGTTAATCCGTGAAGCGTAAAGACCTCCTCCGTAAATCACCGTGTCATAACTCTCCAGGGTACCGGCGGAAACCTTGGAAGCCTCGAAAATATCGGCCGCCAGCTCTTCCGCAATCCATTGAGCGTATTTTGCCGTAAAACCGGTTTTGGATTTGTACGCCACTATTGTTCTCATATTAAACGCCTCTATATAATTAAAAAGAGTATCCTGGTTCTAATTTGCGCCATTGGCAAACTTTCCCTCAAATCCAAAGCTGCCAAACTGGTCCCAAAGATATAACCTGCTGAATTTTATCCTTTATTTTCGCTGGTAAACCACAAATCCCTTTTCCCTCAACACCTTCGTGGCCTGCTCCATGGCCTGCTCGTTTTCCAGGGCCAGGCGGAGGGTGCCGCCCTCTCCCTCGCGCACGCGTAAAATCTCGATGTCCTTGATATTGATGGAGGCTTGGGCGAGCCATGTCAAAACCTCGTGGATCGCTCCGGGCCTGTCCTCTACGACCACCACGATTTCCGCGAGCGGCGCCAGGAAGCCCTTGCTGCGCTGCGGGATCTGCTCCCGGACCCTTCTGGCACAAGCCAGCTTTTCCACCAGACGCAGGGCATCGGCTTTTTCCAATATATCCTGCAAATCCCGGATCTCCGATAGATAAGCCTCCAGGACCCGGCATACCTGGATCCTGTTCGCCATGAAAATATCCCTCCAGAGTTCCGGATCGCCCGACGCCACCCGCGTGGTGTCCCTGAAACCGCCGGCGGCAAGATTTAAAAGCCCTGGGCTTTTCTGGTCCAGCCCCGCCACGGCATTGACCAGGGCCACAGCGGTTAAATGCGGGAGATGGCTCACGGCGCCGACAACATAGTCGTGAACTTCCGGGGAGAGCTCCCAGACATGCGCTCCGGTGGCTTCCATCATATCCTGTACGGTATTCCGGATTGAAGAAGGAGTAGGTGCGGCGGGGGTAAGGCAATAAACCGCGTTCTGGAAAAGAAACGGATCCGCGGCGGCAATGCCTTGCCGTTCACTGCCTGTCATGGGGTGACCCCCGATAAAATACTGCCCGGGATGCAGCAAGGGGGTGATTTCTCTGATGACGCCGGATTTCACGCTTCCGACATCCGTGATAATCAGGGGATCCTTTTTGAGGTTCAAAATCTTCCGTACGATATCGGTTATGGCGCTTACGGGCGTGGCGACAACCACTATTTCTGCGCCGGTTAAGCTTTCTAACATCTCCGTAGCGCCGATCTGAATGGCTTCTTTTTGTACAGCCTCCTTGACGATTTCCCCGTCGCGGTCAACCCCGGTTACCCGGTATTTCCCGCTTCGCACAAGGGCCATCCCCAGCGAACCGCCGATCAGCCCAAGCCCGATGATTGTAACGTTTATTTTTTCCGTCCCCATCAGCACCATCCTGCCGTCTTTCCGTCATCAATCACCAATTATCATAAGCTTTGATAATTGTTCGCCGATAATGGTTCATTGGATTACTGCCGCCAGTTCCCTTAAAAACCTCTCATTCTGCTCAAGGTTGCCGACGGTCACCCGGATGCATTTGGGAAGGCCGTAGATATCGCCGGTGCGGATAATCACGCCGCGTTTTTGGAGGGCAGCGAAAACCTCCCGGCAGTCCCTGGGCAGTTCCACCAGAATGAAATTGGTTTCGGTGGGCCAGTATTTAAGGCCCATTTTTTCAAAGGCCCGGTATAACTGATTTTTTCCTGCGCCGTTCAATGCCCTGCTTTTCTCCACATGGCTGGAACCCAAGCTCGCCCGGGCGGCTTCCTGAGCTACCAGGTTGACGTTGAAAGGTTCCCTGACCTTGCCCAGCATGGCGATTAATCCTTCCGGGGCAACGCCGTAGCCGACGCGCAGTCCGGCCAGGCCGTAAATCTTTGAAAATGTGCGCAGTACGATGACATTCCGCCCCTCGCGGAAATAATTCATCCCATCCGGATAATCCCCGGCTTCAGCGTACTCGAAATAAGCCTCGTCAAAGGCTACGATGATATCTCCGGGAAGCCCGTCCAGGAAATCATCCACTTCCGCTTTTGTAACATACGTGCCGGTAGGGTTATTGGGGTTGCATAAAAATATGATTTTCGTCCTGCGGGAAACCGCCGCCTTCATGGCAGGCAGGTCATGACGCATATCGCGGCAAGGGATGCTTTTTACCTGGGCCCCCATCAGGCGCGCAGAAAATTCATATTCGCTGAAAGTGGGATCCGCCACGATGATCTCGCTGTCAGGCGTTAAAAAAGCATGACCAAGCAACTCAAGGATCTCATCCGAGCCGTTTCCCACCATGATATTTTTCGCTTCCACCCCCAGCCTCTCCGCCAGGGCGTTTTTTAAATAATAGACATTTCCATCCGGGTATAACGAAACCTTGTCCGCAGCCTTTTTAATGGCTTCCCGGGCTTCCGGACAAGGTCCCAAGGGATTTTCGTTGGAGGCGAGTTTAATCACATCGGTGATCCCAAGTTCCCTTTGTACTTCTTCAATGGGCTTACCCGGTACATAAGGTTTGATCGCCGCAAGCTGAGGGCGGGCAATTTGTTGATAATCCAACTTCATTCTCCTTTCCGCGCCAGATCGGGGCGCAAGGCCACCGCTTCGCGCAGGTAAATGTGGCGGATTTCGGTTTTGTTCATCCTGGTGTTTACATGCATGAGAACCCTGATGCATTTTCGCAGGCCGTCCGGTTTGGCGATCTCCTGGGCGCCCAAGAGCGGAACATCGGACAATCCTATTTCCCTGGCCGCGGCTGCCGGAAACCCCGCATTCAAATCAGGGGTCATGGTGAAGATAATGCTGATGATATCATCCACAGCCAGCCGGTTTTCCGCCATGATGCGTTTTAGCAGCTCCATGGTGGCGCTCAATATTTCCGCGTTTGAATTGTGTCTTGCCGTTGTTGCCCCTCGAATTCCCAAAACCGCCATACCGTCCTCCAATATTCAGTGACCAGTAACCAGTAATCAGTAAGATAAATACAATACTCAAATTATTATTAATCGCTGCAGACTGATTGCTGATCACTATTCACTGCACTCTATCTGATCGCCCTGTGCCCCATGCCGACGGCCACTTCATCCAGATGGAGCAAGCCGATGCCGAAAAAGATCGCCACGCTCACATGATCCCCCCGCCGGGCGATACCGATCTTGCCTCCCACATTCAAGCCCATGGCTTTTGGCAGGATTGCCGCAAGCGCTTCATGAGTGGCTCCGGCCACCGCTCCTTCATCCACATGGTTGTTTTCTATAAGAAACTCCCGCTTGGCAGCTACAACCGCGCGCTCCACGATTTTTTTCACGGAGTCGTTGAACTCCCCGCCGTAATCCACCCCGGCGGCCCTGATCTCTTTCCTTTTCAACTGCTCCTTCAGTAAACTCTCCTCTTCCCGCGTGCCGGAAACGGCCATCATAATCGCGGCCTTGGCCACTTCCTTGCTTCCCTTGGACGGTTCCATCTTTAAAACCTCGTTTGTTTTTTTATTTCAGCCAGAAAGAGCAATTTGCGTTGTAACTATATCCTGATTCCGTGACATCCTTTGACGACCAGGCAAAATCACGGGAGCTTGCCTATAATGGGAAAAACGAATCAAAACTCGCAATTGCCCGGAGCAGTGGGAATAAATTTAGAATATTTTATCACATTAACGCTCATCTGGCAAGGCAACGCAAATTTCTCGCCGATACTTCACTCCGCCTGATACAAACCCCGCCGATACGTCCGGCGGGGTTTTTCCGTCTTCCCTGATTCAACCAAAACGATAATATTTGCGCACTTTCTCATGAACCGTCCAGACACAGGAAAGGCCGGCAGGGAAAGTAACCAGATCCCCCTTGCCGAAGGACACTTCCTGATCCGCGGTTTTCACCGTTACCCTGCCTTCCAGGAGATAACAGGTCTCCTTGTCGTCGTAATGCCAGTCGAAAGTGGACGGTTCGCATTCCCACATTCCCCAAACGGAGACATTCATCTTTTCAAGCTGCTCACCGGTTGGTTTTTCCACGGTAATCGGCATGAAATCACCCCTTTTTAGCTATTTTAATCGCGACCTTATGGCCGTTGACATCCCATTCCTCAGAGCCGGCGCCCGGTTGTTTCCGGCGCATCAGTTCCACGGCAAGCGTTTCCTCGACTATATAGCTTCGGAAAGCTTCCACAGCCGCCGCTACTTCATCATCCGCGTGATAATCCACATCGATGCGGTCTGTCAACTCTAGGCCGGCGTTTTTCCGCATATTCTGGACCTTGGAGACCATCTCCCGCGCCAGGCCTTCCTGCAGTAATTCAGGAGTCAACCCGGTATCAAGGATCACGTAGTTGCCCCGTGCCATCTCCACCGCAAAGCCTTGCTTATCCTCCACGCGGACCTCCAGATCCTCCTCAGTCAGGGAAACATGCGTGCCGTCCACGGTCAGCGCAAGTACGCCGGATTGCCGGAGCGACTTGACATATTCCGCGGCGTCGCCCACGGCAAGCTCCGCGCCGATCCCTTTCATAAGCTTACCGTACTTGGGTCCCAACACCGGAAAGTTCGGCTTCACCGTATAAGAAACGTATTCATCGAAATTCTTCACATATTGCAGCGCCTTGACGTTTAATTCTTCCTTCACCAGCCCTTCCACACTTTCCAGGACAGGACGGTGCTTTTCATCCACTCTCAAGGCGGGCAGCGGCTGTCTGACCTTGATCCGCACCTTGTTCCGCGCCGCGCGCCCCAGCGAGACAAGATCGATCACCAGGCCCATATGACCCTCCAGTTCCGCATCGATGGATTTTTCATCCGCCTCCGGATACAGTTCGATATGCACGGAAGCGAGTTTATCTTTGCCCTGCTTGAGGTTTTGATAAATATCCTCCGCCAGGAAAGGAGCAAACGGGGCCATAAGCTTGGCAACAGCCAGCAGTACTTCCCACAGGGTGCGGTAAACGGCCTTTTTACTCCGGTTCATTTCGGAAGCCCAAAAACGTTCACGTGTCCGCCGCACGTACCAGTTGGAGACCTCATCCACCACGAAGGACTGGATGGCCCGCACGGTATGCGTCATTTCATATTCTTCCATGTTTGTCCGGACTTCCCGGATCAAGGAATTAAGCCGAGAGATGATCCAGCGATCGATCTCCTCCCTTTCCGCCGCCGGTATGTCGTAGCTTTCGGGATCCGCGCCGTCGATATTGGCGTAAAGAGTAAAAAAGGCGTATACATTCTGCAGCGTTCCTAAAAACTTGGAGGAGACCTCTTTTACTCCGTCCTCATCGAAACGGGTCGGCGTCCAGGGCGGCGAGACCGCCATCAGGTACCACCGGGAGGCATCCGCGCCGTATTTCTCCATCAATTGCCAGGGATCCACGGTGTTGCCCCTGGATTTGGACATCTTCAGCCCGTTCTTGTCCAGGACCAAATCGTTTACGAGTACGGATTTAAATGACGATCTGCCCGAAATAAAGGCGGAAATGGCAAGCAGGGAGTAAAACCATCCCCTTGTCTGGTCGATGCCCTCGCAGATGAAATCCGCCGGGAAAAGCCGGTCGAAATCGGCCTTGTGCTCAAAAGGATAGTGCCATTGCCCGTAAGGCATGGAACCCGAATCGAACCAGCAGTCGATAACCTCGGCGGTTCTGGTCATCTTGCCGCCGCATGCGCATTTGAGATGGACCTCGTCGATATACGGCCGGTGCAGTTCGATGGTTTCCTGATCAATCTTTTCCACGGCCCGCTCCGCCAGTTCCCGCCTGGACCCGATGGAGGCAAGTCCGCTGCAGACATCGCATTTCCAGATATTCAGCGGCGTACCCCAATAGCGGTCCCTTGACAGGGACCAGTCGATCAGGTTTTCCAGCCAGTTGCCGAACCGGCCTTTTCCAACATGTTCGGGATACCATTTGATCTCGTTGTTGCATGCGATCAGACGGTCCTTATATTTGGTGGTGGCAATATACCAAGATTTCCGGCCGTAATAAAGCAAGGGGGTGTCGCAGCGCCAACAATACGGGTATGAATGAGTCATGCGCTCCCTGGAAAACAACTTACCCTGTTCCTTAAGGTACCGTGTGATGTCCGGGTCCGCTTCGCGCACGAAACGGCCCGTCCAGGGACGGACATCCGGGGTAAATTTTCCTTCTTTATCCACGGGCTGTAAAAAAGGCAATCCGTGCTTTTGTCCGAGCTGGTAATCGTCTTCGCCGAAAGCCGGGGCGATATGCACGATTCCGGTGCCGTCATCCGTAGAGACGAAGTCCGCTCCATAGACTTTGAAAGCGTTCTTCGCATCGGCTTTTACAAAGGGCATCAACTGCTCATATGGGATCCCTTCCAGGGCGGCCCCTTTCATCTCCTCCAGGATTTCCGCATCCTTCCCCAGGACCGCCTCCACGCGCTCCCGCACCAGGATGTAAACGTTCCCGTCGCCGGTCTTGCGCGCTTTTACATACGTATGAGCGGGATTTACCGCCAGAGCCACGTTGGAAGGCAGGGTCCACGGGGTGGTGGTCCATACCAGGAAATATTCCCTTTCCCTGCCTGTCTTTTTCATGCGCACGTAAATGGAATCGATGGTTTCATCCTTGTAACCCAGCGAGACCTCGTGCGAAGCCAACGGAGTCCCGCAGCGGGCGCAGTACGGCATGATCTTGTGGCCTTCATAAATCAACCCCTCGTCAAAGTATTTTTTCAGGATCCACCAGATCGTCTCAATATAATCATTATGAAGCGTAATGTAGGGATGATCCATATCCAGCCAGTAGGCGATGCGCTCCGTCATCCTGCGCCATTCCTTTTCATAAGCAAATACGGACTCGCGGCATTTTTTATTGAAGGCCTCCATACCGTAATCCTCGATCTGCTGTTTGGAGGAAAGGCCGAGTTGCTTTTCCACCTCGATCTCCACCGGCAGTCCGTGGGTATCCCAGCCCGCCTTGCGATCCACCTGGAAACCCTGCATGGTCTTGTAACGGCAAACGGTATCCTTCAATGTCCGCGACAAAACATGATGGATCCCCGGTTTTCCGTTGGCGGTGGGCGGCCCTTCATAAAACACAAAGCGCGGGCAGCCTTCCCTTGCGGTCACGCTTAAATCGGGGATCTTTTCGGAAAGCCAATATTGCAGGATCTCCTCTTCTTTTTTTGCCAGCGGGGATCTGGTATCGACTTCATGAAACTTTCCCATGGTATCAACTCCTTTTCTTACTGATGCAAATTTGAATACAGGAGACAGGAGACAGAAGTCGGAATATATTAGAGCAATCTGCTTTATTTAAGAACTCCGGAACAAAAAAAATAAAAAACCGCCCCAAAGGGACGGTTTGTCTTCCGCGGTACCACCCAATTTGCCCGGCCCATACGGGGCCGGCCACTTTTCTCCGGTAACGGCGGACACCGGCCGCACCTACTTGCGGTTCGGGCGGCTGCTCCAGGATGATCTTCGGCTGAACCCAAGGCGCCGGCTTTCACCTTCCCCGGCTCTCTTCAAGCCTTCGCAAATCAGCTTACTCTTCCTATCAATGCCTTTGTAAGAGGTTTAATTTAGTCAATTGTAGCATTAAGAAAGGCCCATTGTCAAGAGGCGGAAAGAGTTTTCTGCAACAGGGAGGAAAAACGCAAGACGCAGAAGAATTTATCAAGGTAATGCTCTTCGATAAGCAATTTGCGTTGTTATGACAATTTTACGTCTTGCCGCTAAATATCGATAGCCTAATGGTAGCCATACACTATATTTAGCGGCAAGACCTTGAATTAAGGTAACAACACAATTGCCTCCCGATAGAAAACTAAAACAAGGAGAAACCCATGGAAGACAATCAAGTGGCAATATATCTTGATTTTGAGAATCTGGCCATCTCCGCCGAGGAAGTGTATCCTTCCAAGGACAGGCCGCTGTCCATCGAGCCCGTGGTGGACTATGCCACCACCAAAGGAAACGTCTGCATAAAAAAGGCTTACGCGGACTGGTCCAACGAGCTTTTTTCCCAGTACCAGAACATCCTGATGGAACACGGTTTTGAACTGGTGCATCTTCCCGCCACCAATCAGCAGGGCAAAAACGGTTCCGATGTCCGTCTGGCCGTGGATGTCATGGAAAACCTGGAACTGTTCCAGACCATCAGCACCGTAATCATCGGCTCCGGGGACACGGACTTCGTGCCCCTGATCCAGCGCGTCCGCGCCCGCGGGATCCAGGTAATCAGCATCGGATTTGACCACAGCGTGGGCAACCTGGTGAAAATCAACAGCGTGGAATTCAAGTCCCTGGAAGAACTGCTGGGCAAACCGGAAGAGGAGTCGCTTTCCTCCGAACTTGTCGGGGAGGTGGATATTTCATACGGCCGGGAGCTTTTGATCCGCTATATCAGAAACCGAAACAACGACGAGCCGGTGCTCCTCGCCACGCTGAAGCAGGACCTGCTGCGGCTGGATCCGTCCTTTTCCGAAAAGAAACTGGGTTTTTCCTCCTTCAAAAAATTCATTAAGTCCTTCACGGGAGATCTGGTCAGCCAGATAAATTCCACGGATAAAGAGGGTTTGCTGCTGGTGCATTTGAATGATGCGGAAATCCCCCAGAACAAGCGGACGGATCTCAAGGAGGAAGCCCGCTCATTCCTTGCCAAAAACATCCGCTTTCAAAAAAATCCCGCCAAGCGCTTGGCCATCTCCAAGCTGCTCCTCGACGAGTACAAGGAAAACCGCGAGATGACCATGAGCGAAATGATCGATTTCACCGGCGATAAAATTAAAGGCTTCACCAAATCCGAGATCCGGAAATTCATCAACCTGCTTTTTTCCGGCAAGGCCTTCGAGCAGGTAAAAAAGGGCCAGTGGCGCCCCCTGCTGTTCAGGCCGATCAAACTCAAGGAAACCATGAACAGCCCGGAAAACTTGGAACGGCTATACATGAACCGGGTGGTGGAAATCCTAAAAAACCGCTACTCCGCGCTTACCGAAGAGGAGGTGGACGCTTTAATAAAATAAACAAGTTCTTTCCACTCCGGCAGCGGCGAAAGAACGCGGGGCAAAATGCCGTGCAGATACGCGATTAAAACGCCGTAATTTACCACGGGCACCCCTTCTTCCTTTGCTTTGGTTATGCGCCGCAAGATTTCCCTTCTGTTCAGCATGCATCCGCCGCAGTGCACCACCAGTTTGTATCTTCCCAAATCAGCGGGAAAGCCCGTACCGCTGCACCATTCGAATACCGGCTCACCGCCTGCCTTCTGCCGCAGCCAGAGGGGGATCTTGACCGTGCCGATGTCGCCGGGCTGGCGATGGTGGGTGCAGGCTTCGGCGATTAATACCCTATCCCCGGCTTCAAGTCTTTCCACTGCCCGGACTCCTTTCACCAATTCACTGAGATCTCCTTTTTGCCTGGCCTGCAGAATGGAAAAGGAAGTCAACGGAATATCCTCCGGCGCCGCCGCGGCGACTGCGGCAAATGCCTGGGAATCCGTAACCACTAGGGCAGGCTCTTTCCCAAGATTACCCAAGACCTCGCGCAGCGTATTCTCTTTCGTTACAACCACCGCCGCGTCATGGTCCAGGCACTCGCGGATAACCTGCTGCTGGGGTAAAATAAGCCTTCCCTTAGGAGCAGCCTTGTCTATGGGTGTTACCAAAACCGCCAGATCCCCCGGCCGAATCAATCCGCACATCAATCCCGGATTTTGTTCGCCGCGGGGGGCGTTATCGATCAACGCCTCTTTTAAGGCATCCATGCCCTTCCCGGAGACCGCGGAAATTTCCAACAGTTTTAATCCGAGCCTGTTTTCCCACTCCCTGCGTGAATCCGCGGAATATCCTGCGGCATCCGTTTTGTTGACGGCGCCGACCGCCGCGATGCCCTTTTTACGAATCTGCGCCAGGAGATCCGTTTCATATCCGGTTACGCCTTCCTGTCCGTCGATGAGCAGGACGGCGAGATCCGTTCTTTCCAAAATCTCAAGAGCGCGCCTAACCCGCATCTCCCCCAGCAGACCGGCATCATCAAGCCCCGCCGTATCGATAAGCACCACCGGGCCCAGAGGCAATAGCTCCATGGTTTTAAAAACAGGGTCCGTGGTGGTGCCCGCCACTTCCGATACAAGCGATACCGGCTGCCCGGCAAGGGCGTTCAACAGGCTCGATTTGCCGGCATTGCGCCTACCGAAAACGGCGATATGGATGCGGGCGGAAATCGGAGTTTCATTTAAGCTGTTCATTTCTCCCCCTTATGTTTTCATTTTACCATGTTTTCATCTTTTCGTTTCCCGATTTGTATCCCTCGCTGGCTATCAGAGCAATTTGCGTTGTTAATAATGATCACGTCTTGCACTAACTAAATATCGATAGCCTAATGGCAGCCATACATTATATTTAGTGGCAAGACCTTGAATCAAGGTAACAACGCAATTGCCTTCTCAATAATATAAATCCCTGTTTCCGCCCTTAATCTGCATGAGTTTATCCGAAACCTCCCCGCGGATGACGGGATCCAGGCAGGATAAATGTCGTTCTATCGCCGTCCTGCCCTTTTCCTCCAAATCCGCATCAGCGTAATCCTGCAAGTATTCCTGAAAGGTCAGAATGGCGTTGGGGGCGCACACTTTTTTTATTTCGCCGGATTTCGCCAATGCCATAAACCTGTCCCCGGTGCGGCCCTGCCGGTAGCATGCCGTGCAAAAGCTGGGCAGGTAACCGTCATTCAAGAGCTCCAGAATAATTTCAGAAATCCGGCGGTGATCGCCCACTTCAAATTGCGGCGTGGATGTTTGCGCCCCGTATCCCCCTACCGTGGTACGGGAGCCGGCGCTGATCTGTGAAACTCCGAGCGAAATAACCTCCCTTCTGAAGGACGGTTCTTCGCGGGTGGAAAGGATAATCCCGGTGTAAGGAAGGGCCAGCCGCAGCAGGGCCACGATGCGGCGAAATTCCTCATCCGATACCAGCGGGAAGCCGTCCAGCCGGACCCCCGGCGCAGGCCTCAAACGCGGCACGGAAACCGTATGCGGTCCGACCCCGAACTTTTCCTCAAGATGGGCTGCGTGAATAATAAGCGACACCACTTCAAATTTATAGTCATACAGCCCGAAAAGGACTCCGGCTCCCACATCATCGATACCCGCCTGCATAGCCCGGTCGAATGCGGACAACTGCCGGTCGTAATTCCGTTTGGGCCCGGCGGGATGGACTTTCTCATAAGTGGGCCGGTGGTAAGTCTCCTGGAAAAGAATATAAGTACCGATCCCCGCCGTTTTTAACCGCCGGTAATCATCGACGGAGGCGGCGGCAATATTAACGTTGATTCTGCGGATATTTCCCCGCGCTTTGCGGACGCGATAAATGGTGTCCATGGATTCCAGAATATAAGACAGCGGCGCATGGGCGGGATCCTCACCGGCCTCCAGCGCCAGCCTTTTATGACCCATATCCTCAAGGATTTCAACTTCACGGGCGATTTCCGCCTGGGAAAGCCTGCGGCGCCCCGTCCCGTTCCCGCACCGGTAGCCGCAGTAAATACAAGAATTGACGCAATAATCCGAAATATACAGAGGGGCAAAAATAACGATCCGTTTTCCATAAATCTCTTCTTTGATATGACGGGCCGCCCGAAAAACCTCCGCCCAGACCTCCCCGTCATCGGTTTGCAGGAAAACCGCCGCTTCATCCGGGGATAAACCGCGGCATGAACGCGCTTTGGCCAGCAGTCCTTTATAGCCGCCGTTTTTACGGCCGGATTCGATTGCCGCGTGAACGGACTCTTCCATAAGCCAGCTTGATCCAGATTCCTCCGAAATCATTTTTTCCGCCTTCTTTCATAAAAAATGGAATGTCCAGGGCCTTTACCCATGACAAGGCCGCATTCATCCAGCAGTTTCACTAAACTGCGATACTCGTTGCAAGGATCGTAAGGCTTCGCCTTGCCCGGATAGATCGTATAATCCTCCCGGTATTCCGCTGGCGTAAGATTGGGCATCACAACGTCGGCCCCGTATTGCAACCCCAGCAGCCTGCCCTGCGGATGCAACGTGGCCAGGGCTGTGGTGGACGGCATGTGCGCGTAAGGAAGCATAAGCCTGACACGCGCGATCATGCGCAAGGTCTCTGACAACTCCCCGCCTTGCTCCCTTCCGAAAGGGGTGTCCGGATGAGGGATGAAAGGTCCGATTCCCACCATATCCGGTCTCATCTCCCGCATCAATTTCAAATCCGCCCGGCAACCGCGATCCTCCGCCCCCGGCAGGCCCGTCATGAAACCCATGCCCACCTGGTACCCCATTTGCCTGAGTAGGATAAGATCCGCTAGGCGGTCCGCGAGCCGCCGGCCGGGGCGTAAATATCCATACAACTCCGGATCGGCGGTCTCATGACGCAAAAGATAGCGGTCCGCCCCCGCATCTTTCCACAGCTTATACTCCTCCGCTTCCCTTTCACCAAGTGAGAGAGTAACCGCCAGCCCCATTCTTTTTATCCCCCGGATCACCGGGGCCAGCATTTCCGCGGAACAGCCGGGATCCTCCCCGGACTGCAGAACAACTGTGCCATAACCCAATTTTTTAGCCAGACGCGCGCAGCTTAAGATTTCCTCCGGTTTCATCCGATAGCGCCGCACTTTTTCATTGTCCCTGCGCAGGCCGCAATACAGGCAATTGCACCGGCAATGGTTGGATATCTCCACAAGGCCGCGGAAATGAACCGCATTGCCCAAATGCTTCCGGCGGACCTGATCCGCCCGGGCCATTAATTGATTGTCAACCGGGCAAGTAATCATTTTTTTGCCAGGGCCGCTCTGACCTTAACGCCGTGCAACCCTCCCAATTTTCCGGTCAAAGTGTTGATTTCATCTTCCGTTCCCTCCACGATAAGAGCCAGGATTCCCAGATTGCGCTCACGGTCGGGGATTCCCATCCTGCCGAGGATGATCGACCCGGCGTCGCTGATGGTTTTGCTAAGCTGAAACTGAACGGCCGCGGGATTTTCCACTATAATAGCGATGGCGCCGATCCTTTTTTCCACTGTATCTCCTCCAAGAGACAAAATTTAAACCGGACCATCCCCTCAAGGATGTCCGGTTTGATCGCGCATGAATAGGCGGATCAACCTTTATACCCTTGCCTTTCAGGATGAAATCCTTTGAGTTCAGGGAGCAAGGCCTGATTCCCCTTGGCCAAAAGCCGCAGGCTCTTGGTTTCAGGCTCATGATATATCTATTTTACACCATTTCAAGATAAATTTAAAGCTTATTAACCTCCAGCGACAGGTTGGATTTGCGGAGATCATCGGCCAGTTCGGCCTGTCGTTTGAGCAACACGCTGATATACAGGCTTTCCAGCACACAGAGTTCTGTAATTCTTTTTGCCATAACCTCCCCCTGCATATGTTCCGCAAACACGGCGGTCAAAAGAATGATATCGGAATTCTTTGCCAGGGGTGAAACAGGATAATTGGTGATGGAGATTGTCGTCGCCTCCGTCGTTCTGGCATATTTTACCACATCAACGAGGCTGCGCGTCCTGCCGGAATGAGAAATGGCCAGCAGCACATCCCCCGGCGCCATATGAGAGGCGGCGATCAACTGCAGATCGAGATCCGGGGAGGCGTAAACCTCGTATCCTATCCTTATGAATTTTTGGAATCCGGATTGGGCTACGGTGAAGGCATCGCCCATCCCGCATAGAACGATTTTTTTCGCCGTACAGATTGCCTCCACGGCTTTTTTATATTCCTCTTTATGCAGGATATTCAAAGTATCCGTCAGGGATTGAATGGAGGCGTTGAATACCTTTTTTACCACGGTTTCCGGATCATCCGCGCCGGTGATCCCTTCGTATAGCAAAACAGGACTTGTTTCCCTCTCTCTCAGCAGGTAGTTTTTCAAATCCGGGTATCCGTCAAAACCCAAACGGCGCGCCAGGCGCATCATCGTCGCCTCACTGCAGCCCGCCTCCTGGGCGGACTCAACAATCGTAGCCGATGCAAAAAAGTCCGGCCTGGCGATGAGCAAATCCGCGGCCTTTTTTTCCGCGGTTTTAAGGGAATCATAGATTGCCTGAAGTTTTACCAGGCAGCCGTGGGGTATCTTCCGGACTATATCCTCGCTTAAGCTGATCGGCATTTTTCACATCTCCTTATGCCAAACTTGATTTATAGCTTCCGATTCAACTCCTTCAGCGTCCCGTATACCTGCTTGTAGATCCCATATTTCTCCTCGTACTGCTTTTGCAGCCCGGGATCCGGCAGGTATTCCCCGCTCAAGGAAACCGTCGCCTTTACGGCCGTTTCGAAAGACGGGTATACTCCCGCGGCGGCGCCCGCCAAAATCGCCGCGCCAAGGCAGGCGGCCTCCCTGACCTTCAGCGTTGAAACCCTGCACCCCGTGATGTCCGCTTTAATTTGCAGCCATACCGGCGACCGCGCCGCCCCGCCCACGGCTCTCAATTCATTGACATTCACTCCCGCGCGCCGCATGGCTTCAATATTGATTTTCAATTCATAGGTTAAAGAATCAAGGATGCCTTTCACCACATCATTTCTGGTAGTGGCCATGGTCAGTCCCAGGACGGCGCCTTTGGATTGCAGATCGCACCAGGGCGTGCCGCTGCCGTTGAAATGCGGAAGCACCAATACGGATGAAGGCCCTTGGGGAGCCCTGGAGATCATCAGAGTATAAGGATCCGCGCCGTTTCGCTCCGCTTCCCGCACCTCGACGCCGCCGAAATTATCGCGATACCACCTGAAAAGCAGCCCTCCCGCGTGGTTCAACGCGAATGTGAAATACATGTCGCTTTTGGCATGGCAATAACAGGGATAGTAGCTTTCGTACATGGCGTCATTCATCATCGGCTGAAAAAACGCGGTGGAAAGTACTTCCGCCGTACCATGGGAGTCGACGGCGATGTTCTCCCCAATCACCCCCGCACCCAATGCGGCGCATGTCTGGTCATGACCGCCTGCCACCAGCAGCGCGTCCCGGTTAAGCCCAAGATCGCCGGCAAGGGCGGGATTGATTTTCCCCGCCTCCTCCCCGGAAGAAACCGCCCGGGAAAGCTTCTCCGGATCCACTCCCACCGCGCCGAGAATTTCTCCCGACCATTTTTTCCGGATCGTATCAAAAGCCATGGTGCGGGAAGCCATGGTATAATCGACGACCGGTTCCGCCCCCAGTTTGGCCAGGATAAAATCGGCATATGTCATGAATTTATATGTCCGGCTGTAATCTTCAGGCGTATTTTCCGCAAACCACAAGATTTTAGTGAGAGAGTTCATGGGGTGGGGCCGCATTCCCGTGATTTCAAACAGCTTTCGCTCCCCGACGGCGCGTGCGCAATCCTCTCCCTGCTTGACGGAACGATAATCCATGCCTAGCAAAGCGTTGTGCAGCGGCTTGATGTCCCGATCCACGGGTATAACCGCATCGCCCTGGACCGACAAGCTTAGGGCGCCGATTTTCTTGACGCCGCTTTCAAAGACGGCCTTGCGGATAACGTCCCTGGTCAATCTCCAGACTTTTTCCGGATCCTGTTCCGCCCATCCGTGTTTGGGATAAATGATGTCATATTCATGAAAACCATACCCCCTGATATTGCCTTCGGGATCAAAGACGATGGCCTTGCAGCCGGTGGTGCCCACGTCCAAACCCATGAGATGCATGACGGCCACCTCCACGATATGGAATACCGGATAATACGGTACAGAGCAATTAACGCTGCTTATGATGTTTTATGTCTTGCCACCGAATATCCATAGCCTAATAAATATTGGGCGGCAGACCTTGAATCAAGGCAACAACGCAATTGCCTTCGGTAAAAAAGATGGGGGATTTATTCCCCTCTCAGCCAGGCCCGAATTTTATCCTCCACCGGATCATAGAAATCGGGGTTAATGCCGATGTATCTGCAGGCTTCGTAAATAACCGGCAGGATATTGCCGTGGATACCTACGCAGTGGTGCACGTACGGGCCGGTGACGATCTTTTCCTCGGTGCGGGGCCAGTTTTCCACTTCAATCCACATATATGTCCCGATGGTTTTGGGGCCTTCGATGCCCCTGGCCGTACCGAGCAGGATGGAGTAATTGCCGTTATCCCCGTCGAAGCGGAGCAGGCTGATTTCCCCGCCTTTGATCTCAGCGATTACGGAACCCGGGCAATGCTCGGGGAAGGCAAAGGGCCTGCCCAACCGGGCTTTGGTTTTCGCCAGTGAAATGGGCCAGGGGCCGCAATGCTGCAGAAGCTCTCCATGGGGATTCTCCGGATGGCGCACGGACCAGTCGGCGAAGAAGGGTGGATTCTGGCCCATGGCCGCGGCCTGGGCCATGACGGCCGTGATTGCGCCATGGATATCCGTTTCGCAAACCACCGGAATCCCTTCATCAGTAAGCAGCGAATTGGCGGCGCAGGGCATCACGTGCAGCACTTCCTGCAAGGAACTCCAGCACTGGATGGCAACGGCGTTGCAGCCGTAAAGGGCGGCCAGACGCTTCATGGCGGTTTTCATCGCCGCCACCCTCCGCACGAATTCTTCGGGCACGGAGACTTCCATATTGGCCTTGATGTAATCCACGGTTTTCGCAACTTCCGGATCGCTGCTTTTTTCCAACTCCAGGACTTTATTGGTGAATTCGGACATGGTGACGGGCCTGAGCTGAATGCCGAACCTTTCCAGCAGTTCGCCCTCGTTACACATCATGGTCCAGAAATCCGCAGGCCGGGTGGAAATCTGCAGAATCCTCATCTTCCGGAATTCCTTGACCACGTTGGCCGCGGCAAGAAAATTCCTCACGCCCCTCTCGAAAACCTCGTCCTCCAGGCGGCAGTTCACTATATAAGTAAACGGCAGGTTGAACCGGCGAAACACTTTGCCCGTTGCGAACAGGCCGCATTGAGTATCGCGCAGCCGGGCGCCGTCCGGCAGCGGGGCTTCATCCCGCGGCCCCCAGAGCAGGATGGGCACTTTTAGGGCATGGGCGACCTTGCATACCACATCCTCGGTGCCGAAATTGCAGTGCGGGAAAAATACCGCGTTCACGCCGGCATCCTTGAATTTTTTTACCACCTTGGCCACGTCTTCTTCGGCGTGCAGCAAGCCTTCTTCGTTGACATCCTCCATGTCCACATAATTCACGCCGAGTTGCTGCAGTTTCTGCTGGGTCAATTTTTTGAATTTATGGGCGTCTTCCTTGCTGAAGATGAACCTCCGGGTCGGCGCCAGGCCGATCAAGACTTTGTGATCCATGTGTTTATCCCCCTTTTTGCTTGTTCCAACTGGAAAAAGTTAATCAACTCAAATTAAGGGCAATTTGCGTTGTAACTATATTTTTACGTCTTACCATTCACAACGCTTCTAAATATTGATAGCCTAATGATAGCCGCACGCCATATTTGCTCCGGATCAAGAAAACTCCTGTTTTGCGCCGATCAAGAGGATATCGGTATTGAAATCATGCATTTTAAACACGAACAAGCTCCCGTCATTGGCCAATACCGGTTTAGCCACGCGGCGGTTGGCGAGATCAAAAAGCGTCCAGTCATATCCGGAGAGATCCATCTTCACCTTGATGTCGGCGTTATAGGGGGCGTAGACGGCTATTTTCCTCGAGCCGTTGGACACGCAGGCGGTGATTTCCCCGGTTTCGTTGACGATAATATCCGCAGGTTCCAAATCAAATAATTGATTTTGTTCAAAAATCCAGCGGGCAAATCCCGCATCCCAGGCTCCTTGCAACTGCAGCGCCGCCCGCCACGGAAAAGGGGTGCCGGAGAAAGATTCGCTACTGAATTTCACATGCCGCCTGTGCCAGGACCAGATCCCGTGGGCTCCGTAAGTGACACCGGCTTTGGCTCCGGACAAAAGGCTTTGCCAGACAGCTTTGCGCACATCGAAGGCGCTGAAGCGGCCGTATTTATTGCCGTGTCCATGGCCTTCGTAACAAGGCTCCCCGTTGACGACGGGCTTTTTAACGGGCTTTTCCAAAAATTTACCGGCCAGGTAATAGGAGTTGTTTTGATGTTCCGCCATATGGCTCGATTGATACATATAAAAATCAAGATGGGGGGATTGGACGAATTCCTCCGGCAGATCGGCGTTCCCGCCTGAAAGATGCATGGTGGTAAGCGCCTCCGGGCACATGGATTTGACGGTTTCAAGCGCCGTAAGGTAATGCTTTTTTAAAAGCTCCGATTCAAAAGCCGTATCACCGGAGATTATATAGATGGGGTTGAATTCGCGGAAAGCGTTCACCACATATTCCGTATAGGGCTTCACCGCCTCCGCCGGCATGATGTAATCCGGATGCGATTTGGAAGCCCAGGAGTCGGGTACATAGTTGCACCACAACACCACCAGGGCCGCAGTAAATCCCTTTTGAGCCGCCGCTTCAACCATTTTACGGGCGCGCGTAAAATACGCGTCGTTGATGCGCAAAAAATCGAAGGTCCCCCGGGAATTAAGGTGAAACGGCTCGATCCGGAGCACGGATTCGCTCCGGTCATGCAGGATAGGTAAAACCGAAATTTGCAGCACATTAAAATTCTGCATGCGCCGGTAATCCAGATACTCCTCCCATTCCTCCGGGGCGGCGTTGGAAAACGCGCTCCAGACCGTATCCGCCAAATAAAAGAAGGGTTTACCGTCTTTTTCGAAATGGTCTTTTGTGCCGGAAATCCTAATTTCGCTCATTTGCAACTCTCCCGTCGTCTTTGAATGATAAATGTTTTATACTGAAAATTCAAACGCACATCTGATCCTGCAGCCTGCGCATCTGCAGCAATACCGAATTATTGTTCAATTCCACCATGTCGTAAGTGATCACTCCGTCCTTTTTCACGTCGCAAAGCAGTTTCGCCCCTTCGGCCAGGCCCACCGGGAGCATGTTCCCGTCCCTGGCTACGGAAGCAAGATCAATGCTCGCCCGGTAACAGTATTCGCCGATGCCGTCCAAAATCTGCCCCGCCTTCAAATCTTTCTTCGCCACGGTAATGCATTCGGAAACCGGCTTATTCAGGGGATGGGCGGTGGACTCTCCGTAAATCACGGCCTGCGCGGCAGTCAGGGGCGTTTCGATGCTGCACAGATGATAAGGCCTGAACAGCAAATAATTGGGGCCGTTGCCCATGTCCCTCTGCGCCAATCCCTCGATTAGCCTGGGATGATCCGTGGTGACAATGACGAAGACCCCGGGGTTGATATCTCCGATTCCGTAATCCACAACCCCCTCCTTCTCCAGAATGCCTCCCTGGCTTTTAAGGCAAAAGATGCGCGTCAAATCCTTGATGTTGCAATGCGGCCCGTGCATGCCGCGGATGTCCGGCGCCAGGCCGGTGGCGTTGGACACCGCCGCCATCTCGATCATGGTCTTGGAGCCGTCTACGAACTCCACTAGCATTTTGGCGCTCATGTGGCGCGCCCTGGCCTTTTCCTCCCACCGGTCGGGAGTGGCGTAAATGTCAAGAGGATTGTTTTTCCCTTTACCCGCCGCCACGACCTTGAAACCCAGCGCCCTGGCGAAGCGGTAAAGCTCGATAATGGACCCCGGCTCATCACCGGCGGTCAGAGAATAGACCACTCCGGCGTTTTCCGCCAGCTGGCGGAGAATGGGACCGATGGTGATGTCGCATTCCACATTCATCATCACGATGTGTTTTTTGTTGTTGATGCATTCCAGGGAGATGCGGGCGCCCATTTCAGGGGATCCGGTGGCGTCGATGACCGCCTGGATCCGCCGGGCCGAAGTGACAATCCGGTGGCTGGTGGCCGCCACTTTTTTACCTGCGGACATGGCTTTTTCCGCTTCGGCCGGATCATCCGTTTCCACGATATCTCCCTGATAACCCGCCAGACGGTATGCCCTGACGGCGGTTTCAGCCTTGAGATCCACCACCGCCGGAATCTCCATGCCCGCCATGCCCTGCACCTGGGCTATAATATCGGTGCCCATCTGCCCCGCGCCGATCAGCCCGACCTGGATCGGCCTGCCTTCATCCTGCAATTGTCGAAGTTTGCCATCGATCTCGTACATGCTGTCCGTCCTTTCTTTACAATGACAGTAAGGAAAACTTACTCCCGCTCACTCTTCGGGAAGAGGGATCCGGCCTATCTCCATTCCTGGATGCCTCTCTTAAACCATTCCGGTTTCAACAATCCTCGATGATTGATTCTACTCCCACGGCTTTACCACCACCCTTAACGCCTTCCCCTGTTCGGCCCAGGCGATCCCTTCCGGAATCCCCTCCAGTGTGACCGTTTTGGTTACATATTTGCGCGCGGATATCTTCCCTTCCGCGATAAGCCGCAAGGCTTTCCGAAGGCCGTCGGCGGGATAGGAAAACGCGCCGGTAACGGTAATTTCATTGTAATGGATGAGGTTGCTGTTTAAGGATGTCATGGGGTTGTTTTTCGGCACGCCTCCGAAGAGGATAACCCTGCCTCTTTTCCTGATCATCTCTACCGCCTGTTCCTGTATGGAGGTAACAGGCGCCGCGCATATTGCCACATCCGCGCCCAGCCCTTCCGTAATCTTCAGTACCTCCTCCACGGGGTTCTGTGCAGCGGAATCGATGATCGCATCCGGGTTGAACTGCGGGACGGAATCCAGCCTGGTCAGGCCGACCATAACCACTCTCGCGGCCCCCCTGGCCCTGGCTAACTCCACATGCATACACCCGACGGGCCCGTCGCCGATTACAACCACCGTGTCTCCCGGACCGATGCCGTTATATTCCTGGCAGGCCGCCACGGAGGAGGCGGGTTCGGCCATAGCCGCCTCGTCAAAGCTGATGCCTTCCGGCATATGTTCCACAAAACCTCTTTGCAGGACAATGCCGGGCAAGTGTACATACTGCGCGAAACCCCCGGGCCAATTGGTCCCGAGCATCTTGTGATCCATGCACAGGTTGACCCATCCCCGCCGGCAATAATAACAAGCCCCGCAACTTACATCAGGGGCCAGCGCCACTTTATCGCCGGCCTGAAAGCGGGTGACCCCGCTTCCCTTATCCTCCACCACTCCGGCTATCTCATGGCCGATGATCTGCCTTTCGATGCCGTACCGCAGGCCGTTATGATAGTTCCGGATGTCCCCTCCGCAGATGCCGCAAGATTCCACGCGCACGAGCATACCGTCCCGCCCGCACTCGGGCACCGGCACTTCCCGGACCACCATTTTTTCTATTCCTTCAAATACGGCGGCCTTCATTTTTTTCAAGTCATCACTTCTTTCCCTTGAGCAACCGCTCTCCCACGGCGCCTCCCGGATGGATTATGGCAAATTTGTCACGGGTGTAGCCGGTAACCTCCATAAGCGCTATGGCCATGGCGTCAAAAACCGCGATCACCGCCATGGCGCTGGCGGTGGCCAGCATGTTGAACGGGCAGGCTTCTTTTTCCACCTTTATTTTCAAACAAATATCCGCGGCGCTTCCCAGGACGGAATTTTCGTTCTCGGTGACGCCGATCAAATTTACGCCCTTCGCCTTGACTGCTGGTAAAATTTTCGCGATCTCCTCCGTGTCGCCCCCTTTGGAAATGGCGATCACCACGTCGCCCTTCTGCACCACCCCCAAAGCCCCGTGCACGCCGTCCCCTGGGGAAAGGAAGAAAGCCGGAATTTCGATGCAGGAAAGCGTATGGGCGATTTTCCGGGCGGCAGCCGCCGAGGTACCCACACCGACCGTGACCACCTTACCCCTGCGCTCCGCAAGCATTTTCACCGCATCGGCCACGGTATTCGCGTCAACGGTGTTTTTTAAGCCGGTCACGGTTTTAGCTTCGATCTCCCAGACATCGCAAACCCGCCTCCAGATTTGTTCCTTGTCGATCTTTCCCACGCTCCCGTGTACAAAATTATGAAAACGGTATTACGTTTCTTAACAAAGATATTCGGACTTATATTCATATTATAAGATTTTCGGATTTGTTTGTAAATGGAGTTTTCAAAAACTTAAATAATAATTGAAAATTTCACCGGATTGGAGGGATTTTAAGGATCTCGGAGGATCGGCCGGAGAAGCGTGCCCGGCTTGCTTTCTTTTCCGCTCAAAGCAAAGGATAACAAAGCCCGATTGTATATTATTGCTGAAGCATGCTTCATTTCTATATTCCTTAAGAAAAATTCCGGGTGAGTAAACCATTTACTAATGACTGGCAAAATTTCTCCACACGGCGGGGAGACTTCCAGCCGGATCGACGGTTTCAGCCATATCTCCTGCCCGTGTAACTTATCTTCCCCCAACAGGCGGGAGAAAGTGAATAATTTAAAAACACGGCCACCGTCTATGAAACTCCGGTCATGCAGGAACGCGGCGAACCCGGGGCAAGGGAAGTGCAGATAGCTGATTGTCTAAAATGATTATAATGAACCGGCATGTTCTTGGGGGTAAAAAACCCGGCGGTTTGTCGCAAACCGCCGGGTTTAACGCCGCAATCATAATCGGCCGGAGAAGTCCGGAACATTATTTTTTTTTCGGCACATAATCATGCAACTGGTCGGGCCAGTCCGGAATGATCAGATCCGACAAATCCACGTCCAGTCCTTCTTTTTTGGCCTTCGCGAAGGCTTCCTGGATTTTCTCCCAGAACTTCCGGTTATACTCCTTGAAAGTCGCCTCGATCTTATCCTCCGGGATCATCTCCGTCATGATCCCCATGAAAATCTCCTCCAGGTTGGGTGTGACCGGCGACATGGTCACCTTCACCAGATCCGGCTTCCTGTTTTGCACAAACTGCCACGGCCCGATGACCGTAACCTTCCTTGATTCGGAGAAATACTGCTCCCACTGCGGTACGGTAAAATTCTCCTTAACGTTGTTTTCGGGATAAATGGACAGTCCCATCCCGTATTGTACATAACGTTTGCCCGCTTCCTTGCTCGCCAACCAGTCGATGAACCGGAAGGCTTCATCCGGGTGTTTGGCCTTCTTCGTAAGATAATACAAGCCGCCGCGGACGCCGGCCCGCCACAGCCCCCGGTAGCCTTTCTTATCAGGAGGCGGGAAATTCCTGACATCATAATGCTTAAAATCAGGAAACTTGTTGCTCCACTCCTGAATATTCCAGTATCCCCCGATCACGGCGGCCACCTGATCCATGGCGAAACGCGCCCGCATGATGTCGTCCTGCGCCGAGGCGAAATCCGGATTTATCCCGCCTTTGCGCTTGATTTCCAGCAGCATTTTCATGGTTTTCACATATGCCGGATGATCCATGTCCGGCCTGCCCGTACGGTAATCCACTTCCTCAAAATTATACGCGCAGCGGCTATATGCTCCCTGATATACGGTCCACTCGCAAAAGCCGGCGGACGGAACGTTGACCCGCGCCAGGCCCAAACCCGTAAAACCATATTTTTCTCCAGCCTGGCCCAGCTTGATCATGGAGTTTTTAAATTCGTCCATGGTGGCCGGATAGACGGGTTCATCCTTATTTTTATCCCATAATCCCGCCTGCTTGAAACATTTTCGGTTGTAAAACATGTAAAAATTGGCGCATTGCAATTCGGTGGGAAAAGTATAAACGTCCAGGTTTTCCACGAGAAACCGGTATTTGGCCGGCAGGCGCCGGCGCCACCCGGCTTTTTCCGCATATGTATTGATGTCCCGGATAAAATCATAATGCAGGTACCAGCTCTGGGAATTCGCACGGGTCTCGATCAGGTCCGGAATATTCCCGTCGCCTCTGAACAACAGGGTCAGCAGTTCTTCCAGCCGTTTGTTGGTAAGCCTGTTGCGCTTGATCTTGATGTCGGGGTTGGCTTTTTCAAACAGCTTGATTTCATTGTCGATAAACTTGCTCTGGCTGACATAGCCGTCCATAATTTCAAGAACCACCGGCTCTTTTTCCGCCCATGCCCGGCCCGTACACAGCAAACAAACCAAAATCAATCCCCCGTATATGGATTTTCTCATTTTTCTCCCCCCAGTTCGTTTGATGACGGAATAAAAATCAGCTCGCTCCCACCTCCGGTATTATTTTTTTATGCGTTGCACCCGCCCGTGCTGGACCTAATGATCAATTCCCCCGTCACTTTCTTGTGGAAGGGCTTTTCCCCCTTGAGGACATTCAGCAAAGCGGCGCAAATATCCGAACCCAGCTTATATTTCGGGATGTCGATGGTGGTAAGGGGAGGGCAGGTGAATGCGCTGAGCATGATATTATCGCAGCCTATCACGGAAACCTGCTCGGGCACCCTGATTTTTTCTTCATAAAGCGCCCTCAGGACGCCCATGGCCACCAGGTCGTTGAAGGCAAACACCGCCGAAGGGCGCTTTCCCTCATCCAATAATTTTTTCATGCCCCGGTAGCCTACTCCCTGATCATCCTTATATGATTTTTCCACGAGTACCAGCGAGGGATCAAGGGGCAGGCCGAGTTCGCGATGGGCCTGCTTATACGCCAGGAATCTTTCCTCGGTAGTGTCGTTTCCAGTGATGAAAGCGATCCTGCGGTGACCAAGTCCGTAAAGATAAGAAACGGCTTTTTGAGCGACAGTAAACAAATCCATCGTAAAAACCGTCATCTCCAGGCGTTTAAGCCCGGAGAGCCAGGTCCCGGTATGGCTGACCGCCATCAATGCGATATTCTTCTCTATAAGCAATTTCAGTTTCTTTAAATACTCCGCCTCCGCCTTCGTCGGCGCCGAGAGCAAAGCCACCGCGTCCACCTGCCTGCGGCTGAATCCGTCCAGACAAAAGTGCAGATAGTTGCCGCGGAAGCTGTTGGCTAAAACAACCGAATAACCCGCTTTTCTGCCCGTTTCCTCGACGCCCAGCGCGATCTCGGCATAATAGGGATTGGTCACATCGTTCACGATCAAACCGATCTGCCTGGTGACCCCGCCCTTTTTCAGCGATTGCGCCGCAAAGCTGGGCCTGTAAGACATCTCTTCGATAACCTTCAAAACTTTTCTGCGCGTATCCTCGGCGACGCAGGAGCTTCCGTTGATGACCCTCGACACGGTCGCCGATGAGACCTTCGCCGCCTTGGCTATATCGTTGCGGTTCACTTTTTCCCTCCTGTGGCAATGTAGATTATGTGATATTAAATTTTACGGATTTTTCGTGCATCAAAGGGCCGCCGTCTTTATTTGCGTAAACGCCTTCCCCGTAAACGCCGATAAAAATTTTCGGAGTAGATTTCCCGCGATGCCCGGAATTGGGATCGAAAACCGCGAACACCAAACCCAACGGCGCCTGCCCCTTGACTGGGAAACTCTCCACGCGACGCCATGTTTTACCCCGATCCGCAGACTTTAAAACATCGCACGGCTCGGGATCCCCATTCTTCCACTGTCCCCAGGACCGCAGCGATTCCTTATCGTATTTTCCCGCTGCAAGATATAGCAAGTCAGGATTGGACGGATCTGCGGCGATGCTTTCGATGCCGTATAGATTTTCCTCAGACGCGCCGAACGAATCGGTCAACGGGATCCAATGCTTTCCCCTGCCGTCCCAGCGGTATGCTCCCCCCCACATCTGTCCGTATGTATACCAAGTCCGGGACTTTAGGATGAATTACCATGCCGGTGACATATCCGCCGCCGCCGATAGGGACGTTGCGCCAAGTATAGGGAACTGCGCCTTTCCCCCCGCTTTCGGCGGCAGCCGGAAACAGGCTACGGCAGCCGCAAAAATATACACCAACAAATTCCAGGTCCCTTTCATGCCCCGCATCCCCCCCTGAATTATAATGTACACATGTACATTCTTAAATGAACTCCCCCCCCTGAATTACGTTTACTATATTATACACCGGAAAAAAAATTCCTGCAATTATTGCAAAGATTATCAGGTTCCTTCCAGCTTAATCTCTCCATTTGCAATCTTCTGCAGGGTTTCCACATACAGCTTGTGCTCCTCCCCCAGCACCCTGGCGCTCAGGGTCTCCACTGTATCGTCCGGATATACCGGCACCCGGCATTGGTTGACGATAGGTCCCTGATCGTATTCCGCAGTGACAATATGCACCGTGGCGCCGGATTCTCTTTCCCCCGCCGCCAGCACAGCCTCGTGTACGAACCTGCCGTACATCCCTTTGCCGCCGTATTTCGGCAGCAGTGCTGGATGAATGTTGAGGACGCGTCCCTGATAGGCTCCGAGTGTGCGCGGACCGAGTCTTTTCATGTAACCGGCCAGGATGACCGTATCAACCCCATGTTTCCGCAGTACGCTTAAAATCTCCTCGTCCAGTTTCTCCGGCTCAGGGTGAGTTCTGGAACTCAGGTGGTAGCTTGGGATCCTTTCATCCCTGGCGCGTTCCAGGGCGAAGGAATCCCTGTTGTTGCTTATTGCCGCGCAAGGGATGGCATCCAGTCTGCCGTGCTTGCATGCATTGATGATCGCCTGCATATTGCTTCCGCCATGAGAGGCGAGAAAACCGAGGTGCAGCGTAGGCATGACTTCCCTCTCCTTCCATACATGCCCCCATCCGGCGCTCAACCTTAAGTTTCGTTGTATATGCGCTCGATTTAAATTTTGATTGATATGACTTTGCCGCCGGGCTAAACTGACATGCGAAAGTTACCTGACTTATTCAATCTATATCGAGCAATTTGCGTCGTATGATAATTTTACATCTTGCCACTAAATATCGATAGCCTAATGGCAGCCATACACTATATTTAGCGGCAAGACCTTGAATTTAAGGTAACAACGCAATTACCTCATATAATGTCTTATGAAAGGAGGCGAATTATAGCATAAAATCCCTCAACTCCTCTACTGTGGCAAAATAATGGTTGCAATTTTCCCGCATATACCGCTCGATCTCCGAAATCCGGTGCCCCCAGCCCGCCCCGGCCATATCCACGCCGCAAGCTTGCGACATCAGATATCCCGGTTTTAAATCATCCAGAATCAATGCCTCTTGCGGATTTAATCCGTAAAATTTCAATATCTCCCGCACGGGATAAGGATGCGGCTTGCACTTGGTCTCATCGCATTCCCATCCGAAAATAAGATCCGGCATAAAACCGTTCCCTTCGGCGGCGCGGTAATCCCGGCGGATCAATTCCGCTTCGGAATGGGACACTACAGCAACCAGCCCTCCCATGGCGCGGAAAAGCTTTAAAAACTCCAGAAAACCCGGATAAAAAGTAGGTATCCGTTTTTCCGTGAAGCGGCGCCAGATCCGATATTCCTTTTCAACCTCTTCATCGCTAAAACCCAGCGTTTGCCGCAGATAAGTCATAAATCCCGGATGGAAGTTCATGATGAAATATTCATCCAGATCGAGCGGAGAACAATCCGGCCTTAAAACCCTCATCGCCTCCAGATAAGCGGGATAATGAATTTCCGCCGTGCTGTGGACAGCGGTATCGTCATGATCGGTGATCAGACACTTATATTTGCGCATTATGGAAAATAACCGCCTTCAGAAAATTTCCTATGATTTCCATCTTCGGTAAATTAGATCACAATCCTGCCTCCGGATATTATAAAAATGTAAAATAACAACCGATGAGATAAATATAAATTGGCAAAGATGGTTTTTTTAATTATAATGAAATCATCTGCACGTTAATGGAGGCGAACGAATTTGTCGGATCATGTGAAAGCTAAATTCATTTGGTATGATTCCACGGGGAAAGGGCGCAATCTTTTTGGCCTGTTCCGCAAAACTCTGGATTTGAAGGGCAATCCGCAATCAGCCCTGCTCTGCATCTTTGCCGATACTTCCTATCAGCTTTTCATCAACGGGAAATTCATTGAATTCGGGCCGGTGCGCTTTGATCCGCGTTTTCCATTATACGATACGCACGATATCGCCCGCCACCTTGCTCCGGGAAGAAATGTCCTGGCAGTGCAGGTCAATTATTTCGGCCATAAAACCTATAAATCCATGCCCGCTCAGGCAGGCCTGACGGCATGGGGTGAAGTGAAAACCGATGCAGGTGAGGTCTTTTCCCTGAACACCGGCGGTCCCTTATGGCGCGGGAAGGCTTCGGAAGCCCACGGGCGCTACGCATCCAAAATCAGCTTCGCCTTAAACGCCGCGGACTTGTTCGATCAGGCCGGAGAAGAGGAGGGATGGAAAGAAGCTGGCTTTGATGACAGCGGCTGGCCGCCGGCGGAAGAACTCGCCAACCAGTCGGCATGGGGGAAACTGGCTCCGCGCAGTATTCCTTTCATGTCGGGGGCCGACATACCCGTCTCGAAAGTCGCAAGCGTCCGGCCCCTGATGAAAAACGAGGAATGGTTCTCCTTCAGCCTTCCGGTTCCGCATTTTTTCGAAGACAACCGAAAAGATTACAGCAACTTCATCGCCTATTCCACCTGGATCTATTCCCCCGCCGCCCAAACCGTGACCGTGGGGGTATTCTGGGGCGAAAACTGGCTGAACGGAAGGGAATTGCCGCGGGGCGTGGAATGCCTTCATAAAAGCATGAGGTTAAACCAGCGCTGGGAATTGAAGGCCGGCTGGAATTATTTCTTCGGCAAGGTGATCCTGTATTTCGACGTTTTACACCATTATATCGCCCTGCCCCGCGGGAAAGGTCTGATTCTCTCGGCCGAAATGAAATTCGATTCGCCCTATTTCATAAGGTATTCCCCGGTTATAAGCGTTTCGGATTATGATCGCCACTTAAAACATAAAACCCTGCCCTATGCCCCGGACGAACAACTAAGCGGGATCGGCGGATGGATCTATGCTTCCAGGGACAACCCCGCCCAGAGCCCCTGCAGGGAAACAAGCTGGGATGACTACGGCGAACCCTTTGAGATCCTTTCGCCTAAATCCATAAACGGGCATGTTTTTGCGCATTCCGCCTATCCGGACGGTTTTACGGTCCTCCTGGATTTGGAACAGATGCGCCTTGCCTTCCCGCAACTGAAAATGAAGGGCGTGCGCGGAGCGGTCATCGACCTTACTTACAGCGAACACCTGAAAGCGGATCACGAGCACCTCCGCCACACCCATGATTATTCCGCCGGAGACCGCATCCTCTGCAGCCGCGATACCATCGAATGGCTTCCCAGCGGACCCCGAGGCATGCGTTATCTCCGGCTGACCGTGCGGAATACAGGCGAAGACATCACCTTGGAATCACTCTCCCTGCGTTCAGCCAATTACCCTGCGGAGAAAAAAGGTTCATTTCAATGCTCCGACGCCTTACTCAACGAAATTTGGCGGATGGGCGCCCGCACCCAGGCGACCAACATGGAAGACGCCTATATCGACTGCCCGGGCCGGGAGCGCGGGATGTACGGGAGGGACACCATCATTCAATATCACGTCAACCTCGCGGTCTTCGGCGATCAGGCCCTCATGCGGCGATGCCTGGAGCTGTACGGCCAATCTCCGGACCCCACCGGGAAATTCCGCGCGGTTTACCCGAACACCGGCGACTATACCATCGCCGACTTCGCCCTGAACATGCTGGAAGGATATCGCGCCTATTATGAGAACACCGGGGATCTGGCGCTTATTGAGAAGGATTGGCCGGCCATGATGGGGAACCTGCAGTGGTTTCACGACTTGGCGGACGAGCGGGATGATTTGCTGCTGGATTCCGAATGGCATAAGAAGAGGGGCGTTCATTCGCATTACGGCGGTTTTCACGGCGATATCGGCATTCTGAAGGGCCACATGGACAACTCCGGCATCCATTGCGTCTTCAGTTGCACCTACCTGATCGCGCTACAAAGCGCGATGATACTGGCGCAAGCCCTGGGCAAAACCTCCGATCGGGAAGCCCTGCAAAAGCGCGTGGATATCCTTAAATGCACCATCCCCGAAAAATTCTGGGACACAAGCAGGAATTGTTACAGTGATAATCTGGCGTGGACATCCCATTCCGTCCATGCCAGCCTGTTTGCGGTAAGGGCCGGTGTAGCCGATGAGCGGCAGCTCCCATGGATTAAAAAGCATGTGGCTTACGAACTCCGCTCCCTTTTCGCCAACGGCTACGATCCATCGGGCGGAGTATTGGCTTCGCCCAACTTCGGTTTTTATATTCTGGAAGGCCTCTATAAAGCAGGATTGACCGAGACTGCACAAAACATGATCAAGCAGGGATGGGGCTGGGCTTTGGCCCAGGGATTGAAAACCACCCCGGAGTATTTCTCGCTCCGCAGCAGCCTTTGCCATGCCTGGTCCGCCAGCCCTACCTATTTTTTATCCAAACACGTCCTGGGCGTACATTTTCCAAAGGCGCCGGATCTGGACGAAGTGGAGATCCGGGTGCAGGCGCATGGAGTCTCTTTCGCCGAAGGCGCTTTCCCCCACCCGAAAGGGGCGGTCGAGGTAAAATGGCATACGGACGACGAAGGAAGGCGCATCTTTGACCACGTCAAAACGCCGGACGGGGTGAAAGTTAAAGTGGTCGGATGAAGCCGGCCGAATAAATCCAAAACCTAAATTATGCGGGTAACCGAAGATAAGAAACCGGCGCTTTACAGCCGGTTCTTTATTTTTAGGAGGGGTTTAGACAATGCCTGCCTGTATTCTGCGGGCCTTCTTCCGGTCACTTTCTTGAACAACCGGTAAAAGGATTTATAATCAGAAAATCCGGCCTTATATGCGATATCCGTCATTTTCATATCCGTGCTGCTGATAAGTTTGCATGCTTCGTCAATGCGGAGCTTTTGAACGTATGAGGACATGGTCATTCCGGTCGCTTCCTTGAAGACTTTACAGAGATGGCCCTTGCTGAAAAAAGATTTCAAAACCAGGCCTGTTAGACTGAACCTTTCAGCGAAATGCTCCTTCAGGTAATGTATGATGTTTTCCACAAGCGGATTTTTTTCTGCGGCCTCTTTAGAGTTTTTTCCTTTTTCAGCAAGGGATCTGACAATTTTGATGATCAACTGGATCATATATGCCCTGATAATGCTCATATATCCATTAGGTTTCAAGGTGTATTCCTTATAGATATTATTAACCAGAACATCAAACTCTTTTTGCTCTTCCAGATTCAGCTTTAAATATCCCGGACCGGCTGGACCGGGCGTCATGTCATTAAAGAGGAAAGAAGTGGAAAGCGTGGAAAAATTTAAATCTTCGATACCTGATAAGAGACGGTCTAAAAATGACGGTTTAAAAACTATATTGCAGGTAATAAGCCCCTCCTCCGATTCCCTGAAAAAGGTATGCCGGATGTCATTATTGATGATGAACAAATCACCCTTGAACACCTCATATTGTCTATCGCCGACCAGATGATAGCCCTTGCCGGCGCTGACATAGCATATTTCCACAAAGTCATGGGTATGGTAAACGCATTTGTCCCTCGTCATTTCATTAACCCTGTTTATATAAAAAAGCTCATTCGGCCTGAATAGATTCTCTGCTTTATACAAGGCGGTTTTCATGATGCCGGCGCCTCCAACAAAACAATATTTCCTAATTATTGATTAATACATACCATGCAAACTTTCGGCTTCCGTAATAGAATAAAATCAAATTCTATCCCCTTATATTATAACAAATTTTTTTAATCCATGAAATCTGGAGGATTGATTTGATGAGGCTTAAAAAAGCATACCTGTGCAGGTGCCATCCTGACTTTCATATCCCCGGGGATGCGATAGTGGGAGAAGGTTTCGACGGCGCCGTCCATGCGGCAAAAGCAAAGGACGCGGGAGCCGACAGCTTGGTATTCTTCGGCAAGTGCCATTACGGCTTTTCCTATTACCCCACCAGGATAGGAACGGTGCATCCGGGCCTCCAAAAGGACATGTTAGGCGAGTTTGTAAAGGGCTGCCGGGAAGCTGGCCTTGGCGCAACCTGCTATTACAGCGTATTTTTGGATGGCGCCGCCGTAAGGAAGCGCCCTGAATGGATCCTGCGGAAGGATAAAGGTCCATTAAAAGAGCAGGATTTTAGCGGAAAGTATCTTCCGGTCTGCGTCAACAGCGGATACCCGGATGAGCTGCTGATACCCCAATCTCTTGAAATAATTGAACGATATGATGTGGATGAGCTCTTTTACGATACCATGTCGGAGTTTATTCCATGCTACTGCGGCAATTGCCGGAGCCGGTTCGGCAAACCCATACCGGAAAACAGCGCTGATCCCGGCTGGCTTGAATATGTCCAATGGTACTACGGGCAATATGAGGCTTTTTTCGCCAAGGTAGCCAGGATCATTCACGAGCGCAAGCCGGAGGTATCGGTCATCTTCAATTGGGCATGGTCCGCCGGGCAGCCGGATCTGCCGCCGCCTTTTATCCGCCGGCTCGCCGGCGACCTGTTCACTTCGGGATCCACCGCAAGCTACTACGCGCATTACTGGGCGGGGACGGGTTATCCCTTTGATTATATGTGCGGCAGGTTTTTGCACGGACTTGGCGACTGGAGCAATAATACTCCCGAAACCCTGAAATACACCGGTGCCGCCGCCATAGCCAGCGGAGGAGGATTTTATCTTATCGACCGCCAGCTCCCCGACGGCTCCATGGAGGAAAGAGCCTATGCGGTGATGAAGGACGTCTTCGGTTTCATACAGGAAAGGCGGGATGTGGTGGAGGGGGCGGAGCATCTGCCCGAAACCGCCGTTTTGCACCCTCTGGAGCACATTATCGGACCGGAGCTTCAATATTTCCCCGCAGCTCAAACCCGCAAGATGCGCATGCGGCAGTTGGAGGGCGCGGCGCATATATTCATGAGGCATGGCAGGCATTATACCGCCCTGAATACCGGGAACCTGCTGAAAATGCTCCCGCAATACAAACTTCTGGTGTTGCCCGAACTGGAACATTTGAGCGCCGGCATTAAAACCGGAATCAAAAGCTTCGTCGAGGCGGGAGGGAATTTGCTTATCGCGCAGTCCGGCGATACGGAAAAAGTGGACGGGGACATCCTCGAGTTTGCCGGCGCGGATTATGAAGGCCATGCGGCTTTGGACTATTCATATATAGAATACAACCGCGGCGGAATACCGGATCCGATACTGGTGCGCGGCCGGTTCGCCCTTATCAAGCCGAAGGGCGGCGCAAGAGTCCTCAAAAGGCTAATCCTGCCGCTACCCGTCGGCAAGGAGGGCAGGGAATTCGGCCACGGATTTGCACCTCCGGCGGACTCTTCCGGCCATGCCGCGGTCATCAGCCGCCAGGTTGGAAAAGGAAAGGTGATCTACGCGGCCGGACCATTGTTCACCTCTTACGAAACCTTCCTGAATCCCAATATCGCCGCGCTGGTGCTTGAACTGACGGACATACTCCTGCCGGAGCCGATTTGCAGAGTGGAAACTCCCGCCCGGGTTGAAATGACGGCGGTCAAAAAGGGCACTGACCTGATTATACACCTGGTAAACCACAGCGGCAAAGAAACGCTGGTAAACGGCTGGCTTCCCGTGACGGAATATATTCCCAAGGTTTACGATATTAAGCTTTCCATCAAGGCTCCCCCGCATGAGTGTAAAATAATATCCGCACCGGACGGAAATACCATGGAAGCGGTTGCCGAAAACGGCTATTTAAAATTTAACGTGCCTTTCCTGGAGATTATGCGAAGTTTCCGTTTGAACGGTTACTTTAACGACGTTCCGAAAAAATCTTAAAAAAAGGAGCGCATGGATATGGCATTTGAAGGAAAAAGGAAAAAGCTGGCGGATGAACTCGATAAAAACGGCGGGATCCTGCGCTTTGCCCCCACATGGGTTCCCAGAGCCTTCATGATACCCGGCAGGCGCCTTAAGCTGCATCCTTCGGATTTATACGCCCTGGGAGCGCACAGGGGCGGAATAAACGAAAGATGGTTCGCTTCCACCACCCCCGCGGACAATGGGCCCGGAACGCCTGAAGACGAAGGCCTCAGTTATATCGTACTCGAGGGCGAAGGTGCGGATCAAAGGATTTTATTCAGGGATGCGATCGATCTCATGGGCGACGAGATCATCGGGAAATGCCAGATGGAAAAGTATGGAAAGTGGATGGCGTTTTCCAAGTTCTTCGATAACATGGGCCCCATTCCCCATCATGTTCATTTAATGGATAAACATGCGGCAAAGGTGGGGCGCCCCGGCAAACCCGAGGCTTATTACTTCCCGGTACAGCAAAATTTCGTCGATGACAATTTCCCTTATACCTTTTTCGGGCTTGAGCCGGGCACCACCCGGAAACAGGTGATCGACTGCCTCAAGCGGTGGAACGAAGGGGATAACGGCATATTACAGCTCAGCAGGGCGTACAGGCTGACCCCGGGAACAGGCTGGGACGTACCTCCCGGGATACTGCACGCGCCCGGTTCACTGCTTACCTATGAACCGCAAAAAGCAAGCGATGTGTATCTCATGTTCCAGTCAATGGTGGAAGGACGTCCCGTGGACAGGCGCCTCCTGGTCAAGGATGTCCCGGAAAACCTGCGTGATGATTACGAGTATATTGTCAGTACGCTTGACTGGGAGCGGAATGTGGATCCGGAATTTATGAAAAACCGTTTCCGGGAGCCCATACCGGTAAGAGACACGAGTGAAACGGAATCCGAAGGTTATATGGAAAAATGGATCGTATACGGAAGCAAGGACTTTTCCGCAAAGGAACTGACGGTTCTGCCCGGCAGGTCCGTAAAGATAACCGATTCCGCCGCATATGGATTCATCATGACGCAGGGGTACGGGACCATAAACAACCTGGGAATCGAAACACCCTCCATCATCAGGTACGGCCAGCTTACCTCCGACGAAATGTTCGTCACGGAGAAAGCCGCCCGAGAAGGGGTGATTATCACCAACCTGAGCAAATATGATAATATAGTGATGTTGAAGCATTTTGGTCCGGAAAATCCCGACATGCGTATTTTCCAATAGTCGTTCACGTCAGCTTCCGTTGATACGAGCGAAGTAATGAAAATAAAAACTGACGTGAATCGACAGGCTATCCGTTAACTTATTTTCTTGGTAAGGGGGGATTCATATGACCGTAAAAGATATTATGCGCTATCTCGACAAGTTTGGCCCAAAAGGTCCCGAAGAGATATTGCTTTTCGGCGACATCAATCAGGAGGTTTCCGGTATAGCCGTATGCTGGATGCCCACGCTGGAAGTGATGGAAAAAGCGGCCTCCGAAGGGTGCAATTTGATCATCTGCCATGAAAATTTGACATTTCCGTATAATTTTTACATATTCGGGCGGCACTTGGAGACGACCCTGGCCTGGAAGGCCAACAGGGAAAGGCTGGCGTTTCTTGCCCGAAAGAATATGGCTGTGATAAGAGCTCATGCCACGCTGGACCGCGCGTATATCGCCAACCGGTTTTACGAAGCCGCCGGTCTCGGAGCGGCGGACGGCGCAAAGAGGACGGGAAATATCGCCGCAATCGGCGGGATCTCCCTGGAAGAACTGGCCCTCCGGTTGAAGGAAAAGCTTCGGCTGGACCGCGTCAGAGTCACTGGCAATCCGGACCGCATCATCAAAAAGGCCGGCGTGGCTCCCGGAGGCCTGGGCCTCAGCGTGAACATGAGTTTTTTACAGGGGCTTGTGGATGAGCAGGTCGATTGTATCATAACCGGAGAGGCCGATGAGGAATCTCTCAGGTTTGCGGAAGACAGCGGAGTGTGTTTTTTGGAGACGTCGCATATCGCCTGCGAAAGCATGGGGCTTGCGGAGTTTAAGGAGGACCTTCAAAATGATTTTCCGGATCTCAGGGTGAGGATGATAGATGCCGGCGTGCCGTGGAGGTATGTGTGAGACAAACTCACGCTTTTTATTTCCCGCTTTGCGAAATAGAGGGAAAAGGGTGGATTGGGTTAAAGAAAACCCCGTTTCTATTGTAATATTATAAAAGACCGCTTTGTACCATGGACGTACAAGCGGCAGGGGGGATGGTCCGTCAAGGGCCCTCCCCCTTAACGCCGGAGTTGTTAGTGTCTGTAGTTCATTTATTTTAAATCTTCTCCAGCGGTCCCACGTTATTGGCGAAATCCGGGGCCGGCCTTTTTACGGCCACCGCCCAGCGCACGGCGTTTTCGATGACCTTAAGAATCTCGGGCTGGTAATAGGCCGGAAACATCTCGTGGCCGGGGCGGAAATAGAATATCTTGCCCTGCCCCCGGCGGAAGCAGCAGCCGCTCCGGAAAACCTCCCCGCCGGCAAACCAGCTGATAAAGACCAGTTCATCGGGAGGCGCAATCTGGAAATATTCCCCGTACATCTCTTCTTTCGGGATTTCAATATATTCCCCAATCCCGGCGGCAATGGGATGCGCCGGATCAACCACCCAGAGCCTTTCCTTTTCTCCCAGCTCGCGCCATTTCAACCGGCCGCTGGTGCCGACCAGCCTGGTGAATATCTTGGAGGCGTGGCCGGAATGCAGGACGATCAAACCCATTCCGCCAAGCACTCGGTTGAATACTTTGCTGACGATTTCATCCTTGACTTCGCCGTGCGCCATGTGCCCCCACCAGATCAACACATCCGTATTCGCAAGAACCTCTTCGGGCAATCCGTGTTCCGGTTCGTCCAAAGTGGCTGTGCGCAATTGCAGGCCTTCCGCCTTCCTCAAACCTTCTGCAATTGCGCCGTGTATGCCTTGGGGATATACCTCCCCGACCTTCGGATCCTGCTTCTCATGGCGAAATTCATTCCAGACCGTTACGCGTATTTTTTCCATTTAGTTTATTTCCCTCCTTTTATGCTGATTACTGAAATGTCCATCAGTGATCATTGGTCATTGTTCAAAAAATCACCGGTTACTAATCGCTGATTACTGATATTAATCCACTTCCCCTGCTCAAACGAGGCGATAACCGCATCCACCACCCGCTGGCTGGCTGCGCCGTCTTCGATGGAAGCCGCGAGGCCGTCGCCCCTGCCGTTCACAATATTAAAAAAAGACTGCATCTGATCCGCCGCGAAATGTTGCGGGACTGGAATATTGTGGAAATCGCGGGCATTGCCGTATACATCCCCCAGACAGACCTGCAGCGAATCATCGAATTCCAGGTTGTAAACAAGCGCGCCTTTCTCCCCGTATACCTCGATCCTCTGGTAATTTCCCCGGCCGAACGCATAGCGGGAGATGGCAAAGACCGCAGGGACGCCCCCCGCGAGCTCCGCCAGGAAATGGCAATAATCATCCACGTCCACCGCGCCGAAAGAATCCTCCCCGGGAAGTTTGCGCTTTTCGATGAACGTCCCGGCCTGGCTGCAAATTTTGGTAAAATCTCCCACAAGGAAACGGGCCATGTCTATCATATGGCAGCCCAGATCGCCCAAAGCGCCGGATCCCGACACCGCCTTTGAAAACCTCCAGATCAGGGGAATGCTTTCGGACATGGCCCATCCCTGGAAATATTGAACGTAAATATGATATATCTTCCCCAGCGCCCCCTGCCGGATCAGATGCCGCGCATAGCGGGCGGCGGTTTTAAATCGGTAGGAAAAACAAACCATGTTCGATACGCCTTCTTCCCTTGCCGCCAATTCCAGCCCGGCCGCTTCCGGGTATGCAAGGGCGACCGGCTTCTCCAGCGCGAAGGGTTTTCCGTACTTCACGGCATCCATCGCTATTTGACAGTGGCTGTCGTTGGCGGTGCAAATGGAGACCGCATCCACTTCGGGGCATTTAAGCAGCGCGGTGTGGGCCGTGAAACGCCGCTTTTCGGGGATCCCGTAAAGATCCCCCCTCGATTTGAGGACCTCCGGATTGATGTCGCATACGGCCACCAATTCCGCATCGGGGCTTCTTTGAATTCCCTCGATATGTACCCTTGAAATCCCGCCCAACCCGATGACGCCCATGCGGATTTTCTTCAACTCCTTCACCTCCCGTGATTTTCGGATTGCCTTTGGATTAATTTACGGACCCGGCGGCATTTCCCTATGTAATCCAGCACCTCCGGCCGCAGCGGGACATCCTTACCGTATCGCGCCTGCAGGTAAACGGCAGTGATCTCCGCCGTTTCGCCGGGCTTGCCGGAGAGTCTCGCCAGGCCTTCTCCGATTTCAGCGGGGGTATCGGCGGCTTTCCAGGCCATGCCATGCAGGCGGGCATTATCCACCAAATTATAATACTCCCTGCGCACCACGGCTTTACGGCCAAACCCCCAGAAATAACGCCTTGTCTTATGCGCGGCAAGCGGCTCATCCCGGCTGTTCATCCTCCCGCCCGTCCTGAACGGATTAAGAAGATTGATGTTTAACAAACGCTGCAGCATTTTCCTCCACAAATAATACAGTCTGATCAGCACGCGCGGCAGGCCCTTCAATTTTTCCGCCTCGTTTTTTTTGAAGCGGGCGAGCATGGAACCGGCGAAAACCGCCAATCCGAAAAGGCCGGTCAGCGGGATGACAATGAAGGTGAACGCCGCGTATAAGACAGCGATTATTTGCATCCATAACCCCGGATCCGGCGCTTTTGCCCTGATGAACGACCTGCCGAACCGGGGGGACGGCGCCGGAGGCTGATCCGCGGTATTGAACATGCCGCGGAAAATCATCCGTACTATATGAACGAGCCACGCCAGCCAGATTTGGGGAGGAATCTGCGGCCAAGCCGGAATCAACAATGCGGAAACGGCGGCGATCAACGAAATGCCTATTGTCCAGCGGCCCCACATTTCCACCAGCTTTTTTCCGGGGATCAGTCTTTCATTCCTCCATTTCGCCCTTTGAAAATATAAATATCCGGCGGAAATCAACATCAACCCCGCTGCCGCAACCAGCGCCGGCCCCAACCGAGTCAAAATCTTAAGCGGAAACGGAGCCGGCTTGCGCCTGAAAAAGCCGGCCGCGGAAGGCGCCGCTCCGCTCAGCACAACCAGCCACAAGACGGTTCTATACCAAGACCGCCAGCCTTTCCTCCAGATTTCCAAATTCTGAGCCGGGCGCCGCACCTTTTTACCCGTGGAAAGGTCCTTTTCCAGAATAAACCGGGGGGGCTGTTGCAGCCTGCGCAGTCTGGAGGCTATAAACTGGCTTAAAAACCAGGATGAAGCCCCAACGAGCGCCCAGCCCGGATGATATTCGAAGGCATGAAAGGGATTATAAAAATACCGCGGGCATGCTCCGGCAGTCAGCCATTCCCTGCCGACCAAAGCCGCCCACTGGGTGAGGATAAAGAGCAGCATATGCCCGGTAAAGGGCAGCCTTAGGCGGAAGATTAGCCCGCCGTATAATGCGCCGGCAGAAACCAGAAAAAGTAAAAAGAACGCCGTAATCCAGGCATTTCTCGCATAAAGTCCGGGGGTAAGCCAGGCGGTAAAAAGCAGCATAAAAGCGGTGGCGAACACCCCGGCCGCGGGCAGCGCCCATGTAAAACCCCGGAATTTTCTAACCTTTTCTGAAGCAGCAGAAGACATTATCGTCCCGCCTTTTCTCCACCGCATACCAGGGTATGCGGAATCTCTTCAAATCTCCGGCGCAAAGCTCTCCATCGCCGCCGGCCAGCCACAAGACCGCAGGACGGCGCCCGGAGCGCCGCAGGCCGCCCAGTCCCGCCGCCATGCCGGGGGTTATTCCGGGCGTGATAAACACAAGGCTGCTGCCGGCGGCCAAACGAGCGGCTTCTTTCCAAAAAAAAGCATTGTCCGCATCCTTTCCCAGATCAGCACCGGCTAAATACGTAAGAATTTGCCGGCCTTGATTTTCACCGCGTTTGGGGGGCAGGCAAAACGGCGCGCTTTTCTTATCCTCCGCCGCCGCGCCGTTGCTGTAAAATCCCAGATCATCCCCGCGGGAAAGCAAAAGGCAGCACAGGGAGGCGGCCAACTCCACGCCGCTTTCTAAAAGGAGCGACCAGGAGCGAACCGGATAATCCTCTTCCCGCAGATTCAAAAAAAGCGCGGTATCCGCATGCAGTGTAGTCTCCCACTCCTTGACCTGCAGCGAACCCGTGCGGGCGATATTGGGCCAGTGAAGGCGTTTTAAATGATCGCTGGGACGATATCCCCTGCAACCGCGCATCCGGGACGGATCCTCATAAAGGCCGCACAGGACGCGCTGCCGGCCCTGGGGAAGGCGGCGTTCCAGCGTCAATCCTACAATTTTTCGAACCGGGGGATAGATCACGATGTCTTCCGGACACTGCCCGGAAAAGGATTTATTGTACAGCCCCCAGGCATCCCCGCAAACGATGGCGGTGGCTGGCAGCTTATATATACCCCTGCCCCTGCCGCGGAAACGGATGACATGTTCAACCCTTCCCTTGGCCGGCAGGCATCCCACCACTTTGTCTGCTTCCGCCCCGAGCTGCGCCGGAAAGAGGTGGCTCATGATATACCAAAAAACCGGAAACCGGGAGCGGTTTTGCAGCGATATTTTTACGGAAAGCTCCTCGCCGGCGAATCCCGTCCCCCGGCGCAGATCATAACGGACCAAAAGACCGCGGAAAGCGTCCTCAGCCCCCTTATGTACGACTATCAAAAAACAGGCCAGGGCATAGACGGTGAAAACCAGGGACGGATGCGGAGAAAGCAGGGATAATACAGCCACAGCGATGACAAAAGGCCAGGGATTACCCATGAAATGCATCCTCCGTGGGAACCGGCGTGGATTCCAGAATTTCTTTCACCAACGCCTCCCCCCGCACTCCCTTAACGGCGGCTTCCGCCGATACCAGCACCCGGTGGGACAGCACATACGGAGCGAGGTATTTGATGTCCTCGGGGATCACAAACCTGCGTTTTCTCAAAGCCGCCAGCATCCGGGCGGCATTGAACAGGGCAAGCACCCCGCGGGGACTCACCCCCAGTTCCAATTCAGGATGCTCCCTCGATTTATCGGCCACGGCCGTAATGTAGCCGCGCAAACTGTCCTCCACGAATATCTGCCGCCGGGCCGCAAGCAGGATCGGGATTTCCCCGGGCTCGACAACCTTCCCGATTTGATTGATGGGATGCTCCCCCGAAAGCTTTTCAAGCATTGTTATTTCCTCTTCATGCGTGGGGTATCCCATGGAAAGCCGGAGCAAAAAACGGTCAAGTTGGGCCTCGGGCAGGGGAAAGGTCCCCTCGAATTCCACCGGATTTTCCGTGGCCATGACTAAAAAAGGCCTTTCCAAAGCATGGGTGGTTCCGTCCACCGTAACCTGCCGCTCCTCCATGGCCTCCAGAAGGCTGGCCTGGGTCCTGGGGGTCGCCCGGTTGATCTCGTCCACCAGCACGATATGGGACATAATAGAGCCGCACCGGAAATTGAACTCTCCGCTTTTGGGATTGAAAACCGTAAATCCGGTCACGTCGGAAGGCAGTAAATCGGGAGTGCACTGGATGCGGTTGAAGGAAAGCCCCAGTGATATGGCAAGGGCCCTGGCGAACATGGTCTTCCCCACTCCCGGCACATCCTCGATGAGGAGGTGCCCCTCGCATCCCAGGGAGACCAGGGCCAGTTCAACGGCAGTTTCCTTTCCCACCAGCACCCGGCTGATATTGTCCTTGATTTTGCCGGCAATTTCCGCCGTTTTTTTCAGTTCGTCCGTTGCGTGCTTCGTCATTGGACGCCCTCCCGATGATTGTTTCCGCAAGTTTTAAGAACGATAATCCTTACAAACGGTGATTTGATAAATCAAACATTTGCCGGGACAAGCGAAAGGATGAAAATATTTATGAACTCGATGCCGATACCGACTTATTTAGCATAGTAATTGATCAAACTCCCCGCCAGAAGGATGTCCCTCTCATCCCTGGTCAGGCCCGGCATATTGACGGTTATCCCTTTTTTCCCCGCGGGACTCGCCATAATCGCCTCAATCACGTCCGCACCCTCTCCGACAGCTTTCCGGATTCCGGGAAAAAATATAAAATCATTCACGGAAATAGTTTCATCCCCCGTATCGATGGTGAACGGGATCAATCCCCAGTTCACCAGATTACTCCTATACCGCTTGGTGGCATATTCCCGGGCAAGGTTGGCCCAGCCTCCCAGAACCTTCTGGCAGGAAGCCGCCTGCTCCCGCGCGGAACCGTCCCCCGGTTTCACGGCGTAAATAACGGTGCCCAGGCCGGTCTCCGCAAGTACTGCCACCGCTTCCCGCCGGCCGGACGCCTGCGCCAAAACTTTCAGCGCGCTCTCCAGGCCGGATGGGACGGCCCCTTTTCCCTCCTCCAGCCATTTTCGGCGGGAAACCTCCAAACCTTGAATATACTTGGCCCGCTCCACATACCCCGGGTCCTTGCGCGAAAGAGTGAATTCCGCCAGTTTGAGCGGATTGGAGCGGTACGAGGATGTTTCTCCCGAAGGGATCAACTCATCGGTGGTGGTGACCGGGTCCCGGATCACCGACGCCACGGACAACAGCAGATTTTCCGGCAGCGGGTGCATTTTAGGCCAGTCCACGATGTTCGGGCCGAACTTCAACGCCAGTTCGGGATGGGGTTTGCCGAATCCGTTGTAAACGCGGTTTGCGTATACTTCCGGATGAAAAACATAAGCTTTGCCGGCTGAAGGCTGACGGACCTCCGCAGCCGGCGTAAGAACGCCGCCGTTTGCCGCGGTGGCTGCAATGGAACGGGCGTCCATCAATGCCACGGAAGCCAACTGCCCGCTGCCCGGCTTAGAGCCTTCCCGGTTGGGAAAATTCCGGGTGGAATGGCGCGCGCTGATCGCTCCGTGCGCGGGCACGTCTCCCGCCCCGAAGCACGGCCCGCAAAACGCTGATCGTATGACTGCGCCCGCTTGGATCAGTTTCTCCACAGCGCCCCCGGCCAAAAGTTCCAGAAAAATTGGCTGGCTTGCCGGATATACGCTCAGACCGAAGTCTCCATTGCCGATGGAAGCCTGGTCCAGGATCCCGCCCATAGCGCTGATGTTTTCATAAGTGCCCCCGGCGCAGCCCGCCACCACGCCCTGGTCGAATTTCAGCCTGCCGTTTACGACCTTGTCCGTTAAATTAAAGGTGATCCCCGGAGTTTCCAGTTGCTTCCTTCCTTTTTCCTCGACCTCCCGCAAAATTTCCACCGCATGGCGGTTCAGCTCTTCGATAGGGTAAACGTTGCTGGGATGGAAAGGAAGGGCGATCATGGGAATGACCGAGTTGAGATCTATTTTTACCAGGCCGTCGTAGTATGCGGCTTCCCCGGGCTCCAGGCGCCGGTAATCTTCCGGTCTTCCATGGTTCCGGTAATATTCGGCCACTCTGTCATCGGTGGTCCAGATGGAAGTCAAACAGGCGGTCTCGGTGGTCATCACATCGATCCCGTTGCGGAAATCCACGGACAGATTGGAAATGCCGGGACCCACAAACTCCAGGACCTTGTTCTTCACAAATCCGTTTTCAAACACGGCGCCGATCAGCGCCAGCGCCACATCCTGGGGGCCGACTCCTTCCGCGGGCCGCCCGTCCAGATAAACCGCGATTACTTCGGGATAATCGACATCATACGTGCGGGCCAGAAGCTGTTTTACCAGTTCGGGGCCGCCTTCGCCCACTCCCATGACGCCCAGCGCCCCGTAGCGGGTATGGCTGTCGGAGCCGAGAATCATTCTGCCGCAGCCCGTCATCACTTCCCGGACATATTGATGGATCACGGCTTGATGCGCCGGTACAAAGATGCCGCCGTATTTCTTCGCCGCGGATAATCCGAAAACGTGGTCGTCCTCGTTGATGGTCCCGCCCACCGCGCATAAACTGTTATGGCAGTTGGTCAGGACGTAGGGGACGGGAAACCTTTCCAGACCGCTTGCCCGCGCCGTCTGAATGATCCCCACATAAGTGATGTCATGGGAGGCCAGGGCGTCGAAGCGGATCTTCAGGCTTCCCGCATCTCCCGAAAAATTGTGCGAGGTAAGAATCCCATAAGACATGGTTGAGGTCCGGGCTGCCTCCGGATCCGGATCCGCCTTGGTAAGGGGGGGCAAACCGCGGTTTGCAAGGGCAGCCTGGATCTTCTCCGTGGTAACGTCCCCAGCGTCCTCCAGTATGACTTCCCCGCGCAGCAGATAAACTCCGTTTTTTACCAGTTCGATCAAAGACATCCCTCTTCCCGGGTAGTTTAATTTGCAATAAACGAATAATATTTAAACATCGCCGCAGGTTTTCCTTTATAGGCGGAATAAAGAATTTTCTTAACAAGCGATTATTCTTTTCCCGCTACCGCCACTTGCCTCTCGTTTTTATGACGGCCTCCACCGCGCTACATCCCGGTACGGCAGGCTGCCGCCGAAAATATCCAGGGCGCTGCCGACGGTCAGATCGATTTTCCCTTTCCCCAGTTTGTTCACCAAATCAAAATCCGCAAGGCTGCGTGCTCCTCCCGCATACGTGGTGGGGATGGTTACCCAGCATCCCAGGCTTTCAACCAGATCCTCCGGAATCCCCATGCGTAAACCCTCGACATCCACACCGTGGATGAGAAATTCGGCGCAGCAGCCGGCCAGTTCCGCAAGGTTATCCCCGTTGATTTGAAGATCAGTGAATTTTCCCCACTTGTCCGTCACCACGTAGTATGCGCCGTCTTTTGCGCGGCAGCTTAAATCCAGGACCAGCTTGTCCCTTCCCGCCGCAGACACCATTTTATCCAAATTTTTCCGGTTAATTGCACCGTCCTTAAACACGTAAGATGTGACGATCACATGGGACGCCCCCTGTTCCAAATATTCCGCCGCATTTTCCGGAGTGATCCCCCCGCCTATCTGCAAACCACCGGGGTATGCCCGCAGGGCCTTTTTCGCCTCTTCTTCATTGCCCGGGCCAAGCATGATCACATGTCCGCCCGTAAGCCCGTCGCCCATAAACATCCGCGCGAAATAAGCCGCATCCTGCTCCGCCACGAAATTTTCAATCAAATCCCCCGGCTTTCCGGAAAGCGTTCCCCCGACGATTTGTTTCACTTTTCCCTGATGCAGGTCGATGCACGGACGGAATTTCATGCGCCATTGACTCCTTATACCCGGATTTTTCAAAGTTTCCATTTATAGAATATTATACATCTTTTTTGCCAACCATAAAGCGCGGTTTTAAAATGGAACCAATAGCAAGAAAAACAGTCTAACGTTTATATGTAAAATTTAGCCCGCATCAATCATATTTACCTGTTCCCGGTAATTTAATCTGCGGAAACGCCGATATTATAGAACCGGGGATTAAGTACACCAAGCCTGCCGCAGAAAGGAAGCGAAAATCCCATGAAAATGAAGCAAACCTTGATTGCCACGGTTATATTGATTTTCATCATACTGGGTTTGTCCATGCTTTCCAGGGCAAACAATGATTTGACGCCGGAGGAAATCAAAACCAAATGGGAAAGGATTACGGAACTGGAAAAAAAACAGCAATACAATGCCGCCGTTCCCCTTGTGGAGGAAATTTTGCACTACGCCCAAAAAGGCAAGGATTCCCCACTGTGGGCGAAAGCTTTGATCAAGCGGGCGGTCCTGGAACTGGCCTTGCACGGTTATGAAAATACCGCGCGGATTCTATCGGACGGGGAATGGCCGTCCGGAATAAAGGAACAGGCGCTGCTGCACATGTTCAGCGCTAACGTTCTGTTTCAGTATTATCAGGCTTATGGTTGGGAAATCAACCAGCGGGAAAAAAACGCGGGTCCCTTGAGCAAGGATATCAAGACATGGACCGGACCGGACATTTTTGAAGCGATAAACGGCCATTACGGCAAGGCATGGATTTACCGGGATTTACTCGGCGGGGAAAAGACGGCGGATTACCCGGAATATCTCCGTGAAGGGAACTACCCGGACGAAATCCGTAAAACCATGCGGGATTTTTTGATATACAATTGGGTTGAATTTTTGCGGAACACGCAAACCTGGAAACCCGGCGAGTTGCGGGGAGTCTGCCGCCTCGATCTGCCCGGCCTGCTGCATGTAACTCCGGAAACAACCAGGGACGCGGTGTTAAAAGGCAACGACACTCATCCGTTACAGAAAATAAAATTTCTCCTGGATGAGCATCACGCCTGGCTCGCCACAAACAACCAGAAGGAGGGCCGGCTGGAAGTCGTTCTGGTCAAGTTGCAGTGTGCAGCACCGCATTTTATTAAAAAAACAGAAAGGTTAACCATCGAAGCTGCGTATCAAAAGACTTTGGCGGAATACCGCAATGCGCCTTGGTGGTCGCACGGCTGCTATCAATACGCTTCATACGTGAGGGACGGCGGAGATCCGGCCAGGGCGCACGATCTGGCCGCAGAGGGCGCCCGCGCATATCCGGACTCCATAGGCGGCAAGGAATGCGCTTATCTGGTTAAAAGCATTGAGGCGCCGTCCTTTTCCATGCGCATCATGAGCAACGACAAACCGGGAGAGCGTTCAGTGCTTATCTCGCACGCCAACATGAAACGGCTCTATTTACGGGCTTACCGCCTTGAATCCAATCCCGAACGCTGGCCCGGCAGAGTCCCGTATATGGAAGGCAACGAAAACTATACCGCTCTTATCGGAGCGAGGAAACCCGATTATTCCTGGGAATCCCCGTTGGAAGACCCCGGGGATTACCATACGCACGACACATATCTGACTACCCCCATCCCCGCTGGAAAGAAAGGTCTTTACTTATTAGCCGCGTCTGCGGACAAGAAATTTGCGAAAAACCGCAACCAGATCCTCGCCGGTATAATGTGCTTATCCGATTTGTCCATCATCACCGGTTTTAATCCGTCTAAAAACGAACTGGCGGTCTGGGTCAGGGACGGCGCAAGCGGGAACGCGGTTTCCGGAGCAAAGGCGCGGTTCTTCCAGTATAGCTATAACCGCAAATATAAATCCCGGGAAGCTGTTACGGACTTAAACGGCCTGGCCTCATTCACCCTGGAGCCCGACTATTATTACGGCCAATACATCGTTGTCCAGGCGGCCGGGCAGACTGCTTACCATTTCTCGCCTTATGCGTATTACCGGAATCCTGCGGCCGAAGAAATGCAAGGGATCTTTATATACACAGACAGGAGCATATATCGCCCGCTGCAAAAAGTCTATTATAAAGCCGTCGCCTACCATGGCCGCCCGGAACCGGACCGGTTTCAGGCTACGCAGCATTCCAGGATAATCGTGGAACTGCTGGATCCGAACCGGGAGGTTATCGCCTCGCAGGAAGTCACCACCAATAATTTCGGTTCCGCATCAGGGGAATTCACTATTCCCGCCGGCCGGCTTCTTGGAAGGTATGCCATCCGCACAAACAATGGCGGAGAAACTCCGATCCGAGTTGAAGAGTATAAACGTCCAACCTTTGAAACCAAACTGCTGCCGCCGGAAAAACCGCTGCGCCTGAACAAGCCCGCCGTGATCAAGGGCGAGGCGGTATATTATTTCGGCATGCCTGTTTCCGGAGGGGAAGTCGCCTACCGGGTGACCCGCCGACCATCCTATCCATGGTGGTACGGCTGGATTTATCACCGGTATATGCCCCAAAAAGAAGAGGAAATCGCCGCCGGAAAAACCTTGCTGTCTGAAGACGGCACTTTTATATTGCAGTTCACCCCGGAAGCGGACGAAAATATGGAAGACAAATCGGCATGTTATTACTTTCATGTTTCCGCCACGGTCACCGCGGAAGGCGGCGAAACAAGGGAAACCGATATGTCGTACCGGCTGGGCTTCACAACCTTGGAGGCGTCACTGCAGGCGCCGGTTAATTTCTTCCTGCCGGATGAAAGGATTACTTTCAGGGCGCATCTTGCGGACTTAAATGGAGTAGACAAGGCCGGCTCAGGTAAATATGAGGTATACTGCGTGGAAATGCCGCATACAACCGCGCGTGCTTCGGAAGTCCACAAACACAGCCCTTTATATAAACAAAGTCCCGGTGACTCGATGCGTCCGCGCTGGGAAGCTCCCTTGTCTTTTAACGAGACCGTTTTCTCCTGGGCAAACGGCGCAAAAATCGACGCCGGTGAAGTAAAACACGGTCCGGACGGCAATGCTGACATCTCTCTCGGCAAACTCCAGCCCGGATTATACCGGCTTGTATACGAAACCGCCGATGCCCAGGGCAGCGTATTCCAAACGCGGCAGGAATTTATCGTGGCCGCGGAAAACATGCCTGTGTGCGCCTCCCAGTTCCTGATTGCGCAAAAAAATCAAGCCCTGGTCGGCGAAAAGCTGCAAATTTTTATGGGCACGGGCTTTCGCGCCAAACAATATGTTTTCGAAATTTGGAAAGGCGACAAACTCCATACAAGAGAATACGGCATCTGCGACGGCTGCGCGAAAACACCCGAGATCAACGTCACGGAGGATTTAAGAGGCGGTTTTAGCCTGCGCATGTATTTCATGGAGGATTATCAGCTTTACGAGGCTCAAGCCTGGGTCAGCGTGCCGTTTGACAACAAGATGCTCGATGTCAGCTTCTCCACTTTCCGGGATTTGCTGCGTCCCGGCCAAAAAGAGACCTGGGTGCTCAAAGTAAAGGGACCGCAAAAGGAAAAGGCCAGCGCGGAAATCCTGGCATACATGTATGACCGCTCCCTGGATTATTTCACTTCACATTATTACCCTTCCCCCGCTTCACTGTATGGTCCGCGCGGCTACCGGCCGGAAATTATCTCCAATACCGGAGAGGTTTACAGTTATTGCATCACCTCTGCATGGTATACGCTGCCGGATTTGCCTGTGCTGAAGCCGGGAGGATTCCGGTTTTTCGACAACTATCCCATCGGCGGTCTTGGCGGCAGATATATAGACGGTTTAATGACATATGCAAAAGTTTCCGGCGAAGCGTCTTCCCAAAAAAGAGAAACCTTGAGAGAAGCGCCCGCAGTTGCCGATGAAGAAGCAACACCGGACAGCGTTCAAAAGCAGGATGATAAACCTTTGCGCACGGATTTTTCCGAAACGGCCTTCTTCCTACCGCATCTGACTTCCGGCGCGGACGGCAGCGTTGTCATAGAATTTACCGCGCCCGATTCGGTTACTTCCTGGAATGTATACGTCCACGCCATCACGGAAGACTTAAAATTCATGACCTTACAAAAACAGGTGGAAACCCGCAAGGAATTGATGATCAGGCCCTACCTCCCCCGGTTTTTCCGGGAGGGTGATGAGGCTTTCCTGAAGGTGGCGGTGAACAATGCCGGTGCGGAGGACATGAAGGGAAACGCGACCATTGAAATTCTGGACACGGATACCGGGAAAAGCGCCCTGGCGGACTTCGGCATCAATCCCAAAAACGCCGTGCTGAAATGGGCAGCCAAAGCAGGTAAAGAAACCGTTTTGGCATGGCCTGTCAAAGCCCCTTTTACCGTCAAAACCTATTCATTCAGGGTCACCGCTTCTACCGGGCAATTCTCCGACGGCGAGTTGAGGCCCGTACCCGTGCTGCCAAGCCGCATGCACCTGGTCCAGTCGCGCTTCATTACGTTAAAGGACAGCCAAACCAGAGAGCTTATGATAGAAGATATGAAACTGGCCGGCAAGGATCCTTCATTGCAAAACGAAGCCCTGGTCGCCACCGTGGACGGACAGATGATCTACACAGTGCTGCGTTCATTGCCTTATCTTGTCAATTATCCTTATGAGTGTATCGAACAGACCATGAACCGCTATTTGTCTGTATCAATCGTGTCCTCACTTTACCGCCAATATCCGGCGCTCCGCAAAATGGCGGAAAAATTTTCGGACCGCAAAACGCGCCTTGAACCCTGGCAACTGGACGATCCCAACCGGAAGCTGGCTCTGGAAGAAACGCCCTGGCTGCGCCAGGCCAAAGGCGGCGCCATGGAAGAGTCGGACCTGCGCAATATGTTCGATGCCCGTGTCATCCGCGCCAATAGGGCTGCGGCTCTGGCAAGACTCCGCAAAGCGCAGCTTCCTGACGGGGGATTCCCATGGTTTGAAGGCGGCCCGTCCTCCGATTACATCACTTTATATATCCTGTACGGGTTCGCCAAAGCACAGGAATTCAGGGATGAAGCGCCCAAAGATATGGCGCAGCGCGCTTTCCGGTACGTAAAGAACCAATGCGACAGATATTATCGCGCGAATTTGAAAGATGACTATGCTTTGAGTTACCTTTGTTTCCTCAACTACGTGTTATCGTGCTACCCGGAGGATTACTACAAGGATTCATTCACCGCAGACGAACGGGCGGATTTTCTGGTCAAATGCTTTGCGCATTGGAGGGAATTCAGCCCTTACAATAAGGCGTTTCTCGCTCTGACCCTGCACCGCGCCAAACGTACCGTGGACGCAAAACTCTTGATGGAATCCATCATGGACTCCGCAGTCACCAAACCGGACCAGGGCACCTTCTGGGCCAGGGAAGACCGCAGTTGGCTCTGGTATAACGATCATATCGAATCCCATGCCTTCATCCTGCGGACCCTGCTGGAAATATCTCCCCGGGACGAACGCATCGACGGTTTGGCTTTATGGCTCCTGCTGAATAAGAAAATGAACCAGTGGAAATCCACCAAAGCTACGGCCGAGGTGATATACAGCCTGACTCATTATATGAAGGCCAAGGAAGCCCTGGCGGTCCGCGAAGAGGTCAGCCTAAATATCGGCGGCGCGAAACACCGCTTCGTTTTCGAACCTGACGAATATACCGGCGCGCATAACCAGGTGGTCATTGAAGGCGGCAAGGTCGTGCCGGAAAAAATGGCCTCGGTTAAAGTGGAAAAGCAAGGCCCCGGCTATATGTTCGCCTCCCTGACCTGGCATTATTCCACGGAAAAGCTTCCCGCGGCAGGCAAAGGCGACATCCTCTCCGTGCAAAGGGAATACTTTATCCGCCGCCGCGAGGGGAGGGAATACATCCTGATTCCCCTGAAAAATGGCGCAGATCTCCGGGTAGGCGACCAGGTAGAAGTGCATCTCAGCCTGACTTGCCGTAATCCCATGGAATACGTCCACCTGCACGATCCCAGAGCCGGGGGGCTGGAACCGGAACGTCCGGTCAGCGGACATCGCTGGAATCTCGGGATCTGTTGGTATGAGGAAGTCCGCGACGCGGGAACCAACTTCTTCTTTGAACGGCTGCCGCAGGGCGAATATACCTTCAAATACCGCCTGCGCGCCAATATGGCCGGAAAATTCCGGACCGGCCCCGCCACCGCGCAAAGCATGTATGCGCCCGAGTTCGCGGCGTTTTCCGCAGGGGAAATGATAAGAATCGGAAACTGACTCCCCCAAAACAATCCCAAACCGTCTCAGATCGGTATCAATCGAATGAAACTTCTGATACTGAAAAAGATTGTAAACTCGTATAATCTATCTATGGAATTCCTGATATCTTGCTTCGATAGAGGTATAAGCGATGGAAGGAAACGGCATCCTGAAATTTAGCTCCGAATACGACGGATATCTGCGGGATGAATCAAGAATGTCCGGCGCTGCGGAATCCATTTCCTTTCCCCGTTCCGACGGGGAGGTCGGGGACATCCTGAAAACCGCGGCGGGAGAAGATATCCCCGTCACGATTCAGGGAGGACGGACCGGCATCACCGCGGGCGCGGTCCCGGACGGCGGCCATATCCTGAATCTTTCGCTGATGAACCGGATTACGGGCCTTAAGTATGATGAAAAAAGCGGCGCGTTTTTCCTGGCGGTCCAGCCCGGGGTTCTGTTATCCCAGCTCCGTGCGGCGCTTTTTACGAAATCCTTCGATACGGACGGCTGGACGGCAGACTCCCTTTCCGCCTTAAAAAAATTGGAGGAATCAGCGCCATGGTTTTTCCCTCCCGACCCCACCGAAACCTCCGCTTCCATCGGTGGTATGGCGGCCTGCAATGCTTCGGGAGCCCGCTCCTTTTATTACGGACCGACCAGAAAGTACATCGAGGCGCTTACGCTCCGGACGGCGGACGGCTCGCGGATCAGCCTGCGGCGCGGTGTAAACTGCGCGAACGGACGGCGGTTTTACCTGCCGGCTGAATCCGGACCGGCGTTTTCCGGAAACCTTCCGGGATATGCGATGCCCGCGGTAAAAAACGCCGCGGGTTTCCATGCCGAAGACGACATGGATATGATCGACCTCTTCATAGGTTCCGAAGGGACGCTGGGGGTTATTACGGGTCTGGAAATCCGCCTGCTGCCGGCGCCCGGTTGCATATGGGGTGCGGCGATCTTTCTCCCATCCGAGGAGGCGGCCCTTAAATTCGTCCGCGCCATACGCGGGGAAGCCGTGGAAGGCATTTCCCATCGCGCGCCGCCAAAACCCGCTGCCATCGAGTTTTTTAACTGTGACTCCCTTAACCTCTACAGGCGCTCAAAAGCGGAAAACCTTTTGTCGGACGGACTACCCGGATTGAATCCTCAATTCCACACGGGGGTTTATATCGAATACCACGGTGAAACCGAAGATACGGTCTGCGGCCGGATCATGCGGGCAATGGAAATTCTGAACGAGTGCGGCGGCAGCGAAGAATCCACCTGGGTCGCCGACGGTTCCCGGGAGCTGCAGCGGCTGCAATCCTTCCGCCACGCCATTCCCGAACTGGTAAATACGGCCGTGGACCGCCTTCGCGTCCTGCATCCGGAACTGACCAAACTCGGAACGGACATGGCTGTTCCCGACAGCCGGCTGCAGGAATTGATGCGCATTTACAATACTGATCTGGAAAAACGGCGGCTGGAATCCGTAATCTTCGGACATATCGGCGCAAACCATCTCCACGCAAACATCCTACCCCGCAACAGGGACGAATACGAAAAAGGCAAAAAGCTTTACCTGGACTGGGCCGAAACCGTCATCTCCATGGGCGGGACGGTCTCAGCCGAGCACGGCATCGGAAAGCTGAAAACGGAACTGCTGTCCGCGATGTATGGAGACCGCGGAGTGAACGAGATGCGGGCATTGAAGAAAATCTTTGATCCCCGTTCAGTGTTGAACCGGGGCAATTTATTCGAAACATGAACAAGCCTTCACAACTCCCTTAACACCGCGCGTACGGGGCTTCCGTCGCAGCCGGCCAGGCGGAGAGGCAAGGCCGTCAACTCGTATTCCCCCGGTGAAACATCCTGCAGGACTAGGCCTTCGATGATAACGATGCCGCTCCCCAGCAGGATCCGGTGCACTTCAGGCTCCGCGGCCCCGTATTTTTCCACCGACAGATAATCGAAACCCAATGTCCTGATGCCGGCATCCGCCAGCAGCCGGGCGGCGCACGGTTCTAGATAAGTGTAGGATGTTACGAATTTTTTCTCGGACAGCAATGCTGAATTCCCTGTTTTTAGAAGCAGGCGCTCATTTTTTTGGGGGCTTATCCGGGCCAAATCCGCCGCGGTCAGAGCGCCTTTTTTGTCGATGCAGACCACCCGCGCCTTGCCCAAAAAATAATCCAAGGGCAATTCATCCACAGTTTGACCGTTTTCGACAAAATGGCGCGGCGCATCCATGTGAGTCCCCGCATGGGAACTTAAAGTTATGGCGCTGACATTGCATGTGTCGCCCCGGGAAATACGCTGGACTTCCCGGATGCAAACCTCCGCATCCCCGGGATAAACCACGGTCTCCGGAGATAATTCCAGCGTAACGTCACGGCAAACTTGCTTCATAACCGGCACTACCTTTTTCTATTAACGCAATTTGCGTTATAAGGTAACAACGCAATTGCCATTATTAATTTACCGCCACAGGAGCGGGAATAAGCTGCGGGTCGCCGGCGGCGCCGCCGCCCATCTGGCCTTTCCTGTTTTCGCCGCACATCCGGACGGTTCCGTCCGACAGAACTATGCAACTGAAGTTCTTGCCGGCATCCGCCATGACGGCTCCGGAAATGCCCACAATCTGTACGGGCTTGATTCTTACCTCTGTGGAACCGTCTCCCAATTGCCCGGATCCGTTGTCACCGAACGCCCATATAGTGCCGTCCCTTTTAACAGCCAGGGAATGACCCTCCCCTGCAGCGACGGAAACAATATCCTCCAATCCCGCCGCTTGCACGGGCTTCGGCTTTACGATCTTCAGGGCGCCGTCTCCCAATTGTCCATACCAGTCCAGCCCCATGCCCCAAACCGTTCCGTCCCCCTTAACAGCAAGGATATGCCAATTGCCGGCCGCCATCGAAACAATTCCTGCGAAATCCTTTAACAGGTACGGAGCGGTCTTGTTGAGCGTTGTGCCGTCGCCCATCTGGCCGAACCGGTTTTCGCCCCAGGTGTATACCGTTCCATCCCTTTTTAAAGCCACGGAGAAAGTATAGCTTGTATCGATCTGAACCGCATCCAGAAGGCCGACAACCATCACCGGCGTGGAACGGTTCTGGGTTGTCCCGTCCCCGAGCTGACCGTATGCGTTGGCGCCCCAGCTCCATACCGTCCCGTCCGCTTTCAATGCCAGCGATGTCCCGAATCCCGCCTTTACGGATAGAACCTCCCTCAGGAAACTCACCCGAACCGGAACCAGCTTTTCCTTGGTGGTTCCATCGCCCAATTGCCCGACAAAATTGGCGCCCCAGGCCCATACCGTCCCGTCCTTCCTTAAAGCCAGGCTGTGGTCGTATCCTGCGGCCACCGCGATTATATTGGACAATCCCCCTACACGTACAGGCGCCGGCCTGTCCTTTGTAGTGCCGTCACCCAACTGGCCATAGTAATTGGAACCCCAGGCCCATACGGTGCCGTCCTTCCTGACGGCGACAGTATGACGATCACCTCCGGAGACGGAAACGAATTCTTTCCCGGAACCGGTCATGGCAGTTTGGCCTCTTAAAAAGAAAAACACTACCCAGGCCAGGAGCACCAAGCCCGCGATGATGGCCAAAGTCCCAGGATCCTTCCAGGATATTTTTTTCTCAGAGCCCTGCATGAACCCTTTCCCCCCTTGAATGGCAGCCGCCAGTTTGTAAATTGTAATATTATTCTCTATAAAACCATTTTTTCCTTTCGGTTCCGATTTTAGGCCAACCTTCTCATCCCGTAAATTGACATCATTATGCTTCTCCGGCGCCGGCGTAATTTCGCCACCATATGGACAAAAAATACTGGCGTACCGCTAATCACCGGCAATGCAAAGCCCCGGCGCACTCTTTAAGCAGTATCGCTTCAACGTCTTTTTCCGTCATGCCCGGTTTGATCCGGCCGCTCACATCAATTAGTATTTCTTCGGCTCTTCGTCCAAGTCACCGGTATTTACGTAGCTCATTTTCGGTAAGCCGATAATGAAACTTGTAAAACTCACCGGCTTTATGATTCACGCCCGGAAGAGCCAGATCGGAAAAGGTTTTTAACCCCCGTAATAGTTCCAACGCTGTTTCGGCCATGGATTTTTCGTACCATTTTAAACTGATAAGCTCGTAACGCATGCCATTCATTTATCAATGATTCTCCGGCCGTCCATGCTGCCCGCCATCAGATATTTATCCCCGCCTTTGGTCAATACCGCAAGGCAGGCGCCGTTTTCGGAAGCGATAAGCACCTTATTGCTTCCACCTCCGGTCAGACAGGCGAAATTTTCCGCTTTTTACAAAGAGTATTAAATTTGGTATAATATATAAGTCAATTGCCTGGTTACCTTTTTCCGAAATCAAAAATGGATAAGTTTAATCGCCGGTTTAATGATGTGCGCAAGGTGGGCAACACATGTCGGACCTCAGTAAAAAAATTAATCTGGAAAAAATTGCAAAAATGGCCAGATGTCAAAATCCGCCGTTTCCATCGCACTGAACGATAAACCGGGGATCAGCGTTGAGACCAGGAACAGGATTATGAAAATCGTCAGGAAATTGGGATATACGCATCGTTCCATGGTGAATGCCGGCCGGATCCATAATACCTCCAGGATTCTCCCTTTTGGTCTGCACTCAATCGAAAGTGGTTTCCCCATATTATTCCTCCGACACATTCTTCGCGGAATTGATTCACGGCCTGGAAAAACGATGCGCCTTCCTGGGATATGCGGGCTGGTTTATTCATGGAACAGGTGTCAATTTAAACATGCATTCGGGAAGTAAACCTTTATCAGTTACTTGCCGAATTGAGGTTAAATAGAATACAAACTGTGAGGTGCGGCAAAATGAACGTGCTTGTAACCGGAGGGGCCGGATACATCGGCAGCCAAATCACACTGGATCTTCACCGCGCCGGCCATAATCCGGTAATATTGGACAACTTCTCCAAGGGACATCCCAAGGCCATAAAAGCGGGCAAATTGGTCCGCGGGGATATTGAGGACGGAAAACTGGTATCGGGAACCATCCGTAAATACGACATCGAAGCTGTGGTCCACCTGGCCGCATACAGTCTCGCGGGTGAATCCATGACGGATCCGGGCAAATATTTCCGGAACAACATCGGAAACGGCCTGGCGCTTCTCGACGCCATGAGGGAAGCCTGCATCAAATATATCGTCTTTTCCTCAACCGCGGCGGTATACGGAGAACCGAGAGAAACGCCTATAACCGAGACCCATGAAAAAAATCCCACTAATTATTACGGCTTTTCCAAACTGACTTTTGAGAAAATCCTGGACGCCTATGCCAGAGTTTACGGCATGCGTTATATCTCTCTCCGTTATTTCAACGCCGCCGGCGCCGATCCGGAAGTGGAGATCGGTGAAGATCACAAACCTGAATCCCATCTGATTCCCGCCCTTCTCCAGACGGCACTTGGACTAAAGCCATACTTTGAATTATACGGCACGGATTACCCGACTCACGACGGCACATGTATCCGGGATTATATCCATGTCAAGGATCTTTCCAGTGCCCATTTGCTCGCTCTGGAGAAACTGTCCGCCGGCGGAGATTCGGCCATTTATAACCTGGGCAGCGGCCGGGGATTTTCAAACCGGCAGGTGATCAACGCCGTCAGAAAAGTGACCGGCAAAGATATCCCCATCCGCGAACGGCCCCGGCGTCCAGGGGATCCCGCGGTGCTCTTGGCGTCCTCGCATAAAATCCAATCAGATCTCGGGTGGACTCCTGAACATTCGGACTTGGAAAATACCGTGAATACGGCCTGGGACTGGCACCGCAAACATCCGCGGGGTTATGAGACGGAGACATGATCGATATTTGCGCAAATATCAGGTTTTAGATTATTTTCAATATCCCGCCTTCAATCCAAAGCAGTTTAAAAACGCCAATAAATTAAAAAATATTACAATAAACCGGATTTAAAGTCATGATATACTAAAATCAGTGATATTTAACTTGATTTACGGCAATCACAATATACATCCAAAAGGAGCAATTAACATAGAGAAACAAAAAATAGAAGAGATTATACGGCACTGGGATGATTGGTGGGAACGCAGGAATACCGAACCCATATATTACATAATCTATCCAGAAAAAGAACCTGAGTACGGCCGTTTTGCCAAACCCTGGATGTCGCCGCAGATGATCGACGGCTGGTCCAATTGGAAACAGGAAATGCTGCTGGGTCAAGCCCTGGAACTCGTAATCCGCGAAAATAACTGGCAATATATAGAAGAGGCTTTGGACTTATTGGAGTATTACGCTTCCATAACAGGCCACGCGGCGGAAGGTTATCCATTCTATCTGCCGAGATTCGGACCCGGCATGCTCGCCGCCTGTATCTCAAACTTCTTTAAATTCAAGGATTTCACGATATGGTTCGAACTGAACGAAGGCATGATTTGGGAACGTCTCGAAGCCCTGACACCCGCTGTGCGCGCGCCGTATGCAGACTTCGCTCTCGAAGCCGCGCGCCGGACTGTAAAAAGGCTCAAGGAGCTTTATATCATCAGTATGCCCGACCTTGGCAAGGGATTGGATACGCTCTCGTCTTTGCGCGGCGCCCGAAACTTACTCCTGGATATCGTGGATTATCCGGAAAAAATCCATAAGGCGCTAAATACTATCGATAAAATATTCGAAGGAATTTATGCGGAATTTTCCGCCATCATACACCAAGACAACCCGGGCCGGACGGAATCCATGCGTTATCTTTCCAGTAAACCCATGCATATCTCATATTGCGATTTTTCAGCCATGATTTCGCCGGCCGCATTTGCGGACATGGTGGTACCTATGATAAAAAAAGACGTCGAACGGTTCGGCGGGCGCGTTGTGTTCCACTTGGACGGACCAGGCCAGCTCCCTCATCTGGAATCCCTGTGTTCCATCGATGGGCTGTTTGCGGTCCAGTGGGTGCCCGGCGCGGGGAATAAACCCTGCTATGACGAGAAACATGACGGTCTGTACCAAAAAATACTGGACAAGGGTAAACGCATTTGCCTGTCCACGGAACCGGAAAGCCCGGAACAACTAAGCGCTTTTTTCCGCAAATTCCCGAAAAGGGAGTTCTTTGTGCCCGTAACCTTGAGCAGCAAGGCCGAACTTCGGAAATGGAAGCCGGCATAGAGCCTGAGCCGCTGATCCGCATCGCTTCTCTTGAGCGAGAGGTTATACGAAAATATGAAATCCCTTGAAAGAAAGAGGTATTCTCATGACCATCACCCCCTGCCGCCCCAAGTGGAAAAGCGCCATGACCGACCGCGAGCGGTTCGCCAACCAGATGCATTATAAGCCGGTGGACCGCTGCTTCAATATGGAGTTCGGATACTGGGATGAAAATTTCCATCAATGGAACATGTTCATCAAGAACGGCATCGCCAATAATTGGGAAGCGGACCGTTTTTTTAATTTCGATCGCATCGAAACCCTCTGGGGAAACATCTGGATGAATCCCCCCTTTCCCCGCGCAATTGTCGAAGTCAGGGGCAGCACCAAGATTCTGATGAACGAGGACGGTCTGCTGGCGGAGGTCCCCGCGGACGGCCACGACACCATTCCTCATTACATCAAGGCTTCCGTCGTTACGCCGGAACAATGGAAGAAATGCAAAGAAGAAAGATTCCGCCGGGATGATCCGGCGCGCAAGGTCGACATTGATGGATATAAAGCCCTGCATCCGCCGGACAGGGATTACCCCCTGGGAGTGTGGTGCGGCTCCATGATCGGCAAAATCCGCGACATGCTGACCTTCGAAGGCCTGGCTTACGCCTGCTTCGACTACCCGGAGATGGTGGAGGACATGGTGGAAACATGCTGCCTGCTGGTGGAAGATTTTCTCGACCAGGTGCTGCCGCATTTCCAATTCGACTACGCGGCCGGATGGGAAGATATCTGCTTCAAGAACGGCCCCATCGTGTCCGTGCCTTTCTTCAGGGACGTGGTGATGCCGCGCTACAAGCGCATTGCCGCCAAACTTCACGCCGCCGGCATCGATCTCTGGTACACGGACTGCGACGGCGATGTGCGGCCGATCATGCCTTATTTGATGGAAGGCGGCATCAATTGCCTGTTCCCCTTCGAGGTCAACGGCTGCGCCCACCCCTCGGAACTGCTGAACAGACACGGCAAGGAACTGCGCATCATGGGCGGCGTGGACAAGATGGCGCTGGGCCGGGGGCCGGAAGCCATCAAGGCCTATCTGGAAACCCTGAAACCCCTGGTGGAACGGGGCGGCTACATTCCCTTTTGCGACCACCGCTGCCCCCCCAATGTGAAGGAAGAAGATTATTTATATTATCTGGATTTGAAGGAAGAGATGTTCGGGATGAAATAATCGAAAGAATATTTAGCAGAAAAGGTGATATTATGCCCCCATCTCATATTTCCAAACCGAAGCGCAAGGTTGTTATCGTGGGGGCCGGGCCCGCCGGATTGGCCGCGGGTTATGAATTAACCCATGTGCGACAATCCTATCTGGCCGTTGTTATGGGCATATTTCCCCGTCATGGCGCAGCCCCGCGACGGGCTGCAGCACGGCGAGGCGCAAAAAGCGCTTGTGAATTTCACTCCCTCCGCCGCGAAAGTGTCCAGGTTGGGACTTTCCACCGGAACACCGTAACAGCCCAAGTGTTTCCCCAGGTCATGGCAGACGATATATATGACATTCAATGGTTCGTGCGTCATGATTTATATTCTATCTTCACCGGCTCCCCCGGCAGTCCTTCCAATACGAAATCCACGTAATTCGAAGCCTCGATTTTTGAATTCTTAAAGGCAATTTCTTTCCCGTTCGCCGTGACCTTTACTGCGGCAGCGCCTTCCCGCAACAGGCAATGCACTTCGGCCCGGTTGAAGCTACCGGTCAAATCCAGCGTAATGGCGCCTACGCCGTCATCCCTGTAAACATATCCGCAGTATCCGTCCGAGGCGGGATAATGCAGCACTACATCGGCCTCATTCGCCCGGCTTGCCGCCCAGCGCGGCGCCACGGATACGGCATCAAAGGCCCTGCCCCGATCCTCAATTCCCGCCAGTCCCTCGGAAATGGCGTAATAAACCGCGGCCTGCGCCCAACAGTCCGGCAGGCCGTATGAACGGATGCGCTCCTCGTATTCCACCGGCCTGTCGCTCACACTGATCGCGGCAAGCATGATACCCCCCCGCCCGCGCGCCTGCGGCGCCGCTTTTACGCGGATGGCCGCGATCTCTTTCCCGGGCTGCGGATTATTCCAACCGGTCATGTATAAGCCGACGTTTTTCCATACCGGATTAGTTCCGCGCCAGGCGACGCGGGTGGCGCGGCGGTCGACGGAACCGGCGCCGCTGCGCCGGTCAGGAGCATCCGTAACACCCCACCAATGGCCTATCTCATGGTGGTTGCGGATATAAAGCGTTTCCATCGAACCGTCCTTATACTCAATCTCATATATACCGGCCAGGGCGTGGGGAGGGAGGTCCGCAACCAGTGAATGCATGAAATAAACGCTCTTTCCTTTCGCTCCTCCTGCTAATATTTCCACCGGTCTTTCCCTGGGCGGCAGATATAATACCGCTTTGCCCGCGTTGGTTTTCGGATCGATCACCTCAAATTTGATCGGACCGCAATCAATTTCCCCCAAAGGCAAATTGCGCATGTCGTTGTCGCCTTCGTCCGTCCATGCCTTGACGCCCGGAAACGCTCCGTTGCAGAGCCCCCTGTTGACTGCCGCCCTCATATCAAGGGGTTTGAAATTCGCTTTTTTAAAAACAGGACTTTCAGGCAGTCGCCGGTAAACCTGATGCAGTTCCCCGCCGTCCCGCTCGGAAAGCGCCCAAACCCGCTCCAAAATATCCGTGCCGTAAGCTTCGCAGCCGTGATCGAAAGCCGCTTTGGCCACTTCGCCGGCGATGATGGCGCAGATTGCGCCGTTCATGTACTCACCCCAGTCGGGTCCGTTAGCCGGCCATTGCTCATGGGTGTAAGGGGGATCCATGGTCCACCATTCGGCAAAGCTTTCATGCTGTTTCTCCGCCCGGCGGCGCTGGTATTCCCGGATAATCTTTACCGCCATTTCATGGGTGGGCAATTTCCGGTTTATAGTGTATCCCGTGGAAAGGCTCATTCTTTTTCTTTCATCGCCGACTTTTGCATACACTTCCTCTTCCGGAAGATCTTCCGGGATCATATGGCCGTATACGTTTTCGAAAAACAGCTTCCGGTTGGCGCGCTCCCTGAACGCCTCCCCCTCCTCGCGCAATTCCGAAGCGCGCTTATGGTTTCCAATCGCTTCGTACATCTCCGCCATGCGCCAATATGAGGAGTAAAGGCCGGAGTTGTCGGAATGGAACAAAAACTGCGGGTCCCCCGGATTGATGCAACGGTGGTCTCCGTTGCAGTAAAAAGGATTGGCGAAATCCCAGGAATCCATGCAAAAAGACCGGCGCACCAACCCGTGTCTTTCGCTCCACCGGGCAGGGTTGGAACTGTTGTATTTAAGCGCCTTTTCCAGACGCGGCAATTGTTTTTTCATCCAGGCATCGTCGCCGGAAGCTTTCCAGGCGTACCACACCCCTTCGGTATACAAAAATTCGCAGTCCGCCTCGATCGGTATCCGCCTGACTATGTATTTCATCCCGTCATCATAGCGATAATATTCCTCCCCCAGCGCCTCGCCGAACCAGGACGGCGCGGGGTAATCCGGATTGGCATGGATGCAGTCCCAAAACATGCCGTTTTCCTCCTGGGTATCCAGCCAGTAATCGAGGCCCGTCTTTACATCCTCAATGAAGTATTTCTGGGCTTTCAGCGTATGCACATGATCCCGCCCCCAGGTGACCAGCATCCGGTAAAGCTTCCCATTGATCTGCAAAGGTCTGCGCTCGGCATTTTTCTCCAAGAGCATACGGATCCGTTCGGCAAGATCTCCATAAGGTCCATCATTACATTTGATCCAGGTTTCAGGCTTTAATGCAAACTGCAGGACGTCCAAACGGTTCCCCTGGCTGTCAAAAATCTCCGCCTCATGTCTGCCCGCCGCGCCGCGCGCTAAGAATTGCACCTCATCCCCGGGATTAACGACCGCCTTAAAATACGGCCGGCGTAAGCTGTCGGAAATAACCACGCGCGCCGCCTGATCGTGGTTCACCGTCAAGTTCCCTTTTTCAAAGGGTTTCCATAGGCTGGTTTCAGGGTATTCTTTACTGATGCTTACCGCTTGAGTCTGTATGATCATTTTTTCGTCCCCTTTTGATTTAAATTTATACCCGGATTAGATGCCGTTGGATAAATGCCGCGACTGTCGTATTCAATATTACGCCTCCATCTCCGGCAGGCCCTAAAGAGATCTGCCTAGGATTTATTTGTCGGGGCAATTGCGTTGTTGCCTTAATTCAAGGTCTTGCCACTAAATATAGTATATGGCTACCTTTAGGCTATCGATATTTAACGGCAAGACGTAAAATTATCATAACACCGCAAATTACTCTTGTCTGAAGCCCCATATGGGGCTCGGTAATATTATGAAGCAATTAGGCAAAATATCCTGTTAATAAACTTGATTCTTGGGACATTATTATTCCAGATCAATCACTGGCCGCTGATAACTGATTTACGCCCCGACCTCCGGCTGAAAAGGCCTGTCGGTATCGGTGCGCAGGCACCATTGGATCAATTTCCGCTGCAAATCTAAAACGATATAGTCGTATGCGGGATCACCATACAGGTTGTTCATTTCGAAGGGATCGTGCGCGAGATCGTAGAGTTCATCGCCTCCAACCAGGCGCGCCACCAGCTTCCAATCCTTTGTCCTGACCATTTTGGCCCGCGCCATGGTTTCGGGATATTTGGCGTATGTCTCCTGCTTGCCGTCGCGTTTACCCGGTTTGACGGCGAAATTAAACCTTCCCCACATCTCCTGCTCATGGCCGCCGTCGGCGAAAACAGCCTCTTTCTTCCTTTCGCCGCTGATGACGGGAAGCAGGGATTCGCCATGTACCCCCCACTCCGGCTTCGCCCCCAATAATGCAAGCACGGTAGGGACCAGATCGGTATGCTCAGTTAAATCGTCTACGCGTTTTCCCCCGGGTAAACCGGGTGAGTACAGGATGAAAGGCACATGCATGATGCAATCCGCAAGGCAGGTGTCCCATTTCTCCACCAGTCCGTATTGCCCGGCAAAATCGCCGTGGTCGGAAGTGAAAATGACGATGGAATTTTCGAGAAGCCCTTCCCTTTCTATTTCATTCAAGATTTCACCCGCCAGGGCGTCGGTGCGGGTGATCATGCCGTAATAAACCGCCTGAATCTCCCGGAATGCCTCCGGATTGTCTCCGGCGCCCGTACGCACCTTGCGCATGATGCGCAAGGGCAGGGGGGCATTGCGGGGAAGGTCGCAGGGCCATGGTTTGATTTTATCCCGGTCGTACATGGAAAAATACGGTTCCTCCACCCGGTAGGCGGGGTGGGGATATCCGAAATTCAACTGCATAAAGAACGGCCGGGAGCGATCTCTGACGCTCCTGAGGTAATGCACAGCCTGTTCCGTGCGGGCATAGTCGGAGAAGCCCGTAATTTCGCCCTCGATCCTACCTTCATAATCAAAACCGTCCTCCAGCGCCAAAGGTTTTTTTGCGCCGGGGCCGGGGGGCGCAAGCACCCGTCTTTTCTCCGGGATACGGTCGAAATACCCTCTGGTATAGGAATGATAATCCACGCAGCCGCCGCCTTTGGAATTATCGCCCCAAAAACCTTCCCAGACGTGGTTGTGCCCGAAAACCGCGGTCTCATAGTCCAGCTTCTTCAATGCGTCAAGCAGGTTAGGCTCCCCCGGAGCCAAATGCCGGTTAATGGTGCGAAAACCGTCCGTATGGGCATAACGCCCCGTAACCATGGAAACCCGGGAGGGTACGCATTTTCCATGAACGCAAAAATGCTGCGTAAAAAAAACTCCGCGGCTGGCAAACCTGTCCAGGTTGGGAGTGAGACAATCCGGGTTCCCGGCAAAACCCGCGCAGTCCCCCCGCATCTCGTCGGCACAGATGATAATCAGGTTTGGTTTTTTATTATCCATTTCCAGTTTCACCATGACCGGCGTTTTGCGGACGGCATCGGCTGGGGGCTTCTGGTTGGGCCGATGAGCCGCAATGCGCCGTTTTTATTAATGACAAGCCGGTCGATGTTCACCGTGCGTTCGCCCGAAGGGTGCGCCGGATCCGCATGAGTATGATAAACCATGAACAATTCTTTGCCGTTTGGGGAACATACGACGCAATTATGGCCCGGTCCGGACACGCCGACGGCCGGGTCACTCCGTACCAACGGGTTACCGGAACTTTTCGTCCAGGGCCCGAGCGGCGAGAATGCCGTTGCATAACCGATTCCATAATCAGGAGAGGCGTAATGATTTGCCGAATAAGTCATATAGTAGCGGTTTTTATGCTTGAAAACGGACGCGCCTTCATTGCAGCGGGTCGGCATTTGTCCCGGAGTGAATGACAGCTCCCACTCCGCATCCGCATGCAGGCATTCCACCGGTTCGCCGGCAATTCCGGATAAATCATCTTTTAATTTAACCGCATATATGATTCCGAAGAGGTGGCCGAATTTGGGCCCCATCCAGGGCGCGCCTACTACGCCGACCTTGTCGAAAAACAGATAAGGCATATTGCCGTCGTCGATATAAATGTGTCCGTCGATGCAGCCGTAACCCGGATCAAATAAAGGGACATGCAGGTCCTCGAAAGGCCCTTCCGGTTTATCGCTGACCGCCAGGCAAATTCTGGCTCCAAAATCCTTCAAGTTCGCCGGCTCGCAGCTGAAAACCATATAAAACTTGTTGTTATAAAAAACGACTTCCGGAGCCCAGTATGTGCTTCCGCCCCATGATTCCCCGGTTTTTTTATATACATAACTCAAAGGCTCCCAGTCCACCAGGTTGGTTGACCTCCAGCCTAAAAATCCGTCGCCGGCGGTGGTGCCGTAAAGATAATATGCGCCTTTATATCGCATAACAAAGGGATCTCCCATCCTGAGGCCGCCGAGAGGATTGGTGTACATGCGGGGCGGAACCGCGGCGCAGGCATCCAGCAGGCAAAAAAGAGCGCCGGGAAGGCTAATGAGCATAAAGATCAATTTCCGCATGATTTTTTTGTTCCTACACGATTAATATAGTATCCACGCAATCCCTGTGCTTTTATAGCTATCCCTCTAAATTTCACCCTGTACCCTCCTTTATTTGAATAAACGCCAGCAAGAACTATTATTATTTATTATACAATATTTTCAAAGCGATGTCGGCAATAAAATCCGGCGCGGTCAGAGTGGCGGTCCCGGGATTTAAGGGAACTTTCGCGAAAACCTCTCTATTTTTCGTGTCAAACCACACCGCGGTGTTTTTTTCAAAAGGCCGCCCACCGTTATCTGCACTCCCGAAGTTACGGCGCGCAGCCGCCGCAAGCCCTGGGTACCGGCGCTGACATCGCGGATATACGGATAAAAGCCGGCCGGAGAACGCAAACCGTAACTCCGCACGGCAGCCCCCGGAAAAAATGCCGCCGATTGGTCCATAACCGCGTCAGCCGCGACGCCGCCGGTAAATTTCTGCAACGCGCCGAAATATCGCCGTTCAATAATCGATATAACGCTTGACCGCGTTCATCGCGGCGGGATCGTTCCAACTGTCCGTATATGCAAGCGTCCAGCCGAAAAAATCCATACGGACACGCAGGCCGTATTGCCGCATTTTAGCGCAGAGAATATCCCCCCACTGCCCCTCCCTCAGATACTTATTGCCTTTTTCGGAGATTGCCTTCCGCATTTCAAGACAACAGTTATTGGCGCTCCAGCGATAGAGATTAAAACCGCCTTCTCTCGACATGGCCGCAAAGTATGTATCAATATCGGTCAGTTCCACCGGCTCACCCTTGCCGGCCAGGCCTCCGTCAAAACCCCAGGAATTGGCAAGCGGCCCCGATTCTCCATTCACGCAGGAACGGATTTAGCGGCAAGACCTTGAATTAAGGCAACAACGCAATTGCCTTTCCTTAAAAATAGAAAAACAGCATACCCAACAAACCCGCCCCCGCCAGAGCAATAACGGGGTGAATTTTAAATTTGCCCCGCGCCAGCAAAACCAGGAGCATAATGCATAATCCGCCGGGATTAATAAATCCCCGGGGATTGGCAAAGGCTTTTTGCAGCGCTCCTACGGAAAGTCCGTGTTTGAAAATGACGGTTTCAGATATGAACACGGCCGCAGCCAGGATCAAGGCCACGACAACCGGCCTGATCCCGTAAAAGAACATTTCTTTTATTTTATCATTTTTTACTTTTAAAAGAAATTGAAAGATGAGCATGATGAGAAACAATGAAGGAAAAGCGACGGCCGCGGTGGCTGCAAGCCCCCCCAAAAATCCGGCCGCCTTGTAGCCGACAAAAGTCGCGGAATTCACGGTGATAGGCCCGGGAGTCATTTCCGCGATAACCATCAGATCCGCGAATTCGGATTTGCTGAGCCAGCCGTGCATGGCAGTCTCATTCTGGATCAGGGGCAGAATTGCGTAACCCCCGCCAAAACCGAAGCACCCGATTTTTAGAAACGACAGGACAAGCTTAAGGTAGATCATGGTTTTTTCCCTTTGCATTCCTTTTTTTTCCGGCTAAGCAAGCCAGAATTATGAATCCTGCCAGGGCGCCTCCGATAATCACAGTAATTGCATGAACATTGAAAAACAGGACCAAAACCATGGCGGAGCTCATGATAAAAAGGGAAGCCACGTCCTTGATTACTTCCTTGCCGATTTTTAACGCCGCGAGGAGGATCAAAGCCACGATTGCGGCGCGTACTCCCGAAAATACGGCTTTTATCACCGGATAACACCTGGCCTGCATGAAGAACCCCGCAATAAGCGTAATAATCATGAACGACGGTAAAACCACGCCGGACATGGCTGCCATGGCGCCCAGCCTGCCGGCTGTTTTATGCCCGATGAATACGGAGGCGTTAATGGCCACCGCTCCCGGCACTGAACTGGATAAGGCCAGGATTTCGGTAAATTCCGCGGCTTCAATCCAACGCCTTTTTTGGATGACTTCCCCCTCCATCCAGGATATCATGGCATAGCCTCCGCCGAACGTGAACATGCCGATTTTGAAAAAAGTAATAAATATTGTCCACAAGAGCTTGGCCTTTCCCTGAATGCGCAACCTGTTCACCTCTGGAAAATTGACATGAAAGCAAACGGCTACATCAACATTTCTTCCAGGACCATGGCGGCCGCGCCGGTGGCGATAGCCTGTTCCTGGTAGCACCCGCCCTTTGCGAAAGATACTTTCTCCTCTTTAAACAAGCATTTTTTCAGGGCGGTGTCTCTTGCGACATCATAAAACAGGGCGGAACTTCTGATGAGCGGCCCGCTCAGGATGAGCAGCCCCGGATTCAAGAGATTGATGCAATTGGCGATCCCGCTTCCGAGAATCGCGGCGGCGCTTTTCAATATCCCGCATGCCAGTTCATCCTGCCCTTCCGCCGCCCTGCAAATATCCTCGTAATTCAATTCCCCAAGGGGCGTTGTCACGGATGTATGCACCCCTTTTTTCATTTCGGACAAAAATCTCCGGACAACGGACGGAATGGAGGCATAGCATTCGATGCACCCATAATTCCCGCAGCCGCAAAGTTCTCCGTCCACGTCGATGATCATATGCCCGAAAGCATCCTCCGCGTTGTTCATAGACCGTACGATATGGCCTGCAGAAATTATTCCGGTCCGGATGCCCATTCCGCAGTTAAAATAAACAATGTTTTGAAAACCTTTTCCCGCTCCGTAAAGGTATTCCGCTAAAACGGCGGCGTTGGCGCCGTTATCCAGATATACCGGGCAGGATAAATGCATCCGGAAAAGTTCCCCGATTGCCACCCGCCGCCACCCGGGCGCGGGGAAGTGCACCGGGTTCAAAATCAACCCTTTCTCCCTGTCCAGGGGACCCACTACGCCCAAGCCAATCCCCAGCAAACCGCCGGACTTCCCCGGCGGCTTCGTGAAAAAGCTTTTAATGGCTATCGCCGCGATTTCCGCGGTTTTTTGCGGCGTGAAACTTTCGTCCATGGGAAACTGGCGCTGAAATACAATCTTAAAAGACGGATCAACCACCACCACTTGTGTATATGTCCGGGAGATATCCACCCCGGCCAGGTAAAAGGCTTTCGGATTGACACTGAAAAGCGAGGGTTTCCGCCCGCCGGTGGACTCCCCGGTCTCCGAAGAAATGATAAGCTTTCTTTTTTCCAGAGGCGCCATGACATTATTTAAAGTGCCGGGCTTTAGCCCCGACAATACCACCAGATCGTTCTTGGCAAGCGGCCCTTTTTTCTGGATAAGGTTGTAGATTTGTCTGGATTCGCCGCGTAAATCCGAAAATAAGTGTGTGCGCTCCGGCATCTTCCGCCCCGTCCGGTAATTTTTAATAGAACCTCTGTTTCCATCATACCACTTTTTGCAAGATTTACAATAAGTCTTTAATAGTATTTCTTTATTTCATACTCATATAAAATTTCGAACGCAGGAAAAGTTGATAATGCGGTATGCATGCCTGGATAAATACGGCCCGGCAAAGAACCTCAAACGCTAACGCTAATCGTCCGGCTTTTGATTTGGACATGAACATCGTGGTATCCATGCACTGCAACTCCGTGGAAACACCGGCCTTTTCCGTGAACTTGCGGGTGAAAAAAAATCCCTTACACATATTGTAAAGGATTTTTTTATGCGGAATGAACACCCTTCTTATGGGGTAACTGTAACCTTTCTAACCGCTTAAAACCAGAACAATGGGCGGGATTTCTTCCGGCTTTGCTTGCTTTGCGCCACTTCCATCCCGGAAACCTCACCGAATTCATACCATTCATCGGTTAAAACCTGGTTGACGATTTTCCAATTTTGATTTCCCCAGCCGTGATTGGTCTTTTGCAAAGTATAGACCATCTCCGCATAAATCACCGGCGGGAAGCCGGGAATTAATGCCCTGGCTTCAATCCTTCTCAATGTTTTAGCCATGGCCGTATCCCGGTCGCAGATGATTTGTAAGTTCAGGAAATCCACCCGGACATCCTCCACCAGGGGGAAAGTCATATCATACTCTTCCCGCATCTGAGCCTGGGTATAAATTAAAAACAATCCCCTGGGGACATCCGTAGAAGGAACAACTTCCGCGAAACAGTTAATAATTCCATTAACATTTTCGGCTTCAAAAGCAGACTCCAGCGAAGAAAAAATTTCCTGGACTCCTTGGATATTCTGGCCCGCCTGCTCTCCCGACGCCGCCCAGGCCTGACCCGTCAGCATGATGCACAAACCGATGCAAACCCACAGAAATACCTTTTTCATCAACTCACACCACCTTTATGTAAATTATGCAAATAAAAAATCCGGATATTTTATATATTCGGCCTGATCTCATATTTACCTTATATTTTTTTGGGATTCAGGCGCCGGTGAAACGAAATCCCCTGATCAACGCGGGGGGAGCGGAGATTGAACCGTAATTCTCCAGCGGTACTACCACCGGCCGACCCAATGCTTCGATTCTGGAGAACGCATCCAGGACGCTTTGCGTAAAGCGCAGGTTATGAAGGCCGCGCGCAACCTTTCCCCCCGCCACCTCAAACAGGCCGTCCCTGGTCATCCCTGTAATCAGCGAGGTGCGCGGTTGGACCGGATTGGTGTAATGAAATCTGGTGATATAAAGCCCATTCCCCAACAACGCCAGTAGATCCTCCTCGGACCGTTCCCCGCTTTCCATGAACAGATGAAGCGCCGCAGGCCCTGCATGCTGCTGATCCGGGGGGAGGGCATGGCCGGTGGAAGGCTTTTGTTCCGCAGCGCCGGTCCGCCTGTCATAAACGGGCCCCATCGCTACACCTTTATGAATGAGAGATACCCTTTGCCTGGGTGTTCCGTCAAAATCAAAGGGCAGCATGAGCCCTCCGGGATCGGCCCCGTCATCCCAGATGCTTACATTGGGTCCGGTGATCTGAGAGCCAATTTTACCGGAAAGAAAACTTTCCCCCTCCTGCACTTTGAGAGCGGAAAAACCCATATACGACAACAACTCCATCAAATCCGCCATGGCGTAAGCAGACAGCACCACATCATATTCGCCCGGTTCGATGGCGCGGGGCCCGGTTCCCCGTAAAGCGGTGGCCTCTGCTTGGTCCGCCAGAGCATAGGTATGGAGGTCAGCCAAACGCCAGGATGCGCCCTGGGAAAATCCCGAGCTATCCGCCATTTGAACGATGCAGGACAATGAGGCCAGAGTTTTGGCAAAAAACCTGTGCAAACCGTGGGAATTGAAAATATGCAATTCGTCATATTCGGTGGTAAAAGCGCCCGCTCCCCGGCATCCCCGCCGGGTCCAATTTCCTACCATCTCCCGGACGCGCTCCGCGCGGACGCGGGGGGGCATGCACAGGATTTCCGGATCCACCCTGGCTTGCCATGCCCTACCGTCCGGAGACGGAAGCGCCGCCCCGCGCGCGCAAGGGGGGCTTGCTGCGGCGATTTCCTTGGCCTGCTTGAGTGTGGCCTGCACGGTTTCTTCATCCGCAAGGTTTGCGGAAAAAATCCCGACCCTGCCCTCCAGAGATACCCTGGCCCAGACCGCGGACTGCCGGATCTGCATGTTCTGATGCACGGAATTCTCCGCATAGCGGGTCAAGCCCTTATCTTCCGTCCAAATCGCCAGATCCGCCTCATCCGCCGGAAAACCTTCCAATATTTTTAAAATACGCTCAGTATCAAAGTCTTCCATCGCTTCCCCTTATTCCAAGATTCAGACCTTTGCGGCCTCTGTATCCCGCGGGATAATTTTCCCCGGTCATTTCGACAAGCTCAATGACCGGGTATATCCGATGCCCGGAGAGCTTCGGGGGCATGGTCGTTGAGCTCGTCAAAGCGACCATGGATTAAAATAAACTACCTGATCCCCACCCTGACTTGCCGGAACCGCGCCGGGGAAGCGCCGTGGCCTACATGGGCGATCTGGCACGGCTCGCCTTTGCCGCATGCCGGTATTCCCCACATCACCCATTCCGCTTTACCGGCGATGGCATCGCATGAACGCCAGAACTCCGGCGTTTTTCCCGCATAAGTGGGATTTTTATACAGGCGGCCGATGGAGCCGTTGTTTATTTCATACGCCGCTTCCGTGGCGAATTGAAAATTCAAACGTTTGTCGTCTATGCTCCAACTGGTATTGGTGGCCAAAAATAGGCCTTCCCTGGTATCCCGGATGATCTCATCCAGCGTCCAATCCCCCGGTTCCAGGTTGATATTGGTCATACGGACCAAAGGGATGAATTGCCACCCGGAGGCCCTCATGCAACCGTTGCTTGCAGTACCGATTTTCGGCGCCGTTTCGCGGGAAGCAAGATACCCGCAAAATATCCCGTCTTTGATTAACATAAAGTGTGCCGCGGGAACGCCCTCATCATCGTAGCCGAATGTACCAAGGCCGCCCGGTAACGTAGCATCCGCGGTGATGTTCACTACAGGGGAACCATAGACATAAGCGCCGAGTTTCTCAGGAGTTAAAAAACTGGTCCCGGCATACCCCGCCTCCATGCCCAAAACGCGGTCCAATTCCGCGGGATGGCCGCAGGATTCATGTACCTGCAAGGCCAGTTGGGAACTGTCCAGAATCAAATCCGTCACTGCAGAAGGACACGCGGGCGCGGAAAGAAGCGTAAGCGCCTCCCTGGCGACAGCGGCGGCGTTCTCTTTAAGGGGCATGCCGCGAATGAATTCAAAACCCGCGCCGGCAAAATTACCTCCAAAGGAAGTGGGATAAGAGCGGCGCTGGACATCCCCCCAGCCTACCGCGGTGGCTGAAATCCCCGCCCCGCATTCCGTCAGGTGCTGTAAAATCTCGCCGCCCTCCGTGTCGACAAACAGCTTCTCCTGCTTTTGCCAGGCGAGAGAAGCCTCGGTTGTGGCTATTTCCGGAGCGATGCACATTTCCCCGCAGGCGGAGTTCAGCACATCGATTTTTTCCCGCAGGGGCACATCCTCCGGATCGGTTTTAACCGGAGTGCGATATGAACCTTGATAAGCGGGCCTTTCGGCAAGTTCAACCGGTTCGCGTGAAATCAGGCTACTCGCTCTGGCGAGAGCCACGGCCTTTTCCGCCAGGCCAAGCAGGGAGCGCCCGGAAAGATCCGCAGAGGCGGCGAACCCCCAGGCTCCGTCCGCCAGCGCCCGTAAACCCGCTCCGCTTTCCTCGGAACGCCTGATGGCGTTCACGATCCTGTTTTTAACTTTTACTTCCTCGCTTCTGGCGCTTACGTATCTAATGTCGGCGTAAGACGCCCCGAGTTTTTGGGCATGCGCCAAAGCTTTTTTCAGCTTATCCGGATCTATCATGGAAATCTCCTTTTGCTTTTCGCTGCGCCCTGGAAAAGGCTTACCATCCTCCACCGCCTCCTCCCCCGCCGCCTCCGCCGGAACTGCCTCCCCCTCCGCCGCCGGAGCTTGAGCCGGGCGGAGTGGACGACGACGAAACGGCGCCGGCAAACGAACTATCCATGGAACGGGCAAAACCGACCGCCTCCAGGTGATTCCAACGCGAACCCGCATACCAGGCGGGCGTATAATAAGTGCCGTCTTCCCTGGCTCTTGCTAAAACCCACGCGAATTTTTCCGACCATTCCTGAGCCACGCCTAAGGCTAGAGCATATGGGAAAAACTTTTCAAACAGCTCCGGGGTTTTAGCGGGGGAATTGAATATTTCCAGATTTTCCTTTTCCGCCACTCCGAGGTATAATTTGAATCCCTCGATCTGATCCATAATCTTCCTGCCTATTTCGGTAGGCGCCCTGAGCAGGAAGGCAAAGGTTATGTCCATGGCAAACATCAACACGCACGCGACGATCACCAATACCGGCACGCCCGGGCCGCTCAGGACGGCGGCGGCGCCGATCAAAATCGATAAAAGAAGGCCCAGCGCGGTCCATCTCCCGTTATTGATGAAGTAAACGTTCTCGTATTCTTTCCTGAACGCCGCCATCTGGCCGTACATGGCGCTCCGGATCGCCGGATAATTATCGACTGACAGAAGAAGAGGCCCTGCGGAAAGTTCGCTTTTGAGGGCATCCGCGATTTCCTTTTCATCGGGAGCGAGAACGTCTTCTTCCGCCTTGCCCCGGGCAAGGGTGTAATCTCGCCCTTCTTCCGCGATCTGCAGGTATCCCTTCACTGCCATGTTTATAATCGCGGCGGTAAGCGTCTTGTTATCATAGCCCATTCTGCGGATATACCGGACCGCCCCCGGAGATAGCCCCTCGGGCGGGCCGTAAAGAGGGATCACCGTGCCCTTGGCCGGATCCTTACCCACCTGGGACCAGATCCGGAGATAAAAAAGCAACAGTCCCAGTAATCCCAGACCCGCCACGAGCACCCCGCGGTTGTCTTCCAGCAAGTATCCCAGCCTATCCTGCCAGGCGGGCTCCCGTACGAAACCTTTGGGCCAGGATACTACAATTGTCAACCCTTCATAGGGATTCAGCGGCCTGGTGGTTTTAAACCCAATCCTGCCTTCCATATCCTTAAAATCTTCATAATCCCTTCCCTTATCTCCTTGGTAACCCGTATAGCCTTCCACCCCGATTTTTTCGGCGGGAATCCCCGCGGGAAGAACCACCGTAGCCTTGGCGGATTCGATGGGAAAAATCCATCCGTTTCCAGTCACGTTCCAGTATAACTCGTCGTGATCTTTAAAAAAGCCCAATTCCCGGTCCACTTTGTATACAATCGTATAAGTATAAATCCCGGGCGTCAGATAAACATCTTCCTGCCCTATATAGACACGCTTCCCATTGGAAAGGTTCCTGATAAAAAAGGGCTCCTCGGCGCCATTTTTAAATACCCCCAAGACCTGAAAATCAATGGCGATGGTATTTCCATAACGGTCTTTATAACGCGTGGGAAACTCGCGGTAGATGCCGCGCTGGATTTCCACGCCAAGGCTTTCAATCTCGATGGTTTCGGTAAGGGTAAGAGTAGAGTCCCGGGCGATCTCAATCCTGCTGTCGAAATTAATGATCCGCTCTACGCCCAGCGCTGCCGCAGGCGTCCAGCATAACGCCGCCAGGAGCGCCAACGCGGCCGCGGCCTTCCCAAAACCGCGCATTTCAAGGATCATAGTTTCACCTCCGGTCTTTCCCGCTCCGTGGCCAGTTCGATCTCAAAAAACGCTTCGGGCTTGTATCCGCAGGCTCCGGCCACCAGATTCGCGGGAAAGGACTGGATCAGAATATTGTAATCCCTTACCGTTCCGTTATAATAACGCCGGGCGTATTGGAGCTGATCCTCGATCTCCACCAGGTTTTTCTGAAGATCCAGAAAATTTCCACTGGCCTTGAGGTCCGGATAAGCCTCCGCTACCGCGAAAAGGTTTCTGAGCATTCCCGAAAGCTCCGTCTCAGCCCCGGCTTTTTCCGTAATCCCCGTGATGTTCATGCTTTTGCCCCGCAAGGCCGTAATTCCCTCGAACAGACTTTTTTCGTGGCTGCTATAACCCCTCACGGTTTCCACCAGGCCGGGTATCAGGGTATGCCGCCTCTTCAACTGTACGTCTATACCGCTTTCCGCTTCCCTGACCATGTTCCGGGCGCGGACCAGGCTGTTGAACGTGACTAAAATCCACAGCAGGACGAGGATACAAACCGTTATAAGCACAGGAAACATCGGCATCCCTCCTTGCACAGGAAGCATCTGAAGTTGAGAGTTTGGAAAGGCTCTATCTTAAAAACGCTACTTCCTCAACAGCAAATATAATCCGATGGCGATCATCGCCGCGGGAGCCAGGATCCTGGGAGCGCCCGAAAATCCCAGATTTGCGGCGAGAAAAGTAGCCCCAAGGACAGTAAGAATCGCCACCGGGAAAAGCAAAGCGCGCTTCCTTTCGCCGAAAAGGTAAAGCTGAAAAAGGCCGAGGGCTGGCGCCAGGATGAAAAACGGCCATAACAGAGACATTCGATCCCATCCGTAAAATGCGCAGATCAGGAATAAAATGCTGATGGTGATGAGGATTCCTGCCGGCACCAGCATTTCAGGGCGTTTTCCGCCGCCCGCGAAATACTCCCACTCCATCACGATGCCCATCCCCAGAAGCAGCAACGGCCAAAAACTCTGCCACGTCACATCAATGATCTCAAGGCTGGAAAGAAGCAGGACCAGGCCGATGCACACCAGGATCAGCCCCGGCAGCAACGCGCGCCGCCCTTCTTTTTTAACCGGAGTTCCTTCCCTGGGTGTTTGTCCTTCCATCAATCCATCTCCATTTCATTCAAATCGATCTCGTCCAGAATCTCTTTAAGTTTCAGAAGCTCTTCCTTGCTCAGGGTGACGCCTTTGCCCGCTTTTTCGTGCGTCTCATCCCACTCCCTGATGTCGAACTTGGGCTTTCTCCCGTTCCAGCTTACGATGTTGAACTCCTTGGCCCAACCCCTGGCGCCTTCGGACAAGACCCCCAGGTTTTCCTTGACCTCGAATGTGAACTCCGCCATGCCATAACCTCCAATGTGGATTTGGCCCTGTTTACTTCAAGGCCCATCTATTAGTTATATGCCGTATTGATAAAAATAAAAGTATCTTCAAGGATCATTTCACTTGGTTGGAATCAAGCTCCTCAATAATCAATTTGTCAGGATACGGATCGACCTTGATTGTGTACTGGATTTTCCCACTTTTTATGTTTTTGGAAATATTAAAGAGTTCGTAATCATCCAACATCCCGTCACCATCCGTATCAAAGGCGATATAATCGGACTTGTCGTTGAAACAGCCGTTGTGGTTGCCGTCCAGGATGGCGAATTTCCTTGAGGAGCCGTCTTTTAAATTGATATGGCCTCTAAAATAGGTGCTGGTTTCATAGGTTAATTCGTTCTTATCTTCTTTATTATATAAATTAATTTTTGTATGCCCTAAGCTGAGTCTACCGTCTTCTTCAAACTTAACATAATATTTTCTATACGAAAAATATACGTTTATATACTTAATCTCATTTTTATCATGATAAGTAACATCACACGGTAAAGATAAATACTCGCCGAAACTTCCTTTACTGTCGCCACCCCCTAATATTCCAGGATAAGTTCGCCAATCATCTGCTTTTATCTCCACAAAGTTTAATTCGCTTATTTTATTGACAATCTCTGATTGTAATAATGTTGAAACTGCTTCTGTATAAATTGTTATATACGATTTACATTTTAATTCATAAAAAAACACTTCACCAGTCTCGAGCTTTTTATCATTATTACCATCTATACCTAAAAAATTATATATTTGTTTTTCATCTTGAATACTACAACCGTACCCAAAATAAATATTATATACTTTTGACTTATTGCCATAAACAATTTTTCCCTTATATGCATCAATACTTTTTACATCAGTTCCGGATAAAACGTCGTAGTATACTTTATCAAAATCCATTGTCTTTGGGTCGCATGGAAGATAATGAGAAAATATAAACGGTATAGTATCAGGTATGGTGTCACTCGCCAGTTTTGGTATAAAGAAATCAGCTTCATCAGGTTTATGAATAACTTCTATGTCATAGATACCCGGTATTAATGCTGAAAACAAATTTTCATTAGCTTCAGTATGTAATAAGATAACGAGAGATAAAAAACAGGATAAAACAAAATATATGTTTATTTTTTTCATCATTTATATCCTCCTCAAATAATGCACATTCGGCAGCCCCTTCAGCCTCGCGGCGCTGGCCTCGGGGGTGATGTCCCGCTGAGGTTCGGCGAAAAGCTCGTATCCGGCCATGAATTTCCGCACGGTGGCGCTGCGCAGCAGGGGCGGATAAAACAGCATGTGCCAGATGAACCCGGGATATTCCTTCCCGTCGCAGGGCGTCTGGTGCATGCCCGCGGAATACGGGAAGGATGTCTCAAACAGGTTGTCGTACTTGATGGTCAAAATTTTAATCACATCCGCCAGCAAGCGCAGGTCCTCGGCTGAGAAGTCCGCCATGGACCCCAGCGGGCGCCTGGGAATAATCATGGTCTCATAGGGCCAGTAAGCCCAGAACGGCACAAGCGCCACGAAACCTTGATTAGCATATACCACCCGTTCGTCCAGGGCTACTTCCTGTTCCGCGTAATCCAACAGCATGGAACGGTTGTTCTTCTTATAATATTCCGCCTGATTGGCGGCCTTGACCAGGATCTCCGACGGTATGCTCCCGGAAGACCAGATCTGGCCGTGGGGATGGGGATTGCTGCAGCCCATCATGTCGCCCTTGTTCTCAAAGATCTGGATGTAATTCAGATACGGCAGGGCGGCAAGCTCCATATATTCGTCTTTCCAGAGCTTCGCCACCGCGTATAGTTCCGCCGCGGACATTTGCGGCAAAGTCAGACGGTGCGAAGGCGAAAAAATAATGACCTTGCACAATCCCTTGACGCTTTCCGCCGTAAAAAATTCATCCCTAGTCCCGCCTGCCGGCGTGTCGGGCAGCATCGCCGCAAAATCGTTGACAAAGGAATAGGTACCGGTATATTGCGGGTTGCGTACCCCGCCCGCCCGTTCGTTTCCGGGGCAAAGGTAGCAGCCCGGGTCGTAGGCGGGCTTTTCTTCGGGCGGGAGTTTTTCCACTTGGCCTTTCCAGGGCCTTTTTGTGCGGTGCGGCGAAACCAGCACCCACGCCCCGGTCAAAGGATTGCGCCTGCGGTGCGGGTGGTCTTCGCGGTTGAATTGCATGGTATCATCCTTTCTATATCCTAAAAGAATACCGGCTATTGAATCCCTTTAAGATTCGGATAAAACGTTTAATGATATTCGCCTGTTTTTCGATCTTTCCTGTCGCAACGCATTAAAATAAACTGAACCCATTTGAAACCCGATAAATGAATAAAAAGAAGGAATTGAACTTTATTGGATAGAAATTACAGTACAGCCAAGGACATCCTGGTATACAGCCGTGAAGAAGTGGAACGCTGGCGCAGCGCCCGCAATCATATAATCGCGAGGGCTTTGCGGGAAGGGAGACTTCTTTATGGCAGCATATGACGAAGCCAGGCAAATATTGGCCGCCGCTTATAGGGACTGGCGGGCGTTGGCTGGCATGTCGGATCCGAATGTTTTCGCCGATGAAATTTTCGGTTCCATGCTCAACAGGCGGTTGAGAAAGCCCTTAAGGCGTGGTTGGCGCTGATTGGCGTAGAATACCCGAAAACGCATGATCTTTCGCTTTTATTGAACGAACCTCAAGAGCACGGCCAGAATGTAGAATACCTGTATGAATTTATCGAATTCAACTCCTATGCGGTCCAATACCGTTACGAAGCCTACGATGAAATAGGGCCTCCACTTGATCGGCGCAATATAGCCTTGAGGATCGGAAAGCTGCTGGAAATGATGAACATATTGCTTAAATCCTCGTCTCAATCCTGAGAATGTTAGGATTATGCCACGCCGTCCGTGGAATGCTCCTCGCTTTCACCTTCCCTTCGCTTCGTTGGAGTGAGTTCCTCTCTTGCAACCTCGCGCCAAATTTGGTATAGTAAAAGCAACATTCCAGAAATCCTTTAAAAACTTCACTTTGTACACTGAAGATTTTACACTTCGCCCTTCACTCTTCAAACTTTATCGGGAGGCGCCATCCATGAGCAAGATCGATCCTTACCACCACGAGAAAGTGGAACGCCGCTGGCAGGAAAAATGGGAGGCGGACGGATTGTACCGGTCGGAGATCAAACAGGACAAACCCAAGCACTACGCCCTGACCATGCTCCCTTACCCCAGCGGCGATTTGCATATCGGCCACTGGTACGCCATGACCCCGTCGGATGCCCTGGCCCGCTTCATGCGAATGAAAGGGTACAATGTACTTTTCCCTATGGGATTCGACGCCTTCGGGCTGCCGGCGGAAAACGCCGCCATTAAAAAAGGCATCCATCCCTTCCAGTGGACCATGTCCAATGTGGAAAAGATGCGCGGGCAATTGAAATCCATGGGGGCCATTTTCGACTGGCGCCGGGAGATCGTCTCCTGCCTGCCGGACTATTACCGCTGGACCCAGTGGTTTTTCCTGAAGTTTTACGAAAAAGGCATCGCCTATAAAAAATTCGCTCCGGTGGATTTTTGCCCCCAGTGCAATACCACCCTTGCCAGGGAGCAGGTCTGGGGCGAAGACCGTCATTGCGAACGGTGCGGCACTCCGGTGGTGAAGAAGGAACTCAACCAATGGTTTTTCAAGATCACCGACTACGCCGACGAACTTCTGGATTTTTCCGGCATCGACTGGCCCGAGCGCGTGGTGGCCATGCAAAAGAACTGGATCGGCCGCAGCGAGGGCGCGGAAGCGGATTTCCATACGGAAACCGGGAAAGCCATCAGAATCTTCACCACCCGTCCGGATACGCTCTGGGGAGTGACCTTCATGGTGCTCGCTCCCGAACACCCGCTGGTAGGAGAAATCACCTCGCCTCAATACAAGGCTGAAGTGGAAAAGTATATACACCAGGCATCCAGACAGACAGAGATAGAGCGCATGGCTGCCGACAAGGAAAAGACCGGAGTCTTCATCGGAGCTTACGCAGTAAACCCGGTAAACGGAGAGAAGGTACCCATCTGGATTGCCGATTATGTGATGATGGGCTACGGCACAGGGGCGATCATGGCCGTTCCTGCCCACGATGAACGGGACTTCGATTTTGCCAAAAAGTACGGATTGCCGATTAAAGTGGTCATCGCACCGGCCGGGTGGAACGGTGAAGATTTGCAGGCCGCATACGCCGATGTGGATACGGGCCATATGGTTAATTCCGGGTCTTTTAACGGCACAGCCGCTTCAGAAGCAAAGGCAAAAGTAACTGCGTGGCTCGAGAAAAAAGGTCTCGGCGTGAAGGCGGTGAACTACCGCCTGCGCGACTGGCTGATCAGCCGGCAAAGATACTGGGGAGCGCCCATCCCCATCATATATTGTGATAAATGCGGCACAGTTCCCGTGCCAGAGAAGGATCTTCCCGTCCTTTTGCCCGAGGATGCGGAATTTCTCCCCACCGGGGAATCGCCGCTGAAATACCACGACGGCTTCCGCAAAACCGTTTGCCCGTCCTGCGGCGGGCCTGCCGAGCGGGAAACGGACACCATGGACACTTTCATGTGCTCTTCATGGTACCAGTATGGCTACCTCAGCCCATACTACAAGGGTGGCGTTCCTTTCGACAAGAAAGAAGCCGAATACTGGCTTCCTGTCGACCTTTACACCGGCGGCGTGGAACACGCCTGCATGCATCTAATCTATACCCGTTTCTTCACCAAAGCCATGCGTGATCTGGGCCTGGTCGATTTCGGCGAACCCATGGTAAAACTGCGCAACCAGGGCATCATCCTGGGCGAGGACAGCGAAAAAATGAGCAAATCCAGGGGTAACGTGGTTGCTCCCGATGATCTGGTCCAGGAATACGGAGCGGACGCGGTAAGGGCATATTTAATGTTCGGATGGCGCTGGGAGCAGGGCGGCCCCTGGGACAGCCGCGGCATTGAGGGGATGGCCAGGTTCCTGCACCGGATCTGGGATTTGACCCTGGAGAGCGTTCCCGCCGCCCGGTCGGAGGAAGCCGAAAAGGCGTTGACCCGTAAAACCCATCAGACCATCGGCAAAGCCACGCAGGATCTGGAGGCTCTTTCTTTCAACACATACCTGGCGGCTTTGATGGAACTGTCAAACGCCATGTCTAAATACAAAACCGATTGCTACAACTCCGGAGCCTGGATCCAAGCGGTAAAATCACTCCTGATCCTTCTTGCCCCGGCCTGCCCGCACATCACGGAGGAAATCTGGGACCGCCTGGATTATGCATATTCCATTCACAACCAGCGCTGGCCTAAATATGATCCCGCACTCGCCGCGGAGGAAACCATCGAGATTGCGCTGCAGATAAACGGCAAGATACGCCATAGAATCGTAATTCCGGTGAACAGCCCCGAAGAAGCCGTCAAAACCGCGGCTCTGGAAAATGAATCGGTGAAGAAAGCCGTGGCGGGCAAGAAAATCAAAAAAATAATCGTGGTTCCGGATCGCTTGGTTAATATCGTAGTAGCGGATTAAATATAGAGCAATTTACGTTGATAATTTTACGTCTTGCCATTAAATATCGATAGCCTAATGGCAGCCATACGCTATATTTTAATGGCAAGACCTTAAATTAAGGTAACAACGCAATTGCCTTTATAAAAAACTCCTGCCGTAAAAGCCGGAGATCATTTCACCGGAGCGAATACGCCGCCCGCCTTCTTGAGACTGTCCCGGAGCATAATCATGCCGGCTAATGCCATCAGGACTCCCAAAGCATCAAACCAGAGCGGTTGAAAGCAAGCTCCGTTTCCGCTTACTATGGTATAACCGCTTATCCTGAGATTCAACATCGGTACGATAAAGGGCATGGCATTGTGCAATGCGTGTCCCAAAAAAGCGGGATAAAGAGATCCTGATTTGACCGCCACCCATCCCAATAAAATGCCGGCTACAAACGCCGCCAAAAGCTGATAAGGGTTCAAGTGGAAAAGACTAAACAGCGCGGCGCTGGCCAGTATGGATTTTTTCAGGCCGTAACGGCGTATAAATCCTTGCAGCACCAAGCCGCGGAAAAAAAGTTCCTCCGTTAAGGGAGCAACCGCCACCAAAAGCAGCACAGGGCCCAAAACTCCTTTTTCCTGAAGCAACTTTTCCATGACCTGCATCATAAAATCCGGCAAAGTCAGATAGTAGCGGATGAAATTGTCCGCTTCCGACAGGATGATATGCAAACCGACAACCGCAAGGCAAAGACCCGGGATCACCCGCCAAGTAAAGGAGCGCAACGGAAAAACCTCCTTAAACGGCCTTCCGGTCTTCATATAACCCGTCGCAATCACCGTGCCGAAGCTAAACATGTTGATTATAGCCATCAGGTATGAATCAGGCAGCATCTTATCCAGGCGATCGATTTTTAAAATAACCATCGCCACGCATTGCACATAAAGGAAAAACAAGAGCAGCAGCAATGCGTGGATAATTTTAGGGAAAGGCTCCGGTTGGCTCATAAGAACTCCCCGCTTTAATTTCATATTGAGAAAGTATCATATTCATCCGAATATTTAATCATAGTGTACTATGCTAGTCCGATTTACATATATAAAATATTAAAAGACGAAAGGAGTATAACCGTGAAAAGAAAAAGTCCTCTTCTAACCTTGTTTTTTCTGGCTTTGGCGGGGTTTATCTCCGTGCTTTCATTCCGGATATGCCCGGTAAACGCGGCATCGGATTCGCCGGGCATAGCGGTGCTGGCTTTCAAAGATTCCCACCTGGCCAACTGGTGGAGTTGGTCCTGGGATGTGGGCGATGGTATAACCACGCTGGTTACCAATGATCTTGTGGCAAGAAACAAATATACCGTGCTTGAGCGCTCCCGGATTAGTGAAATCCTTGCGGAAAAAAACCTGATCCTGTCGGGTGATGTGGATTTATCCACCGCCGTCCAGATCGGCAAGCTTATCGGGGCGAAACTCGTCATACTGGGAGACATCACCTCATTCAATATAAAGTCCTCCAGCGGCGTAAGCTTCGGCGGCATAAGCGTGAAGGGTTCGAAAGCCAAGGTGTCGCTATCCGCCCGCGTGGTAAGCGTCCAGACGGCTCAAATCCTTGGTTCTTCAAACGGTGAAGGCGAATCGACCGGCGCATCCTTTTCAGTGGATACATACCGGGGACTTTCCTTCGAGAGCTCGGAATATAAAAACACCACCCTCGGCAAGGCTACCAGCAAGGCGGTCAAATCTCTGACGGACCAGCTTTGCAGCGTACTTGACGCCTCCATCGGCAAGCTGGAAGGAAAAACCTCCACACTTGAGGGATCTCTCGCCTCCCTAAAGGGAGACTTGGTGATTATCAACATCGGCTCCAATAAAGGGGTCAAGATCGGCCAGATCTTCCAGGTCTATCACCTGGAAAAGGTGGAAGGCATGTCCAAGCCGGTGCGGGTGCCGGTAGGAACAATCAAAATCATCAGTGTGGACCCTGACGCCGCTGTCGGCAAGTGGGTTTCCAAAGAAGGGGACGCCCAGGTCGGCGATACGGTGGCCCTGACCTAAAAAAGGAGAGCAAAGCATGGCCAAAATGACTTCCGCGGCAAAAAGCCTTTTCATCTGGGGTTTATATTGCATCCTTCTCGGATTCATGGCGGTTTTCAATCCCAATATTCTGCTGGCGTTTTTCGGGCTCCCCCCTGCCCGCGACATCTGGATCCGCATCCTGGGCGTGATGATCCTGGCCCTGGGTTTTTATTACGGCATGTCCGGCCTGTACGGGGAAGGGATGGAAAACTTTTACCGGTGGTCCATTTTTACGCGATCATGCCTAATCTTTATCCTCGCAGTCTTTGTGCTGCTGGGCATGGCCAGGCCGGTGTTAATCCTCTTCGGGGTCCTGGATCTGGCTGCGGCCGCCTGGACCTGGGCAGCCCTGCGCACGCAAAAATGAACGCGGGAACCGGACCTACTTTACATCATAGCCGTATTCTTCAATGGCATCCTTGATGGTATCCACATTGATTTTACTCGGATCATAACTAACATTTACTGTCTTTGTTTTAATGTCCACACCGACGTTGGATACGCCTTCCAGGGAACCCACGGACTTTTTAATGCTGCTTACGCAATGATGACATGTTATGCCTTCCACTTGTAAGCTAACTGTAGTCGACATTCCATTTCCCCACCTTAAACAGGTTTTTGGCTTCACCGACAGGTTTGTTCTCCTGTCCGTTCCCGTTTACAAGCCGGGCCGCATCGGGTTAACCGGCTGCGCGGCTTTCTTCATCTATGAAATAGTATTAGTGATCAATGTGTTTTTATTCAAAGGCAATTACGTTGTTACCTTAATTCAAGGTCTTGCCACTAAATATAGTGTAATAGCTACATTTAAGCTATCGATATTTAGTGGCAAGATGTAATATTATAATAACCACGCAAATTGCTCATTCAGTATATATGGGAGAACGCCGAAAAAAAAAGGGCTGCGCCCCTTAAATCCGGCATGAAAGTCAAAGGGTTGAACATTTCCGCAATCCGTCCTTATAAATATTATTAACGGTATTCATTACATCGTAACCGTGCTCCTCGATCACATCCTTGATTATATCCACGTCCAGCTTGTTGGGATCGTAAGTTACGCTGACCTTCTTATTTCTGATATCCACTCCCACATTGGTAACGCCATCCAAAGCGCCCACTGATTTTTTAATACTGCTGACAGAATCAGGACATGACATACCCTCTACGTTCAAGCTCACGCTTTCATGGGCCACACACATAACCCCCTCGCTCAATTCCATTTTTAACCGGCTTGTGTATTTTTTCTCCGGCGTAAAATATTTCCTGATGTTTATTTAAATTAGGGCTTCCTGAAAAAGTTTAAAGCTTCAACTATTGGCCAAGGCTGGCCTCAAAATCCTTCGATACACCGAAAAAAGCACTTTGAAAAAATGGGACAAAAGAACCCGGAGCCGGTGC
>JBLNCG010000020.1:0-86572 GCA_050260475.1 Bacillota bacterium
GAGCACCGGCTCCGGGTTCTTTTGTCCCATTTTTTCAAAGTGCTTTTTTCGGTGTATCGAAGGATTTTGAGGCCAGCCTTGGCCAATAGTTGAAGCTTTAAACTTTTTCAGGAAGCCCTATGTAGAAGATCCCCGTACTGAAAAAGGACTGAAATGGCTTTTGATGATGCGGCAAAATGATGGAGGGTGGATAGGTTCACCATTAATAACTTTAAAATTTAATGATCCGGAGACTATTCGATTAAGCACCCAATACGCAGAGCCTTTGAAATTAGATAAAACTTTACCGTCCTCTCATAATTGGACAGGTATGGTGATTAGAGCTTTTGCAGCATACAAAAAATATAAAAAATCGGAGGAAACAAGAATAGCGGCAAATCTATTAAAGAGCAAATTTTTTCAAGAAGACGGTTATAATTCATATCAATCAGCCAGTTATTGGGTGAAATTTCAATATCCGTTTTGGTGGAATAATCTATTAGCGGCAATGGATTCGATATCGCTTATTGGTTTAGATAAAGAAGATAACGATATAAAAAATGCCTTAGAGTGGTTTATCGATAATCAAGATAATAACGGTTTATGGAAATTAGATTATAATAAGAAGAAAAATGAAAATAATAAGGAACATGAAATGAAATTATGGGTTAGTCTTGCGATATGCCGAGTTATAAAACGATTCTATGGTTTACACGAAAAATGATTGAGCCGGATCACCGGCAGTTGTCCATTGTTGAGCAAACAAAACTCCTGAAAATTAACCGTTCGACGCTGTATTACAAAAAGGCCCAGGGTAGTGAGGAAGAAGAACTGGTCAAACAAACAAAGAATCCTTCAAGTGTATCTTAAACGCCTAAGATGTTGCAGGATGGAACGAGAAGTCGCGTAGGAAGGAAGAGGCGATGCAAGGAAGCGCGTATATTGTTCACTACACCATCCCAGGGTTGCCCGGGCGGAGAAAAGGTGATATAATATTTTAGCCGGACTGCAGGTGGCGAGTTGAGTCACGGGTCACGGGTCACGGGTCACGGGTCACGAGTCACGGGTACTGATCACTTTTCGCTGAACACACGGAGAGGTGGCTGAGCGGTTGAAGGCGCCCGCCTCGAAAGCGGGTAGGCGTTTACGCGCCTCGCGGGTTCAAATCCCGCCCTCTCCGCCAGATAAGAAGTGCGAAGTGAGAAAAATTGGGATTAGTGACAAGGAATAGATACGGTGGTTTTGTAAAAAATACCGTAATAGGGAACCTGCAAGTTATAAACAGTTGACGTAACAGCCAAATCGCCTGATATTCATTTTCTTATTATTATCCGCTTAATCAGGTCAATCCTTCTAATCCTTATAATCATGGTCAAACTTTGGCCGTGCTAGACGGGGAGGTAGCGGTGCCCTGTAACCCGCAATCCGCTATAGCGGGGTTGATGCCGTGGTTGAGGCCGCGTTTCGTGGGGCCAGGTCCTGTCAAGTGGTGTTGAGAGTTGGGTCTTGTGCAACGGAAGGTTATGAACCCCGCCAGGTCCGGGAGGAAGCAACGGTAAATAACCATCTCCGTGTGCCGCAAGAGCGCCTGGCTGGAGCCGGCTGTCAGGTTACCGCCCGGGAGGCGCCGGTCAGGGCCCGGCGCACGGCCATTTATTTTTTACATTAACCGATTACTGATCGCCATTCATTGTTAACTGAAGGGAGGCCGCCGTGTCCTACTTATCTCTATACCGTAAATGGCGTTCCCGGACCTTTTCCGAGGTTGTGGGCCAGGAGCATATCGTGAAAACTCTTACCTACGCTCTGGAGAAAGGGCAGACTTCCCACGCTTATCTTTTTTGCGGACCGCGGGGCACGGGGAAGACGACCATGGCCAAGCTGATGGCAAAGGCGTTGAACTGCGAGGCGCCGAAGGGTGCGGAGCCTTGCAACGCCTGCGGCCAGTGCCGGGGGATCAATTCCGGCGCCGCCATGAACGTTTTCGAAATCGACGGCGCCTCCAACCGGGGTATCGAAGAAATCCGGGATCTCCGGGAGAAGGTGAAATATGTCCCCACGGAAGGCCGATGCAAGGTTTATATCATCGATGAAGTGCATATGCTTACCATGGAGGCTTTCAACGCTTTGCTGAAAACGTTGGAAGAGCCTCCCGCCCATGTGGTTTTTATTTTCGCCACCACGGAGCCGCATAAAATCCCCGCCACCATTCTTTCCAGATGCCAGCGTTTTGATTTCCTGCGTTTCAACAACGGGGAAATCAGCGGCCATCTTAAAAAAATCGCCGCCCATGAAGGATTTACGGGCGAGGAGGCGGCCTTTCAACTGCTTGCGGTTCAGGCCAGGGGCGGCATGCGGGATGCCATCGGCCTGCTGGAACAGGCGGCTTCCTTCGGCCAGGGGCGTATCACCCTGGAGACGGTACGCAGGAGTTTGGGGCTGGTGGAAGAGGAGACCATGCTCCGGCTTTGCGCGGGTATTTTCAAGGGGGAGGTTTCAGGCGTTCTCGGCATCTTAAAAGAAACGGCGGCCGGAGGCGCCGACTTATGGCAGTTTTACCAGGAACTGGCGGAGTTTTTAAAAGACCTCCTGATCCTCCAGACCGGCGGTGATAATGCGGAGCGTCTGGTCCAAAGGGGCGCGGAGATCCGCGGCAGGATGAAGGACGCTTTTAGCCGGGAGGATGTGCCGGCGCAGCACCGGGCTCTTACCGCTCTTGTGAAGGGAGAGGGTGAATTGAGGCGCCAGGCGGACCTGGCATTGCCCCTGGAGATCCTCATTCTAAGAATGACGGCGGAAAATACACCCGCCCTGAAAGAGGCGCGGCGAACGGCGGAGGAAACCTGCGCCGCCGCTGCAGCGCCCCTAGAGGCAGGGGGGAAGGCGGTGCATGTTCCCGGCCGGCAGAAAAAACCGGGTCATACCGAGCCGTCCCTGCATGCCGGGGATCAAAGTGAATTGCGCCGCATCCGGGAGGCATGGCCGCAAATTCTGGAAATCCTGCGCCGGGGAAAACGCACGGTGCATGCGCTGATGCTGGAAGGGAAGCCCGCGGTTGTCGAAAAAAACGTCATCCGGGTGAGTTTTCCACCGCATATGGAATTCCATTGTGAGAACATGAAAAAAAACGCTAATATCAAGATTTTGGAAGATGCGATACTGAAGGCTACCGGATCCCCGTATCAGGTCAGGCCGGAACTGGAGCGGACCGACAACAATACCGCGGGCGGTAAAGCAGCGCCGGATCATACCGTAGAACAGGTGTTTTCCGCCCTGGGGGGGGAGATCAAAGAAGCAAAGGAAGGGGAATAACGGGTAATGTTCGATATGAAAATGCTCAAGCAAGTCCAGCAGATGCAGCAGAATCTTTTAAAAATACAGGAGGAATTGAAGGAGCGGATTGTGGAAGCGTCGGCCGGAGGCGGGGCGGTGAAAGCATCGGTATCCTGCGGCCAGGAACTCAGGTCCATCGTCATCGATCCCTCGGTGGTGGATCCCGGCGATACGGAAATGCTCCAGGATTTGATTATAGCGGCGGTGAATGAGGGGTTACGGCTGGCCAAAGAGACCTCCGAGCGGGAGATGGGCAAAGCCGCCGCGGGTTTGAACCTGCCGGGGATGCCGAAGCTGTTTTAGGGTAAAGCCGGAGGGGGAGAAGAATGCAAAATTCCGTATCCGCCTCATTGATTACTGATTGCTGTTTACTGACAACTGATAACGAGGTCCGCCATGAATCCCATGCCATCCATAACCAAGTTAATTTCTGAATTGGCCGGGCTGCCCGGTATCGGTCCGAAGACCGCCCAGCGGCTGGCTTTTTACCTGCTGACCCGGCCCTCCGGGGAGGCGCGGAAACTGGCCCAGGCCATTCTGGAAGCCAGGGATAAGGTTGCCACCTGTTCCGTATGCGGCCACTTTACGGAGGAAGAACCCTGCCATATTTGTGCCAATCCCGGACGGGACAGGGGGTTGATTTGCGTGGTCGAGGAGCCCCAGGATGTCCTGGCGCTGGAAAAAACCAGGGAGTTCAAAGGACTTTACCATGTACTGCACGGCGCCATTTCGCCCCTGGACGGCATCGGCCCCGAGGATTTGAGAATCAAGGAGCTGCTGGAGCGCATACGGCAGGAACCGGTCCGGGAGGTTATTTTAGCCACGGATCCAAATGTAGAAGGCGAAGCCACCGCCATGTACCTGGCAAGAATCTTAAAACCCCTGGTGGCGTCCGTAACCCGTCTGGCCCGGGGCCTCCCGGTGGGCGGCGATCTGGAGTACGCGGATGAAGTGACGCTGGGCAAAGCGCTGGAAGGGCGCAGTCCCTTTTAACGGCCGATAAAGCCGAAAAACCGAATCCCATGGTATGGCCGGCGACTTTTAGACCGTTGATGATGATTTCGTCGGTTTTCTCCACCATGCGCCTGTAGAAGGCCATTACCCGCCTCACGTAGCAGCGGGTTTCCGTGATGGGAGGGACGGCGCGATATTTTCTCACCCGCCCCGGCCCCGCATTGTAAGCCGCCAGGGTCAGCTCCAGGCACTGGAAGCTCCGCATCAGATCCGACAGGAATAATGCGCCGCCGCAAATGTTTTCGTATATATTGAAGGGATCCTCCACATCCAGCCAGGGCAGCACGGAATCCGTAAGCTGCATCAGGCCTTTTGCGCCACATCTGGATACGGCGCCGGGATGATAGCTTGATTCCACCGCTATGACGCTGGCGATCAGTCTTGGGTCCAGGCGGCGTTTCTCGCAAGTGCTCCAAATGGACCCCGCGATGAGGTTCATTGTATCAACTCCAAGAGCGGGATTCATCCTGCCCGCCAGAGCCAGCATCTCCCTCTGAATGACCGCTCTTTCCCATGAATTCTCCGGAAAACTTCCGATGTTCTGAATTCTCTCCGCGAGAACGGTTTTCGCTCCCGCCCAGAGCAGGATTGCCAGTAAGATCAGTATGATTGTCGCTTGACGCATGACGATCACCTTCCACAATCGGTAATAACTGACTGTTAACATTGTTATTTCCATATTTCCAAAAATTATGCAGTTTTACCAAAAGGCAACGGCGGTTTTTGGTTTCCGTTTTTTTTGCCGTTACGGTATAGAAAAGCGTTTTTTAGCCCATACTTTTCCCGGGAGGTATGGACATGATACTGGGGGAATGGCTGAGAAACACCTGGCAAGGCCTGGTGAACGGAACGCCGGCGCTGTCGCCGGCTCCCGAGGATCCCGAAAAGGAGAGGATCTTCCGGGAGACGGAGGAGGCGAGGCGCGAATGGGTACATTCCCGTGCGTACTTCAACCTGGTGACAGAGCCGGAATTGATTGACCACGCGATTTATACCATTGAAGCCGCGGAAAAGAAATACATCTACCTGCTGCGGCAAATCAAGGAGAAATATCCGGAATTGAAAGATCGATGCGGTTAAAGACGACCCTTTTTCCCGCGCCCGGGACTCCTGCGGGAAGGAGAATGCATGGAGTCTGTCCCGTCATCATAAAACTATAGGGAGGCAATTGCGTTGTTACCTTAATTCAAGGTCTTGCCAATAAATGTAGTGTATGGTTGCCATTAGGCTATCGATATCCAGTGGCAAGACGTGAGATTATCATAACAACGCGAATTGCTTAGGAGGAAACCTGGAGGGGGTTCCGGTGGATTTTTCGTTTTATTTTCTGGCCGGCTTGATATTGCTCCTGCTTATGGCAAGGTTTTTTGCCGGACCGCTGAAACTCGCGTTTAAACTAATCCTGAATGCAATCTGCGGAGGGCTGGTCCTGACCGGGGTGAATTTTTTCAGCCGTTGGACGGGCTTTTTTTTGCCGCTGAACGCATATACGGTTTTATTCACGGGCTTGCTGGGCGTGCCGGGAGTAATGGCGCTGGTATTTATCAAGCTGTGGTTCTTAAAGTAAAGGCAATTGCGTTGTTGCCTTAATTCAAGGTCTTGCCGCTAAATATAATGTATGGTTACCGTCAGGCTATCGATATTTAGCGGCAAGACGTAAAATCATCATACCAACGCAAATTGCTCAAAGTAGCCTCTGGCCCCCAAAATCCCCCTTTGTCGGGCTTTCCATGCATTGCATGCCGGATAGAGGGGGACTTTGCCATACATGTAAAAGAAATTTGCTTATTTTCCCGGTATAGAAAAACGGCGGTTTTTCCGAATGACGGATCGCCCGGATTTTTTCACCGTTTAGAGGCAAGGCGCATATGATAACACTTGAAATAATAAGGCAATTGCGTTGTTGTCTTAATGCGTAAAATCATTATAGCAACGCAAATTGCTCATAATGGCTTAACCCGGGAGGTCGGGGCGATTTGAAAACCACCGTGTTATCCTGTATAATCTGCAACGAACGCGGGAAAGACGGTTTATTCTTCAGCGGGAAAAGGATCTGCGGACGCTGCGAAGAAGCGATCCTTAAAAGCCAGGGGGATTCCGGATACTACCGGCGGCTGATCCGGGCGCTGCGCTCCTTTTGGCGCGGCAGGATCCCGAAAGCCGATGAAAAATAAGAAACACCAAAAAGCGGAAAGACCGCTTTTTTGTTTATTGTGATTAACCCGAGTCCGGGCAGGAAAATCAGGAGGGGTGTAGAAAATATGGTCACAACGGCCGGATTTTTTAAAAAAAGCAAATTGCGTTTACATTAATTCAAGGTCTTGCCACTAAATATGGTGTGCGGCTCTCATTAGAATATCAATATTTAGCGGCAAGACGTAAAAATATGGTTACAACGCAAATTTCTCTTAAAGATAGGCCGGCGGTCGAAATCCCGGAGGTGTCGCTTGAAAGAACCGTTTCTGGTCCGTGAAGCCATCTTGCGCCTCCGCAGGAGAAAGATGGCCTGCTTTAATACGCCGGGCCACCGCCAAGGCCTTTTATATCATGGCCGGGCGCCGCATCTGGATTTATGGGCAGACGACTTTACGGAGCCGGCGGGGGTTTTACCGCCCGATTACCTGCCCGGCGCGGTGAAAAGGGCTGAAGAGGAATTGGCTGAAGGGTTCGGGGCGCAGTGGTGCTCGTTTTTATACAACGGCGCCACCGCCGGTGTGCTGGCCATGCTGCTGGGCGCCCTGCGTCCGGGGGGCAGGATCCTTTTGCCCAGAAACGTACATTTTTCAGTAGTTTCCGGCCTAATCGCCGCCGGAGCCGAACCGGTGTTTTTATATCCCCGGCTGCACCCGCGCTTCGGCGTTCCGGAGGGGATCCCCCTTTCCCTCTGGAGGGAGGCCCTTGATCGCACCTCCGGCCTGTCCGCCGTATTCATAACAAACCCGTCTTATCAGGGCATATGCTTTCAGCTCAAGGAGATCTGCCGCCTTGCCCATGAAAAGGGGCTGCCGGTGCTGGTGGATGAAGCCCACGGAGCGCTCTTATCCCTGGATCCGGAGTTCGAAAACAGCGCGCGCAACGCCGGCGCCGACTGCTGGGTTCAAAGCCTTCACAAGAACCTGGGCGCGCCCACCCAGACCGGGGTATTGTGCGGCCGCGGGGAAAGTACGGTTTCGCGCAAGATCAGGGCTGCACTGAAGATGGTTCAGTCCTCCAGCCCGTCTTATCCGATTCTGGCGGGGCTGGAGTTCGCCTGCCGCGCAGCGCAGCGCCGGGGATTGGAGTTTTTTAAAAAAGCGGTGGAGAATGCGGCCGGCTTTAAATATGATATAATAGAGAAAAAACTTCCCCTGGAGCCGATCAGTGCGGAGGAGACAGGCTGGGCCGGAGTTGCGGGTTTTGATCCCGCCCGCGTCTGTCTGTCCGCCAAAGAATGCGGGTTAAGCGGCCGGGAGATTGCCGCGGCATTGGCTGTTCAGGGGATCTGTCCGGAGTATTACGAGGGGTATAATGTTTTGTTTCTTTTCAATGCGTCGCACCGGAAACGCGAGGTGAAACGCCTTACGGAAAAATTGGCCCGGATTGTCGGGGAAAAACAGGCTTCCGCGGCGGGAGCGGGAAAAAATCCGCCTGCCTGGGGGCCGCTGGTGGTGAGCCCGGTTCAGGCATTTCATTCCAGGACGCGGGAGGCGCCGCTTAAGGAATGCGCCGGACTGGTGTCTGCCCAGATCGCAGCCCCTTATCCGCCGGGGATGCCGGTCCTGATTCCGGGGGAGAGGATCACCCCGGAGCAGGCGGTTTACCTGCAAGGATTTTCCGGGGAGGAACTGGTAATGGCTCCTGAAACCGGTTCGACGGGGAGGTTGTTGGTGGTTGACGAAACAGCTTGATGCCGGCCTGTTTATCAGCCTGGAAGGGCCGGACGGCAGCGGAAAAACGACCCAGCTCGGGCTCCTCTACGAGAGGCTGCGGGAAGAGGGTTATGATGTGCTTGCCACCAGGGAACCGGGCGGAACCCCCGCCGGGGAAAAAATAAGGGAACTGCTCTTATACCGGGAGGAAACCCAGCTTGCGCCTTTGACGGAAATCCTGCTTTTTGCGGCGGATCGGGCGGAGCATGTGGCCAGGGTGATTCGCCCGGCCCTGACGGAGAAAAAGATTATTCTCTGCGATCGTTCCGTATATTCCAATCTTGCCTATCAGGGATACGGCCTGGGTTATGATCCGGAGATGATCCGGAGCATCAACCGGGAAGCCACAGAGGGTCTTTTGCCGGATCTGAGCTTTTTTCTGGACATCGCGCCGCAGCTAGGGATGAAGCGCACCCGACTGCGCGCTTGCGGGCATGCGGCCGGCGACCGCATTGAAAGGCGGGGCATTCCTTTTCAGGAGAGGGTACGGCTGGGCTTTCGGACCATGGCCGGTCAAGATCCCGAGCGCATCGCCCTGGTGGAGGTGGGTGAAAAAACCGTCCCGGAAGTGCACGAGGAAATATGGAGCAGGATGTTGATTGTGTTTCGGAGGTAAAAAATCGTTTGCTGGTGTAATGTCTCGTAAATACTTTATGGCAGAAATTTTAGCCGAAGAGACGTTACATGGCGTGTAGCGTTTGATATTGTCAAGGTATTAGCGGAACGCTACACTAGTGTAATGTCCCGCAAATGAATTAACAGCGATAGTTGTTCAATGTAAAAGAGGGTAAATATCGCATGTTTTTGCCACTTTAAATTATGGCGGGACATTGCGCCAGGTTCGGGGGGGATAAGGATGAAAATGGTAATCATTGTGGTGCAGGATCAGGATGTGCACAAGCTGCTCAACCTGCTGCTGGAAAAGGGTTACAGCGCCACTAAACTGGCCAGCACCGGCGGATTTTTACGGGAGGGGAACACCACTCTGCTGATGGGGGTGCGCGACGACAAGGTCGGAGAGGTTACGGAGATCATCAGGCAGACCTGCCAGACCCGCAAACAGATGATGACTCCCGTAAGCTATCTGGGCAGGCCGTTTTTGGCGGAACCCGTGGAGGTGACGGTGGGAGGGGCGACGGTTTTCGTGCTGCCGGTGGAGGAATTCGTTAAAGTATGATTTCTTCGCCTGGAGCCGATAATAATATCAAAGGGATCGACGGTGGTAAATACCCCGGCCACGCCTTTATCATCGCCGGCGGCAGCGGCGAAAACCGGAGGGAGGCGGCGCGGCGCCTGGCACGGGAGGCGCTTTGCCGGGCGGAGCTCAAAAGGCGGCCCTGCGGGTTGTGCCGCGCCTGCGTCCTGGCCATGGCCGGAAATCATCCCGATCTTATAGAGATCGAACCGCAGGGTCAATCCGTTAAAATCCAGCAGGTTCGGGAGATGCGCCGGCGGATTGCCCTGAGGGCGCTGGAGGATTCGCGCGCCGTGGTGATAAACGAGGCCGGCAACCTTACGGAGGAGGCTGCCAACGCCCTGCTTACGGTTTTGGAGGAGCCCCCGCCGGGGACGGTTTTTTTTCTTACCGCGCCCAAGGCGGAAGACCTGCTTCCCACCATCATTTCAAGATGCGTTCAGATAAAGCTGGGATTGGCGGAAGCGAAAATCCCTGATTGGATCCGGGAGGACGAAATCAACGGGCTGCTTTCCCGGGGCGACCTTGTGGAATTGCTTGCCTTTACCGGCGGCCTGGAAAGACAGCGGGAAAAGGCCATTGACTTTGCGGATTTCGTAATGCGGTTTTACCGCGGGAAACTGGAAGAAGCATGCAAGCACGGCGGACCGGAAGCGTGGAGGCCGTATTTTCGCTGCCTGGATCAGGCCCTCCTGGCCCGGTACAGGCTGCTGAATAACGCCAATGTCCGGCTGGCCCTGGATGTATTGGCCATGAACCTGGCCGTGGATACCGGGAGCATTTGCCGTAAAGAGCGGGAGGGAAAAGAATTTGCCGAGAGTCATTGGAATCAGATTTAAAAAAGCCGGCAAGATATATTATTTTGATCCGGATCAGTACGAATTGAAACCGGGTGAAAACGTCATTGTGGAAACCGTGAGAGGCGTCGAATACGGACAAGTTATCAGCGGCCCCAAAACGGTTCCGGACGAAGAGATCACTTCCCCTTTAAAGAAGGTGATCCGCATCGCCAGTGAGGATGATACCATGGAACTGGAAGCGAACATAGAGAAAGAAAAGAAGGCCATGGAAACCTGCCACCAGAAGATCAAGGAATTGAATCTGCCCATGAAACTGGTGGATGTGGAATATACCTTTGACCGCTCCAAGATCATCTTCTATTTCACCGCCGAGGGCCGGGTGGACTTCCGGGAACTGGTCAAGGTTCTGGCGTCCATTTTTAAGACCCGCATAGAACTGCGGCAAATCGGAGTAAGGGATGAGGCGAAGATGATCGGGGGCCTGGGATGCTGCGGCAGATCTCTTTGTTGCGCCACTTTCCTGGGTGAATTCGAGCCGGTTTCCATCAAAATGGCCAAGGAGCAAAATCTCTCCCTGAATCCCACTAAAATCTCAGGCGTGTGCGGACGCCTGATGTGCTGCCTGAAATACGAATCTGAACAATATCAGGAGGCCAAAGTGGATATGCCCGCCCCGGGCAGCCGGGTAAATTATGAAGGAAGCCCGGCCACGGTGGTGGAGGTGGATATGCTCCGGGAAACGGCCCTAATCCGGCTGGAAAGCGGGGAGCAAAAAGAGGTGCTTCTCTCCGAAGTGGAGCAGGCATGAAAGAGACCATTTATTCCATTCCCGTGACGGATCTGATGCGCGCGGATGCGGAATGTCCCTTTTGCTGGTGGGAGGAGGAATTGACCCGGAATCTGCTTGATGTATACATGCAGGGCAGCCTGATGGAGGAAAACTGGAGGGATAAGGTGTTGGAGGGCGGCCTTTGCCGCCGGCACCTCCGTGAACTGTATCGTACGCAGCAAAAATTGAGCGTAGCCATTATCACGGAAGCCCTTCTAACCTATGAGTTGAACCTGGCGCGGAAGTTCAGGCCGCCGGTTCCGGGCAAAGGCAGCGGTTTCCTTCATTCCAAAAGGCCGGAGGGCCTCGCGGACCGACTCGCGCAGCGCGGGGAAAACTGTCTGGCGTGTTCGGACCTGGAGCGGGAACTGATCCGGAGCGCCGATAATTTCTGGCACCTGATGAAAACGGAGCCGGATTTCGTGACCCTGGTCCGTGGGAGCCGGGGTTTTTGCATCCCCCATTTCAGGCTGCTGTGGGAGCGCGGGCTGGCGGCTTGCGGGGGCGCCCATTACGGCCGGCTGATGGAGCCCTTGCTGGAGTGGGAGTTTGATCTCCTGGAAAAGGCGGACATGCGATTGAAAAAATTCATACGGAAATTCGATTACCGGTTCGCGGATACGCCCATGGATGAAGAAAAGGATGCCCTGGAGAGGGGATTGAACAAGCTAAGGGGCGTCCGCACGGGAGACGGCCGTGGAGAATGAATCCGCTCTTATCCGCCCCGGCGAACGGGTGGATTTTTTATTGAAAGGCGGCATGCGCATCATCCAGCATCCCGGCAGGTTCCGTTTCGGCATGGATGCGGTTTTGCTGGCGGATTTCGCACCCGCTTCAAAAGAAAAACGGGTCCTGGATTTGGGGACGGGTACGGGGATAATCCCTTTACTCCTGCTGGGTTGGGGGAAAGCCTCGCGCGTGGACGGTCTGGAGATCCAGGAGGATCTGGCGGACATGGCCAGGCGCAGCGCTGTTTTGAACAAGTTTGAATCCGGCATAAACATCCTTACCGGGGATCTGCGCCGGGCGGAGGAATATCTGCCGAAAAACACCTATGAAGCGGTGGTTTGTAATCCCCCTTACCTGCCCGTCAGGGCCGGGGCTTTGAACAAAAACGCTTCCGTGGCCGCGTCCAAGCTGGAAATATACTGCACGGTGGAGGATGTGGTTTCGGTATCATCGCGGATGCTGCGCAGCCGGGGGCGCTTATGCCTGGTTTATAAGCCGGAAAGGTTTGCCCGGCTCGCGGAATTGCTTTATACATGCGGACTTATCCCCAGACGGCTCCGGTGGGTGCATTCCCGGGCCGGGGAAAAAGCGGAGCTGGTTCTGATCGAAGCCGAGAAGGGCGGCAAGGATGGATTGACGGTCCTGCCGCCGCTGATTGTTTATGATGAAAAGGGTGAATACACCGCGGAGATGCAAGGGATTTACAATCAGCGCCAGTATTGCTCAACTTTCTCACCTTGATTTTATAATTGGAGCAATTTGCGTTGTTATGATAATTTTACGTCTTGCCGATAAATATCGATAGCTTAAATACTGCTTCCTGAACACTGTTCACTGCAAAGGCTGGTGGCGTCCATTAAAAATCCGGGCATCCTATACCTCGTCGGCACCCCCATCGGAAACCTGGAGGACATCACGCTCCGGGCGATACGCATTTTAAAAGAGGCGGATTTGATCGCTGCGGAGGATACCAGGCATACGCTCCGGCTTTTGAACCATCTTGGCATTTCCAAACCCCTGGTGAGTTTTCATAAGAACAATTGGCGAAGCAGGATTGAACGGCTTCTCACTGTTTTGCGCAAGGGAAAAAGCGTGGCTCTGGTGACGGACGCAGGTATGCCGGGTATTTCGGATCCCGGGGCGGAGATGGTGCCGGCGGCTAAAAAAGCGGGAATAGTTGTGGTTCCTGTGCCGGGGCCATCTGCGGTGATAACGGCGGTTGCGGCTTCCGGCTTTCCCGCGGAACGGTTCGCTTTTCTCGGTTTTTTACCGCGCAGCGGAAAGGAGAGAGCCGGATTTCTCAACGAAATTGCCGTCGCAGGGCACACAGTGGTCTTTTTTGAAGCGCCCCAGCGCATCATAAAAACCCTGGAAGATCTGGGCAAGGTGTGCGGCGGGCGCCGCATCGCGCTGGCCAGGGAACTCACGAAGATCCATGAGGAGTTCCAGACGGGATATGCGGAGGAACTCCTGGCCGCATATCAAGGGCGTAAACCCCGGGGGGAGTTCACGGTTTTAGTGGAAGGGCGGGCGAAAGACAAAAGCCCCGGCGGCGCCCGCGGGGAAAGCCTGGGGAAAGTGGAGAATCTCGTTCGCCAGGGCGTGAAGATTGCCGATGCCGTAAAGCGGGTAGCCCGCGATGATCGGACGGACAGACGGGATTTATACAGGGAAGCGGTAAAAAGGTTATTAAACCGGTGATTCAACTTATCAATCTGGAATCCTTTGGTTCAAAAAGGGGATTATGAAAAAACGGAGAAAAATATCAAAAAGTGTTCTTCGGTCATTTCGGCAGGCTCAATGACCGGGGAACGCGCGGAAGTTTATATGCGGGTTTGTGAAATCATGGCTGCGAGCCTGCCGGAGCGGCTACGGCTGGGGAATATGCTGACATGAAAGGTCATCCGGGAGGTGCTGCCTTTGAAAACAGCGGTTTTGATAATTGCGGAGAAAACATTCCGCGACGAGGAATATCAAATTCCCAGGGAGATCCTGCTGAAAGCCGGAATCAAAGTGGTGACTGCTTCCACCGCCGCCGGGGAGGCTGTCGGGAAACTGGGCATGCGGGTTAAACCGGACATCCTGGTCAGCCAGGTGCGGATCAAGGAACTGGACGCCTTGGTGTTTGTGGGAGGCGGCGGCGCAGAGCAATATTTCCAGGACCCCCTGGCCCACATTCTGGCCCGCGAAACTCTGAAAAGCGGCAAAATCCTCGGCGCCATTTGCATCGCTCCCGTAATACTGGCGAACGCCGGGGTGCTGAAGGGGAAAAGGGCTACGGTATTTATCGACGGGGCGGAAGCACTGAAGCGCGCGGAAGCGACATACACGGGCAAGGATGTGGAGATAGACGGAAGAATCATTACGGGATCGGGGCCGCAGGCGGCCGAGAAATTCGGGGAGGCGCTGGTGAAGCTTTTGCAGTGAACGGCGATGGCAATCAGCGATCGATGAAAGAGGGTAATAGCATGAAAAAATGGCTGCGGGCTTCAGCGGTGTTCGGCGCGCTTGTTTTATGTGCGGCGGTCGCCGCGGCCCGGAATGATTGGAAGGTCATAGAGACGGCGCACTTCCTGGTTCATTTCCGGCCCCCGGATCAGAAGACCGCGGATGATGTGGCTTTTGTCGCGGAAGAAGTACATAAAAGAATCGAGAAGATTTTCAACAGCCAGATCAGGGAAAAGATATCCATCATTGTGGTGGGAGAAGCCACGATTGCCAACGGTTATGCCGGAAAAACGCTCCATACCGGCATTGTGGTTTTTCCCACTTTTCCGGGCTGGACCACCGTAAAAGCCAACAGTTGGATGGAATATCTGATTATCCACGAATATGCCCACGCCCTGCACATGAATGTTTCCGGCGGGGAAATCGCCGTCATGCGCAAAATTTGCGGCGAGGCGCCCCTGTATTCCACCCCCGCATATATAGAGAATATGGCCTGGATCGAGGGACTGGCGGTTTATGTGGAGACCCGGTTCACTCCCGGCGGAAGGGGCAGGGACGCGGAATACCGCATGCTGGTACGCCTGGCGCAAATGGATCACTCCATAGGAAACTGGAATGACTTGAAAAACGAAGATCCATACCTCTGGGGGTATCAGATGTCCAATTTTATTGTGGAGAAATTCGGAGAAGACAAGCTCATGGAGATCCATAAGCTGGTCGGAACCCTGACCGTGGAATCGGCGGAGGAAGCGGCGTCCAAGACGCTCGGTATGAAATGGGAGGAGATCGAGCGTAAGTTTCTCGTCTGGGTACAAGCCGGGGCTGTAAGGGATATCCTGAACATCAAAAAAAACGGATTGACTTCATATCACCGGATTATCCGCGGCGGGATCCTTCCCTCGTACAATAAGAAAGGGAATAAGCTGTATTTTTACAGTAAGGGCGGAGTTTATACCTCGGATATGCAGGGGGAAAACTACAGGCAGATCGGATCGTTCCATTACCAGTATTCGGTATCGCCCAACGCCGATAAGGTTGCGGCCGTGGAAGGCGGTTCCGAATGCGGCAATCTGGCCGTGACTTATCTGGGGACCGGAAAAACCGTGTATATTGTCGGCCCGAAGGATCTGGCGGAGGACGGAATCTCCACGAAGAGCGAGGAAAACCGCTTATTTGCCTCTGATCCCTGCTGGTCTCCGGACGGCAGAAAGATTGCCTTTGTGCTCAGGCATGGGTTAAACAGCGATCTGGTTTGTTATGATATGGAGAAGCGGACGAGGACCTATCTGGTCAAGGGGGGGTTCTTGGACAATTTCTTCAGGCCGGCCTGGTCGCCGGACAGCGGCACGGTGGTTTATTCCGTTTGGAAGTACGGCGGATTTCATGATCTTCAGATGATAAGGATTGACGCGCCGGAGTCCGGGCCGGTAGACATCACCAAAGGGCGCTCCGCGGAGTTTTCCCCGCACTGGTCGCCGGACGGCAAATACATCTTGTTCTGCTCCGATTTGAGCGGAGTGATAAATCTGTTTGCCTTCGAACCGGCCTCGGGAAAGTTTTACCAGGTATCGCGGGTTCTTCAGGGGGCTTATGATCCGGTGGTGTCGCCCGGCCTGGACGAGATCGCCTTCATGAGCTACAGCAAGGAATATATGGGAATCGCGGTCATGCCGTATCTGCCGCAGACGTGGCGGGAAGTGTCTTTTCCCGGTGAAGAGCCGCCCCGGGCGCAGGAGCCGCCGCCATACCCTTCCGGCTGGTACAACCCCCTGGCTTCGCTCGGCCCGAGGTTTTGGATACCGGCCAATGACTATGACCGGGGAGGCATGACCCTCGGCCTGGCTTTTGCCGGTATGGACAACTTGCAGAGCATGCTTTATATCGGTAAAATCACCGGCGGGCTTAAAACCGGGGATCCCAGCTATGAATTTCTGCTGATGACAACACAGTTTTCTTATTATACATATAAAAAAGATTTTGAAATATCCGGCGGCTGGGAAAACGTCCAGGAGCAGATTTTAAATCTGGGGGGGATGTATGCGCGCCGCCGCGTCAGCAAGGACTGGGGCGCTTCCGGAGAGACCGAGCGGCATTACTGGGGATACGGTACCTACCTTGACAGCAAAAACTATTTTGCCTGGGAATGGGATGATGAAGAGGCGGGATCCGGGTTCCGCTTCGGCTTGGATATCGCGTTTCCCGGAGAGGGCGGGGATTCGCTGCTGCCCTTGCCAAGCAAGTCCCAGATCGAGATGTCCTTCAATTTCCTCGGCAATACCATGGGGGATCAGTATTCCCTTGGCGGGATTTCCGGGGAATTCCCGCTGCATTTCATGCCGGCCGGCGCCTATCAGGGCCGTAAATTGTTGCGCTATTATTACGGGATGGAGATGCCGCTGCTCAAGCTTTATAACCAGCCGTTCTTGAGCAGGCTTGCCGTGCTGTGTTATGCGGAAGGCGGGAAGGCCTGGAACGACAGTGATATGAATTTCCAGAACGGCTACGGGGTGGCGCTGCGCTTAAAGAGCTTCTATAATCAACCCCGCGTGGAGTGGGGGTATGCGCAGGATATGGATGAACGCTGGTCCAAGCATTATCTGCAGGTGAGCTTGAGCTTTTGACCGGGATTTTACAGAATCCATGTACCGTTCAAACTAATCATGGGGATGCAAGGGGCCTTGCCCCTGCTCTCGGCGCAGCCGCGAAACCCAAAAAGGCCCCTCCCCGGGGAGGGATTGAGGTGGGAGCATCAAACTTACTAAGGCAATTGCCTTGTTACCTTAATTTAAGGTCTTGCCGCAAAATATAGTGTATGGTTTACTATTAGGCTATCGATATTTAGCGGCAAGATATAAAAATATAGTTACAACGCAAATTGCTCTACTATTAACCCCTGTTTTCTGAGCAGTTATAGTAGTTATAGGAGAAAAATAAATATGGACTTCCAGCAAACCGTTATCGAAAAATACCGCCTCCCTGAGGAGGTGGATTTTTACACCCGCCAGGCGGAGGCCGGGCTTACGGCGGAAGAGGAAAAGCTCCTGTCCGCTTTTTTGCCCCCGCGGGCGGATATTCTGGACCTGGGCTGCGGGGCCGGGCGGGAGGCGTTTCCCCTGGCGCGCGCGGGGCACCGGGTAACCGGCGCGGATATTTCTCCGGAACTGATCCGCGCCGGGGAGGAGCGGGCCGGAAAATCGGGGCTCCAGGTGCGATTTCGTCTGATCAGGCCGGGGGATTCTTTGCCCTTTCCGGACAAGTCGTTTCAGGCGGTGCTGATGCTGTCCCAGCTTTTAGGGCATATACAGGGAAGGGCCAACCGTTTGGATTATCTGAAAGAGGCGCGCAGGACCGCCGGGCCGGGGGGATTGCTTTTCGCATCCGTCCACGATCGCTCGGGCTGCGCATGGGATGAATGGCGGAAGTTGCAAATTCCGACGGAACAAGGCGGGGAAGAGGGGGACATCTGGATCGATCAGATTTCCGATCAACCCACCCCGGGACGCATGTATTTTCACCTGTACGGCGGGGCGGAGATTATCCGGGATCTGCGCGATTCCGGCTGGGAAATCCTCCACTGGTGGGCCGCGGACGAAGCGCCGCCCGGGGAAGAGCCGGCGGTCTGGGACCGTTTCCTTTACCTGGCGGCGCAAAAACCAGATCCCCTTTTTTGGAAAGTTGCAGCCCAATGAAGGAAAAATGTGATAAATAGCCAATAATTATTTAGCATGCGGGCTATTCAAGCAAGAGCAATTTGCGTTGTAACTATGTTTTTACGTCTTGCCGCCCAATATCGATAGCCTAATGGTAACCATACACTTATATTAGCGGTAAGACCTTGAATTAAGGCAACAACGCAATTGCCTTAGGTTTTACAAGCGAAAATCGGCTTTTATAAAATGGCGGAGCGGCGGATAAGGAGGAAAGATCATGAATATTTCCATCTGGAGTCCGGAGTACGAGTGCATGCCGCGGCAGCGCCTGTCGGAGCTGCAGGTTTACCGGCTGCGGAACACGGTCAAAAGGGTATACGACAACGTACCGTTTTATAAGGAGGTTCTGGACAAGGCCGGCATCAAGCCGGAAGACATCCGATCCCTGGATGATCTTGCCGGGCTTCCTTTCACCACCAAGCAGGATTTACGGGATAATTACCCCTTCGGGCTTTTTGCGGTGGATAAGAAGGATGTGGTGCGCATCCACTCGTCTTCCGGGACCACCGGGAAGCTTACGGTGGTGGGCTACACTAAGAACGATGTCGCCGTCTGGGCGGAAGTTATGGCGCGCACTCTTACGTGCGCCGGAACGGACGCCGGCGATACCGTGCAGGTGGCATACGGATATGGGTTGTTCACCGGGGGTCTGGGCGTGCATTACGGCGCGGAGCGTATCGGCGCTACCGTGGTGCCGGTTTCGGGGGGCAATACCAAGCGCCAGTTGATGCTGATGCGGGATTTCGGCGCCACCATCCTGGCCTGCACCCCCTCATACGCCATGTCCATGGCCGAGGTGGCCGTAGAGGAAGGCATCGATCCGCGCAGCCTTCCGATCAAAGCGGGGGTCTTCGGCGCGGAGCCTTGGTCCAACAGTATGCGGCGCCAACTGGAGGAGCGGTTCGACATTCTGGCCATAGACATATACGGCTTAAGCGAGATCATCGGGCCGGGCGTGGCCAGCGAATGCCCCTGCAAGGACGGGTTGCATGTTTTTGAGGATCATTTCCTGCCGGAGATCATCGATCCGGAGACCGGGAAAAATCTCCCATACGGGCAAAAGGGCGAACTGGTCTTCACCTGCATCACCAAAGAGGCCTTTCCGTTGCTGCGCTACCGTACCAGGGACATCAGCATCCTTAATCCGGAGCCGTGCAGCTGCGGGCGCACGCATGTGCGCATGCACCGCGTCATGGGCCGTACGGACGATATGCTCATTGTGCGGGGGATCAATGTATTTCCTTCCCAGATCGAAAGCGTGCTCCTGAATATCGGGGAGACCGAACCTCATTACCAGTTGGTGGTGGATAAGAAAGGACATCTCGACACCCTGGAGGTCTGGGTGGAGGTATCGGAAAAGATGTTCTCCGATGAAGTGAAGCGGCTGGAAGAGCTGGAAAGGAAAATCCACAAGGAAATCGAAAGCACCCTCGGCATCTCCGTGATGGTGAAACTGGCGGAGCCGAAAACCATCCCCCGGAGCGAAGGAAAAGCCAAACGGGTGGTCGACCGGAGGGAAGTATACAAGGACATGTAAGAGGGAGTGAAGGAAATGAAAGTCAAACAGGTATCCATTTTTCTGGAAAACAAATCCGGGCGGTTGGCGGAAGTGACCAAAATATTGGGGCAGGCCGGCATCAACATCCGCGCCCTTTCCATCGCGGACACCTCGGACTTCGGTATTCTGCGGCTGATCGTCAACAATCCGGATAAAGCCTATGAAATACTGCATCAGGCCGGTTTCATGGTCAGCGAGACCGATGTGCTGGCTGTGGAAGTGGCGGACCGGCCCGGCGGATTGGCCGATGTATTGGCCGTTTTGGAAGAGGAAAAAATCAATATCGAATATATGTATGCTTTTGTGGATAAAAGCGGCGATGACGCGGTGGTTGTGTTTAGGGTGGAAAACATCGACAGAAGCAGCGAATTGATGGCGCAAAAAGGCATCAGGTTGCTTTCCGGGGACGAGGTTTATATTTTATAGCGCCTCTTTTGCAGTAACGGATTAAATCGGGGTGATTTTTTTGCTGCTGGTAGTGGACGTCGGCAATACCAACGTGGTGCTGGGGCTTTTTCACGGAGCCGCGCTGGCGCGGGACTGGCGCATCGCCACGGACCGCGCGAAAACAGTGGATGAATACGGTATCCTTTTTAAAAACCTTTTCGCCGAGGGCGGTTTCACCGAGGGCGAGGTGGACGGGGCGGTGCTTTCCAGCGTGGTTCCCCCCCTGACCATGCACCTTTCCGAGATGTGCCGGAAATATCTTTCGCAAAATCCGCTGCTGGTTGAGCCGGGGGTGAAAACCGGCCTATCCATAAAATATGATAATCCCCGGGAAGTGGGCGCGGACAGGATTGTCAATGCCGTGGCGGCCATCGGCATATATGGCGCACCGGCAATCGTGGTGGATTTCGGGACGGCCACCACTTTTTGCGCCATCTCCGCAAAAAAGGAATATCTCGGCGGAGCTATTGCCCCGGGCATCGGCATTTCCAGCGAAGCCCTTTTTCAAAGAGCGGCCAAGCTTCCCCGGGTTGAACTGGCCAAACCCCCCGGAGTAATCGGCAGAAATACTATTCAAAGTATACAGGCGGGTATTATATATGGCTTCACCGGTCAGGTCAAGGAGGTAGTGCGCAGAATAAAGGAGGAAATGGGCGGGGCGCCCCGCGTGATTGCCACGGGGGGACTGGCGGAGTTGATCGCCGGGGAGGCCGGGGTTTTTGATGTGGTGGATCCGCATTTGACCCTGCAAGGCTTGAGGATTATTTTCGACCTCAACAGATCCTGACAATTGCCATTTTTAGCAGGAAAATGATCCGCTTCATTTTTTCATCCGAAGCGGCGCATAATAGAAGTGAGCAATTTGCGTTGTAACTATATTCTTACGCAGGTAACAACGCAATTGCCTTAGAAAGTATCATCCGCGGAGGCTATTTGTTTTTTCCATCAACAATGTCCCGGACCGGAAAAGGGAAAGAAGGACAAACAACGAAAATTGTACCTGCAAAGCGCAATTTGCGTTGTAACTATATTTTTACGCAGGTAACAACGCAATTGTCTTATATGGTACTACAGCGAAAAGAGGAAAAGGATCTTACATGACGACGCGGCGGCTGATTACGGCTATATGCTTGTTTACTTTGTGTTTCACCATTTTATGCGGCGGGATCGGAGACCGGGAACCCATCCGGGACCGGGATCCGGTTCGGGGTGATAAACACCCGGAAACAGCAAAAAACGGGTTCGAAAAATTGCTGCTCCCCTCAATCCAGATCGAGGCCTCCGCGGCAAACGGCGCATACGAAAATTTGTTCCCGAACAGCGGCTTCTCGCCGGAACCTGTCCGGGATCCCCTGCAGAATCCGCCGGTGGTCCGGGGTATTTATGCCACAGGGTGGTCCGCGGGATCCAGCAAAAAGATGCCGCAAATCTTCAACATCCTGGATACTACGTATTTGAACGCCGTGGTCATCGATGTGAAGGATGATGAAGGCACTGTCAGTTACGAATCCAAAGTGCCCATGGCGGTGGAAATCGCGTCCTCCCGGAAGAAGATCCCGAATATCGATGCCCTGATGGCGAAACTCAAGGAAAAAGAGATTTACCCCATCGCCCGTATCGTGGTTTTCAAGGATCCCTACCTGGCCGTAAAAAAGCCGGAGCTGGCGGTCAAATCCAGGAAGGGAGGCCTGTGGAGGGATAAAAGCGGACTGGCGTGGGTGGATCCGCACAGCAAGACGGTGTGGCAATATGTGGTGGATGTTGCGAAAGAAGCGGCCAGCAAGGGCTTCAAGGAGATTCAGTTCGATTACGTCCGTTTTCTCAGTGACGGGGATCTTTCGGATTGCATATACCCTCATGCCAACGCCCGGAAGAGGCATGAAGTGATCAGGGATTATCTTCATTTCGCTTACGCCCAGCTCAAACCGTATGGAGTTGTGGTGTCGGCGGACATTTTCGGGCTGGTGCTTTCGGTGCCGGACGACCTGGGGATCGGGCAGCAACTGGAAGATATCGCCCAGGAGGTTGATTTGATCTGCCCGATGGTATATCCGTCCCATTATTACCGCGGCACTTTCGGCATCCAGAATCCCAACGCCAAGCCTTATACGGTTATATTGCGAAGCCTGTCCGACGCCCAGGCCCGCATCCTGGGGATGAAGGCAAAAATTCGGCCGTGGTTGCAGGATTTTACACTGGGAACCCCGCCTTACGGCAGGGAACAACTGGCGGAACAAATCCGGGCGGTAAGGGAAGCGGGCATAGGCGAATGGCTCTGGTGGAATCCGTCCAATCAATATAGCTACGAAAAGCATAATTTTACCGGGGCGGAAATCTTTTTCCCCGCTGAACAGCGGCAAAATGGCCAGTCTCCCCCCGTGCAGCCCGGTGAGCCGCAGCCGCAATCACAGGAAGCGGAACCTCAATAGAGCAATTTATAATTTTACGTCCTACCGCTAAATATCGACAGCCTAATGGCAGCCACGCACTAGATTTAGCGGCAAGGCCCGGCATTAAGGTAACAGCGTGCTTACCTTCAAAAAATTTGCTTGAACCGGTTTTTAAACCGGGAAAGACCGGGGGTAGGATACTTTGGCCAATATCCGATACGTCGCGGCGCTGCTTGCGGCGGGTTTGCTGCTTGAACCCGCCGTATATGGTGGACGGGAAACCTGCCTGCTGCAAAACAAATTCCCGCAAGGGAAGGAGATTGTTTACCAGGGGCGAGCCGCCGTTTCCTTCAGCGCTCCCGTGGAGTATTCCTTGCCTTACCGGGATGCGGAAGTGAGTTTTGTATACTCCAGCAGAGCCCTTGAACCCGACCGGGAGGGCTTTTTTATTGTGGAAACGAAAATCGATCATGTCCGGATTCAGGTGAAAGACGGAAGCCAGGCGGAAGAAGCGCCGCCGGGGTTCGAGATTTTTGCCGGTCCGGGCATTTATAAGGTGATGTACGACGGGCGGGGGAATCCTTTGCAAGCGGCTTATCCGGATGGATCCATGGAGCAATTGTCGCACGGCTATGGGCGCCTTGGCATCTTCAACCCGATAATCACGGAATGGCCGGATAGGAACCTGGGGGTGGGCGACAGTTGGGCGAATCAGGCCGAACTCAACCTTGCCGCCCCCGGCGGAAAATTCAAAGTGATCTCCAACTTCAACCTGCAATCCATCGGAGTGCACCGGGATTTCCGGTGCGCCAAAATTCTGTGCGGCGCCAATTACGCCGGTTCGTTGAACGGCGCCGGTTACAGGCACGACGCGGCGATATCCGGCACGGGCATGGGTTATATATATTTTGCCGTTGACGAAGGATGGCCGGTGCAGATCATTTACACCCTTGACTTAAAAGCTGATTTTAAGGGGGGGGACAAGCCGGAAAGTCTCCGTTACAAGGTGGATCTGGTTTTTACGCTGAAAAACAAACCCGGAGGTTGATCATGCGTATCGGAATCGGATATGATGTACATCGGCTGGCGCAGAAAAGGCGGCTGGTGTTGGGCGGGGTGGAGATTCCCTTCCCCCGCGGCCTGGAAGGACATTCCGACGCGGATGTCCTGATCCATGCCATCATTGACGCCCTTCTGGGCGCCGCGGGGCTGGGGGATATCGGAGTTCATTTCCCGGATACGGATCCGGCCTACCGCGGGATTGACAGTTGTATTCTATTGAAGGAGGTGTCCGGAAAGCTGGATGCCGCCGGCTGGGAGGTGGGAAATATCGACGCCACCGTGGCCGCCCAAAAACCGAAGCTCGCCCCGTACATAAATGACATGCGGCTGCGCCTGTCCGGCGTCTTAAACCTCGCCTCCGGACTGATAAACATTAAGGCTAAAACCACGGAAGGCCTTGGTTTTGAAGGCAGGGGGGAAGGGATATCGGCTTACGCCGCGGCACTCCTAGTCCGGAAAAGTTAAGTCATCGCTCAGGCTTTTCGCGGAGAGTCCGGCGGATTGCATTATTTTCCCTCCCGGAGAAATAATACTCCGGGAGGGATTTTTATGCGCGCCAGAAAAATTTTTCTGCCAATCCTGTTGTACCTGGCTTTTTCCCTTTTATGGACGGCCGGCTCAGCTCAAAGGAAGGATCAGGTGGTTACCCTGGGAAAGGATCTGACTGCCGGGCAAAAGAATACTGTACTGGGCATGCTCCGGGCGGATCCCGCCGGAATCAAAAGCGGCGAGATCACCGTGCTGGAGGTCGACAACCATGAAGAACGGGACTTGTTTTCCGGGTATGTCCCGGAGCGCCTGATCGGGACCAAAGCCATATCCTCGGCATATGTGCGCAGCCTGCCCCCGGGGGAGGGCCTGCTGGTGACAACCCGGAATATCAGTTGGGTTACGGGGCGGATGTATGCCAACGCCATGGTTACCGCAGGGATAAAAGACGCCGAAGTGACGGTGGCGGCTCCCCACGAGGTTTCGGGCACGGCCGCCCTGACGGGGATTTATAAGGCCTTTGAAAAGGCCTCCGGCGCGGAGCTTCCCGCCGGGGCCAAGAAGACCGGTGCCGGGGAGCTGGTGGAGACCGGGGAATTCGCGGAGGAAGTGGGCCAGGAGACGGCCGCGGATTACGTCCGGCGCAGCAAGGAACGGCTGCTGGAGAAAAACGCCTCTACGCCGGAGGAGATACGCGCCGTATTGAAGGACGTGGCGGGAGAGATGAACATCACCCTTACGGAGCGCCGGGAAGAGGAGTTTGCCGGCCTGTTCGCGGAGATCAGGAAGCTCAACCTGCAGCTTGACACCCTGCGCCGGCAGCTCAAGACGGAGGAGGGAAAGCCCGCCGCGGAAAAGCAGCCGGACTGGTTGAGTAAAATAATCGCCTATTTCATGGATCTGTGGAGGAAGCTCTTCACCTGGATCGGGAGGTTTGCGCCGAAAACGGGATACCATAAAAAATAGAGTAAAAAAATTGGAAAGACGCTGGACAAAGTTTCCATAAACTTATATAATATATCATGCCTGCCGTATTAAAACAACGCGGCCAATGATTTTTTCTCATGTTAATCCGGCCGGCGGGGGGCAAACGGGTCGCTTTTCAGCAATTCGTTCTACGATAACAGCGGGGCGGCTATCCTGTTCGGCTGCGTGAAAGGCATGGCGGAAAAACAGGACGATATCCTGAAGAAAGAGACATATCTCCAGTACGATTCTTACGGCAACCTGATCAAGACGAAATAAAAAAACACCAGGTACGACAACGGCAGCACGACCTGGGAAGAGACCGTCCTTGCCTACGAAAGCACTTATAACAACCTGCAGACGATAACTTCCCCCGGCAATAAAGTGCTCAATATCAACTATGATGACACCCATCACGCTTATGTCAAAGAAGATTGGCGCAGCATTTCATTCAGCGGCGAAAGCAGATGGGATCAGGATTACCGGCTTTACCACGAGTTTACTTACGATAACGCCACCGGCAATATGTTGAGCAAAAAAACCTCCTTGAAAAACAGCAGCGGCAGCTCTTGTATCACCGGCTACGCCTCCGATCTCACTGAATACCAATATGACTATTCGGGACGCTGCACCAAAGTAAAAATCGGCGGCAGCGATTTTAAGATCTACACCTATGACGACAACTTCCACGACCCCGGCGATTACACGAAGAATTCCCTTAAAATCACGGACACGCTGGGCAATTACACCTATCAAACCTACGACGGGCTGGATCGCTTAATCGAAGAAAGAGTGTATGATTCCGGCAGCAACCTGCGCGGTCAGAAGAAATATGAATATGATCCGGTGTTTATACACCAGGCGGCAAAAGATAAATTGTTCCAGACGGCCGACGCCGCCGGCATATCCGACATGGTCATCACCTGGTACATTTACGACCCCCTGGGCCGGCTCCTGCAAGTGAAGAAAAAAGATGACACCGACAATTACCGGCTTGTCTCCGAGATCATATATTATGACAACGACAACCCCTGCCATGCGACGGTCAAAAATTACCGGGACACGAATTCCAGCCATTATAGCTATAAAGAATCGTATTACGACTGGAACAACTGCTTAACCCGGGTTATTGAACACGATGTCTCGGCGCCGGATAAAACCACGGATGTAAGCGGCGCCACTTATTATTACTACGACGAATCCGGCAACCGGATTCAAGTCGCGAATGCCGAGGGTATTTCCACTTATTACGCCTATAACACCGCCGGTAGAATGGAAAGGATGCAATATCCCGGCAGCGTGTATGAATATTATCTCTATGACGCCAACGGCAATTTGACGCAAAAAACCGACCGCAAAACCAACACCCTCTATTATCAATACGACAGCTTAAATCGTCTGCGCGCCGTAACGGATAACAGCAATTATATCTTAAAATACGATTACGACCAGTTCGGCGGAAGGAAAAATACGAAAAAAATCGTCTCGGGCCAGACCGAAGCGGAATCCCAATATACCATTAACGGAAGAGGATTGGTCACCCAGGTCATCCGGAAAGTCGGCGTCCAACCTTCCTATAACAAAGATTATCAACTTGACTATTCCTATGATAACGCCAATAACCCGGATCAGCTCACCGTAAGGGACAGCGCCGGCAATATTGTGAAGACGCTTGACTACGATCCGGGCGTACAAACGAGCCTGGTAAAAGACGGCGCAAACAACATCGCTTCCATAACCCATAGATTTGACGGCGCCGTGGATCATATCACATACGGCGCCAGCGTCCTGACCACAAGTTACGGTTACGACGAGATGCTCAGGCCCACCTCCATCAACTGCGGCGCCCTCATGACGAATTCTTATACATACGATTTTCAAGGCAATGTAAGGACCTGGAATGGAAAGACCTATCTTTATGACGGCTTAGACCGCATGATCAAAGAAACCATCGATTCGGAATACACCGAATACTTCTATGATAGAATCGGCAACCGCACCGGCGAGAATACCGCTTATACCAATAAAACCTATAACTACAATACTTACAAGACGCGGCTGACCTCAGTCGGCAACTTCACTTACGGATATGACGACAACGGTAACCAGACGTCCAAGACAGAAAACGGCAACAGTTGGATCTACACCTATGATCCCGAGAACCATCTCACCCAGGTGACCCAAAACAGCACGGAAGTGGGGAGATATTACTACAACGCCGACGGCCTGCGGACCAAAAAAGTGGAAGACGGCAAGACCACCATTTATGTCTATAACGGCAGCCAGGTGATATACGAGGAGACCTTCAACACCACAGACCAAAACAACCTCGGCAATCCGTCCGAGAAGGTATTAAACGTCTCCCTGGCAAATATGAATGTAGCGAGATATAAAACCGGCGCCTGGCAATACAACCTCCTCGATCACCTGGGCAGCACCAAAGTAATAACCAACGCCGGCGGCCAAGCTGTTGATTACCTGGACTACGAAGCTTTCGGCAAAAACAGCAACGTCATCACCAACGGCGGTTTTGAAGCGGGGACCACTGGGTGATCATTAGGCATGAGTGAGCAATGGAGCATTTCCCTCACGGAAAAATATACTGGTGCTCAGAGTCTGCATTGTACTGTACCCTCTTCCGGTGATTGCCATGCTTATAAAGCCAAAAATTATGGCTATGATATCAGCGGGCGTAAATTCACCATGAAAATGCGGGTAAAAACAGTTAATGTCGCTACTTTACAAGTCCGCACCTATTGGAAGAATTCCGGCGGAAGCTGGATATGGCAAAACAATGAAACAGTTACGGTGGATGGTACTACTGGCCGTTGGGTGACATTAACTGTAGTCGGCACTGCACCCTCCGGAGCATATCAGGCAATAGTTATCATCGCCGCAACGGAAAACGGAGTAGGAGAGTTCTGGATCGACGATGCGGAGATCATTTCCGGAGAAGAAAAAGACGCCAGTTATACCACTAAAAAAACGGATACAGGGACGGGACTGCTGTATTTCGGGGCAAGATTTTATGACCCGGAGATTGGGAGGTTTATTACTGAGGATTTTGCAAAAGATGGACCTAATTGGTATATTTATTGTCGGAATAATCCATTGAAGTATATTGACCCCAATGGATTATGGGCGGTTATGATATTTATTCAATTTAATTGTGCTGGAGCTAATCAGGCAGCAGCTTATCAAGGAGCATTTGCTTTTGACGGGTAGGGGAACATGGGTGTATTTACTTCGTCGGCTATGGGATCAAGTGCAACCTGGAATCCACAAGGGATTTCATTTAGCCTTACTGGTGGTATAGGTTGGATAAATTGTAGTAGTATATATGACCTTGAAGGACTTTCAGTGAGTATTGGCGGTTCGTTTTTAATTGCTGGGATTGATCAAATTACTGCAGGTGAATATAAAGGCTTTTCAATTGGTTTTGGTCCTTCATCTGGCGAAACACATGTTCTCACGTCAAATACTGATCCAGCAAGATGGTCGATAAATGTATTTAGTTTAATGGATCAAATTAGAAGTGGATTTTTGGAATCTTATTTATCCCAAATTTTTCCACTTGGTGTGCCGCCTATACTGTTGAATATTAATGGTTATACAATCGATGTTGATTTCCAAAGGAAGCGATTTGTGATTAGAGATAAAAATGGTATGGAGTTTTCTTTTTCTGACAAAGGAGTTACAGTTACAAGCCCTAGAGGAGATTCGTGGTTTTGTCCATGTACATAATAAATTTAGCCTTTTAAGTATCTGGCAATCTAATTTTAAAAGATTGTTTGCAAATAGTATTGTTTTGGAGGGTGATTTTAATGGAAAACGATATTATCGTAGAAAAACAAAAGGAAGAGTCGCTTGGAGGCGGTTTGTATGTGTTATCCGGCTTATCGTTTATTCCTTTATTTGGAGTGATATTTGGAATAATCTCTATTATAATAGGATTTTTAAATAAAAAAAGAGGCGGATTAAAACTGGTTATAATGGGAATTTCCGGTATAATATTTACAGTTTTGTGCTATAGCATAGCGTTCTATTTAATATTTGTCCAACGGGGCGGCATATATGATAAGTTACGCATAGAATTAACTCAAAGAGTGCTAAATGATATAGTAAAGACAATTGAGTATAATAAAATAGTTAATGGTAATTATCCTCAAAGTCTTATGGAATTAGGAGAAAAAACCGGAAGGAAATATGTAATGTATGATCCAGTAATTATGAGGTTTACATCTAAACAACAAATATTTAATTACGAGCTAGTTAATAAAGGTAAAAATTATTATTTATTTTCCTCCGGAATAGATGGTGTTCCCAATACTAAAGATGATATTTACCCGATAATTATGGCGGAGGAGTTAAAGAATATTGGTTATTTGAGAAAAGATTAGATTTATCATAAGGTACCGCGTTTATTCAAATTTTGTTTTATACTATTTGGAGGTTCATGCAAACAAATTTATCTTATAAAAGAGGCATTCTATTTGATTGCCTTTCTTTTTCTTTCATCGAAGAAAAACAAATCTTAAAAGCTTTAGAAAAAGCAAAAGGCAATATTGACGTGTTTTTACAAGACAAACGCGTTCTAAAAGAAATTAAATACCTAATAGATGAAGGTATTATCACAACCAAAATCAAGCATAAAATTGAACGGCAAAATTTGGCCTATGGCGGCAGTATCAATTTAAGCCGCGAGTGCAATTTAAATTGTAAATACTGCTTTGCAAGCCATGAAACCAAAGGCAATAAACGCTCTTTAACCGAACTTACCGACTTTTATTTCAACCGCTATGTCAAAGACGGCGCTCTTGGCTGCTGGCTGGGATTCAATGTCCTGGGGGAAATCCTATTAACCCCTAAAACCCTAAAAGAAGCCCGCCGGATATTTAATGAAATCGAACAAGGGAAAAATTTAGGGGTTGAGGTTGGGATCGTCTCCAATGGCACGGTTTACAATGACGAAATCTCAGAAGTACTTGTAAACGACATTTCATCTCTGCAAATCAGCATTGACGGCCCCAAAGAAATCCATGACAAGCTAAGGATTAACAAAGGCGGCCAGGAGACATACGATTCCATTGTTAAAAATTTGGACGCATTTCGTAAGGTAAAAGAAAAGGTTATCGCTTTTGCCGTATTGACCAGCATAGCACCTCAACCTGTAGTTATTCTTAAACATCTTGTAGACGAACTGGAATTTAAAGAGATTCGCATCCGTCCGGTACGCGGAAAATATGACCAAGAATTTGCCTTTAATGAGAATAACCTGGACAAGCTCAAAGAAGGTTATAGCGAGTTGCAGCAATTTTTACTTGATACCGTTTGCGATGGAGGAGACCTCCGCTATTTCAAAGCCATTTTCAACGAATATGATACCTTTGGAAGCCTAATATATCGGGTTCTCATACAAAGACCAGTTTTCTATGCCTGCAGCGCGGGAAAAAATTTCATTGAAATGGATGAATTCGGCGGTATTTACCCCTGCAGCAGCATGATCGGGATTGAACAATTCAAGCTGGGTGATATTGACAACGGCATAGATAAAAATAAAGAAGACTTCTGGTGGGGCCTTCACGTTGACCATAAACCCATCTGTGAAGACTGCTGGTCCCGTTACCTATGCGGGGGAAGCTGTTATTTCCTGGCCTGGTTGAACAACGGCGATATCATGAAGCCGGATGTGGTGGAATGTGAATTATTTCAACACCTGGCGGAATTGGCTATTGAACTGGTGTACAAGCTGGAGAAGGAAAATCCGGAGGAGATGGAAGAGATAGTGCTGATGGCGCAGGAGAGAGGGTAACGAGGATTTTAGTTTTATAATCCGGAGGCCTGAAGGTTTTTTTATAAAGCAAGCGAATAAACCGATGTAAGGAAGGATATTGCAATCCCGCGTTTGGGAAGAATAAGGAGGGATCACTTTGAATCTGAACAATAAAAAGAAGTTAATTCTTGTCATGCTTTTTGCTATGGCGGCGGCAGGCTTTTTATTAAAAATACATCGCGGCAGGGCGGAAGACCTGGTGCGGCTCCCGGAGTCCACGGTGGCCGTCCTGCAGGCGGAGAAATCCGAAGCGGCGGATCTTACTTATGAAGACATCAGGGATATGGTCCGGCAGGCGGTGAAGATGGCCGGCGGTTTTGAGGGGCTGGTCAAAGACGGCCAGACAGTGGTGGTGAAACCGAATCTGGTGGGGATCCAGGGTTATAACGGTGAACCGTACGGCGCCGAGGTCAGCGGGGTGACCACGGATTGGAGAATTTCCAAAGCCGTGGTGGAGCTGGTGAGGGAGTATAATCCCCATGGCAAGGTTTATATCCTTGAAGGTTCGGCCATGTCCACCAGGGAAGCCATGCAGGAGTTGAATTATACTCCGGAATACATACCGGGGGCGGATGAATTCATCGCCCTTGAGGAGGACAGCGCCAAAGAGGGTCAAACCGTGACGGTCAAACTGCCGGGCGGATTGCTCCATAAGGAGTATTACCTTAATAAAAAATATAAGGAAGCGGACGTATTGATCAGCCTTCCATGTTTGAAGAACCACTGGCATGCGACGGTCACGGGCGGGATTAAAAATGTCGGCATCGGCGCGACTTTGCGTAACATTTACCCGGACCGGGGAAAGATGGTGGACCATCTTACCACGGACCTGCACAAATGGATTCGCGACTTCTATCTTTGCCGGCCGGTGGATTTTGTGATCATGGACGGGCTGCAGGGAATTCAAAACGGCCCATCCCCGCAGGCGGAGTTAGTTCCTTGCCAGATGAACATGCGGTTGATTTTGGCGGGACGCGACGCCGTGGCGGTGGATACCATCGAAGCCCTGATCATGGAGTGGGATCCGGAATCCGTGGATTACCTGCGCTTTTTAAACAAAGATTCAGCCGGCAACCTTGACACGGCTTGCATTAAAGTTGTGGGAAAAAGGGTGGACGAGGTCAGGCAGCCCTTTGAAGGCGTGGAGCCTCCCGCCGGAGGTTATGAGATCGAGACGGAAAACGCCCCGAAATTTAAAATCGCCAAGCAGGAAGTCAAGGACGGCGTATTGCTGGTCGCGGCCGAAGCGGGCAAGGACATTCATAAAATCGAGGTTTATGTGGACGGCATATTGAAACCGCCTTATATTCTCTCCGGCTTCGGCAGTCTCTCACTGGCGCTGGGGGATTTGAAGAAAGGCGATCATGAGATCAGACTGGAGGTATACGACCGCTTTCTGAACCGGCGGGAGGCGGTAATCAAAGTAACAATATAAATTATAAGCAATTTGCGTTGTTAATAATTTTACGTCTTGCCACTAAATATCGATAGCCTAATGGCAGCCATACATTATATTTAATGGCAAGATCTTGAATTAAGGCAACACCGCAATTGCCTCTTTATAAAATTTACAATAATTTAATATCCCCGCGTAGGTATCCGGTCGATACTTAAGAAGTAAAAATATTAATGGTTATTGCTTCTTAATCTTCCAGGATCCGGGGGATATTTTCATGTTTAAGGTCCTGCGCGCTTTTAAAACACAGTTCCGGTCCTACCGCCGGATTTTCATGCTGGCCTTTTTCTGCATGGTGGGAATGAATATCCTCACCTATAGCATTCCCATCGGTGTGCGTTATATTACGGATCATATCTTTCCCGTCATCGACCAGCCCGGGAAAGTGGCGGTCCTGATCCGGGCCTGTTTGATTATGATCGCCGCCGGCGCCGTCCGCGGTTTTTTCGTATACGTGATGGCTTATTCCTTCTGGTTTTGCTCCATTGCCATGGGGCGGGACCTCCGCAACGCCCTTTACGACAAATTACAGCGTTTGGGATTTTCGTTTTACAGCAAGGCCCGCACGGGGGACCTGATGTCCCGCCTCACCACGGATATTGAAATCCTCCGCAACTTCTACGCCTGGGTTTTCGAACACCGCATTCAGATTGCCTGCTATTTTGGAATCGTTTTGGCGCTCCTGCTCTGGACGGACTGGCGCCTGGCGCTGGCCACTTATGTGTTTGTGCCGCTTGTATCCTTTTTTATCATCCATTACAGCAAGAAAATCCGGGCCGCGGTAAGCAAGCGACAGATTCAGGCGGGGCTTTTAAATTCGGTGCTGCAGGAGAACATTACCGGCATCCGGGTCGTTAAAGCTTACGCCATGGAGGAGGAGGAAAAGTCCAAATTCGGGCGGGAAAACGACAAAATGTTCGGCGCCAATCTGCGGGTCTCCCTGCTTCAGGTGTATCTGCAGCCCATTCTGGTTTTTACCAGCGGGATCGGTACGCTGGTTGTGCTTTTTTACGGAGGGTACCTGGTGATGCGCGGGGGGATGACCCTCGGGTCATTCATGGCCTTTTTCTCCTACCTCACCATTACCAACTGGCCGATCATGATGTTGGCGCACAATACCAACCAGATGCGCCAGGCGGAAGGGGCCGCGGATCGCATCCTGGAAATTTTACGCCGCCCGGAGCACGGCATTGACAATACCGGTACGCTTATCGTTCCGCTCCAAGGCGGTTTGCGGTTTGAAGACGTGACTTTCGGGTACGATGATGAAAAGGACATCCTGCATAACATCAATTTCACCGTGGAGCCCGGGGAGAAAGTGGCATTCTTCGGCCTGACCGGATCGGGTAAGAGCACCCTGGTGTCCCTGATCCCCCGTTTTTACGACCCGCAGCGCGGGCTGATCAGGCTGGACGGGCGGGATATCAGGGAATACGAGCTGACCGGGTTGCGGCGGCAAATAGGCGCGGTCTTGCAGGAGACGTTTTTGTTTTCCACCACCATCAGGGAGAACATCGCTTTCGGCTGTCCGGACGCGGGGATGGATGAAGTCATGGCCGCGGCCAAAAGCGCGCAAATTCATGATTTCATCACAAGCCTCCCATACGGGTACGATACGATTGTGGGAGAACGGGGCGTGGGCCTATCCGGCGGGCAGAAGCAAAGGGTGGCAATCGCCCGGGCCTTGCTCAGCAATCCCCGGATCCTGATCCTGGATGACTGCACCTCCAGCGTGGACCCGGAGACGGAGACGGCGATCCAGGAATCCCTGCGTAGGCTGATGGAGGGGCGCACCACCCTCATCATCGCCCAGCGGATCTCCACCCTGCGCCTGGCCGAGCGGATCATCATCCTGGACGGCGGTCAGATTGCCGCTTCCGGAAGCCATGAGGAGCTGCTGGAGACCAGCAAGCTGTACAGGGAGATATACCGGACGCAGATGATGGAGCCGGAGGAATTGCCCGCGTGATTACCCCCTCTCCGAGGGGAGTGAAATATGAAGTGAGATGTGGTATGAAACATATTTTGGCGGCCTGAAAGGGAAAACATCCATGACTAAAACAAAAGAAAAGCCAAAACAAACCTTGATTGTGCTGGATCAGGACGAGGCGGATCGCCGGGACTTCGACTGGGGTTTGCTGCGCCGGTTGCTGGCCCATTTAAAACCTTACCGGAAGCAAGTGCTGCTGATGTATTTCCTTTCGGCGACTACCATTGCCTGTACGTTGACCTGGCCTTATCTGATCAAACTCGGCATAGACAATCATATAAAAACCGGCGATTATCGCGGATTGATGCGGCTTTCCGCGCTGTTCCTGGCGTTGCTGGCCGTCCAGTTCTTCGCCCAGCGCGGCCACGGCGCGACCCTTATCCGCCTGGGGCAGCAGGCCGTGCGCGACCTGCGCCGGGACCTTTTCAACCACTTGGAAGACCTGTCCTTCAGTTTCTTCGACAAGCAAAAAGCCGGCCGCATCATGGTGCGCGTGACCAACGACGTCAATTCCCTGGAGGAGATCTTATCCGGCGGATTAAACACCATTTTCACCGATACGTTTCTGCTCCTGGGCATGGTGGGGGTGATGCTCTGGCTGGATATGCGCCTTTCCCTGATTCTCTTTATCACCATACCGTTGATTCTGCTCCTTGTCTTTGTCGTCAGAAGGCGTATGCTGGCGGTCACCCGCATCGTCCGGCGGAAACTCTCCGCGGTGAACGCTTATCTCAACGAATCCATCCTGGGCATCAAGGTTACCCAGGCTTTCGCCCGTGAGGAGGCCAACAGCCGCATGTTCCGCGAGATCAACCAGGACCATTTCGAGAGCATGCGAAGGTTCGTGCCTTTAAATTCCTTCTTCTGGATGGGAATCAACATATTAAATTCCCTGGGCACCGTGCTTGTGCTGCTGGGGGGCGGGATTCTCCTTTCGTGGGGGCTGATCACCCTGGGTACCATTGCGGCGTTCATGAACTATATCAACCGGTTTTTTTGGCCCATGCAAAACTTAAGCACCCTCATGAATCAGATCAGCACCGCCATGGCTTCCTGCGAAAGGATTTTCGACTTGATGGATCTTGCGCCGGAGGTCCGGGACCGGGAATCCGTCATAGCCTTAAAAAACCTGCGGGGGGAGGTGGAATTCCGCGGCGTCGGTTTTGCTTATAACGCCGAAGAGATGGTGCTTACGGACTTCGGACTTCAAATCAGGGCAGGGGAATCCATCGCCCTGGTGGGCCCGACGGGCGCCGGCAAATCCACCGTCATCAACCTGCTTTGCCGGTTTTACGACCCTCAGTGGGGGGAAGTACGGGTGGACGGGATGGACCTGAGAGACCTTCGCCAGCAGGAATACCGGTCGCGGATCGCCGTGGTTTTACAGGATACTTTTATCTTCTCCGGGACGGTGCTGGATAATATCCGCTTCGGCAATCCCGCGGCCACCGGGGAGCAGGTGGAGGAAGTCGCAAGAAAACTGGGCATTCACGAGATGATCATGAAGCTGCCGCAGGGATACCACACGGAGCTGCAGGAGCGCGGCAGCCGCCTTTCCGTGGGCGAGAAGCAATTGATGGCCTTCGCACGGGCGATGATCCGGGATCCGAAAATCCTTATCCTGGATGAGGCCACCGCATACATAGACACCCGGACGGAGCGGATGATCCAGCGGGCGCTGGAGGTGGCCATGCAGGACCGCACCACGGTGATCATCGCGCACCGCCTCTCCACCGTGCGCAAGGTGGACCGCATCATCGTCATCAATAACGGCAGGATCGCCGAGGAAGGGACCCACGAGCAGTTGCTGGCAATGAACGGAGTGTATAGAAATTTGTATGAGAGCCAGTTCAAGAACGATGTGGCGTAAAGAAGGGTAAGCTCTATCTAATAATCCTAACGATTTCAGGAAGTTGGTTAATTTCCATCAATACTCACTTAAATGGAAAAACACACGGCCTATAACCCCTCTCTCTGCCTGGGAGGGGTTATGTCTTTAAATTGCGCAAAAATGTAACCATAGAAGAAACGGAAAATCATTTAAAGAAGTAACCGAAATCTTACCGCCGACACTTTGCAGGCGGTTTTTTTGGTTTGGTGGATCGGTTGCCGGCTTTTATTGCACCGGGAACATTTTGTCCGCCCAAAGCATCCCGGCCTGGCTCCGAACTTCCATGTCCTGCGCCTTGTTTCACCTGTATCCCAGGACGGGACGAAGTGGCGGGAGGCACGGAAGCCTCTTACGCCATCCATCCTGGGTACTGCCGCCTCCGGACTTCCGTGTCTTGCGCCCTAGCATCCCGGCCGTGAATGACCGGTCTGAGCTATAGGAATGTTCTAAACCCCGGATGAGCCGGGGTCGGTTGAGCTGGCTTAGGGGTAAAGTTCTACTGAACTTGTCCCATTCTCCGTGGAATTTGCCGTAGCGTGGAATTTCTTTCATTTTCGCGTTCATACTACCTCGGCTAATTCAGCGGATTTATTGTTGTTAAGCGCATTTATTAAAAACGGTATTTGTTTGTAGCCTTTGACCGTTCTGAACTTTTGTTCTTCAAAAATAAAGCCGGATGCGATCCATCTTATGACCTGGTCTCCACTCTGCCAGTTTTTCATTCTTCCGGTCGCTTCAAGCGCAGTGCCAATTGCGGATTCTGAGCGTTGCAAATGCTCAAATGATAAAAATGTCAGGCTGAGTAGTTACGTTCCCTTGTTTTATCAATTGGGGGAATTGTTAATTTTCGCTTATACGGAAAGGAAAAAATCCTATTTTTATGGAATAAATAATAAAAACTTCTAAAAAGGAAGAGGCGGTATTATGCGTAAACATATCTGGTTCCTACTTATCGCTCATATATTTTTTTTCCTGTTGCTGACAGGATGCGGAGGTACAAAACCGGGTTATACGGCATCGGGTTATGTCCTATCTCCCAGCGGTAATACCGGGGTCCCTGGTGTGACCTTGGATTTCGGAGGCGATTTCGGTATCGCCAAAACGAATGAATACGGAATATGGGGCAAAACCAGTTTAACCGGCGGCGTCACGATTACGCCGACGGAACCGGGATGGCTTTTTGATCCTTTGAATTATTCGGTCAGCGCCAATGAAAACGGCATTACCTTCAAGGTTTACCAATACTTTGACGATTTCAGCGATTCCACCAGCTGCTGGGATGTTGGGGAATCACCGGCAGTGCAAATCGGTTACGAAAACAACCAATACAAAATGTCCATTCTGGCCAATGAAAGCGCCTGCCATACGAGATCCCCCTTTCCGCATACCGATAGTTATCAGGTTCAAGTCAGCGCCGTCACGGCGGCCGGTTCGGGCGCCGAATACGGCGTGGTTTTCAACCATAACGGTTCATGGAACAGTTATCACTGGATTCTCCGTATAAAACCGGATACGCAGGAATATGCGGTATCTAAGCGCATCAATATCGGCGGAACGGTCACATTGGACAACGTAATTGCTTGGACGACTTCGGCCAATATCAATGCTTCTGGCGCCAATATATTAAAAGTAACCCAAAACGGCAGCCAGTTTTCGATCTATCTCAACGATCCGGATAATGCCGTAGCCAGCGGTACGCTGGATACAACGCATGCGGTTGATGTTTATGCGGGTTTGTTGGCCCGCGCTTATTCCTCGTCACCCGTGCATGTTTATTTCGATGATTACCAGGTAACGGATCTTTCGCCGCGGTGATTTAAAAACCTTGCGGTTTTCCCTGATGCTTAAAACAGGCGTTATTATTCATGAAAGTAATATAAAAAATGCGTGTTGCAAGGAAGGGATGTATACGGCGTCCTTTTTTTACCTTTTACGCCGACGGCGTCAGTTTTACGTCCAGTTGGTAACTGGCTCCGGTGGTGCTGGCGGTGGCGGATTTGGGTTCGTAATTGGCCAGGGAAAACTGCACCAGTACCGAGTCTTCCCCTTCCGTGGTAGAAACTGTGACGGAGTAATACCCGCCCGTGTCTGTAGAAACCGTGCGTCCTTTCACGGTGACCTGAACACCTGAAAGGAGCGCGTCGGTATTTTGGTCCCGGACCGTGCCCCAGATGAGCGTCTCTTTTGTGGGTTCAAGCACGAAGACCCGGTAAACTTGAGAGGAGGAGAGGCCCACCGGGAAGGGGGGGCTGGTTTTGTAACCTGCGGCGGAGATCACCACTTCCACATCGCAGCCGTATGTTGCCAGAGGCACCGAGACTGAAAAATTACCCAGCGCATCCCCGGCTGTTTCCAAGGTATTGCCATTTCCGTTGATCAGAAGAATGGGCGAGGGCACGGCGGAGGAGTCCGAACCGTCGATTACACGGCCTGTCAACTCAACCCGGGTGTAGAACGGGTTTATGCACCCGGCCGGAATCAAGGAGATCGCCAGGATTATTACAAGTATTCCGGCGTTTTTTTTCATAGCGAACCCTCCGATAATGTTAAAACTCGTATATTTTTCATATATTCCTCATTTAACCGCAATTTCCTGCCGGGAAACTTTTTGCCTGAAATCAACCCAAGCGCCTTTCCATTCCTTTCCGGCCGTGTTATAATAAGGGCAGCACAAGGGGGGGATCACTATGGAAGCGGTATCCGTTATTAACAGGCAAATTTTGGTCCTCGGCTCCGTGATGCTCATCGGATTCGTCGCAGGCAAAACCGGCGTGATCGATAAAACGGTACGCGCGTCTCTTTCCAAGCTGATCCTCAACGTTACTTTCGCGGCGCTCCTGATTACGACTATCCCCAGCGTAAGGATGGAAAAGGGCATCTGGGCGGACATGCTTTTAATCATGACCTTGGCTTTGATATCAGTGGCGGGCTTGATGCTCGCCGGGCTCCTCTCCGGAAAAATACTCGGTCTTTCCTTGGAACGACGCAGGATTTTCACCATCCTGCATATGTTCGGCAATGTGGCGTTCCTGGCGTATCCGCTGTTGCAGGCATTATACGGCGCCCGGGGCATCCTTTACGGCGCTTTATACAGCGTCATCAACGACGCCTGCGTCTGGTCCCTGGGCGTTTACCTGATCAAGGCCGGGGGGGAGCGCTTTTCCCCGGCGGATCTCATGCATATGATAAACATTAATTTGATCGCCTTTGCGGCGGGATTTGGCATGCTGCTTTCGGGAGTGAAGCTCGGGGGGATCCCGTATGAGGCTCTGCATCCCGTGGGGACCAGCACTTTCTATCTGACCATGTTGTTTGTGGGAGCAAACCTTTCCGAAAGCCGGTTGCGGGATTTCTGGGAGGAGCCGGCGGTTTATCTGCTCTCCGCCGTTAAATTGCTGGCCTTTCCGTTGCTGGCGGCAGCCGCGGTCTTGTCGCTAGGGCTTGCTTCCCCGGCCGCACGGGTGGCGGTGCTGCAAATCGCGATGCCTTCAGGGGTAATAGTACCGCTTCTTGCGGAAATGCACGGGAAGGATACGGTTTTTGCGGTCCGGGGCGTGGTGGCTACCACGCTGCTCAGTCTGGCAACGCTGCCGTTCATGGTATACATACTGGGGATAATTTTTTAGACCATTTCGTCCGGCTGATTATGCGCGGTTTAAACTCGATTTTGAAATTCAGGAGGATTTAATGAAGGAGATATTTGTTTATCCCTTATTGCTTTCGTTCTTTGCAGGGCTATCCACAATTTTCGGCAGCCTGATCGGGCTTTTTTACCGGAAGCCCTCTCCACGCTTCATGGGTCTTACTCTGGGCTTGTCCGCGGGAGTGATGCTCATTATTTCCTTTGCGGAACTGCTCCCGCACAGCATTGAAACGGGTGGATTCGGCCCGGCTTATCTGGCTTTTTTCTGCGGATTGCTTTTGATGCTGACTGTAGACTTCCTGGTCCCCCACGATTTCCTGGGCGAGCACCATAAGACGGGAGAAAAAAAGCAGGCCAGACTTCTCAAAACCGGTCTGTTCGTGGCTCTGGGGATGGCGATCCATAATTTTCCGGAAGGCATCGCGTCTTTTGCCGGGGGATTGCAGGATTTGCGGCTTGGCGCGGCCATCGCAATGGCCGTGATGATCCACAACATCCCCGAAGGTCTGGCGGTTTCCGCTCCGATTTTCGCGGCTACCGGCAGCAGGAAAAAGGCCTTTCTCTGGTCTTTCCTTTCAGGGATGGTGGAACCGGTGGGGGCGCTTTTGTCCGCGTTCATTCTGGCCCCTTTCTTCGGGCCGGTCTTGCTGGGGCGGTTGTTGGCCGCGGTGGCGGGCGTAATGGTGTTCATCTCCCTGGATGAACTGATCCCGGCCTCCTACGCTTACGGCGAGGAGCATACCACTGTAATCGGGGCTATCATAGGCATGGCGATAATGGTGTTCAGTCTGGGGATGCTGAAGGGGTGAGTTTCCGTGATCGTAATCAGTGATCGTTGATCAAATATGGATGAAGCAAGGATCGATTTGAATGCGCAACCGTTTTTGGTTGCTCCATAATTACCTGATCATTGATAACCGGTTACTGTTCGCTGATCACTGAAGAGAGGTGCTTATCATGAAATACATTGTCATCCTGGGCGATGGCATGGCGGATTATCCCCTGCCCGAACTGGGCGGCAGGACTCCTCTGGAGGCTGCGGAAATCCCATACATGGATCAACTGGCGCAAAAATCCTTGACCGGCATGGCGAGGACCATACCTCCCGATATGCCGCCGGGCAGTGATGTGGCGAATCTTTCGGTGCTGGGGTACGATCCCCGGTTGTTTTATACGGGGCGCTCCCCGCTGGAAGCCTTGAGCATGGGGGTGAACCTGGGAGACAACGATGTGGCGCTGCGCTGCAACCTAGTGACCCTGTCCGGGGAGCGGGACTTGGCGGACAGGACCATGGTGGATTATAGCTCCGACGAGATCAGCAGCGGGGAAGCGAGGGAGATTATCCAGACGGTGCAGGAACGGCTGGGCGGTCCGCTGTTCACGTTTTATCCGGGAGTAAGCTACCGCCATCTTCTGGTATGGCGGGGCGGGGAGACGGAACTGGATCTTACGCCGCCCCATGATATTTCCGGCCGCAGGATCGGGCCCTATCTTCCGAAAGGCAAAGGCGCGGAAAAATTGTCGGCGTTGATCAAGGCGAGTACGGAATTTCTGGCGGATCATCCGGTTAATATAGCGCGAGGGAAGCGGAGTCTGAAGCCCGCCACGGCGCTTTGGTTCTGGGGACACGGGAAGAGGCCGTCCCTTCCGCCTTTTCGGGCAAAATACGGCCTGGCTGGAGCGGTGATCTCCGCCGTGGACCTGGCAAAAGGCATCGGGATTTGCGCGGGCATGGAAACGGTGGAAGTGCCGGGCGCTACGGGGAACATCCATACCAATTTCAGGGGCAAGGCGGAGGCGGCCCTGGAATGTCTGGCGAAAGGCAAGGATTTTGCATACATTCACATCGAGGCTCCCGATGAAGCGGGTCACCGCGGGGAGACGGACACAAAAATCAAGGCCATTGAAGCCATAGACCGGCTGGTGGTCCGGACGATCCTTGAGGGGATGCGGGGGCGGGGGGATTTCAAGCTGCTCATCCTGCCGGATCATCCGACGCCCCTTTCCAGAAAGACTCATGTGGCCGAGGCGGTACCCTTTTTAATATTCGAAAGCGGCGCGGAAAGAAGCAACTTTCCGTGCGGATACGATGAAAAGATCGGAAAGCGTCCGGGAAGTCTGTTTGTCGATGAAGGGTTCCGGTTGATGGACCTGTTTATTTCCGGACGATATATGTAATTCGGGGGACGCGGCAATAAAAAACAAGGAAATCAAGGTTTAAAACAGGTTAAATTAAGGGGATGTCGAATTTAAAACCGAGTAGGCATTACGCCGGCATTCGCTGACCTTAAGCGTGCGATGGAAAAAATAATGTCGATCACTTCGACGCCGTGTTTGCTTTCAGCTATATACACCGACATTAACCTTTTTTACAAATCATGAGATTCAAATAATGTCGTTGTATATAAAACGGCTTGCATAAGTGCAACCCTATTAAATACAGAAAGGGGTAATCGTCCTTGTCAAGCCTTCAGACAAAATTATTTCTTTATATCATAGCTTTAATTGCCATCATGGGATTGGTTATGGGAGCAGTCATATATTTTTCGTCGCAAAAGCTGGTGAGCGATTCCATCGGTGTGCAGGCGAAAAATATCGCGGTATATGCCAAGAATCAAATCAATGCCGGCGATTTCGCGCGGGTAATGAAACAGATCGAAGTGGCGCCGCGGGATAAAGCCAACCAGGAACTGGTGCAATCCATGCCCGAGTATATAAGGATCCGGAAGAAACTAAGTGAGTTGCGGAAAATCGGGGGTTTAAAATATCTATACACCATGGCGAAGCTTGATGGAAAAAACGTTTATGCGGTGGACGGCAGCGAGGATTTTTCCCCTCCCGGGGCAGTGGAGGAAAACCGGTACCCGGGGCTTGATGCGACTTATGACAGCAAGGATATATACATCGGGGAGTTGACAAACGATTCTAAATGGGGTCAGTTGCTCACGGCGTATGTCCCCATTTTGGACAAAAAGAAACAAACCGTGCTGGGTATAGTGGGCGCTGATTATGACGCCGGGCAGGTTTATGCGTTCCTCAACTCCACCCGGGGCATCATTGCCGTCATCGTGATATTTATCCTTGTCGCAGGTATTGTTGCCGCTTATATATTTTCCGTCAATCTTTTAAAACCGTTAAAAAACCTGAGCGAAAATGTCCAGAAAATGCGCAAAGGGGATCTAACCGTACACCTTGCAAAGGAAAGCGAAGATGAAATCGGCGCCCTGGTGGAAGCATACGACGAGATGGTGCGCGGTTTGAATATGATGATCTCCACCACCAAGGAAGCCGGTGAGAGGGTGGCCGCGGTTTCGCAGGAACTCTTCGCCGGAGTGGAGCAGACAACCAAAGCCAATGAACAAATCGCCGCCATCACCCAGGAGGTGGCCGGGAAGGCTGACATGCTGCTCAGCAGCGGGAAGAACAGCTCCTTGGCCATGAATGAGCTGTCGGAAGGCATTCAGAACATCGTGAAGACTTCCACGGGGGTTTCCGATAAATCCCAGGAGGCGCTGAAGGAAGCAGAAAGGGGCAATAAATCCATGCAGAAGGCCGTTCAGCAGATGAATGCCATCGTTGATGCGGCGCAAGGCTCTGCCGATCTTATCAATCTTTTGGGCGACGTATCCCAGAGGATCGGTAAAATCGTGGATTTCATAAAGGGGATAACATCCCAGACCACATTGATCGCCTTGAATGCGGCTATCGAGGCGGCGCGCGCCGGCGAACAGGGAAGAGGATTCGCGGTTGTGGCCGACCGGGTGCGCAGGCTTTCGGATCAGTCCGGTGAAGCGGCATTGCGTATATCAACCCTGATCGAGGAGATTCAAGACTATACCACCCGTTCCATGGAAGCCATGAACGGTGTGGTTAACGAGGCTCAAACCGGTAAAAGCATCATCGCCGAGGTGGGCGGGGCTTTCAAAAAAATCGTGGACAACTCCCAGGCCATCGCCAAGCAGATTCACGAGGTGTCCGACGCCGCGGAGGAAATGGCGGCAAGTTCCTCCGAACTGACCGCTTTTGTGCAGGAAACTTATCAGAACCTGAAGGGCAACGCCGCACAATATCAGAATCTGGAAGCAAATACTGAAGAGCAGCTTGCTTCCATGGAGGAAATCTCCCGCACCACCAGGGATTTGAAGCGGATGGCCTTGGATTTACAGGAATCCATCAGCAAGTTCAAGGTATAATTCAGTTATCGGTGATCAGCGACCAGTAAATGAAAAACCGCTAATGGACGCTAATAAACGCTAACACAAAGACGACGGAATCTTTTGGAGTAAAATTTGCGTTGTTATGATGATTTTACGTCTTGCCGCTAAATATCGATAGCCCACGGCAGCCATACACTATATTTAGAGGCAAGACCGTGAATTCAAGGTAATAACGCCATTCTTTTTTAAACCGGATGTTAGCGTTATTGGCGTGTTTTCGCGGTTTACATGTTTAATAACGGGCTGAAGGTTGATAACCGGTCACTGATAACCGGTTGCTGATCGCTGAAAAGCTTACCATCTCACGGCCGCGCCGGCCCAGCTCAAACCGCCGCCGAAACCGATCAGAAAGAGGATATCCCCCTTTACAAACCTGCCTTCACCCCAGGCTTCCGACAAAGCAAGCCCGATGGAAGCCGAAGATGTGTTGCCGTACTTTTCGATGTTGCAGATCATCCGTTCCGGAGGGATGTTTTTATTTTTGGCCACCGATTCCAGCATCCGCTTGTTGGCCTGATGGGGGACAACGTAAAATTTCTCCCCGTCGCATAAACCCAGTCTTTTTTTGAAAAGATCGATCAATTCATTCATTTTACTCACGACAAATTTATACACGTTTTGACCGTCCTGGCGGAAGTAAAACTCATCCCCCGGCCCTCCCATACTCACCAGATCGGAACCGGATGCATCGATTCCTAACTCCACATCCAAAATTTCATGTTCCGGATCCTCGCTGCTTAAAAGTATGGCCGAAGCGCCATCCCCGAACAAGATGCAGCTTGCGCGGTCCTTGTAGTCGGTCAACATGGTCATTTTTTCGCTGGCGGTCACCAGGGCGTTTTTATAATTATATGTTTGCATCATGCTGGATGCCACGGCCAGACCGTATATGGAGCCTGAGCATACGGCGTTTAAGTCGAAGGCGGCCAGATTTTTCAGTTCCAGTCGGTTGGCTACGATGCTTGCTTGATATGGGCATCTTTTTTCCGCAGAAGCCGTGGAGGAGATTAAAAGATCCGGATTTTTTTTCGCCTTTTCCAGACAATTGCGGGCAGCGTAAAAAGCCATTTCAGATGCGTGCATTTCCGGAGGGGCGATCCTGCGTTCTTTAATTCCGGTGCGGGAAGTAATCCAATCGTCAGTGGTGTCCACCATTTTTTCCAGATCCTTGTTGGTAAGTTTTGTTTCCGGTACAAAGGTTCCTATCTCGTACAGGCCGATTTTTTTCATTTGTCATCCCCTTTTTCCTCATCATCCTTTAATATGCGCATATGGGAAGCCAATTCCCTGGTTAAACAATGAATATGAAAAATCCCTTCAAACACCAGATTTTTTTTGGTTTTCATGATCACCTCCACGGTTTTTTTTCTTCCTTTGATGCCGGTCACCCGGGCTTTCGCAAGGACGCGTTCGCCTGTGCGGACGGGCGCCAGGAACTTGACAGTCGCTTCTCCGGTAAGGGCCAACTCGGCATCTACAATGGCGTTTGCCAATGAATTCGCCTGGGCGAACAGGATATGGCCCCGGATAATATCGGGCTTGAGCATACTCATTTTTTCATTGGTATCCAATAGGGACAGACCCTCCTTATCCAGATCCACCTCAAGTAAATCTCCGATGATCTCTTGCGCGGACAAGGTTTTAGCCTGGCCGAACATCGTTTCCGTAAAATCCCGCGCCCGGATCCGCGCTTCGGGAATTCCAATCCTTTTGCGGTCGGATCTGATGGTATGAATGCTCACATTAAAAAGGGAAGCCAGTTCTTCATCGGTGATCAGGGGGTTCTTTTCAATGGTGTTTTTAATATTGGCATGTCTTTGCTGGATACTTGCGGGAATTTTACTCATTTCGCCACCTCATATTACCAGCTTATATCACCAAGCCGTATAAATTATAGCAAAATTATTATTGTATAGCAACTGTTTTGTTTTAATTTAATAAAAGTAAAGGGCCGTTATTTCAAAAGGTCAATAAAGGTCAAAAAGTCAAGAAAGGTCAAGAAAAATTAAGACCGAAAGACCAAGTCCGGTTTGGGCGGCGTTGATCGCGGGGAAATACGCATTCCGGGTTCGCGCCGCTTTTGCTCCGCGTGAGGATCTTTCATACAATTATGGTAGGTGGCGGCATACAATTAAATACCGGCCAAACAGGTTATAATACAAAAAAGGAGGAAAAGGACATGGGAAAAGCGGTTGGCATTGATCTGGGGACGACCAACTCGGTGGTTGCCGTCATGGAAGGCGGCAAACCCACCGTGATTATCAATAGCGAAGGGAATCGTTTAACTCCTTCCGTGGTGGCGTTCGCCAAGACCGGGGAACGTCTGGTGGGGCAGCTGGCGAAGCGGCAGGCGGTCCTGAATCCGGAGAGCACTATTTATTCCGCCAAGCGGTTTATAGGCAGGCGCTATCAGGAAGTGCAATCCGAGCGGGCCAATGTACCGTTCAAAATCGTATCCGGCCCTAACAATGGGGTAAGGTTCGATATCAAGGGCAAGCTTTATGCCCCGGAGGAGATCTCCGCCCAGGTATTGCGAAAGCTGGCGGATGACGCGGCGAAATATATCGGGGAGCGGGTCATGGACGCAATTATTACTGTGCCGGCATATTTTAACGATGCCCAGAGGCAGGCCACCAAAGATGCGGGAAAAATCGCGGGCTTAAATGTCTTGCGCATCATCAATGAGCCCACTGCGGCGGCGCTGGCTTACGGACTTGACAAAAAGAAAAACGAGACCATCCTCGTATTCGATCTGGGAGGGGGGACCTTTGACGTTTCCATTTTGGAAGTGGGGGACGGGGTTTTCGAGGTCAGGTCCACATCCGGCGATACGCATCTGGGCGGGGATGACTTCGACAAACGCATTGTGGATTGGATGGCGGAGGAATTCCGGCGGGAACAGGGCATGGATCTGCGCTCCGATAAACAGGCCCTGCAAAGGTTGACGGAAGCCGCGGAAAAGGCGAAAATCGAACTATCCAGCGTTAAAGAAGCCGCCATTTCGCTGCCCTTTATCACCGCCGGTCCGGGGGGCCCCCTGCACCTTGATCTGAAATTGACCAGGGGCAAATTCGACTCGCTCACCGCGGATCTCGTGGAAAGATGTGCGGGACCTGTAAAACAGGCGCTCAGTGATGCCGGGTTGCAGGAAAAAGATATCGATGAAGTGATCCTGGTAGGGGGGGCCACCAGGATTCCTGCGGTGCAGGAGTTGGTCCGCAGGCTGTCCGGTGGGAAACTGCCCAACCAGTCCGTCAACCCCGATGAAGTGGTGGCGGTAGGCGCGGCCGTCCAAGCCGGCGTATTGGCTGGAGAGGTTAGGGACGTGCTGTTGCTTGATGTGACTCCGCTTTCCCTGGGAGTGGAAACCCTTGGCGGGGTTATGACCAGGCTTGTGCAGCGCAATACCACTATCCCAGTGCGGCGCAACGAAATTTTTTCTACAGCGGACGACAACCAGTCCGCAGTAGACATTCATATTTTACAGGGGGAGCGGGAAATGGCCAGGGATAACCGGACATTGGGCCATTTCAGGCTGGACGGCATCAGGAATGCCCCCAGAGGAGTGCCGCAAATCGATGTCACGTTTGATATCGACGCCAACGGAATTTTGACGGTCACGGCCAGGGATAAGGATACCGGCAAGGAGCAGGCCGTAACCATCACCGGTTCCACACAGCTTGATAAAAATGAAATAGATCGCATGGTGAATGAAGCAAAAACCCATGCGGCGAATGACAAACGGCGGCGCGAGGAAGCGGAAGTGCGGAATAACGCCGATTCCATCGCTTATAAGGCTGAACGGCAATTGAAGTCCGCGGGGGATCGCGTGCCCGCCCATGAAAAAGCCCGCGCGGAACAAATCATATCGCGCCTTCGGGATATGGTTAAAAATGAATCTACTGATATACCGGCATTTAAACAGATGACCGGAGATTTGCAGCAAATTCTTCACGGAATGGAGTCCTACCATACGCAGGAGCCGGATCCGCCGGGGCAAACCGGGCCCGCGGGGGAAGACGTGATAGACGCGGATTATACGGAGAACAGGCCGGAGTAAGTTCTACGGATTGACCCCATCAAACCTCACCCCATCATTATCCCAGACTTATGAGTAGCCTAATAATTTTTTAAATCCTTTAAAACTCATAATGATTGACCGCATCGGGGAGGACAGGGGGGGGGTAGCCTGGAAAGAAGAGGTGGCCATGGCGGTAAAATATCGAGATTATTATGAAATATTGGGAGTAAGCCGCGGCGCTACCGGGGATGAGATCAAAAAAGCCTACCGGAAGCTGGCGCGGAAGTACCATCCCGATGTCAATCCGGGAGATAAAAGCGCTGAAGAAAAATTCAAGGCGATAAACGAAGCATATACCGTGCTTTCCGATGCGGAAAAACGCCGAAGATATGACCAACTCGGCGCAGATTACAAGACCGGCGCCGATTTTACGCCTCCTCCCGGATGGGAAAGCTTCGATTTTGACCTGCGGGATATTTTCGGCGATGTTGGAGAATTCAGCGATTTTTTTAATATCCTTTTCGGGCGCATGCCCCGGAGGGGACCGGGAAAGTCCGGAGTAAGGACTTCAGGCAGAAATGCGGAAGTGGATGTGGAGTTAACCCTTGAAGACATATATAAAGGCGGCCGGCGCCGGATCGCGGTTCGGTCCGGATCCAAATCCCGTACGTTGGAAGTGAATATCCCGGCCGGCGTGAGGGAAGGCACTGTGATCAGGCTTGCGGGCCAGGGTGAACCGGGGCGCCAGGGAGGCAAGGCCGGGGATCTTTATCTGCGGGTCCATATCAGGCCGCACCGGATATTCAGTTTCATCGATAAAGACGACCTTATGATGGATCTGCCCGTCACCCCATGGGAGGCTGCGCTGGGCGCCAATGTTGCCGTACCAACGCCGGAGGGCAGCGTCACCATAAAAATACCCTCTGGAGTCCGGGCCGGACAAAAAATACGGCTAAGGGAAAAAGGGCCTTATTTAAGGCAGGGGGGCAGGGGGGACTTGTACGCCAGAATCGGCATCGTCATGCCGCCCGCAATTTCCGAGCGGGAGAAGGATTATTACAGGAAGCTGGCGGCAGAGTCCACTTATGATCCGCGCAGATCCTTGATGTGAAGTGATGGCTGTGTCCCTTGATTTAATCAATCATGAAGGGAGGGATTGGCATGGATGTTGACAGATTCACGGAAAAACTGCGGGAGGCATTGAGCGGCGCCCAGGCGCTGGCGATCCGCGGCGGTCAACAACAGGTAGAAGTGGAGCATTTGATGAGCGAGCTGCTTTCCCAGGACAACGGCCTGGCTTCCGTAGTTTTTAAAAAAGCCGGGATTGATTTGGAGAAGTTAAAAAGGGATTTCCGGCAGGAACTGGAAAAGCTGCCCAGAGTATCCGGTTTTCCGGTGGATTCAGCCGGGATTTATGTCAGCTCCCGTTTAAACCGGTTGTTTGTAAGGGCTGAGGATGAAGCCGGGCGGATGCATGACGAGTATTTATCCGTGGAGCATATCCTGCTGGCCGTGATAGAGGATGGGGGAGCCGCCGGCAGATTGTTGAAAAACAGCAGTTTAACCAGGGAAAAGCTTCTTGCGGTATTACATGAAGTGCGCGGCCGCCGCAGGGTGACCTTGGAAAATCCGGAAACCGCCTATCAGGCGCTGGAGAAATACGGCCGGGATTTAACGGAATATGCGTCACAGGGAAAGCTCGATCCCGTAATCGGGCGGGATGAGGAGATCCGCCGGGTCATCCAGGTGCTCTCGCGACGCACTAAAAATAATCCCGTGCTCATAGGCGAGCCGGGAGTAGGGAAAACAGCCATCGCGGAGGGGTTGGCGCAGCGTATTTTCCGGGGAGACGTACCGGAGGGTTTAAAGAATAAGCGGGTGGTTTCCCTCGACATGGGGGCTTTGATTGCCGGCGCCAAATACCGCGGCGAATTTGAGGAGCGGCTTAAGGCCGTGCTGGAGGAGATCCAGCGCTCGAACGGGGGGATTATCCTCTTTATCGATGAGATTCATACTGTTGTCGGCGCGGGCAAGACAGAGGGTTCCATGGATGCCGGAAACCTGCTCAAACCCATGCTGGCAAGGGGCGAACTGCATTGTATCGGCGCCACCACCCTGGATGAATACCGGAAAAATGTTGAAAAGGATGCGGCATTGGAACGGCGCTTCCAACCCGTCATAGTCGACCAGCCGTCCGTGGAGGACACCATCTCTATCCTGCGCGGCCTGCGGGAAAAGTATGAAGTGCATCACGGCGTCAGGATCAAGGATTCCGCTTTGGTTGCGGCGGCGGTTCTTTCCAACCGGTATATCTCGGACAGGTTCCTGCCTGATAAGGCCATCGATCTGATGGATGAGGCCGCGGCCAAGCTGCGCACGGAGATTGATTCTGTTCCGGCGGAACTGGATGAAGTCCAGCGCCGGCTGATGCAGTTGCAAATCGAGCAGCAGGCGTTGCGGAAAGAAACCGATGAGGCCTCCCGGCTGCGCCTGGAACGTTTGGAAAAGGAACTGGCGGAGGCTAAATACCAGGCTGATATATGGCAAGCCTCATGGCAGGCTGAAAAGGAACAGGTGCAACGCCTGCGCCGGTTCAGGGAGGAGATCGAGCAGACCAGGGCGGATATAGATAAAGCGGAGCATGATTATGATCTGGGGCGCGTGGCGGAATTGAAATACGGCAAGCTCAATGAATTGGAAAAAAAACTCCGGGAGGAGCAAGCCGTCCTGGAAAAGAAGGCCGGCCGACGCCTGCTTAAGGAGGAGGTGGATGAGGAGGATATCGCATCGGTAGTGAGCCGGTGGACTGGGATCCCTGTTTCCAAACTGCTGGAAGGGGAAGTCCAGAAGATACTTCATCTGGGTGAAGAGCTTCACAGGCGGGTGGTTGGGCAGGACGAAGCGGTATCCGCGGTGACCGAGGCCATTATACGGTCGCGGGCGGGTCTCGCCGATCCAAACCGCCCCATAGGCTCCTTTATTTTCCTGGGACCGACCGGCGTGGGTAAAACCGAACTCGCCCGGGCTTTGGCCGCCTTTCTGTTCAACGATGAAAAGGCCATGATCCGGATCGACATGTCCGAGTACCAGGAAAAGCATACGGTGGCCAGGTTAATCGGAGCGCCGCCGGGTTACGTAGGGTTTGAAGAGGGTGGGCAGCTTACCGGGGCCGTAAGACGAAGGCCTTATGCCGTGGTGCTCTTCGATGAAATTGAAAAGGCCCATCCTGACGCATTTAATCTTTTGCTGCAGATCCTGGATGACGGCCGCTTGACTGACGGGCAGGGGCGGACGGCGGATTTTCGGAACGCCGTGATCATTATGACGTCCAATATCGGCAGCCATAAGATTCTGGAATATGAAGGCTCCTTTTCTGACGAGGACTACGAAAGGATGAAGCAGGCGGTTTTACAGGAGATGCAAGCCCGCTTCCGGCCGGAATTTTTAAATCGCATTGATGAAACAATTGTTTTCCACGGACTTATGGAGGAGCATCTCAAGAAAATCGTGGAACTACAGCTTCAAAGCCTGCGGGAGCGCCTGGTTGACCGGCGCATCACTTTGCAACTGACCGATGCAGCCAAGGAGTTTCTCGTGAAAGCAGGTTATGAACCCGCTTATGGAGCCCGGCCGCTGAAAAGGGCGGTTCAAAGTTATATTGAAACTCCGCTCAGCCGGTTGATCCTTAAGGGAGAAATCCGGGAAGGCCAGGCCGTAAAGGCCGACCGGCGCGGCAAAGAGAACGGGCTGTATTTTTCCCGGATATAAAAAATTATTTTTTTATACAGCGGGTTATTTGTTTTTTTTCTGTTTGCCTATCCAATGGAGTTTATACTGGGATATCGTGATCATCCCCTCCCTCTGAAACTTCAAAAGGATTTGATTCACCGCCTCAGGGGTGGATTCCACCTGCACCGCCAGTTGCTCCGGGGAAAACTCCATTTCCTGCCGGCTGGAAAGCAGATCGGCCAGCCGTTCTTCGGTATGTTTGTATTGGATGGAGCTGATCAGATCATTGGTCTCCCGCAGGCGCTTGGAAAAGCTCTGCAGCAATTTAAATGATATGTTGGGATTGATGTTGAGCAGCCTGATGAAGTTATCCTTGGTTAACTGGGAGAGGAACGTATCCGTAATCGCTACGGCGAAAGCGGAGCGCGGCTTGTCGTCCAGCAGGGACATTTCCCCGAAGAAATCCCCCTCGCCCAGTTCCGCCAGAATGATATCCCTGCCGTCTTTCCCCTTTTTTCCGATTTTGACCTTTCCTTGGTTTATGAAGTACATGGCGCCGCCCACATCGCCCTCTTGAAAGATGGAACTCTGCCAGGGATAATTTACCACCCGGAAATATGTTTCACATTGTTTTAATTCCTGCGCGCTTAAACCGGAAAACAACTGGCAATTGCTGAATTTAACCATGGAGTTTCCCTCCGTAGCATTTTAACATTCACTATTAATTCGCGTCAGGCATGGCAGTTTCCTGGAAAAATTCAAATAATTTTGAAATTATTAGGGCTGGGCATAAAATTAAAAAAAGCGTCAATATAAAGGCGCCTTTCGCTTGTTACTTCATGCCTTTACCAAGGCGTTATTTCTAAATGCCAGATCCGTATAAAGCATCCTGTAGTATTCCGTAAGCATGCGGTGAGAGGAGAATTGCTGGGACATGGCTACGGAGGCTTTCATCATTTCCACCCATTTGCCATGGTCCCAATAGTAAGTGGGAATAACCTCCCCCAGCAACACCTGGTACAGGGAGGTCAGGTCGTGCAAATCCTGCTCCGGGCCTTCATATGCGTTGCCGAATTGCCAGCCGTTTATCCCGTGCTGGCAGCCTTCCGGCCACCACCCGTCCAGGATGCTGAGATTGAGCACCCCATTCATGGCAGCCTTCATGCCGGATGTACCGCTGGCCTCCAGCGGGCGGCGGGGGCTGTTCAGCCATAGGTCGCATCCGCGGGTAAGCAAGGCGCCGATCCGCATGCCGTAATTTTGCAGAAAAACCACGCTGCGGGGGAAACGCTTGGCTATCTTGTAGATGGAAGCAATGATTTCTTTCCCGTAAAAATCTTGGGGATGGGCTTTTCCTGAAAAAATCAATTGGAGTTTGCGGGTTTTCAAATATTTTTCAATCACTTCCAACTGGCGGAAGATCAGGTCCCCCCGCTTATAGGAAGCGGCGCGGCGGGCGAAGCCGATGAGCAACGCCTCCGGATCAAAGACAACGCCGGTTTGTTTTTCAATCTCGTCAAGCAGAATTTTCTTGTTGTATTGATGTCTGTCCCACAGGAACCGGCTGTCGTGGACCGCGCCCGGAATGTCCGGGTCCTGCCAGGTTCCGGGATGAACGCCATTGGTAATGGAAATGATCGGCGCAGCCTGCCAGATGTCCTTCCACATCCTGCGGGCTGTCTCCCTGTGCAATTGCGCCACTGCATTGGCGGTGCGGGAAAGATGAAGACCCGCCACGGTCATACAGAAAGGATCCCCGCCGATTTGTTTCATCTGCTCATAGGAAAAACCGTTATAAGCCCCCACGGTTTTCAACAGGTGATGATCATGGGATTCGTTGCCCGCAACTACAGGTGTATGAGTGGTGAATACGATTTTTTGACGTACCGCCTGCCAGGCCTGGTTGAAAGAAACTTTATGGCGGTGCATATAATTTCGGATCAACTCCAATCCGGCCAAAACCGCATGCCCTTCGTTAAAATGATAGATGTCCACGGAAAGCCCCAGCGCATTTAAAGCCCTGATTCCTCCGATACCCAGGATGATTTCCTGGGCGATTCGATCTTCGCAGGCGCCGCCGTACAGTTGGCGCGTGACAACTTGTCCCTTATTTTCAGGTATGGCGGAGTCCAGCAAATAAAGGGGGGCGTTCCGGTACTTGTCCACCAGCCAAACCTTGCAAAAAACCGGTGTATTATAAATCTCCACGGAGACGGTTACGCCGGTATCCTGTAGAAAATCATAATGATTTTCGTTAAATTGATCGTACGGCTTTCCGTCGGGGCCGATGAATTGATTAGTATAGCCCTGCTGCCATAGGATGCCGATTCCCACTACGGGCTTGTTCATTTCAAAAGCGGTTTTCAGGTAGTCGCCCGCAAGAACGCCCAGTCCTCCGGAGTATATTTTAAAGTCCTCATGAAGGCCATATTCCATGGAGAAATATGCTACGCGCGAATCTTTTGGGATGGTCTGCATTGCAATCCCCCTCTACCGCGTTTATTTTAAAAATGTTACGAAAACAGCCTGAGCTTGCGGGGTGCGGGAAATCTGGCCGGGAGACGCCAATAATGTGGTTTATATTTATTTTAACTAAGAAAATCCGATTTTTCTATAGATCATCCGGAGAGTTTTATTGGAAAGTTTGTCAGCAAATAAATAAATATCATATTTTTATGAATACATTTGTTGATAATACTCATTCAGCATGCGTCCGATGGAAAACTTTCCGGATACGGTATTGATGCTGGCTTTCATCATTTCCTCCCATTTTGATCCGTTATGGTAATAGGTGGGAATCACTTCCTTTAGCAAAATGTGATACAATGCGGCAAGGTCGCGTTGATCCTGCCCCGGGCCTTCATATCCGTCCCCGAATTGCCATCCGTTGATCCCGTGGATACAGGCCTCCGGCCACCACCCGTCGAGGGTGCTGCAATTTAAAACCCCGTTGACGGCCGCTTTCATCCCGGAGGTGCCGCTTGCTTCCAGAGGCCGGATGGGATTGTTCAGCCAGACATCGCACCCCTGCGTCATGTATTTCGCGGTTTCCAGATCGTAATCCGGCAGAAAAACAACGCGGTCGGGAAAGCTCCTGGAAATTTCAATCAGTTCCGCTATAATTTTTTTCCCTTCACTGTCCAGGGGATGGCCTTTGCCGGAAAAGACAAGCTGCAGCCTGCCCTGTTTCAATAAGGGGCCGATTACGCTCATATCCCTGAATATGAAACTGCTCCGTTTATACGGAGCCGCTCGGCGCCCAAATCCGATCAAAAGCTTTTCCCGGTCAAGGATTCTTCCTGTGCGGGCCCTGATAAATTCCAGTAAAGTTTCCTTGGCCTTTAGGTGAATAGGACGGAGGGGTTTGTTGTCATGAAAAGCTTTTTTAACGGCGGGATTCTGCCAGGTCGGTTCGTGTATTCCGTTGGTGATGGAGATAATGGGCGGGACATCCTCCACATCCGCCCACATCTTTTTGGTGGTACGGCCGTGAAGTTTGGAAACGCCATTGGCGATCCTGGCCAGACGCAAGCACCCGACGGTCATGTTAAAGGGATCGCCTCCCAGGGAAAGCATCTGCCCGTATGTCAGGCCGCTGTCGGCTCCCATATAGCGAAGCAAACTGTAATCGTGCTTTTCATTGCCCTCTTTGATGGGGGTATGCGTGGTAAAAACAATCCGCCTCCGCACAAAATCCCTGGCCTCTTCAAAGCTGCGGCCGTGCATCGCCATCTGTTCCCGGATCAGTTCAAGCCCGGCAAACAAGGCGTGCCCTTCATTGAAATGATAAATATCCGGTTTGATTCCCAGAGCCTGTATGGCCCGTACGCCGCCTATGCCCAGTATCATCTCCTGGGCGATGCGTTCTTCCGAAAACCAGCCGTATAATTGACCGGTGATCCAGGGGTCCTCGTTTTCAGGGAGGTATGTATCCAGCAAGTATAATGCGGCGTTATGCAGGGTGTCCACCAGCCATACCTTGCATATCACCTGCCTGCCGCGGATGAGCACTTTGACCTTAATCCCGGTATCCTTTAAAAAATCATATCTGTATACCGGATAAACGTCAATGGGAAACCCGTCCGTACCGATGATTTGCTTCGTATAGCCCTGCCTCCAAAGGATGCCAACCCCGATCAACGGCAGCCTGAGATCCCGGGCCCCTTTCAATACATCTCCGGCAAGGACGCCCAAACCCCCCGCATATATCCGGAATGCGGACTCCAGGCCGTATTCCATGCAAAAATAAACTACCCGGGGCATTTTTTTAGCCATAAGAATCATCCTTGCGGGCTAATGAGTTATTATACAGCGCTGACCCATTTTCTGCGGGGCCGCGCTCCGGTTCTGTTCCGTACGGCAATTTCCTCGTATATCCGGTAAAGCTCCCGGCAGTGGGATTCGATCCCGTAGCGGAAAGCCAGGGTTTTGGAACTGGCCTGCCATTGCTCAAAAAATCTTTTGTCCCGGAGTTTCATCAGAAGTTTAGTAAAATCTCCGGCGTTGCTGCCGGCAAGATAACAATCATGCAGCGAATTACGATAGGCATTCAAGTCCCTGAGAACCAGGGGCAGCCCTACCGAAGCCGCCTCGATGGTGGCCAGAGCGAAATTTTCGTGGTAGGAGGGAAGAAAATATACATCCGCCGCCGCATACAATCCAGGCATTTCCTTGATTTCCATCTGGCCGATGAAGTGAACGTTTGCGGGGGCGTTTTCAATAATCAGGTTCAATGAATAAAAATCCGCCGTAAGTTTCCCGTAAGGCCGTCCGCCGGCCCAGACGAAATGATATTCCGGCAGCCGCCGGGCCGTCTCCACGAAGTCGGTGATGCCTTTGCGGGGTTGAATTTGCCCCACGCCCAGTATGATAAAATCCTGCGGGTGGAAGCCCCATAACTGCCGGTATCTGCGTCTCGATGCCGGATCGAATTTAAATACCGTATGATCTACGCTGTTGGGAAGAACTTTGATTTGCCTGGTAATTCCCAGTTCACGCAAATCGTTTTCCACTTGCGGGGACACCGCGATGACGATTTGAGCCTGTTGATAAGCCCAGCGCAGATATTCTCTGGCCGATTTATGCCAATACCTTGAAAAAATCAGGCTGCCGTTAAAGGAATCCGGGACTACATGGGCGGTAATTACTATTTTCGTTCTGTGAGCGATACTGGAACGCGCATAACCGAAACCAAGGCTGTGGTAATGGATTACATTGCATTCTTCATCCGTACATCTGTTGAGAATCACATCCCCATACCTTTCCAGGGAGGTTAGTTCCGTAAGATAGGCCGAATAAACGCCGTTTCCTTTTCCCACGAAATTTTCCAATTTTAAGTTAACTTTTAACGGCATGGTTTATACACCTCGCATTGAAATATATTATTTCAACGAAAAGAGTGCCGTCTTGGTTCCGTTAAAATCGAAACACCCCGGCGCGTTTGGGTGTCCTTCTCGAAAATGACTTTGCCGCCGGGAGAAGGGGAAAGGCGAAGGGTATGCGGGATTAAAATCATTGCAAATTGCTTAAGCAGGCTCTTTCAAATCCCTGTGGAAAAGGAGATCGATTAATCCCAGGAATACATGGGCCGCCCCGAAGCCCAGGATAAACCACGCCCAGCTTGCAGGGAGATAAATGTAACCGATGACCGAGACTACCAGACCGAGTATGATGACAAACCAATCAGTGTTTCTCACTAGATCACCCCTTTTTTCATATTGTGCCCCCGGCGGGGAAAATTATTACTCGGCGTTCACACCGGCGGCTGCGTTCAACCTTTGATCGCAACAGGATAAAAATTTTCGTGGGCGTAATCGTATTTCGCGTAGGAAATTATAAAAAGGTGTGGAATATATAGAATGGACCATCCGGCTTCTAAAAGATGCAATCATCGCGCCGCTTGATAATCAACATGTAAGGGGGATAACGGTGTTAAAGCAACAGGAATTGTCGGTTGAAGAAGAAAAAGCCACTCATTTATCGGTGGTGTTATGCTTCTGGAGCATGACGGGAATGTTGTTTTTGACCGTGGTTTTCGCCATGCTGCATGCTTTAGACAGCGATCCCCGGCGCATTCTTATTTCCGCTTTTGCAGGCCTGGCGTTTTCGGTTTTTTTAAACCTGGCGTATCTGCAAAAATGGTATGCCGATATTTACCGTTATCTGGGCGTAGGATTGCTGATCCTTCTTTGCGCCATAATCAACATTACGGTTGACAGCGATATTTCCATGCAGTTGTTGTGGTTCATGCCTGTGACCATAAGCTGCCTGTATTTTGAAACCCGTTTATATCTGGGGGCCATAGGTCTGAGTATTGTAGCCGCGGGAATTATTCATGCTTTCGGATTCGCTCCCGACGATGCCGGTTCGTCGCCCGGCGTTTCCATGGCCGTATTCCTGCTTATCGGGATGTTTATTACAGTGATACTCTATCATTTTATCAGTAAGACAACCAGGATTTTCCATACTCTTATTGCGGCGCAGAAAAAGCAAAAGACTTTGGCGGAGGAGTCAGATTCATCGGCGCGGAAATCCCAGGAGGCTGCCAAGGCCCTGATGTTGCTCATCGGGCAGTTGAGGAAGTCCGTAAGCGAAGTAAACCAGGTGATTTCAAAACTGTCCAGGAACACGGCGGAAATCAATACGGATGTAAGTACAATCGTCAAGGACACGGGGGCCACGGAGGGGATCACCTCGCAGCTTGCAGCAGGCGCTGAAGAAGTGGCGAGCGCCGCTCAAATCGCCAGCAGGCTTCTTTCCGAGACAGCGCAGGAGGCCCGCAAGGGTGAGGAAATCGTTCAAAAGTCCATGGCCCAGATTGAAAACCTGCAGAAACAGTGGGAGAATACCACGAAGATAATCGAAAACCTTCACGATAAATCCTACCAGATCGAGAAGGTCACCGCGCTCTTGGGCATCATCACCAGGCAGACCAATCTGTTGGCGATCAACGCCGCTATTGAGGCTTCAAGGGCCGGAGAAACAGGAAAAGGAATCGGCGTGGTGGCGGAAGAGGTAAGGGCGCTTGCCACCGAATCAAACAAGGCCACTACGCAAATCACGGAGATCATTGACGAAATGCGGGGCATGATCACCACTATCGTGGAACAAGGGCAGGCGTTCGTGGAAAACTTGAACGCCCAGGTAAAAATTTCCCGCGACGCCCAGTCCGCCCTGGTGCGGATCCGTGAAGGCAGTATGGAAAACGTATCAACCATCGAAGAAATATCTTCAGCCACGGAGGAGCAGGCTGCGTCCTCTTCCGGAATTGCCGAATATGTGGAAAAAATCTTTACCAATATGAACAAGATTTATGAAGCGGTACAATCTACGGCGGCAGCCGGGGAGCAAAGCATGGCCGTTATGGCCGAAATATTGAAAGGTTCCGATGCGCTGGTAAAAATGGCGTCAGACTTGCAAAGAACTCTTCGTACCAGTTGATCCTCGGAGAGAGCCGTTCGGATGAAAAAAACTTCCTGCATCCTGTCAGTCCTCTTAATATTTTATTTTTGCGGGCAGCCGGCTCAAGCGGCTTTCAATATCACCGCATGCGCAGTCAGCCTCTCCTGGTACAATCCCGCGACAGAAACCCCTTCAGGCTTGACTTGGAATTTTACTTCCCGCACGGCATTTTATCCAGGGTGGTCGTGCGCGTTAAACCTCACCCGCAGTTGGGAACGGGATTTTTCGGCGCATACCGGATATAGGGCGGATCTGGACTTTTATTACCGTAAAGGCGATTGGCAGGCCGAAGCAGGATGGAAAACGGCGGCCGGTGATGAAAGCTTCCACGGCTGCCATCTGGGCGGTAAATATTTCTGGCAGGGCGGCGCCTGGCAGAGATTTTCCTGGACGCATCTGAGGACCGCGGATCCCGCAAATCCCCATTCGTGGGATGAATATAGGGCCGGCCTTATCATCATGCATAAACCTTTTTATATCACCCTGGAAGCGGACAAGGAATACAACTATTACGAAATACCCGGCGCCTATGACTACCAGGCTTTTTCCGCCGGCGCGACCCTTAAGTATAAGACTCCTTCTTCCATAATGACCTTATACATGGAGGCATCGGACAAAAACTATTATGAATCCGCGGATGGATACGAGAAAATGCTGTGGAGCATCGGATGGCGGTTTAATATTTTAAAAATGGTGATATGGGAATTGGAAGGGACTATTTTGCGCCATCAGGGCGACAGTCAGGAAAATGCCAGAATATGCTGGATCGATGGAACTTTTCTTGTTAAAAGGTTTTACGGTTTTGAGATCAACGGCCAGGCCACATACCGTTGGGGATCTTCCGGGTGGAGCGAGATATGCCCATGGTATAAAGCCTATTTTTATGGGAATATTGAAATAAAAGGCAAGTCCGGAGGTTGGTCCTTTGCTGCCGCCCCTTTCTGGCGGAGGGATTCCGGCGGTATCACGGAAGGGGTGCTATGGCAGGCCGGCTTGAAACATAAAGGCTTCAGCTTGAAGCTAAATTATTCGCCGGAAGGGAATTATTACGAAACATCCAGAAAAGGGATCTGGGGCAACGTGTCGTGGAATTTATAAGAAGGAGGGATCATCATGCTGAAAATGGGTTGCCTTACACCCCATCCGCCCATACTTCTTCCCGAAGTGGGAGGCGCGGAATCGAAGAAGGTAGACAAAACTTACAAATCCATGCAAAAATTGGCGGAGGATGTGGGGCGCCTTCAACCGGAAACGGTGGTTTTTTTTACGCCGCACGGCAATGTTTTTCAGGATGCGTTCACCTTCCTTCCCGGAGAAAGGATTGAAGGCAGCCTCCGGCGTTTCGGTTTCGACAGGAAGTTCGCCTTCGCCAACGATTTGCCTCTGCTTAAGAGGTTGCAGGACATCACCCGGAGATCAGACTTGTCCCTTTTACCCGCCGGTGATGAACTGGTGCGGCGTTTTCATGTTCAACAGGATCTGGATCACGGCATCCTGGTTCCCTTGTATTTTCTATGTCAAAACCTGCCTCAATCCTGTAAATTGGCTGCCATCAGCATTGCTTTCACGGACAACGGGGAATTATATGAATTCGGGAAGGCGGTGCGCGAGGCGGCGGAAGTAACCGGCCGCGATATCGTCATCGTTGCCAGCGGCGACCTCTCGCACCGGTTGACGGAATCGGCTCCGGCAGGATACCACCCGAAAGGGCGGGAATGCGATGAAGCGTTGACCGTGATGGTCGGCAGGGGGGACTTCACGGGGATCCTGAACATGGACCGGGATTTGCTGGAGGATGCGGGGGAGTGCGGATACCGGCCTTTGGTGATGCTTTTGGGGGCGCTGGAGGGGCTGGAAGTGGAGTCGGAGCTTCTCAGCTATGAAGGGCCGTTCGGAGTGGGATATGCGGTGGCCGAATTCCGGCCCGGTAGGGCTGCTGCCCGGTCCGTATGGGAAGACTGGCGGCGGATTAATGAAAAGGCTCTGCGGGAAAAAAGAAGTCGGGAACACCCCTTGGTGCGCTGGGCAAGGCGCGTGGCTGAGGAATATGTCTCTACGGGAAAGATCCCGTCCACTCCCGGAGATTTACCTGCGCCTGCAGGAGAAAAAGCGGGGGTTTTTGTGTCCGTGAAGAAACACGGCCGATTACGGGGGTGCATTGGCACCATCGAACCCGCCGCCTCCAGCGTGGCGGAGGAAATAAAAATGAATGCCGTTGCAGCCGTCTCCAGGGATCCCCGTTTTGAACCGGTGGACAAAGGGGAACTCGAGGCTCTCACATATTCCGTGGATGTGCTTTCCCCCAGTGAACCCGTAAAGGAACCCGGGGAGCTTGATCCTTCCAGGTACGGAGTGATCGTGGAAAACGGGGGCAGAAGGGGGCTATTGCTGCCGGATCTGCCCGGAGTGGATACGGTGGAGCAGCAGCTTTCCATTGCCAGAAACAAAGCGGGGATAGGTGATGACGAAAGCGTCGACATCAGAAGGTTTAAAGTGACGAGATACAGGTGATATTCGCTATGCTTTGCCGCAGGTCCAAATCGATATGCGAGAGTTGAGCATCCATAAAAGGGGTTTACGCTAGTGAAGGAAGCATCATACTATCACCGGGAAGAAAAGGGAATCAGGTGCGAGCTCTGCCCGCAGAACTGCCTGGTGCATCCCGGATGCAAGGGATTCTGCCGCGCAAGAGTAAATGAGAACGGCCGCCTGTATACCATGAATTACGCCGAGATCACCGGCCTCGCCCTTGATCCCATTGAAAAAAAGCCCCTGTACCATTTCTACCCGGGAGCCATGATCCTCTCCTGCGGGACATTCGGCTGCAACTTGGCGTGCCCTTTCTGCCAAAACTGGGAAATTTCCCAGGGGCAGCCGGAGACCGAGCGTCTGTCGGTAGATGAACTGACTGAAGCGGCGGCTTGCGCAAGGAAAAGAGGGAATATCGGCGTGGCTTTCACATATTCGGAACCGGGGATTTGGTTCGAGTATGTCCGTGAAGCCGCAACCGCATTAAAAGAAGCGGGATTGCATACTGTCATGGTCAGCAACGGTTATCTTTCCCCCGCGCCCGTCTCTGATTTGCTTCCTCTGATCGATGCCTGGAATATTGATCTGAAATCAATCCGGCCCGGTTTTTACCGGAAAGTCTGCAAGGGAAAACTGGAACCCGTGCTGGAAACCATAAGTGCGGCGGCGGGAAAGGTTCATCTGGAATTGACCACTCTGATCATTCCCGGTTTAAACGACAGCGAAGAGGAACTGCATGAGCTGTCGCAATGGGTGGCGCGCGTTAATCCGGAGGTCCCTCTGCATTTTTCCCGCTATTTTCCCGGATATAAAATGGCGCTGGAACCCACCGGGGAGGAGGCGTTGCGCCTGGCTTACCGGATCGCCCGGAAGTATTTAAAATATGTGTATATCGGCAATCTTGGCATTTCGGGGGATGGAGCCGATACCGCCTGTCCGGACTGCGGCGAAATCCTGATAGAACGGCAAGGATACAAGACGCGCAGCAGGATGGGGGACAACACGCGTTGCATAAAATGCGGCGCGGATATCCCGGTCGTGATGTAGCCTTTCAGGTCAGCTTCCGCGGACACACGCGAAGTAACGAAAATAAGCTATCGTGACTCGACAGGCATCGTTGACTTATTTTCTGAGCAGTAGAATTCAGGGGGTCCTGGAATGGAACAGATCGGCGTGGTTAAGGAATTGGAAGACGGCATGGCCCTCCTTGTCATGGAACGGCATCAGAGCTGCAACAAATGCGGCGCATGCATGATTGGCGGCGCCCCGCATCTGGAATTATGGCTTTCGAATAAGATCAAAGCGGAGGTGGGGGATCGCGTCGTGATTTATATCCCCGAGGGGCGCCTGCTCAGGCTGGCGTTTATGGTATATATCCTGCCGCTGCTGTTTTTTTTGGCCGGGTATATATTGGGGACGAAAGTCTGGCCCCGGCCCGCCCACGGAGAGGCCGGAAGCATCGCGACGGGGATCTTGTCTGCGGCGGCGTTTTACTGCTGGATCTATTTTTTCGACCGCAGGTTCGGGCGGAAAGCTCAAAACCAGCCGGAGATAGTGAGGATAATAAGTGAACACCGGGAGGACGGCATTTAAATTACGGGCTTAACCTGTTCCGCCCTTGATTTCCCGGGGCAGCATTTTTTGGGGATCAATGAAAAGCAGGCTCAGCAGCATGATCAGCAAGGTAAGACCGGCTGCGGCAAGAAGCACCAGCGGCCCCCCCAATTTCTCCGTATATCCGAAAGCCGGTGGCCCCATAGCGACTCCGAAGAATCTGACCGTACCGTAAAACGATGTCACCAGGCCCCGTTCGGTTTTTGCGGCGGCGCTGGTGATCAGGGTATTGATTGCCGGCAGGACGCCCCCTGTGCCGATACCAAGCACGGTTGCCGCAAATACGAGGGCGGCGGGGCTTTTCAGGAAACTGTAAAGAAACAGCCCGGCTGCGCTAAGAACAAGCCCCAACACTACATTCCATTTTAAATATTTGGTGATTTTCTGTTGCAGGATGGTTCCCAGAATGTAGGAAGTGATAGACATGAACAGCACGGGAACAGCGATGATGAATCCGCGCGGCAGGAGCCCCACTCGGCATTGTTTGGTCAGGTGGTCCGAGAGCAGGCTGAGCAGGCCGAACAGACTGAAAAGCACGATCATTCCACCCAGGAAACTGGTTATAAGCCCTACCCCCTTCCCCCGCGCTACCTGCGCCAAGCCCTGAAAGTATTGGGCAAAAGGAGGGGGCTGTTTTTTATCGGAAGACTCCTTTGCGAAAATCCAAATTAAGACAGCGATGGGAAAAGCGATCATCCCGTAAACAAAGAAAGGCATGAACCATATGATCAGCGCAATGCTGGCCCCGGCTACCGGGCTGATGACTTTGCCCAGCCCGTTTGCCGCTTCCAGCAGGCCCAGGGCCTGCGCGCGTTTGCTGCTTTGAATCAGATCCCCCGCCAGAGCCATAGCCAGTTGATATGTGCCTCCCGCCCCAATCCCCTGAATGATCCGGGAGGCCAGGATATACGAAAAGGCTTTTTCCCTTAAGAAAAAAGCGGAAAGACCGGCCAGGATCCCCCCTGCGCCGTATAGAAAAATCGCGGGAATCATCACGCTTTTACGCCCTATGCGGTCTGAGAGAAGGCCGGCAAAAGGGATTATGACACCGGCGGGCAAAGAGAAAAATGTAATAAGCAGGCCTGATCTCAGCAGGTTGATATGGAGGGCTCTTTGAATCTGGGGCAGCACGGGGATGAGCATGGAGTTGCCCAGCACCATGATAAAAGGCACCAGCCACAACACATGCATGGTGGATGCTATTTTTTTCTGCGCATCGTCCGGCATTTTTTTTCCTTTCTTTCCTCCATAGAATAGGCCGCGGTCCTGTTCTTTATTCATAAAAAAATGTCGGCCGGGGCCTCGAATTTTTGCGAATTTTTTAAATGGATTGACTTAATTTTAGAATAATTTATCTATTATTAACTAAATAATAAGTTTTTTTCAGATATTTTTTCGCAAAAAACCGACATGACCCCGGGAGAAAAAACTATAAAATGCAACAGTAAAGCAAAAAGCGAGGGTTGTAATGGCCAATAACAATTCACAACTGGCTGAAATGGCGCCGGTAGAGGTACCGGCATTCAGGCGCAAGGTTATTCAAGTGCGCACCCCCAAAAAGCCCCGCCCGTTCAAACACTTTTTGGGGGTTTTAAAGTTGTTTTTCAAAATTGAGTTCTGGTTTCTGATGTGTTGCGGGTATCTCATGGGGAGGGCCGCCGTTTTACAGCTTTTATATCCCTTGGGGCAGGCTTTTTTATGCTCTCTTTTGCTTTCACGCGTGAAAAGGATTTATGCATTCAGCGCCACGCTTCTGATCCTGGCCGGGCATTATCAGGCATACGGAACCGCCCTGCTTGCGGAACAGGCTGTGGCGCTTGCGTATATTTTCTGGTTTTTCAGGCCTTCCGGCGGGCGTCCCAAGGCATGGCACCATTGCACTTATCTTTACGCCATTCTCTTGCTGGTCAGAGCGGCAGCTCTGTCCGTTTTCCGATTATCCTGGCACAGCATGGCCCTCGTGGGGATCGAGACCATCATGGCGTATCTTCTCACGCTGATTTATACGCGGGGCATCGGGGCCGTGATGCGAATAGAGGAGAGCACGGTGCAGAATCTAAAACAGGATGAGTTGTTCGCCTTGCTGTTTCTGATCATCTGTGTGCTGTCTGGCGCGGTGGGTTTAAGCGCGTATGGCTTTTCCATTCAAAGCTTCCTGGCGGCCTTTACGATCATGCTGTGCTCTTTTGTGGCCGGAGGAGGGGCGGGCGCAGCGACCGGCGTAAGCATTGCCATGATCTGGGGGCTGTCGGGGGAGTTGAGCCTTTCCGTGAACCAATGGAGCCTTTATGGATTCAGCGGGCTTCTGGGCGGGGTTTTTCGGGAAAAGGGGAAAGGGGGTACTGTTTTAGGATACCTGCTGGGAACATTCATATTGGTCTCTCAGATGAAGGGGATCGAACGGCTGGGATTTTTTTTGCTGGAGAATCTTTCGGCGGTTTCCGTTTTCAGTTTGCTCCCTGCGGGACTGCTTAGACGGCTGGCCAGGCAAGTGCCGGGGACGTACGAAAACATTCAGGAAACGGAGCAGCAGCAAAAAAAACTGAAAAATATGGTGGCGAAAAGATTGTCGGAATTGGCGCAGATTTTTACCAGGCTCGGACAATCCTTCAACGTGGAAAATGAGGATCCGCCGCAACCGCTTGATAATAATATTTGCGACAATATCCATAAAATAATCCAGAAAAGCTGCCAGCAGTGCCAGTCCTATGCAACTTGCTGGGGCGATTATTTTTATCAATCATATCGGGAAGTGCTGGATCTTATCGCCGTGGCTAAACAGCACGGCGACCTTCAGGCGTCGGATCTGAAAGGGCGGCTGGGAAAGCATTGCCATCAACAGAGCCGGCTAACGGGGGCCATCAGCGGCCTTCTGCAAACTCAATGGGAACACCACCTTTGGCGGCAGAAAATTTTGGAAAGCCGGAAATTGGTATCCGGGCAGCTTTCCGGGGTCGTCCAATTGATGCAGAGCCTGGCGGCGGAAATCCGGTTGGACGTGGAATACCACCATGAACTGGAGCAGTCCATCAAGCACGGCCTGGCCGCACAAGGAATCGAATGCCTGGATGTGTCGGTTTATTTCAGCGCGGAGCGCCAGAATTTGATCGAACTGGAGCTTCCGTGCTGCGGGGGAGCGGAAAAATGTTCCACAAGCGCGGTGCCGGCTGTATGCAAACTGGTCGATCGGAAGTTTTCCATCTGCCAAAAAAAATGCGGTCATTTACTAAATTCGGGAAGTTGTCATTTATGGCTTAATACCTCGCCAAAATTCAGGGTCGATTATCACACGGCCAAGGCCGCGAAAAGCGGCAACGCCCTCTCGGGAGACAGCCACAGCCTGATCATGCTTAAGGAAGGGAAATGCGCCGTCACGCTGAGCGACGGTATGGGGACGGGCCCTAAGGCGGCGCTGGAAAGCAGCACCGCGGTGAATCTCATGGAACAGTTGCTGGAATCGGGTATGGATTATAAATTCGCCGTAAAAATGGTCAATAACATCCTGCTGTTGCGAAGTACGGAGGAGATCTTCGCCACGGTGGATCTTGCGCTGATAGATTTATTTCAGGCGGAAATGGAAATGTTAAAGATCGGCGCCGCGTCTTCCTATGTGAAAAGGCAGCGGGAAGTGATCCGCATCGAATCGGATTCCCTGCCTGCGGGTATTTTAAGCGCCGTGGATATTGAACCACAGAAAGTGGCTTTAAAAGACGGCGATATCCTGGTTATGATCACCGACGGCGTGCTGGATGCGGTAACCGAGTTTCCGGCGCCTGAAGACTGGGTGATGAAGCTTCTCAAGCGGATCGACATCGGGGAGCCGGAAACCCTGGCCGCTTTTATCCTGGCCATGGCCAAGGAGCATTATGGCGGAGAAATCAGGGATGATCTGACCGTGATTGTTCTAAAGATCCAGGAAGTCTTTAGCGGCAAAGGAGGATAAAGCCAATTAAACCGCCGCATCAACCGGATAATTTTTATTGCGTTTTCGGCCTTAAAGCCCGATCTTCCCGCGTATGATGCGGTTTGAGTGGAGGGGTTTGTTGACTCAAGGAGCGCGGTCCATGGCGCTCCTTAATTTGTCATCCGACGCCTCGCGGCTTTGCTGCGGGGTAATTCATTTTATTGGGAGAGGAGTTTAAATATTTTTCCAGAATATCCAGATACAGGCCGTGAAAATGAGCCGTGGGGGGGGACCGCTTTCGGCTGCGGGTTAATGCGATGGAAAAAAAGGTATATGCATTTTGCAGGGAGCATCATCTCTTTAAAGATGGGGACACGGTGGTGGCCGGGATTTCCGGAGGCGTCGATTCCGTAGCGCTGGCGCATTTTCTGTTCAAATCCCCGTTCAAGCTGAATTTGATCGCATCTCATGTTAATTACGGGCTGCGTGGGCAGGAATCCATAAAGGACGAGGAATTCGTAAAAAGAACCGCGGAAGCATGGGGATTGCCTGTACGCGTGGAAAGGGTTCCGGCAAGATATTGGAAGGATAACGCAGGGCTGACCAAGCAGGAGGCGGCGCGGAACTACCGTTATCATTTCTTTTTGTCGCTGGCAAAGGAGTTAAAGGCTGACGGCATCGCGGTGGGGCATCACCGCGATGATCAGGCGGAGACTGTTCTCTGGCGCATGCTGCGCGGATCGGGCCTGGACGGTCTCGCCGGGATGATGCCCCGCAGGGCGGATGGAGTCGTCAGGCCGTTTCTGTGCGTAGGCAAGGAGGAGATTATCGCTTACGCGGGAAGGCACGGACTGGAATGGCGCGAGGATCAAAGCAACCGGGAAAACACATACAATCGCAACAGGATCCGTAACCAGCTTCTTCCATTTCTGGTGGAACAATATAATCCCCGCATCAAGGAATTTCTGGCGGAACTGGCGGGAGATCTCCAGTTGGCTCGCAAATTCTGGGAAGAGGAGGTGCGGTCATGGCTTGACAAATACGGAGAAGGGACTGAGGCGGATTTTGCCTGGCCGTGCCGGCCGTTTTTGATGCTGCCTCTTTTTTTACAACTGGAACTTATGCGGGAGATTTACGTTCGTAAAACCGGCGTTACGCTTCCCAGGGCGGTGGCCGTCTCGGCGGGTAAGTTTTTAATTAAAGCGCGGGATGGAGAGAGCCTAGAGCTTCCCGGAGGGCTCGAGATATACAGGGAACAAGGGGATTTCCACTTGGGCAGGAGGGAATCAGACAGGATCCCGGATGCGGAATGGGAGATCCCCATGGGGGGAAGTCTGGAAGCGGAGGAACTCCCGTGGAAAATCACTTCTCTTGTAATCCCCGCGGGCAGCGTGCCGGCGGCGGTTATAAAAAGCGCCCCGGCGCATATGGCCTATTTTGATCTGGAAAAAATGCGGAAAGAAGAGGGAATACGGGTACGCCCCTGGCGTCCGGGGGACAAATTCCGTCCGTTGGGAATGATGGGCAGGCATAAAAAGGTACAAGATCTGCTGGTGGACAGAAAGATTTCTCCGGCGGATAAAGAAAGGACCCTTGTTTTTATTAATGGGGATGAAATAATCTGGGTGGCGGGCATCCAGGTCAGCGACAGCTTCAAGGTTACCGAAGAGACGGTTTTATTACTGGCGCTGTTCCTGGAGGGGAAGCATTAAAAATGATAGCTATACATTATATTTAGCGGCAAAACCTTGAAAAAAGGTAATAACGCAATTGCCTTGCATATCGTATTGTTGTCAGGAAAATGGCCCTATGGTATAATACATTAGTTGGTAGATTAATAATTCCCAGTGTATATACAGGCAAAGGAGGAACTTGGTTGAAGTACATTCGGGAACTCTTTCTTTATATATTGATTTTTGCGGTGGCTTTGATGATTCTATGGTATGTCTCCAATGAAAGCCAGGCGGAGAAAGTGGACATCAACACCTTCGAAAAGGTTGTGAAAAGCAATCTGAACGAAGGGCGTTATGTGGAGGTTCACACCTACCAGACGGGGCAGGCGGAAGCCCGCATTAAAAGGGCCAGAACCGACAAGATATTCATCAAAACGTATAAAACCAGTTATCCCTCGGGGGATAAAGCTTTTGATGTTTTTCAGAAAATGATGCCCAAGGCCGGACCCAATTTCAAGTACCAGGCGGAGTCGCAATCCAGCGGCTTTTGGCCCCAGTTGCTTGTAAGCCTAATCCCTATGGCGCTAATTGTGGCGGTGTTCTTTATTTTCTTCAACCAGATGCAGTCGAGCGGGAACAAAGCGCTTTCTTTCGGCAAGAGTCGGGCCAAACTCCATAATGAACACCGCAGCAGGGTTACGTTTGATGACGTGGCGGGCGTGGACGAGGCCAAGCAGGAGCTCCAGGAGATTGTGGACTATCTGAGGCAACCCAAGCGTTTTACGGAATTGGGCGCACGAATTCCCAAGGGCATCCTTTTGGTAGGCTCACCCGGTACGGGAAAAACATTGCTGGCCCGGGCGGTGGCCGGGGAGGCGGGGGTTCCTTTCTTTTCCATCAGCGGCTCCGATTTTGTGGAGATGTTTGTAGGGGTTGGGGCATCAAGGGTGCGGGATCTCTTTGAACAGGCAAAACGCAATGTGCCCTGCATTATTTTTATCGACGAACTGGACGCCGTCGGCCGCCAGCGCGGTACCGGACTCGGCGGCGGGCATGACGAGCGGGAACAGACGCTGAACCAGCTGCTTTCGGAAATGGACGGTTTTGAGACCAACAACGGCATTATCGTGCTGGCCGCCACCAACCGCCCGGACGTGCTGGATCCGGCACTCCTGCGGCCCGGAAGATTCGACCGTCAGATTGTGGTGGATATCCCGGATCAGAAGGGGCGTGAAGCCATATTGAAAATTCACGCCAAGAATAAGCCTCTGGCCGAGGAAGTGGACCTGAACGTCCTGGCGCGTCGGACCACCGGTTTTACCGGCGCCGACTTGGAGAATTTACTGAATGAAGCGGCGCTTTTGGCCGCCCGTTTGAATAAAAAGCAAATCGGCATGGATGAACTGGAAGAAGCCATCAATCGCATTGTTGCGGGGCCCGAGAAGAAGAACCGCCTGATCTCCGACCGCGAGAAGGATATCGTGGCTTACCACGAGGCCGGCCACGCCGTGGTGGGATATTTTTTGCCGCACTGCGATCCGATTCACAGGGTTTCTGTCATTCCCAGAGGCCGGGCAGGAGGATACACTTTGGCTTTACCCAAGGAGGACCGGCATTATATGACCCGGTCCGAACTGGCTGATGAGATCACCATGATCCTGGGGGGCCGGGCCGCCGAATCCGCAGTGCTTGGCGATATCACTACCGGCGCGCATAATGATCTGGACAGGGCCACTAAACTTGCGCATAAAATGGTTACGGAATACGGCATGAGCGATGAACTGGGGCCGATGACCTTCGGTCGCAAGCAGGAGGATCTGGTGTTTTTAGGCCGGGATCTGGCCAAGGACAAGGATTACAGCGAACAGGTGGCCGCCTCCATAGACCGGGAGATCCGGAAGATCATCGATGATTCCTACGACAGGGCACAGCGTATCATCGTGCAGAAAAAAGGCAAACTGGAGGATCTGGTTAAAGTATTGAAGGAACAGGAGACTATCGAGGGGGATCAGATCAGCGCGGTTCTCGGGCCGAAGGATGAGGAGAAGAAGGTGGGGTAAAATCCTCTGGTTTAGTGTATAAAGTAAGAAACCTCAATAATTAATCTTAATGGGAATTCATAAAAGGCCGGTTGACGGTCTTTTTGTTTAGACAGAAGGGAAAAAACGGTATTAAAGCGAAAGTTATATGTTATTGGTTTAATTTAAGCTGCTAAAAACACCCGTGAAATAAAACTATCCTTTGCTTACATATAATAAATTAAGATAGTACAGTGGTGATATAATGAATAATTTTTCTCGAACATCTATTCCGAAGATTGAGGAGCTATCTTGTACAACAAAATTATCGTGCGTTAAAAGATTTGACATTAAAAGGGATAACACCGATGACTGTATTTTTAGGCCCCAATGGGAGTGGAAAATCAACGATATTTGATGTTTTTGCTTTCCTGTCGGAATGTTTATCCCACTTCCATCTCCAGGCTTATATCCAGCGCCGGGGCGGAGTGGGTGAGCGCGCCCACCGAAATGATGTCCACCCCGCAGGCGGCGATTTCCGCCACGTTTTCCAGGGTTACATTGCCGGATGCTTCCACCAGGGCCTTGCGGTTGATCAGCTCCACCATCCGCTTCATTTCCGCGACGGGCATATTATCGAGCATGATGATATCCGCCCCGGCCGCCAGCGCTTCCTTAACCTGTTCTTCATCGGTCGTCTCCACTTCCACGGTTATGGTGTGGGGAGAGTTTTCCCGGGCCAGCCGCACGGCCTCCTTGATGTTCCCCTTCAGAGCCGCCAGATGGTTGTCTTTGATTAAAACCGCGTCATACAGCCCGAACCGGTGGTTGGAACCGCCGCCCTGGCGGACGGCGTATTTCTCCAGCATACGCAGGCCGGGGGTGGTCTTTCTGGTATCCACGATCCTCACGCGGTAAAGCCGCGACGCCTCCACGAATTTTCCCGTCAAGGTAGCGATGCCGGAAAGCCTCTGTAAAAAATTCAGGCTTACCCTTTCTCCGCAGAGCAGGGAGCGGGCCGCTCCGGAAACCTGCGCGATCACATCCCCGGGTTTTATTTTATCGCCGTCCTGAAAATACGTCTGAAATTCCAGGCTGCTGTCCAGGGTCATAAAGGCGAATTCCGCCACGGGTAAACCCGCCAGTATCCCGGCGCTTTTGGCCAGGAACCGGCCGTTTGCCGGAATTGAAGGTGGTATGAGGCTTTCAGTGGTGACATCTCCCGTGCCGATATCCTCCTGCAAGGTCTGTTCGATGATTTCCTTCAACCGGTATTTGTTCATAGGAGATCTCCTTTCCGCGGAGGATGATATGCTTTTCCCACCCGGAGGAGCGATCCGGAAAATCCTCGCGAAAGTGGGCGCCCCGGCTTTCCTCGCGAAGCAAAGCGGATTTGCCGATCAGTATGGAGAGTTGCAACATATTGTATACTTCAACGCACTCCGGGATGGATTCACGCCCAGGCGGTAAAGAGGCGAGTTGTTCTTCACACCATCGCATCAGGGCGGATAAACAGGCGGAGTTTCTGGTAATTCCGGCGTAAAGCGTCATTTTTTCCTGCAAGTTCCTCTTCAGATCGGCATACCGCGCATTTTGGGTTGCGGCTGGAGGCGCCGCCTGAGGGTGATATTCAATATTCACCGGAGGGAGGGATTTGCGCCTGAAGATCTCCTCCGCAATCCGACGGCCGAATACCAGCCCTTCCAGCAGGGAATTGCTGGCTAACCGGTTTGCGCCGTGCACTCCCGTACAGGCCACCTCGCCGCAGGCGAATAGCCCGTCCACGGTAGTCCGGCCCTGGGTATCCGTATAAACCCCTCCCATCATGTAATGAGCGGCCGGAGCTACCGGGATGGGATCCGCCGCCGGATCAATCCCGGCGGACACACATATATTGTAGACAGTAGGGAAGCGTTTTTTGATTTTCTCCGCCTCCCAATGTGTCAGATCCAGGAAAACATGAGTGCAGGCGGTCTTTTCCATTTCGGCCGTGATGGCGCGTGCCACGATGTCACGCGGGGCAAGCTCCGCTTCAGGATTGTAATCCCGCATGAACCGCCGGCCCTCTTTGTTTATGAGAAAGCCTCCCTCCCCCCGGACCGATTCGCTGATGAGGTAAGAAGGGCAGCCGGGAATTTTGAGCGCGGTGGGATGAAACTGGATGAATTCCAAATCCGCAAGGGCGCATCCGGCCCTGTAAGCCATGGAAAAGCCATCGCCGGTGGCGACTTCCGGGTTGGTGGTAGTGGAATAAAGCTGTCCGCTTCCGCCGGTGGCCAAAACTGTGACCGGCGCCAAAAAAAGCAAAGGCTCCGCCCCCGAAGAACGGGCGCCGAAACAGCGGCCGTTTTCCACAATCAAATCCACGATCCGGCGATATTCAAAAATGGCGATATTGGGGTTCCCCCGGGCTTTGGCGGCCAGCGCCCGGCTGATCTCCGCGCCGGTAGCGTCCCCGTGCGCATGTAGGATGCGGCGCTGGGAATGGGCTGCCTCCCGTGTTAAAGACAGACTGCCGTCGGGATTGCGGTCGAAAACAGCGCCCCATGATACCAGTTCCTCAATGCGGGCGGGGCCTTCCTTGACCAGAATTTTCACTGCTTCTTCATTGCACAGTCCCGCGCCTGCTTTCAGCGTATCCTCCAGGTGGTACAAATAAGTGTCTTTGGGGCATATGGCGGCGGCGATTCCCCCCTGGGCATGGGCGGTGTTGGTTTCCTCCAGTTCGGATTTGGCGACGAGGTTAACTTTGAAATGCTCCGCCAGTTTGATGGCGGTATATAATCCCGCGATGCCGGTCCCAATTACCAGGCAATCGCTGCGCCGCTCCCCGGATTTTATTTTCGGCATGGAGTTCTCCTTTTAATTTACCTGCAGCATTTTTTCCAGGGTGGTGCGCGCCCGGTCGCTGATCTCCTGGGAAACCTTTATTTCATTTTTATAATAGAGCAAGCTATCCAATACCGTATTCAGGGTGGTTTTTTTCATGTTCGGGCAAATCAGGCCGGGGGAAAGGGTGTAGAATTCCTTTTTGGGATTTTCTGTACGCAGCCGGTGGATTGTACCCATTTCCGTGCCGATCACAAGCCGGCGGGCGCTGGCCTTACGGGCGAATTCGATGATCTGCGAGGTGCTGCCCACGAAATCCGCCAGTTTCACTACATTGGGCGCACATTCGGGATGGACGAGGATTTGGGCGTCGGGAAAAAGCTTTCGGGCGCGATTGACCTCCTCCTCCTTGACCCGGTCGTGGGTGATGCATGAACCGGGCCATAGGATGAGCCTTTTTTCGGGAACCTGTGTTTGAACATAGTTTCCGAGATTTTTATCGGGCACAAAAATGATTTCCTCATCCGGAATGGAGCGGACTATCTTCACCGCATTGGAAGAGGTGCAGCAGATGTCGCTCACGGCTTTTACCGCTGCCGATGAATTGATATACACCACCACCTTGACGCCCGGGTGCTGATTTTTTAATTCCTGCAAGCCTTCAGGCGTGATGGTGTCCGCCAGGGGGCAGCCGGCATCCGGCGCCGGAAGGAGTATTGTCTTATCCGGGCTGAGGATGGCCGCACTTTCCGCCATGAAATGTACTCCGCAAAGAATGATAAGTTTTTCCTTGGCCAGTGCCGCGGTTTTGCTCAAGGCATAGGAATCGCCCACCAAGTCCGCGACATTCTGGACCTCTTCCAACTGGTAGTTGTGGGCCAGGATTAATGCATCCCTTTGCCTGCGCATATGATTGATAACGTCCATAATCTCGCTTTTCGGTTTGGCTGCCAAGTCTCTACCCCCGCAGTATACTATCCCCGCCGGACCCGCGATCAGACATTTTAATCTCTTGACGTCATTTTGTATTAATACCGAATTATATCAAAACATTGAAAAATCCTGCAGGAAATAAGCATTTAATGAGATTTTTTTCACCCTGGCATGGGGCGGGAAAGATCTTTATTTTTCTTATTGATATTGTAATGCGGAGCAAGGTTTCTTGTCAACTTGAAACTGAAATGGCAGCCATACACTATATTTAGTGGCAAGACCTTGAATTAGGGTAATGACGCAATTGCCTCGAAGAAATCATTTACGGGGATAACAGCGGCGATATACTCGTCCGTTTGGCGGAAAAAGCTTTGACGAAAGGGCAAGATGTGATATAATATATTTACGGGCATTAACGCCGCACGTATAGGACGATATCTTTTTTACGGCATCGCTTCGGCGCCGACGGAATCGTACCCTGCACGGAGGAACTGGAATTATTTATGTCCGCTTGGAGCCATTCGGACCGGGACGGATCAGCGAATTCTTACTGTCCTGGGGGCAGTTTTTTTATGGTCGCTCCGGGAAAAAGGCGTTTGTCCGTACCAGCCCCATGCCCCGGCGGGAGATGAACGGAGGGCGTGAAAATGGAAAAACGGGAAACCATACAGTCGATCCGGGAAAAAGCGGCGCGCGGGGAAAAACTGGTGATGATCACCGCATACGATTACTGCGGCGCCGGAATTGCGGATAAGGCCGGAGTCGACATGATTCTCATCGGGGATTCCCTGGGCATGGTGGTGCTGGGATATGAAAACACCCTGTCCGTGACGGTGGATGATATCGTTTATCATACTAAAGCGGTGGTGCGCGGAAGTAAGAAAGCTCTAATCGTGGCGGATATGCCTTTCATGTCGTATCAGTGCGGATGGCAGGATGCGGTGCGGAACGCCGGAAGGCTCCTGGCGGAAGGCGGCGCCGAAGCAGTCAAACTGGAAGGCGGGCGCAGGATCGCTTCAACGGTGCGGAGGCTTGTCGAGCACGGGATTCCGGTCATGGGTCATCTCGGGCTTACCCCCCAGTCCGTGAATGTCATGGGAACCAGACTGCAGGGGAATACGGCCGCCGCCGCTCTGGAGCTTGCCGGAGATGCGCTTTTATTGGAGAAGGCGGGGGTTTTCAGCCTGGTTTTGGAAAAGATTCCGGCCAGGCTGGCCGGTAAGATCAGCGCAATGCTCGCCATTCCCACCATCGGGATAGGATCCGGAGGGGATTGTGGAGGGCAGGTCCTGGTATATCATGATTTGCTGGGTTTTTATGAGGATATGCACTTGAAATTCGTTAAAAAATATGCGGTTCTGGGGGCTGAAGCCCAAAAGGCCGTGGCGGATTATGGTTCCGAAGTGCGGACAGGGGCGTTTCCCGGCCCTGAACACGCCTGGGAGATGGCGGAAGAGGAATGGCGGGATTTTTTAAGCGGTTTAAAACAGTTATACAATATAAAGTAATCAGTATATAGAAAAAAGATCAGGCCGCCGGCTATTAGGTTTAAGGCCAAAACGGCGCAAAAAAACGCCTGATATCAGGAGGGAACCTTTTGATGATAATGGCGGAGACCATAGCCCAAGTTCGTCAAAGCGTCCTGGAATGGAAAAAAGCCGGTAAATCCGTTGGGTTTGTACCAACCATGGGCTGCCTGCATGACGGACATATGTCGCTTATCCGAAAGGCCAGGGAAGAAAACGATTATGCAGTGGTGAGCATTTTCGTCAATCCCACTCAATTCGGGCCGGGGGAGGATTTTCAAAAATACCCCCGGGATTTGGAGCGAGACAGCGAAATGTGCCGCGCGGTGGGTGTGGATCTCCTCTTTGCGCCGCCGGCCGGCGAAATGTATCCGGAGCCCGGTCTGACCCATGTGGATGTGGATAAGATCAGCAGCGGCCTTTGCGGCGATTTTCGTCCCGGCCATTTCAGGGGCGTGGCTACGGTGGTTTGCAAGCTTTTCAATATCGTTCGGGCGGACCGGGCTTATTTTGGAGAAAAGGACGCCCAGCAGCTCCGGGTGATCCGCCGTATGGTCAGGGATTTGAATATTCCCGTAGAAATCATCGGCCTGCCCACGGTCAGAGAAAAAGACGGTCTGGCCATGAGTTCGCGCAACACTTATTTGTCCGGGGCAGAACGTCAGGCCGCGCTGGTTCTCGTGAATTCGCTGCGCCGCGCCGAAGAGCTGATCCGCAACGGGGAGCGGGCAGCGGATAAAATCGCCGGCGCTATAAGAGAGATAATTCAACGGGAGCCTCTTGCAGCGTTGGATTATGTGGCGGTCGTAGAGTCGGAAACCCTGGCGCCGCTTGAGGAGCTTGCCGGGGAAGTACTGGTTGCCCTCGCGGTGCGGATTGGGAAGACGAGATTGATAGATAATATGGCATTTAAAATTTAGGGATGGACTGAAAGAGAATACAAACACAAAAGACAGGAGACAGAAGGAGTGTTTCCAAATGATGCGCTTGATGTGCAGGGCGAAAATCCATCGGGCAACCGTAACCGACGCCAATTTGAATTATGTGGGAAGCGTCACCATAGATGAGGATCTTCTGAAAGCCGCGGACATCATTCCTTATGAGCAGGTACAGGTGGCGAATATCAACAACGGGGCGAGGTTCGAGACCTATGCCATTCCCGGACCGTCGGGTTCAGGGATGGTTTGTGTGAACGGGGCGGCAGCCCGTCTGGCCCATCCCGGGGATCTGGTGATCATCATCACTTATGGATGGATGGAAGATGGAGAAGCGCAAAAGTGGCGGCCGAAAGTGGTCCACGTGGACGGGAACAATAAAATCAGTCCCTGATTTGCCTTAATAAAGATTTTACATTGACAGAGGGAACTCATTCTTGCTTTTTCTTCTGCGGGAAAGAGATTAATTCACTTCATCCGCGTATTTCGCGCCTTTCTTGTCCTTTCCCTTTTATCATACAACCCAGTACCCTCCAGGCCGCGGCTGGAAAGCCGGCATAAATCAAAAAACAATAAAAAAAGCGAAAAGCAGTCAATAATAGGGAGAGGATCCCGCAAAATCCACGGATTTCCCCGAAAGGAGCCATTTTCAGCAGGGAAAACCGGTTAAAAAAGCGAATATAAAGATGATATCATTATGGATCGGATTCCATTAACCGTATTGGAGTGATACTATGACGACAATCAAGATGAGGCCGCACCATTTTATAGACATACTTGTTTCGATCGGAGAGGGACAACGGAAATTTGAGCCGGTTCCTGCATACGGGGGCAGCGATTTGAATTTGATTACGCATAAGATTTGGAATGACCGGAATATAATCTTCGATTTTCTGATTGGGGCGGATGATATTTGCCATCCCTGCCGACACAATATCGACGGCGTCTGTAATGATACCTTTCAGAAAAATAATCGGACATTTTCAAAACACAGGTATAATGAAGAATTGGATATCAGATGGCTGAATCAACTTGGTTTTAAAGAGGGAATGGAGATGAAAGCCCGGGATTTCTGTAAATTGGTAAGGGAAAAAGCGGGTGATATGACATCTATTTACCAGCATGATACCAAAGAAGAGGTTGAGATTAAAAAAGAGAATTTATTAAAAGGAATAGCGGTTTATCTTGAGGAAGCGGAATAATCCGTTTCCGTAGAAAATTCCCTGGAAAATCCGTTCAAGAATCCCTTAAAACACTTGGTTTTAAGCAGGGAAACCCAGTGATAAAAGCGAATATGTTTACGATAATAATTTGCAGGAAGTCTCTTAAACGGCTTTTTTAAAATAGTCCAGAAAGGAAAGCCATGAATTTTACCTGGCCGGACCCGCTGCATTTTTTATTGATCGCAGTTGATCTGATCCTGATCTATTTTCTGATCTACCGGGGTTTGCTTCTGTTGAAAGGCACCAAGGCCATCCCCATCGTGTATGGGTTTGCCATTTTGCTGATGATATACGGATTGAGCAAGCTGCTGGGGCTCGCCACGTTCGCCTGGGTGCTGGAGACGATCGCGCCAGTTTTGTCCGTGGCTTTTTTGATTATCTTCCAGCCCGAACTTCGCCGCGCCCTGGAGCAGCTTGGGAACAGGCGGTTTTTCCACCACATGTTCTTCAAGGAAAAGCAACAGGAAGCAGTCTATGCCGCCATCAAAGAAGCGGTGGAGAATTTATCGAATACGAACACCGGCGGCTTGATCGTTCTGGCTGTAAACGACTCCCTGGCGGATATCGTGGAAAAGGGGATCAAACTGGACGCCCTGCTCTCCTCCGAACTGGTGATCAATATCTTTCATCCCAAGACCCCTCTGCATGACGGGGCGGTGATCATTCAAAACAGCCGGGTGGTTGCGGCTAAGTGCATCCTTCCATTGTCGGAGGATGAATATGCCGTTACCAAGCTCGGAACCAGGCATCTGGCGGCGCTTGGCCTGTCGGAGCAAACCGACGCCATTGTTATCGTGGTTTCGGAGGAATCCGGCGCGGTCTCCATGGCGCGCTTCGGGGAGCTTATCAAGAGGATTCCCATTCAAAAGGTCCCGGAATTCCTGTCGAAACTGGGCAAACAGACGCGGGAGGAGGCAAGGGGCGGTGTTCGATCCTTTGCGTCGAGCCTTGACGCATGATCTTTCCTTAAAAATCTATGCCATATTTATTACGCTGATCCTTTATCTAAACGCCAACGTAAACCTATCCAGCGACAAAGCGGCAAAACAAATCCGGAGGATCTCAGTTAAGGCGGGATACGTCAATCTGCCGGACAACCTTCAGGTTACAAGCCCGGCGGGGATAGTGGAGATCGAGGTTTCCGGGCCTTCGGAACTGCTGAGCCGGGGGGAGGATATCGTACGGGCGCATCTCGATTTATCCCGGGCTGAAGAAGGCGCCTTCATAGGGGACGTTGCCGTGGAAAAGAGGCAGGATGCTGTGGAGATAATCAGTTTTGCGCCCCGGCGGCTGCATGTGGAGATCGAGGAGGTTGTTGAAAAAACCTTCCGGCTGCAGTTATATATTCCCCTGCAGGGAGCCGGAAAAAACTGGTTCATGGATACCGAAGAAGTAAGAATAACCGGCACGCGGAGCAAAATGGATTCCGTTTATCAGGTGATTGTAAATGCGCCAATGCTGCTGCCCGGGGAAAAAATGGAGCTCAAGCCCCAGGCGATCAGCCTTGACCGGAAAGCGATCTCCGGCCTGAAAGCGGAGCCGGAAACGGTGTGGATCGAGATGGCTGCGCCATAGCCGGTATATTAAACAGGTGATTCTTATCAATTATGGTTTCGGTCCGGCACTCAACCTTAAGTGTCAGCGGTTCCATAGATGGTTGCCAAATGATGAATCATCCAGTATACTATGATAATCGGCCTGCGCTGGGGATCAGTAAAACAGGTTATGAGAAAGGATTGCCGGGCGGAGTTTGCGAATATCATGATATGGAGGGAAGTTTTTTGGGCAGGCTATTTGGAACCGACGGAGTACGCGGGGCAGCCAATACCGAATTGACGCCGGAGCTGGCCATGGAGTTGGGCCGGGCCGGAGGGACGTTTTTAAGAGAGCATGGAAGGGCGGGCAGGCCTGTCTTGATCGGCAGGGATACGAGGATTTCCGGCCCCATGTTGGAGGCCGCCATGATCGCCGGCTTGACCTCGGCGGGTTTGCATGTGATCAAGCTGGGCATCATCACCACGCCCGGGGTCGCTTACCTGACCAGGAGGCTGGACGGTCTCGGCGGAATTATGATTTCGGCTTCCCATAATCCCGCGGTTGATAACGGCATCAAGTTTTTTAGCGCCGGGGGCTTCAAATTGACCGACACGGAAGAGGATTCCATCGAGGCGATTTTGAAGCACAAAGGAAATATCAAGAAGCCGGGCGGCACTGAAGTGGGACGGGTATACGAAGGGGAGCATTTCCGCCGGTTTTATCTGGATCATCTGGCGCAGACCATCAATACGCCTTTGAAAGGCTTGAAAATTGTGGTGGATTGCGCGAACGGCGCCGCCGCAACGCTGGCCCCCGAGCTTTACCGCAGTCTGGGCGCAGATGTGGAAGCGGTCTTCACCGAGACGGACGGCTGCCGGATTAATGTGAACTGCGGTTCCACCTGTATCGGCGCCTTGCAGGAAAGGGTGAAACACAACGGGGCCTGCTTGGGGATCGCCCATGACGGCGATGCGGATCGGGTGATCGCCGTAGATGAGTACGGCAGATTGGTGGATGGCGATCATATCATGGCGGTGTGCGGAGGTTATCTGCTCTCCAGGGGCAGGCTGCCGCACAAGAGGATCGCCGTCACCGTATACAGCAACCTGGGGCTTAGGGATTATTTCCGGAGTATGGGCGGGGACGTACAGATTACGGACAACGGGGACCGGTATGTTTTGGAATGCATGCAGCGGATGGGATTGATCCTCGGCGGGGAGCAGTCCGGGCATATCATTTTTCTTGAGCACAACACCACCGGGGACGGAATGGTGTCAGCCCTTCAATTGATGCAGGTGATGGCGGAGACGGGCCTTCCCCTATCCAGCCTTGCGGATGCGCTTGTCACCTATCCCCAGGTGTTGAAAAACATCCGTGTCAGGCGGAAGGATGCCTGGCGCGAAAACGCGGCCATCGCGGAAAGCATCAAATATGCCGAAGGAATTATGGGGGAGCGCGGGCGAATTTTTGTGCGGGCTTCAGGGACCGAGCCCTTGATCCGCGTTATGGCGGAAGGGCCGGAGCAGCGCGTACTCGAGGAATTCGTGGCGCAGATCGCTTCGGTGATTGAAAGCGAGCTTAACCGGTGACCGGATTTTACAATTAGCCAATGATCAATTATCAATGATTTGGTAACTGTTCGCCGTAAAGGAGTGACATTCAATGTAATCCGTAAGGGAAGCGGAAGGGAGTCCGCGGTAAACGGCAAATAAAGCGCCTGGACTTGGGGCGGGACGCGCCAAGTTGACGAGGAGGGGGATCTCGGATGAATCGGCGGGTGACCCCCGGTGTGCTCCCATCGAGAGAATTTTCACAAAACCTCCGGCGACGGACGGCATAGAAGAAATTCGAGGAGCGTGGACCTGGCAGGCTTAGTCAGGTCTGGATTTGTTTTAAAAGAGCAATTTGCGCCGTTGTGATGATTTTATGTCTTGCCACTAAATATCGATAGCCTAATGATAGCTATACACTATTTAGCGGCAAGACCTTGAATTAAGGTAACAACGCAATTGCCTTAAAACAGAAATAACGGAGGAAAAAATAAAATGTGCGGAATAGTCGGATATATCGGGCGGAAGGACGCCGTCCCCTTTTTGGTCAATGGTTTAAAAAAGCTCGAATACAGAGGTTACGATTCGGCGGGCATCGTGGTGCAGGCCGGGGATAAGCTGAATTTGCGCAAGTCAGTGGGGCGCTTGAGTCGTCTGGAGGAAATATTGCAGCTTAAACCGGTTTCCGGTGTCACCGGGATAGGCCACACCCGCTGGGCCACCCATGGCAAGCCTTCGGATCGCAACGCCCACCCCCATATGGACTGTCTGCAGAAAATCGCCGTGGCGCATAACGGGATTATCGAGAATTACCTGCATCTCAGGGAATGGCTACAGGAGCAGGGGCATGTTTTTGCCTCCGAGACGGATACGGAAGTAATACCTCATCTGATCGAGCAGTATTACCGGGGAGATTTGGTGGCGGCCGTAAAAGAAGCCCTCACCAAGCTGGAAGGCTCTTTTGCCATGGTGGCCATGTCCCAGGACCATCCCGGCCTTCTGGCGGCCGCCCGCAAGGATAGCCCGCTGATTGTAGGATTCGGAAACGGCGAAAACTATATCGCTTCCGACATCCCGGCAGTGCTTAGCGAGACCAAGGATGTGGTGGTTTTGAACGACCGGGAAATGGCCGTGGTCACCGCGGAGAAGGTGGAAGTGTCCACGTTCGACGGCGGTAAAGTCGACCGCCCGCGCATGGTTATAGATTGGGATCCGATCATGGCGGAAAAGACCGGGTACGAAGATTTCATGCTTAAGGAGATCCACGAAGAGCCGCGCGCTCTGCGCGACACCATGACCGGCAAGATCGATTGGGAACGCGGCAGGATTGTTCTCCCGGAAATCAAGATGGCCAGGGAAGACATGCTGAAAATTAAAAAGATTTTCATAGTGGCCTGCGGCACCGCTTATCACGCCGGACTGGTGGGCAAATGCGTATTGGAGAAACTGCTGCGCATTCCGGTAGAGGTGGATCTGGCCTCGGAGTTCCGCTACCGCAACCCCATGATCGACGAAAGCATGCTGACGATCATCATCTCCCAGTCGGGGGAAACGGCGGACACCCTGGCGGCCCTGCGCGAATCCAAGCAACGCGGCAGCCGGATCCTGGCCATCACCAACGTCAGGGGCAGTTCCGTTTACCGGGAGGCTGACGATGTTTTTCTCACCCTGGCCGGGCCGGAAATCGCGGTGGCCTCCACCAAGGCGTATTCGACGCAATTGCTTTCACTGTATATGATTGCGTTTTACCTCGCCCAGGAGATGGGGACTTGCCCCGAACAGGAACTCCTGACGCTGGCGGCGGGTTTACAGAAGATTCCGGAGCAGGTGGAGAAGGTGCTGGGCACGGAGAGCAAGGTCAAGGAGTTCGCGGAAAGCTTCAAAAACTGCGAGGACATTTTCTTCCTGGGCCGCGGCATCGACTACGCCGTTTCCCTGGAAGGCGCCCTGAAGCTCAAGGAGATCTCCTATATCCATGCGGAGGCATATGCAGCCGGTGAATTGAAGCACGGCACCCTGGCGCTCATCGTCAAGGACGTGCCGGTTTTCGCCCTGGCGACCCAGCCCGCGCTGTATGAGAAGATGATCAGCAACGTCAAGGAGGTCAAGGCCCGCGAAGCCACGGTCGTGGCGCTGGCGCTGGCCGGAGACCTGGAAACCGGGAAGTCCGTGGACTACGTCCTGCACATCCCGGCGACCGAGAATCTCCTGACGCCCATCCTTTCCGTGGTGCCGCTGCAGTTGTTCGCGTACTACGCGGCCAAGGCCAGGGGCTGCGACGTGGATAAGCCGAGGAATCTGGCGAAGAGCGTGACGGTGGAGTAACTCACAGCCTTCGAAGTAAAAGATTAAAGGCAGGCCGATGGGCCTGCCTTTTAAGTAACTCTCTCTTGCTCTCCCTTTTGCGAAAGGGAGAGCAACCCGGTGGCTTCGAAGAAAATTCATAAATTACTTAAGGCATTGGGAAGAGAAGGGAACAAAAAGGGTGAGTTTTTTTATTTCGGAATGAGGAAAACGTGATTTCCTTATTCTCCTTGACGTTCCGTTTTTTCGGGCATAATAATATTGAATGTTAAAATAGTCGGAGGGTATGGTGAACGGGGCGGCTATATGGCCCAAGGCGGTGAGTTTGAGAAAAAGGCTTATCCTATCCGGGAATCTGATATTCATGGCGGAACTCCAGGGGGGAGGAACCGATATATTTTTTAAACATCCGGGTAAAGCTGGTATAAGATAAAAATCCGACTTCATAAGCAATGGCTGTAATCTCCCGGTCGGTGGTCAAAAGTTTTTCACAGGCCGAGGCGATACGGATTTGGCTCAAATAATCATAAATGGATATTCCCGTTTCCGCTTTGAAGATATGGGCCAGCCAATCATAGCTGACTTTAAGCGCCTGGACGATTTCATCCAGATTTTTGATATTGCTGGAATGCCGGTTGATATAGGAGATAATTTGCTGTGCATGATACTCTTCTTTATCGACGGTAATAGCGGCAATATCATTTTTCGAAAAATCAATCAAAGCGCGGTTGATGCAGACAAACAACTGTAAAGCAAGGCTGTAACACTGCAGTTCGAAACCGGGCGGTTCAGTTCTCCAGGTATCCAATAGTTTTTCCAATAAAGGCACGAATTCCTTTTGCTGTTTGATGTTCAGATGAAACCGTTCGGACGGACGGCCTTGAATATTAAAAGCCGCATCGGCGGCAAGACAGTGTTTGAAATCATCCAATTTTCGGATAAAGTTAAAAAGATCCGCCGGAATCAGATCGGGATAAATGCAGATATCATAGGTTAAAAAGGAGTTACTGTTGCTGATGTAAAAATGGGAGGCGCCGGGGGGAATGATGATGATATCGCCGCTAAAAAGGTAGGATATCTTCCGTTCACTTACATGCAGACAGGAACCGCTTTTGATATAAAAAATCTCGATGAAATCGTGGGAATGATAAAAAGTGTGAGGATCCCCGGTCAGAATAAAGTTATAAGGGTAAAGGTTGGTTTGGGCGAAATCGCGAAAAGTGAACGCCGGCAAGTTTTGGGCTTGAAAGAAATTGCGCAGGAAATTTTCGGGCGCATCGGCGGACCATGCCGGTTCCAAGGGGGCGCTAAAAGGATTTCCGCTTAGTTTAACGGTTTGCGGGCGTCCAGAGGCGGTATCGGCGATAGTGGTGTAAAATTCCAGCCGGCCGATACGGCAATTGGAGCCGGGCGGCCCGAAATAACGGACATAGCGATAGCTTTTCGGATTATCGATCAATATGGTATTCCAATTAGGTTTCGGCATTTGGGAAATTACGTGGATATCTTCGTAACCGCCGGTGGAAGTATCGTTCGAACCTTGGAACCGGCCGTTCAGCATTTCATTGGGCGTATGATGACAAGGAACATAACGGATTTTAGAGATCGGGACTTCCCCTCCCGGGCCCAAATCAAGGCCGATATAGCCGCCGCTGGGATTAATGCAGGAATAACCTTGATAGAGTATAGCCATCATATTATCTTTAACATAAAATTTATATTGAGGCAATTTTACCCCCGCCTTATCGGGTTTTAGTCATCTTAATTTTATCGTATTTTTACCTTGGAAGCAACATCCCAATGGGCGGCCGCGATGGACGGGATCCGTGCGCATGTTAAAGCTGCCATAGAACCGGTGATTAAATACATCTGACCGATTTCGGAAAATCGCGATATCTAGGCCGTACCAATTAAGGTACGCTCGGCCGTACCTAAGTCAAGGCACGCTCCTTAACGCGTTTCCGAAATCAAAATTGATAAGCTTGATCGCCGGTATAATAAATCGACGAAAACAAGGCATGTTAAAAATGTCGTTTGAGAAGACAGCATTGGCATAGTTAAAGATGTTTTTGAAGACGACCCGGATCGTATATTATTAATTTAAATCCTCCTTTAAAATATAATTAAAAGCTTTTAGTTAACAAACTAAATAAGGAGGAGGTAATAATGAAAAGCCGGAAATTCATTCTCCGGACCAAGGCCCTTGGATTGGGCTTAATCTTACTGGCGGGGTTGCTTTTGGTTTGCTCCGCATGGGGATCAGCCGCGGTCAACATTTTCACCGACGGATTCGAGAGCGGCAATTTCACCGCCGGAGGCTGGACCAACAGCGGCTGCGCCGTCCAGAGCACGTACAAACGGACCGGGACCTATGCCGCGGTGTTTAATTCCAGCGATACCCTGACCAAAGCTTTAAGCACGGCGGGGTATACCAACATCGTCGTGGAATACGCCCGTTATACCCGCTCTTGCGAGACGGACGACCATTTTATCGCCGAGTGGTATAACGGCAGCGTCTGGTCTACCCTGGAAGATTTGACCGGGAGTAGTACCTGGACGCTGCAAACCTGGACCCTGCCTGCCGGCGCCGATAACAACCCCAATTTCCAGATCAGGTTCAAGACTGTCCATAACGGTTCCTATGATTACGCCTACCTGGACGATGTGGCCGTCAGGGGCGATACGGCAAATCCAACCCCGACGCCGACTGCCTCGGGAGGAGCGGGTACCCTGGGTTATGCGGAGGAAGGGAACAGCACCGACTATCCGGCGCCGAATAACATCATCGCCTGCAAGGCCGTGGCATCCTCCGGCTTTACCGCGACGCACATGAAAATAAAGTTCAACGCGGCGGGGACCGGCAGTTTCAAATGCGGGATCTATGCCGACAATGCAGGAAC
>JBLNCG010000021.1:0-37104 GCA_050260475.1 Bacillota bacterium
TCTCCTAAATGCAAGGTTTTTAAGGGTTTATTCGTGTTTCCCATGCATTTTCCCTGCCGCTTTTTGGCTTTTTTGTCAATGTTTGTAAGGGTTGGAGACTTTTTCAGGAGACCCTAATTACCAGCCGGGATCGTTGAATATGTATTTAATCACCGGTCTATATCAAACGGTTTTTTTCATAAAGCGCCGTCATTTCTTCCAGTACCGCCGGAGCGTTGATATTTTTTAAATACTCCTGCGGGTCGGGCAGGGGGGATTCCAAAAGCACCTTCTTTACCATTTGAAAGCATAATTTAAGATAAGCAAGGGGCACGAGGTCCATTTTACGCGCGATCAGACTTTTGGCCAGAAAATAATGCCGCTGGCTGAAATAGGGAATAACCTGGATGGTCCAGGGAAACTTCGGCTCATAACCGCGACGTTCCTCGCTGATGCCGGCTTGCGCCGCTTGATTTAAAAAGGTATCGATCTTGCGGCGGTAAATTTCCTTCACTACTATGGTGCCCGCAGCATAATCGCCAAGCCGCTTCGCCTTGCCGCTGCAGAACATCACGATAAAACCCGTAGCGTAAAAAAAGGGTAAAAAATCCGCAAGTCGAATTATATTCCTTAACAGGACGTCCCAAAAGGCAAGAGCGAAACCCTTTTCCTTGCGGACTCTGATGTTCAACACCCTTTTGCCTATGGTCTGCCCGTTCATCACGGTTTCAAGAATAATGAAATAGCCGATCAGCACCGCGAACAGTAAAAATACCAGCATTGATCCGGCCAGGGATACCGTAAAATGCCGCACCGTACTTCCGAGATCCTTGAGGCCCAGATAATCAAGAGCCCATATAATACCTGTCAGAAATATGGTCTGCAGTGCCACATCGATGCCCAGGGCCATAAAACGGGTTCCCATCCCGGCGATCTGGTAATCCAGTTCGATGTTTTCCGGGGTGACTATTCTGTAAGCGTCGCTCATGGAAAAATCGCCTCCATAATAATGGAAAAGGAATGCCGGTAAAGGAAAGCTTGAATGCCGCATTAAAAAGGGGGGGCTTATATGATTATACCCTTTGTCCAGGAGCGCCGCAACAGGTGGGAACGGCTTTTTTCGCTTTTAAAAAAATCGGAAAAAGCACAGATGACTTCCTTTACGCCCGGAGAGATCCTGGAGTTCGCGGCGCTTTACCGGCAGGCCTCTGCAGATTTGGCTTCCGCCCAAGCTCAGAAACTGCCGGCGGATGTAGTCGGTTTTCTCAACGATCTCACTGCCAGGGCTTATCATCAAATTTACAGGACGGAGAAATTCTCCACCCATTCCATCAAACACCTTATCTTGTCTGAGTTCCCCGCCTTATGCCGCGCAAACTGGAGGATCATCACATTTACGTTTTTAATCATGCTGGCAGGATGGTGCTTGGGTTTCTTCGGGTACCTCGCCGGTCCGGAAACCGTGGCAGGATTTCTTCCCGGGGGATATGTCGAGATTATCGACAGATACAAGTCCGGCACATGGTTTAACGAGCCGATGACCGCAAGGCCTTTTATATCCTCTTATATTATGATCCATAATGTCCAGGTAGCCCTGTATGCTTTCGCCGGAGGCATGACGCTGGGAATATACACCTGTTATATCATCATCTTCAACGGCTTTTTCCTGGGGGCGCTTTCTGCGCTCTTCATGCAAAAGAAACTGCTGCTTTCATTCTGGGCCATGATCCTTCCCCACGGCGTGATTGAACTGTCCGCCATTGTCCTGGCCGGCGCCGCGGGCTTCATGTTGACCCGCGCCTTCCTTTTTCCCGGAGAATACAGCCGGCAGGACGCCCTGAAACTTTACGGCCCGAGGGCGGTCAGGTTTATCCTGGGGACGGCCTTCCTGCTGGCGATCGCAGCGCTGATCGAGGGATTCCTCAGCACAATCAGCACCAAGATCATACCCGAGTATGCCAGGCTTTCCTTTGCAGGCCTTACGGGGATCCTTCTCTTCCTTTATATCGGCAGCCGTAAACCGCGACACGCCGGTCAGTAATACAACCGCTTCAGAACAGCCCATTGTGTTTCAAATATAAATAATGCTCCAGCACCGCCTGTTTCAGTTGCGAAGCAGTCACCTCCAGGACTTTTATTCCGCTGTTTAAGAGGGATCTTTTTAATGTTTCCCTTTCAGCAAGCAGTTCCAGGGCTGTCCCTTTTACAAAGGCATCCTTTTCATCCTTTATGGGTCTCTCAATTATATCGTAAAGGTATTGTCGTTGAAGCAAAACGCAGACCACCATATGGTGGCGGGAAACAACCTGCAAATGCCGGATCATTTCCCTTGAAGACTCTTTGTCCGAGATATCCGTATAAATGAAAATCAAACTGCGTTTGTTCGCCTTCTGGCGCCAGAACCGGAAAGCGGCGCGATAGTCGCTTTCCACCATCACGGCTTGAATATCAAACAAGATGCTGACCAGGGTTTGCAGATGTCTCTTTCCTTTTCCCAGCGGGACGAATTTATCCACCTTGTGATGAAAAGTCAACGCTCCCACCATGTCGCCGTAATCAACCGCGTTATAGGCCAGCAGCATTGCGGAATCCAGGATATAATCGAACCTGCTGTTCAACTCATCTTTCTGGTCGAAAAGCATTCTTCCCGCATCGATGAGGAGAAAGACATTCCGGTCTTTTTCCGGCCCGAATTCGTTGATGATCGGCTTTCCCGTATGGGCCGTCACTTTCCAGTTGATCATGCGCATGTCATCCCCCGGAGTGTATTCCCGCAATTGCGATAACTCGCCGCCGGCGCCCAGCATTTTTCTGCGCCGCAAGCCCTCGCGCCGGGAGTCAATCACACAGGCAAGCTGGTAATCCCCCAAGGAAACAAGATCGGGATACACCTTGATCTCTTCTTTAAGAGGAATTTTTGTCTGCCGGGAAAACAAACCGAGGGGGCCGAGATATTTCATATTAAAATCCCCGAAGCCGAATACGCCTCTTTTATGACAAACGATCTCGTAGGATATATGGACGGCCCCGCCTGGTTCCAGGTCAACCGCTCCTTGATATCCCCCGGACTCCAGAACAAAGGGAGGTTCGTCTTTATATGTCATTCGCACCCTGCGGCGCAGCGGATTCGTGATCCTGATTTCAACTTTGGAATTCTGATGCTGGTAAAGAGGATTAATAAAAATCCTGCAGACGGCAAACCGGGGCTCCCTCACGGTCAGCCAGAGATCGAGCGCCCACAGCGCAAACAACGGTAGCAGTATGAAAAACAAATATTCTGCTCCGGGAAAAACTAGCAATATCAACGAATATACGACAAGCAGGAAGATGAAGGCCCATGAAAAGTACATGGTTTACCTCGGAACGCACAGACTGTCGAGGATGTTTTTGATGATCAGATCCGCGTTTTTACCGTCGATTTGCGCTTCCGGCTTTAATAGAAGGCGGTGGCGCAAAACCGGGTAAGCCATCTCCTGTATATCATCGGGAATGGCGTATTCCCTCCCGTTGACGGCGGCCAATGCTTTTCCCGCCAGCAGCAAATAAATCCCGGCTCTGGGGCTTGCGCCCAGTATCAACAAAGGATGCTCCCTGGTGGCTTTGATAATCTGGTGAACATAGCCGATGATCTCTTCCCTGATATTCACTGTCTCCACGATTTTCCGCATTTGGAGGATCTCCTCTATCGCCGCCACAGGCTCTATTTTCGCCAGGTCGTCTTCGCAGACGGGAGCATTTTGATAGCGACGATAAACCTCGACCTCCGTTTGATCCTCTGGATAGGCTATGAGAAGCTTGAAGAAAAACCTGTCCAGTTGGGCTTCAGGCAGCGGATAAGTGCCTTCATATTCGATGGGATTCTGCGTGGCAAACACCGTAAAAACAGGCGACAAGCCGTGGATTTCCCCGTCTATGGTCACATGCCTCTCCTCCATGGCTTCGAGCAACGCGGCCTGGGTTTTCGGCGGAGTGCGGTTGATCTCGTCCGCAAGAAGGGTGTCGGTGAATACCGGACCGGGTTTAAAAACAAACTGCTGGCGCTGAAAATCGAAAATATTGGTGCCGGTAATGTCAAGCGGCATCAAATCCGGTGTAAACTGCACTCTCTTATACGTCGCAGACAGCGAGCGCGCCACCGCTTTAACCGTCAAGGTTTTGGCCGTGCCGGGCGGCCCTTCAAGCAGTATATGCCCCCCGGTAAGAAGTGCTACTATAATACCGTCAAGAACCTCCTCCTTGCCGATGACCACTTTCGCCACCTGTTCTTTAAGCCTCATGCCGAATCCGGCTACTTTTTCCATGACCTAATCTCCTTTCGCAGGCGATCGATGCGCACCGCCAGTTGTAAGAAATCCGATCCCTTTCCGGAGGACGCCCGGAAAGCCTCTAAATCGGCAAAAGTGCGCGCGATCCTCGCCGAAAAATCACGCCCCGTCACTGCCGACAACCGCCGGGAGATCTTTTCCGGATCGGTCCGCTCGTTCAGTCCAGCCGCCTGGCCGGCTGCAATCAGGAGGCCTTTCCACAGATTATCGAGAATAAACGCCCTCATCCCGGCCTGCTGGAAAAGAGCGGCCAGGGAGTATACAAATTCATCCAATGCGCGCCCCTGCGTCAAAATGAGCGGGCGAGGGCGGCCGAACCGGGCCGTTGATTTCCAGAGCAGAATGCCCGCACCTGCCAAAAGCAGGAGAATTGCGCTGATGTTTTTATTATGCGGCTCCTTGTTTTTTAGCGCTTTCCCCGGCAATTTCAGGCGGTAGAATCTAACAGCCCGCCCGCGGGCGAAGCTCCGTACCAGCATGGCAAAAATCACCGCATTGTCCGGATTTTCCGCAACATGATCATTTGTGATACCGCCGGGATCGTTCCAACTCACCACATTCCCCCGCCCGTATCGGTTGAGGTAGATGAAATGATCCGGCCCGCTCCCGTAATAGCCTTCAAACGGTTTGTTCCGGGTATAAAGGGAGCGCTCATTGAGAACATATTTTAGACCTTGAAACGGCTTATACCCGGGTTTAGGCGGTACGATCCCGCCGGTAATGGATGTTTTCTTCCAGTCATTCCTGAAAGGATCGAGACAAGGTTCCATCCTGGCCAGTTCTACCACGGTTCCCCCGCTTTTAACCCAGGAAAGGATTCTCTTCCTTTCGGCAGGAAGATTGCGGGCAAAGCTTGAAACAATCCACAAATCCCCGGGCCCTCCCAGGAACTTCCCGGCCTTCGCGCACCGGAAGCCTTCCTTTTCCAGCAGCATGCGTATGGCGGATAATCCGTTGGAACCGAAACTCATAGGATCGTAAAGTTCCAGTTTTTCCTCCAGGTTGAAGATATATAGACAATATAAGGACAACAAGCACGCAAACCCGGCGATCCCCGGCAATACCCCCTTATACCTTGCCATCCGTCTTACCTCCGGCAGGATGGATTGCGTCCAGAAATGAAAGAGCGCGCTCGTAATCATACAATTCGCACGGCATCAGGCCGTACCATTTCTCCTGGAAAAGGCGGACCAGCCCTGAAAATCCGCTGTATTCCCGGCTGTCCCCGCCCCACCGGCCGCGCAAAAATTTGAGATTTTCCCTGTCCGTCCGCTCTGCTCCATGAGGGAGGACATACTGCTCCTTAAGGCCGGCCAGGCACGCCAGGTATAAATAACGTATAGCCTCCCGGTATTCGCTTTTTCCGGCCAAATCGGCGGCCCGATTCATAAACTCCTCCGGGCGGGCTTGCCGCTCAATCTCCGCCAGCTTCCTGTCCCCAAGCTTCTTCCCGGGCTGGATAAATCTGAATACGAAATATATCAAAAGAAAAGGAAGGCAGATTAAAAAGGCGATTCCCAAAATTTTCAAGATTTTTCCCAGGAACTCGTTTTCCGCCCGGGATCCCCCCATGAGACGCATCCATTTCCCCAGCCATTTCCCGATAAAATCCAAGATTTTTTTAAACCATTGGAAGTTCCCTCGATGAAAGCGGCTGTCCGAAAGCACCATGCGGATCTCTTCTCTAAGCCGCGCCTGATCCGCCTTAATCCCTGGATCCACGGCCTGTCCCGGCGCCCCCAAGAGATCGCAAACAAAAAAAACCAGGCTGAATGCAATCAATCCCGATATATAAACCGGATGATGCGCAAGGATTTTTGAGGCGATCGGCCGGTTCCCGTCTTTAACCATCATCATCCTCCGGATTTATTTGCAACATTAAATCATAACCTTCCTTGCGGACGCGCAAATCGTAGTAAATGGCGGTAAACGTTCCATATAGCAAGGGTAATGCCATGGCACCCGCCAAAAAACTTACCAAGCCCGACAGCACGGCGATCACAATCAATACGACATGTTTGTAAAGAATCGCCACAGTTATCGGAACCGCGAGCAGCCCCACAATAATCGTAATGAAAAACCAATAGACGAACAAGTATGTCACGACCTGGACTCCCAGAATCCGCCAGCGATGTTTCTCCAGAAGATGAAAAGCGCGTATGAGAGAGTCTGTGGCGCTGTTATCTTCCAGCGTTATGACCACGGGAGTAAGCAAAAAAAAGAATTGCACCATATACGTTACAGACGAAATCATCCTGCCCAGAATGTCGGAAGTCGCCATAATCGACAGCGCCAACACAGTGATGGGCATACACATGAGAGATATTAAGATGCTTGAGCCGATAAAACGCCATATCTTCCTGGATACTCCTTTAAACGCCCCGAATACCTCGCATTTTTTCCCTAGGAAACCGCTTTGGAATACTTTTATGGAGGCATATGTTGCGAAAAGGGCTCCTATGGGCAACGATACTATGGTCAACAGAAGTATCACCAATAAAGAAATAGCCATTTCGCCGATAATGCCCGGATGTAGGTTCGTAATCTCTTGCCAGAAACGGGATTCGGCTGGATTGAAGGGTATGCCGCCGCTTATTTTGACCGCCTGGATCACGAACAGCGCCAGACCCGCGGAAAAAAACAGAAACGAAGGCAAAAAAGCTATGCTCAGCACGGCCTGAAAGATCCAAAAACGCTCCCGCATGATCGAGAACGTATTGTCAAGAATCTCCCTGATTCCCATCGGTTTCAGCAAATTATTCATCCCTGCCACCTCGCGCGTATGGCCGTATGGCTATTATTCTTCGACACTCCCTCTCTTTTTCCTTTTATGAGCAATTTGCGTTACCATGATAATTTTACGTCTTGCCAACGATGGTTTTAACGGTTTTTCAAATTTGATATCCCTAAGAATATTGATTTTGCCGCATTAAAATCAAGGGGCGAAAGTTGAGTAAATAACATCAATCAATTCCGGCGAACCCGCGATGGAAAAACATCTCATGAAAAACTGCAAAATCTACGATAATCAATATATCACGAGCATTTGAAAATGCGTAAAGCCTCCGGAAAAACCGCAAAAAAAATGCAGAAATGTTTGACATACCTGCAGTTTTATGCTATTATTGAGCTGTTTGAAATAAAAGGCAAAGGATGGATGCCCGGCAAGCTTGACCAAAACTGAAAATGTCCTGATCTAACATATATCCCGAAGCTTGGAGCGGCATCGTCGGGTAAAGGGAAATCAGGGCGCTTATGGGTCAAAACGTTCTTCCTAACCAGAAGAAAACTTTAGTAACGAGGTGAGGTAGAATGAAAACTTTTGATACTATGGGTGCTCACATCCTGGCGGATTTCTGGGGTTGCAGTTATGAAAAGCTCGATGATGCAGTGTTCGTTATGGACAGTCTCCGCCAAGCAGCACGCGCCGCAAATATGACAGTCCTCGATGAGAAAATGCACAAATTTCATCCGCAAGGCCTTACAGCATTATTGCTCCTGGCTGAAAGTCACATCTCGATTCACACTTATCCCGAAAAGGGATACGCCGCAATCGATGTCTTCACTTGCGGCAGCGGTATGACGGCACATGCCGTCGAATACCTGAGGGAAGCCCTCGGGCCTACGGAATTCAGAGAGATCAACGTCACCCGCGGCATACCGGAAAATAAAGAGGAAAACGAATATATCACCGTCAAGGCATCATAAAACCGCTCCTAAAAGGAAGCACCCCAAAGGGGTGCTTTTTTGATGCAGGAAATCACTTATCTCTTTCCTTTTCCAGCCTTTCCTTCAGCATATCGTTGACCATTCCGGGATTGGCTTTCCCCTGAGTGGCTTTCATCACCTGACCCATAAGAAATCCAAGGGCTTGAACTTTTCCTCCCAGGTAGGATCCAACTGAAGCCCGGTTAGTCCTGATTACTTCCTCCACAATAGCGGCCAGTTCACCGGCATCGCTGATTTGAAGCAGCCCTTTCTCCTTGATAATGTCAAGCGGCATCCCGCCTTCGGCGTACATCGCACTAAAAACTGCTTTAGCGATTTTTCCGCTGATCGTTCCTTCATCCAAAAGCCTCAACAACTGACTTAAATGCCGCGGCGTCAATGCGATATCTTCGATGCCCCGTTGGCTGGCGTTCAACAAGCGTGCCAGTTCCCCCATGATCCAGTTGCTCACGTTTTTGGGCGCCCCGCCGTATTCCTTCATGGTTTCTTCGAAGAAGTCAGCCATTTTCTTATCCGCGGTCAAAAAATCGGCATCGTATCGGGGAAGGCCGTAGGACTCTTCGAACCTTTTGCGCCTTTCATCCGGAAGCTCCGGCAGGGTTGAACGGATTTCCTCCACCAGTTCACCGGTGATGCGCACCGGAACCAGATCCGGTTCGGGAAAATACCTGTAATCATGCGCTTCTTCCTTGGAGCGCATGGATACGGTTTTCCCCTTGTTTTCATCCCAGGCAAGCGTATCCTGGCTGACCGCGCCGCCCGAATCCAGTACGCTGTTTTGGCGTTTGATTTCATATGCGAGGGAAGCCAACACCGCACGGAAGGAATTGAGGTTTTTAATCTCCGTTCTGGTGCCGAATTCAGCGCTTCCCCGGGGGCGCAAAGAGATATTGGCGTCGCAGCGCAAATCCCCTTCCTGCATCTTGCATTCGGATACCTCGGTATATTCCAGAATCGCTTTCAATTTCTCCAGATATGATTGTACCTCTTCCAGGGAGCGCAAATCCGGTTCACTGACGATCTCGATGAGCGGAATGCCGCAGCGGTTGTAATCCTCCAGGGAATATGCGGCGTCAATGATGGAATCCCCGGCATGAACGGATTTCCCTGCTTCCTCCTCAAGGTGGATGCGGGTAATGCCGATTTTCTTTGTTTCCCCCGAAGGCAGCGCAATGGAAAGCCACCCTTTGCGGCAAACCGGCAGATCGTACTGGGAAATCTGATAAGCTTTGGGCAGGTCCGGATAAAAATAATTTTTGCGATCAAATTTGCTGAAAGAGGCGATTTCGCAATTTAAAGCCAATCCTGCCTTGATGGTATAAAGAAGCGCCTTCCGGTTCAACACCGGCAATACGCCGGGCAGTCCCAGACATACCGGGCATACCTGGCTGTTGGGAGCCGCGCCGAAACGGGTAAGGCACCCGCAGAAAATCTTGGTCTCGGTTTTTAACTCGGCATGTACCTCCAGGCCGATAACGATTTCCCGATTCATGTCACGTCACCCCCGCCGGTTGCAGCTTGAACCGCAGTTCCTGCTCCAGCGCCCAACCCGCCTGGAACAGGACGGCTTCACCGAGCGCCGGGCCGATCAATTGAAGCCCGACCGGTAAGTTTTCCCTGGTCAATCCGCAGGGGATCGATAAACCCGGTATGCCGGCCAGATTTACAGTCACCGTATAAATGTCCGAACGATACATATCCATAGGATCCGCTATTTTTTCCCCGATCCTAAACGCCGCCGAGGGCGCGGTGGGGGTAACCAGAAAATCGCATCGTTCAAAAGCCTTCTGGAACTCTTCCCGAATCAATGTCCTGACCTGCTGGGCTTTTTTGTAATAAGCGTCATAGTAACCGGCGCTTAAGGCGTAAGTGCCGATCATGATCCGTCTTTTTACCTCGGATCCGAAACCCTCGTCCCTGGTTCGCAGAAACATGGAAACGGAATCTTCCGCTTCCACCCTCATACCGTATCTTGCCCCATCGTACCGCGCCAGATTGGAGCTGGCTTCCGCCGGCGCAATGATATAATATGCCGCCAGAGCATAATCGGTCAAGGGTAGGGAAATCTCCACTATCTCCACTCCCAGCTTTTCCCAAATTTTAAGCGCGGCGGTTATTTTTTCCCGAATATCGTCCGACAGCCCGTCGGTAAAATACTCCCGCGGTACGCCGGCTTTTAAGCCCCGCACTTCGCGCCCCAGATATGAGGTAAAATCCGGTACGTCCCAATGCAGAGCTGTAGAATCCAACGGATCGTGACCGGCTACGGCTTGAAACAGCAGCGCGCAATCCCTTACATCCTTGGCCAACGGCCCGATCTGGTCCAGGGAAGAAGCGTATGCAATCAGTCCGTATCTAGATACGGCGCCATAAGTGGGTTTAAGTCCGGCCACCCCGCAAAATGCCGCAGGCTGCCGAATGGAACCCCCGGTATCGGATCCCAAAGCCAGGATCGTCTCGCCCGCGGCCACAGCAGCGGCGGAACCGCCGCTGGAACCTCCCGGGACGCGGTTTGTGTCCCACGGGTTATGCGTGGTTTCATACCCGGAATTCTCCGTGGAGGAGCCCATGGCGAATTCATCCATATTGGTTTTTCCGATGAAAACGAGCCCCTGTTCCTCCAGGCGCCGGACCACCGTGGCATGATAAGGGGGTATGAAATTATATAATATTTTCGAAGAGCAGGTTGTTTTTACGCCTTTTGTGCAAAGGTTGTCCTTTAATGCGATGGGAATGCCCGTAAGAGGAGGCGTGTTCCCCCCTTCCTTCCGCATTTTATCGGCTTTCTTCGCCATCTCCAGGGCCAGGGCGGGGGTTCGCGTATTGAATGCCTTAACGTCCCCTTCACGCTCTTCCAAACGATCCAGTACCGCGCGGGTCAATTCAACGGATGTAATCTCTCCGGCCCTAAGCAGATCGGACAAAGCATGTGCGGTCATCGCATAGAGCTTCATTTTGTTTCCTACCCTTCCAGCAGTTTCGGTACTTTAAAGAAGCCGTCTTCCCGTTCGGGTGCGTTTTTTAAAACCTCCTCCGTATCCAGGGAGTCATGGGGCTCATCCCCGCGGAAGACGTTGTAGACGGGGATGGCATGGGACATCGGTTCAACCCCTTCAGTATCCAGTTCGTTCAACTTCTCCACGAATTGCAGGATTTTACTTAATTCCGCAGCTAACCGTGCCTCCTCCCCGGCCGACAATCCCAGGCTTGCCAAACGCGCTACGCGCTCCACATCCTGTTTGGTTAAAGCCATGTATATCACTCCATTTTAAGTTTATTGCAGCATTTCCAGCAACTCAACTTCGCCGATGATTTTGATTCCCAGTTTCCGGGCTTTTTCCAGCTTGGAACCGGGATCCTTGCCGGCCACCACGTAATCGGTTTTTTTTGATACCGTATCCGAAGCTTTTCCTCCCATGGAGCGTATTCTTTCCTCGGCTTCGGAACGGGTCATATTATCCAGTGCGCCTGTAAGAACAAAGGATTTACCCGCAAGTTTGCCGGAGCCGGCTGCGCTCTCGGCGCCGGGATTGAGTCCCAGTCCGACGAATTTTGCCAGCAGCGCCTTGTTTTTGGCATCGCGGAAATAACCTACCAGACTCTCCGCAATTTTTTCCCCTATGAGGGGAATGCGGATGAAATCCTCGATAGCGGCGTCTTGAAGCGCCGCCAGGGTGGGAAAAAAACGCGCGATTTCCCTGGCCGCATTTGCTCCCACGTGCCTGATCCCCAGGGCGAAAAGAAAACGGTGCAGGGGAACCTCTTTGCTTTTTTGAATGGCGGCGATCAAATTATCCGCGGATTTTTCCGCAAACCGCTCCAAGGGGACAAGTTGGTCCCGGGTCAAATGATATAAGTCTGCGGCATCATGGATCAGCCCTTCCTCGATCAACTGGTTCACAACGGCCGGCCCCAGGCCGTCGATGTTCATGGCATCCCTGGAGGCGAAGTGGATGATCCCTTCCTTGAGCTGCGCCGCGCAGGCGCCGCCGACGCATCTGGCCACGGCTTCCCCGTCCAGCCTGATCACATCGGACTGGCATATCGGACATTTTTGCGGCATATGAAAAATTTTTTCCTTACCGGTACGGTTTTCAGGTAGAATGCGCACCACTTCCGGAATCACGTCCCCGGCCTTCCGTATGACGGCGCAATCTCCGATACGGATATCCTTTTCCTTGATATAATCCGCGTTATGAAGGCTGGCCCGGCTGACCGTGGAACCGGCCACCTTTACGGGCTCCAAAACCGCCAGCGGAGTGACGGCCCCGGTGCGGCCCACATTAACTTCGATGTCTTTTACTTTTGTGGTGACTTCCTCGGCAGGGAATTTATACGCGATCATGCTTCTGGGACTTTTGGCCGTGAATCCCAGATTTTCCTGGGCTTTCAAGGAGTTTACCTTGATCACCAACCCGTCGATTTCATAAGGCAGATCATGGCGCCGTTCCTCCCAATAGCGGGTAAGTTCGACCACCTCGTCCATATTCCGGCAGAGCCTTGCCTCCTGATTCGTTTTTAAACCCAACTCCTTGATAAACATCAACGCCTGCTCCTGGGTCACCACGGATTTCCCGCGATCCGCGGCCAGTACCTGGTAAAAAAAACCATCCAACTTGCGCCCTGCGGTAATTTTCGGATCAAGCTGTCTGAGCGAACCGGCGGCGGCGTTGCGGGGGTTCGCGAACAGCTCCTCCCCTTCCCTCTCCCGCTCTCCGTTCAATGCGGCGAAATCCTTCTTCGTCATAAAGATTTCACCACGCACCATCAAGGAGGCATCATCCCTCAACCTCAAAGGAATGGACTGGATGGTCCTGACATTTTGCGTGACATCCTCCCCTGTTTCCCCATCGCCTCTAGTGGCGCCTGTCGCCAGCCTGCCGCGTTCATAAGAAAGGGCTACGGTCAACCCGTCGATTTTCAGCTCCACGAGATAATGGAAATCTTCCCCTGGCAGTTGACGTTTTATCCTCTCCTCAAAGGAGCGCAAATCCTTCTCATTATAAGCATTCGCCAGCGAAAGAAGGGGGACGGGGTGCCGGACCGATTCGAATTCGCCGGCAGCTTTCCCCCCCACGCGTTGTGTGGGAGAGTCAGGCGAAACAAGCTCCGGGTACTTTTTTTCCAGCCCAATTAAATCCTGCATCAAGCGGTCGTATTCCGCGTCGCCGATTTCAGGCTTATCCAAAACATAATATAAGTAGTTGTGCCTTTCGATTTCTTTGCGAAGATTGGACACTCTTTCCTTGATTTCCGCGGGGATCAATTAAAAACACCTCGTTCTGCGTTCTGCATTTTAACTAATGGTTTATTCTTTTCTATTTCATCAGTTCCTTCTCGCCTGATGGAATTTTGAGCGATTCTTTAATGTGAAAAAACCGGAGGATTCCGGTTTTTTCGCGGTGATTAGACACATCTAAAAATATCGATTTTGCTGCATTAAAATCAAGGCGCAAAAGTTAAGTAAATATTGAGATGATCCAAGCCTACTTTTCCTTATCCTTGTTTACGGATACGTTTTGATATCGATATATGAGGGTTACTACAGTTTTCACCAAAAACCCCATCACAAGGATATAAATGAAATCAGCCGGTTTTTCCAGGGCTACTCTGTCTGCCATGACCGAATTGTAAAAGGTCAGAATGAGCAAGGCCAATACAAACGCCATGAATCCCCAGCTTTCACCAAATGTAAACGAGTATTTTACCCTTTCATCCATGTAATAGTGCTTTCCCTCGGTTCTAACAATAATGAGATAAAATGCCAGCTCCAAGATGCCCCAAATAAATCCCACAATGGAAAGGGAACTAAAAGTACCCGTCTTGATATCATTTAAAAGCATTGCGCCGAAGATGGTGATCAATATGATGGGAATAAAGAAGTTAAGCCTTGTTTTTTGCTTGCACATGCTCCGTTTCCCTTCCTTCGAGCCAGAACAACTCTTCCACGGACATGGAAAAGTATTCGGCAATCAAAAGCATAAGCCGACCGGAGGGTTCAAACTGCCCCTGCTCGATGGCGATAATTGTTGAGCGCGCTACTCCCAGATCCTCGGCCATTTTCATTTGCGTGATATCTTTCATCCGTCTGATTTGGCGGACTTTGTTCTCTACATACAAAACCGTGGCCTCCATAGAATTATTTTCACCGGTTTTATAGTTTCTCTTATCTTAATCGGATCATCGGGCTGAAAACATTAATACGGTTTGTCCAAAAAAATCCTCTTTTGCTTACTTATCTATCATACTTATGGCAGCGGAAAAATTTTTAAAGGCATCCGGGGAGTATTACGGGCGTGTGGTTACCGTAACGGGGATCTTGATCCCCCTGGCAGGCTGCCAGATCACTTTTCTGGCTGTGGCTTCACCTGAAAGGTTGCGCTGAACGGAGCCGTATACTTCATCCGCCAGTTCCTGAATCAAAGGTTTATACCGCTCCTGATCGAACAGGTTGTCATCCAGGTTGTTCACCGTCTGTAAATACATGCACTTACGGATTTGATCCATCATTTGATCGGAGAATCCTATCTCCATGTCGGCCAGATAAAGCTTGCCCTGGCCCAATCCATTGATGTTATTTTCGAGACCGCTCTTGACATCCTTTTTTATCGTATCCAACAATACCGGAAGCTTGTTTTCCGCCGCGCTGGTTACCTGCTGCTTAACTTTAAGGGCGATTTCTTTCTCCTCCACGGTAAGCGAAATCCCGGTAACATAAACAAAATAATAGATCAGGCAGGAGAGCAAAAAAAGATTAGCGCACATTCCCATTACAAAACCCCACCAGAAGAATTTCGGTTTGTCGTCGACCGGCAACATGTCCGCCACCTCCAGAAATATATTATGCCCGGTCAATAAAGATATACTAATATTTCTTGGCCGGCCGCCGCAAATCCGAAAAGATGGGATGTCCTCTTATGCGTCCGGTTGGATTTGACAGCAAAATAAAGTATTGGTATAATCTGAATTGGCAAACCGGTTACCTGCAATCAAAAAATCTTACGGGCGTGATATAAGATGAAAAAAACACTATTTCTCATGATCCCGGCAGTGATTTTTATTTTATGCGCATTCGCGTTTTTCTTCGCGGGCCCAAAAAAACAGGTTAAAACTTTACCGCGGCATTCGCAGATCCCCCTCCTGGAACCTGAACAGATAACTATGACGCTTTATTTCGCGGATCAAGATGCCCTATACGTCTGTCCGGAAAAAAGAACCGTTAAAAAAACCGATGCAATGCTGGAAGAATTGGTCCTCCAGGAATTGGTCAAAGGGCCGCGCAATCCGGGCCTTGATATGACCATCCCCCCTGAATCGCGGCTTTTATCGGTTAAGGTGGAAAACGGCGTCGCTTACGTGAATTTTTCCAGGGAACTGCAGACCACGCATTGGGGCGGTTCAGCCGGGGAAACAATGACGATTTATTCCATCGTAAATTCTCTGACAGAAATCCCATATATCAAAAAGGTTCAGCTTTTACTGGAAAACAGGATCGAACAGTCCATCTGGGGACACGCCGTGACTTCTGAACCCATTGCCAGAAACATCCATCGAATCAAACAGTAATTTCTTTGTCATTTTTCCTTTTTTTTCCCCATATTCTCCGTGCAACGTTTACAACCAAGGCAGATCACCATCCGCTCCCGGAAAACCTGTTCAATGATTTGAACTGTTTCCCCGGGATTCAGGTGATGCAGGCAAACGGTCTGGGGCGCCAGGGTCACCAGTGCGCTCAAGAGGCAGTCTTCGGCGCTTATTTCATTGTGGAAACGTATATTTACCAACCCCGAAAGATAACTGTAATCGATTTCCCTCCAGTCCTCGTCCAGAAGTACATATTTGCCGTCCCGCTCCACAACATTTATCTCCGCATATCTGGGATCCTGGATCTCCAGAAAATATTGCAGCAGCCGCACAAATTCCTTTTGCTCCCTTTCCACTAAAAACTTATCCACTGCTTTCTGCAGGGATTCCTGGAGGATCAGCCAGTAATCCTTAAGCCAAAAGCGGATAAAGCCTTCAATGTTCAAGCATTTATTGCTGTCCAAATATTCCAGGGCGCGGAACAGTATCAAATTCCGCCGGCTGATATTTTGATGGCCCCCGTCCGCATCCCCCGCGGTATTCAAGCATGCCGCCGCCAATTGCAGGATCCGCCCCTGCTCCCCCCGGTCAAAATACCCGTATTCGTTGCGCAGCATTCTTTGCAGGAGCTTCCGTTCCATATGCTCCAAAATTGTATCTGCCACGGCATTGGCTGCGTAGTACCGGATATTCCCCCATAGGTTGCTTTGCGGCGAAAGATATTCCCTATGGAGGTCACAGGATAAAAAGGTCAGCTTGCCCTCGGGTTTGACCGTGATCTCATAACCCATATCATTGCCGGCGCTTTTTAATTTAACGAAATATTCATCCAGCTTGTTTTTAAGAAATTCATAAGGCTCTTTGGTTGAAATGCTGTACAACTCCATGACCTTCACCGCGTATGCCATGATTTTACAAAGTTATAGTTATTATATGAGCAAGATACAAGGCATATACAGTATTATCAAGGGATTAACCCGAAAAACTTCCTTTCCTGAAAACTATGCCATTTTTCTCCTTGATAATCGGTTAGATGTTTCGATAAAAAAACACACCCGGGCGGTGTGTTTTAATCCGAATGGTGGGGAAGAGCGGGATCGAACCGCTGACCTCTACGATGTCAACGTAGCACTCTAACCATCTGAGCTACTTCCCCGGTGTTTATTATTATACCAGCGGTAGAGCCAAATTTCAAGAGAGAATATGCCGGAAAATTGCGTTGTTACCTCAGGTCTTGCCACTAAATATAGTGTATGACTGCCATTAGGCAAGACGTAAAATTATCACAACAACGCAAATTGCTCTGCCGTACTGAATCATTCCAATTCAGCGATGGTGACACCCAGGCCTCCCTCGGAAATATCCCCCAGCCGAATATTTTTAACGCGCGGATGCTTTTTTAAAAAGGCCGAGATTTCCCGGCGCAGCGTCCCCGTTCCCTTTCCATGCACGATTCGCACGGTGTGAAGCCCGGCAAGGCAGGCATCATCAAGGTACTTGTCCGTAATCTCAAGTGCTTCCTCTACGGTCAATCCCCTCAGGTGCAATTCCGGGGAAATCGTCTCCCCTTTATCCGCCGGGAATATATTCCGGCCGCCGGCGCCTTTCCCGCCCGCCTCCGCCGCTTCCGACAAATCGTCAAACCTGATGGCGGTTTTGACCACGCCGAATTGCACAAGGGCTTCCCTTTTTCCGGGATCGGTTTCCAGCACGGAACCCGTAATCCCCAGGCGCCTGCTTTTTACCTGCAATCCGGGCTTTAGTTTGGCCGGATCGATCGCTTCCCCGGATTTTTCAATCTCTTTCCCGGCATCCTCCCCTATTTCCTCCAGTTTCCGGCGGAATCTTTCCCGCATACGGTACGTCCGATCCGAAAGCTCCTTATTCTTTGCTTCATCGCGCAATTCGCGCACGATCTCCTCCGCTTCTTCCCTGGCCTCTTTCACATGCCGGGACGCCTCTTCCCTGGCTTTTATCAGGATTTGTTCCCGTTCCTGACGGAGTTTTTCCAGTTCCCGCTGATAATGCTCCTTCAAACTGCGGGCTTCCGCGGTGATTTCTTCGGCCTTTTCCCGGTTTTCCCTGCCGATTTTTTGTTCCCTTGCAAGGTCCTCCAGAATATCCTCAACCTTAACCGCCTCGTGGGATAAAAAATCTTGGGCTTTCCTGATGATGGCGCCGGGCATCCCCAGGCGCTCCGCTATCACCAGGGCATTGCTGTGCCCGGGCAACCCCATAAGCAAATGAAATGTGGGCGATAATGTGGAGAGATCAAACTCCATGCTGGCGTTGGCAAAACCGGGACGGTTATAAGCGAAGCTTTTCAATTCGCTGTAATGCGTGGTGGCGATTACCCGGATCCCCTTTCCATGGAAGAAATCAAGCAACGCCATGGCCAACGCCGCGCCTTCCAGCGGATCCGTGCCCGCGCCCAGTTCATCCAGGAGCACCAGGCTTCCCTGATCCGCAGCCTCACCGATTAGCGACACGATATTTTTGATGTGCCCGGAAAAAGTACTCAGGCTTTGCTCTATGCTTTGCTCATCACCTAAATCGCAGTACAGGCCATGAAAAATGCACAACTCCGTACCATGCGCGGCGGGGACCTGCAATCCCGCCTGCGCCATAAGGACGAATAATCCGACGGTCTTCAGGGTTACCGTTTTCCCGCCCGTATTGGGTCCGGTGATGACCAGGACATGAAATTCCTTGCCCAGCGTCACATCGATGGGGACTACCCGCCCTTTCAACAGGGGATGCCTTGCTTTTCTTATGTCCAGCCATCCCTCCCCGTTGAGCAAAGGCCGGGTGGCCTTCAATTTGATTGAAAGCATGGCGCGGGCAAAAATCAAATCCAGCATGGCGAGGGTTTCCAATGAGGTTTGGATGCCTTCCGCTTCTTCCCTGACCAGGGCGGTGAGAATTTTTAGTATCGCTTCGATCTCTTCCTGAATTTGGGCTTCGCATTGCTTCAATTCATTGGACAGTTCCACCACGGCCATGGGTTCGACGAAAAGGGTGGCGCCGGAACCGGAGATGTCGTGAACCACGCCGGGCACCATGTGCCGGTATTCCTGCTTGACGGGCAGGACGTAACGATCTCCGCGTACCGTATAAATGCTTTCCTGAAGATATTTTTGCCATGCGGACCCGCGGATCATGTGCTCAAGCTTTTCACGGATGCGGTTTTGTATGGAACGGCCCTGCCTGCGCAGCGACGCAAGTTTTTCACTGGCGCCGTCCAGGATCTCCCCTTCATCGCCTACGGCCTTTCGGATTTTTTTCAGTAAGGATTCAAAATCTCCCAGTAAATCCGCGTATTTTTTCAGGGTAGGGTAATTGTTCTCCTTGAAATATTTCTTGACGCTTACCGCGGTGGAACAGGTTGCGGAGATCCGGCACAGCTCCTCGCCGTTTAAGATCCCGCCCAGCTTTGCCCGCATCAGGCTTTCACGGAGCGGAAAAATATTCCCCAGGCGCGGAGATGCCCCGCTGTCCAGGGCCCGCCGGGATTCCTCCGTTTCCTCCTGAAGTTTCTGCGCTGTTTCGATATCCGCGGCGGGCATCCACTGCAAAGCCATATCCCTGCCAAGGCTGTTTGAAGTTTCTTCCGCAAGCATCCCCTGGATCTTGTCATATTCCAGCAAACGGAATGTCCGTTCGTTCAATACCGGTTCCTCCTCGCCTTCCATCTTCCATTCCCTGCATCTACGATACTCCCCGATAAAAATGCCCTTTCGTATATTTCCCTTCCCCCTTATTCCCGTATATGTCGCGCGGCCCGGCATCCGCGGGCTTTCCTTGCGCAAGACGGCGGATGGCCTCCTGATAGGCGCGGACGATTTCAGCCAATAACTCCGGAGGGTAAGGGCGCCCCTCGATATACAAGGTAACGGGTACGGACCAGGCGCGTATCCGCGCCAGTTCCCCCAACAGGCAATGCTCCACGCTGTTTAACAAATGAAGACGGCAGAATTCATCCATATACAGGGGGAATTTATATCCCAGCGCGTCTTCCATCTCCCAGCGTTCCTTTCTGCAGACGTGCGGGCAGTTTTTTTTGCCGCCTGCGCCAACGGCCGTTGCATGATAAGGACAATATTCCGATATCATGAGATTTATCCTGCCTTGCGCAAAAAACTCCCAGGACAATCCCGGAAAATGCCCCGCCAGACGGGCGGCCTGCTTTTCATTGAGCTCCGGCGAAAGTGCGATCTGGAAAATCCCCTTATTTTCCTGTAAAAACCGCTGCACGGAATAGGGATTGAAAATGTTCAACGCAAAATCCAGGCAGAGCGGATGCGGAAATACGCGCAAACGTTCCAAAAGGCCGATGTTCCCCACTCTTACACTGAAGGAACTTTCCCCGGAAAGCCTCTTCAAAATCCCCGCCACAGCCGCCATATCAGAATCCTTCATGATAACGGGAGTGGTAAGAACAGGTTGGATATGAGATTTACGGCATAGTTCAATTCCCTCCCGGAGCGTGTCCGCATCCCAGAATCCGGGAGCGTACGTCTCAAATCCGAAATAAATATACGCCGGTTTTAACGGCAGCATGCGGCGCAGGGCGCTGAATTCCCCAACCCGGATCCCAAGACGCAACAAGGGAACGGAATTTTTTGAAGGGTTAAAAATATCGGGAAACTTGATAGCCGCGGCATCCCGGCAGGCTGGAAACCCCAGTTTGCGAAGGCGTACCTCCGTAACCTCCCTGATGCCCCGGCGCCGCAACTCGTTTAAAACGCTTAACGGAATCATGACGCGATCTTTTATGTCGGCGCACAGATCTTTCAGCACGAACGGCGTTCCACCCAGCCTTCCCAGTTGTTCTCTAACGACATCCTCCGTAACGGCGCGCTTCACGGCTATTTCGGGTTGGTGCGGCGACCGGCATTCCACCGTATTTCCCAGATCGTCCTCGATCTTCAGGATAATCTGTTCTCCCGCCGCGATCCGGAGGAAAAAACTTAACGGGACTTTCAAAGCATCTTCATTGCATCGTGCCCGCGCCTCTTCCATCAAAACGCAATCGAACGTCTTAAATATCCTGTCCCCGGGTCGGGCCGGGCCGTCGAACCAGAACTCCCCCGTCGCGCCCGCATTCAATCCGTCCACCTCTTGTCCGGCCTGCCACAACCTGGACAACTCTCCGCCCAGCCGGCCGCCTCTGGTCACCCAGATCTCGATCCCGTCTCCGGCGCGGAGTTCCTTTTCCACCTTCACGCCGATCCTTTTCCGTTGAGGATCCGTCGATATGACTCTTCCCACATATGTCCCCCGGTTGTTCGGCCTTTGGAAGCTCATCAGATCCGCGCCCGGATATCCGGTAAAATAACCCGGGGTGAAATCCCGGTTAAAAATCTGCGTCAAGCGTTTTTGCCATATCTCCGGCATTTCCTCCAGGCCTGCCTTCTCTTCCAGAAACTCGAGCGCCCGGTGATAAATATCCGCCACTACCCACACATATTCGGGCCTTTTCATGCGGCCCTCAATTTTCAGGGAGCGGACACCGGCACTAGCCAATTCCGGCAGATGAGCCAGCAAATTTAAATCTCTGGGGCTCAGGTAATATCCTGAGGCGCCGCCCAACCGATACTCCAAGCGGCAGGGCTGAGCGCAACGCCCACGGTTTCCGCTCCTTCCCCCCACCATGCTGCTCATAAGGCATTGCCCGGAATAGCAGATACACAGGGCTCCATGAACAAAGACCTCCACTTCCAAATCCGGCACTCCGGCGATATCAGAGATCTCCTGCTTGGAAAGCTCACGGGCCAGGATGACGCGGGCAAATCCCATCTTTTTCAACCATAACGCCCCATCCCTATTGTGAACGGTCATCTGGGTGCTGGCATGCAAAGGCAGTCCTGGAAAATTGGTTTTAACCAGGGAAAAAAAACCCAGATCCTGCAATATCAAAGCATCTATCGACATTTCGCAGGCTTTTTTCACCGCTTCCAGGGCTTCCTTCATTTCCTCCTCGCGGATAAGGGTGTTGACTGCCAGGTATATCTTTCTGCCGTGCAAATGAGCCAGGCGGATTCCTTTTTCCAATTCCGGCCAGGTGAAATTTTGAGCTCCCGCCCGGGCTGAAAACTTAGGCAATCCGAGATAGACGGCATCAGCTCCGGACGAAATGGCAGCCACCAGCGCTTTCCATTCCCCCGCCGGCGCCAATAACTCCAGCTTCATTTTTTTACCAGCCTGCCTCCTATCGCACGAGTCATAAAGTTAAAAGTTAAAAATTTATTGTCAGTCTTTTGTGTTTCGCCGCTTATCCGCATAAAAAACTCATAACCAAGGGCGTCACATCCACCAGTGAAACCGCCTTTGTCCATACGCCGCATCCCGTGCCCATCGCAAAAACGGGGACGGGATTGAGCGTATGCGTCTTGGTGGACAAGTCCTCCATATTGCCGTGATCGCTGAGCAGCACCAGTTGCGTATCGCGGAAATCCACCCTCGCCGCAAGAGAGGCCATAAATTCATCCAGACGGGAAAGGAGTTCCCTGGCCTTTTCCATATTTTGCGCATGGCCGGCCAAATCCGTAACAAAATGCTCAAAAAGGACAAAATCATATTCCCTGTAAATATCGCCTAAAATATGCCCCGCTTCCGCAGGATCCCTGGGGTCAACCTGGTAGCCCCTGTCAATAAGGATTTCGTTTGTCAGGTCATGATATATGGATCGGTTCTTCTTCAAATCCTCCAGGGTATTGAATGGGCAACCCGCGGCCCGGTAACACACGGTGGTCACCGACTGCATTCCGGTCCGGTCTATTATACCCGCCAGATATTGGGGAGTGTATGTATTGGCAAAATATACCCTTTTCCCCCTCCGGCGCAACAATAAAAAAAGATTTCGCTCCGCAAGTATTTTCCGCATGCTGGCGGTGGGAAAGCCGTTGATATGCCTGCCCATAATCCGCGCCAGGTTCAGGCCGGACAACAAAGCGGCTTGTCCCGTGGCGCTCTGGGGAAGTCCGGGCACCCCCAGGGTGGCATCCAGGGGCGCCAGCATCATGCCGTCCCCGAGATGCGGCTTTTTCATGCGGATAAAAGGCGAAGCGCCCAGCATCCTGTTAAAAAACGGCATTATGGCCCCAACCGCCGGATTGAACCCCGGATCCGGTTCCCCCATCCCCAGACCGTCTACGAAAATCATGATCAGGCGCATTTACTCACCGGTGCGGTCCTTTCCGTTTTTCTCGACTACGGCCACTAATTTGTGGATAACATCGTGCATTTCATTTAACTTTACCGATATTTCCCCCATACTATTCCCCTGAAAATCCGGGGCTTGATCCTCCTTAAGAATGAAGCTGAATTTCCCGCTGGCTTCGAACACCCCAAGTTCAATCTGGTCGAGGTTTTTGATGCCGCGCCCCCGCATTTCCTGGGAAAGATCCGCCCGGCTTAAGTGTTCTTTTTGCAGATTGGATTCCAGCACCTTACCGTCCCGCACTATGATTGTAGGGGATCCTTCGATGAGGCGGCCCAGCCTGTGATAGCGGGATGTCAGCCACGAAAAGGCCCTTTCCAGTATGGTAAAAATGATGAGAATCGTTATCCCGACCCAGAGGGACGCTTTCCGGTCCAACCCCATAACCACAATGACATCGCCTACGCCGGCCATTATTACGAAATCGAAAAGGCTCATCTCGCCCAGCGCTCTTTTCCCCATAAGCCGGACCAAAAAAAGGGCGAGAAGATACATGAAGATTGTCTTGAGGACATGAATGGGAAGCATGGAAGCGGGCATCCTGCGCTACCTCTGATATCAGGCTATGGAATTCGTAATCCGGCGTTAATTTTTTCGAGCATTGAAAAAGGTGGTTATAAAATCCCCGGGTATGACTGTCCTTATTATAGCCGGAATATCCCTTGTTAAATCCTCCGTTTACGTTTCATCCTCCCCGCAGACCGGGCACGGACTTTTTACTTCCACCGCTCCCTGCTCCGGCCAAAACCGGCACATGATCTCTTTTCCCCGGGCCTGGGCCTTGCTCGGACATTCCCGGTAAAAAAGATGGTAACCTTCGTATGTCAGGCAACCGTCGCTAAAAGCGCCGCAGCCTGAACACTGAAAACAAGGGAGAAAACTTAATCCCCGGCGCTCATATTTCATCAACCTGACATGGGCGCCGCAGATCAGACATCTCCCATGCGCGATGCGTTCCAAATCCAGACGGCTTAGATTCACTCCTTCAGGAGTCAACACCAGGCGGGGCATATTGGCTGGAAGGGTCTTTTCAAACTGGGCATAAAAAAAGGGGGTCAGGCGGAGGATATCCTGGGCGAAACCGGACTCCTGCACCTGCTTTTGCCATTGGCCTGGAGGAAGGGCGGAAACGAGCAGCAGAATAACTGCAGTAATAATCAGGGCTTTTAAGGCCGAGAATAAAGCGCCGCCCCAACTGTCGATCGCCGTAACCAGGATGCTTTTTTCCTTTTTATGCCATGACCTGGCAAACAGGCTGATGGAACCGCTTACCCCCAGGCAGATCAAGAGAAAACCCATCAGGTTGGTAAGGCTGCTGGATACTTTAAGCCAGTTCTGCAAAAATTTTCCCGCCGTCCCGAAATATCGGAAGGATAAATAAAGGGCGAACACTGATCCGGCCAGGTCAAACACCTGGATCACCAGGCCGTTTTTAAATCCCCGCCTGGCAAAAAACAAAACGAAGATCAGAATCGCCCAATCCACCCAGCTCACAAAATGCCACCCCGGGAAGACTTGTCCGCCACCATTTGCAGCAATTCCTGGTTCCGCTGTCTCAGCTTGATCAGATCGTCGGCCAAAGAGAAGGCCAGGAATACCACAAGTTTTCTTTTGCTTACCTGCGGATATCTGGCGGCGAGACCGGACAGCCGGTCCTCCAATGAACGGACCAGAGCGTTGATATATTCGGGGGATGTTTCCTGCCCCTTGATGATGAATTCCTCCCCCATGAACTGAATGGTCACACCCGGTTCTTCTTTTCTGGAGGTGCGCTCGATCATCGGATAGTTCCTCCTTTGGAAGCCAAGCGTACATTTTAATTATGATATTAGTCACGGGCGCGGAAAATCCTGCTATAGTCCAGGGAAGGCAAGAGAGGTTTCTTTAAGAAGCAATTTCGTTGTTATGACAATTTACGTCTTGCCGTTAAATATCGATAGCCTAATGGTAGCCATAACTATATTTAGCGGCAAGACCTTGAATAAGGCAACAAGCAATTGCCTCTCAAGAAAGGATCAGCCCGAGCAGCAGGAAGACCGCCCCCAGGATCGCCAGTTCCAGGCGGTGCGCTTTACAAAGTTTAAGATTCACGCGTTCCTGCCAAAAGCTTAATATATCGCAATACGGCAATCCTCCCTGCCAATGCGGCCGCTCCTCCTTGGCCGGCATTTCAGAGCCTGGATCCTTCGCATTCTCCTCCAGAACCGCAATCCATGGAATGACCTGCCTCTCCCAACGTCCGTTGGCGCCGGCCCAGATCAGCATGCCCAGCGCCAAGGTTGTGAAGTATGCCCAGCAGCAGTTGGCCAGCCAATTGCCTGTACAGAACCCTTGTAAAACGATGAACAAGAGGCCAAGATGATATGCAAGAAAGGAACAGGCCGCGACCAGATCCTCCCCTGCAGCATATGATTCGCCGATATACGAGTACAGATCATATTGCTTCACCCTCCAGTAAAATATAACGGAGCCTAAAATTTTTTCCGCATTCAGCGCGAGAAGCGCCGACAACAATACAAAAAAAGCTATCCTGGCGGACATCTGGAAGCCCGGGCAATAAAGCCAGCTCTCGCGCCACGCGTATAATGCCGGCCCGCAGATCCCGGCCAAAAGAGCCGGGAACAGCCCCTGGCGCCCAATCCTGCATGGCAGGATCTTTTCGCCCCAAAGCGCCAGCCAGAACAATAGAACCGCACCCATCCCCGCCCGGCAGAAGAGGTGGGATCCCCAGAGCCAGAATTCCGAATAAACAAACAGCAACATATACAAGATAAATAATAAAAAAAGGCCAGGTTGTTTCATCCCGGCAGGAAATTTTAACTTCATTTCCTTTCACCTCAAACAATAATATGAAAGGAAATAAAAAATTATGAGGATTTTAAACATGCGGTCAGGCTCTTATCTGTGCCTGATAAGAAGAAACCAATTTAGCAACGATTTTCTCCATCACATTATTGATCTCGGTATCCGTCAAAGTCGTGTCCGGATGGCGGAAATTCAACCTGAACGCCAGGCTTTTCCGTCCCTCGCCCACCTGAGGTCCGGTATATTGATCAAAAAGCAATACGTGTTCCAATATGCCGCCGCCCGTTTTTTCAATCGCGGCAAACAAGTCTCCGGCCGCGATCTCTTTTCCAACCACCAGGGCCAAATCCCTGGAAACCTGGGGCGTCCTGGGTATGCTCCGGCAAAACAACTCCCGAGCGGAAGCGTTTAGGAGGGACATGAAATCCACTTCCATGGCGCAGGTCCGTTCCTTGAGTTCAAATGCCGCCGCCGTGAGGGGGTGTATCTCCCCGAAACAACCGGCATTCTTGCCGCCGATCATGATGTCGGCCGCCCGTCCCGGATGAAATGACGGGTGTGAGGATGGAACAAGGGCAAATCCGGAAATCCGGCATTGACCGGCCAGGGCTTCCCATATGCCCTTCAATGCGTAAAAATCGGCTTTCCGGGCGGGTCCCGTCCATCCGGGAGTTTCAATCCCGCCTGATATCACCACTCCGATTTTCAACCGCTCATCCGCCAGCGCCTGCCTTTCTTGGCAGAGGTACACCCGGCCCACCTCGAACATGGCCACACCGTCGGCCTGGCGTTTTAAATTGTACGCAGCGGTCTCCAGCAAGCTTCCCAGCATGGTTGTGCGCATCACGGCCTGCTCTTCGCTTAATGGGGCCATCAGGGAAAAAGTCCTGCCCAGCGGATCATCCTCCGGAATGCGCAGGCGCTCCAGCATTTTCGGGGAAACCACGCTGTAAGTGGTGATTTCATCCAGACCAAGTCCCTTCAGGATGCGGCGGATTTCCTCCTCGCTTTGCTGAACGGGGGTTTTTATCCCGATTTGCGTGGCGGCGGGTATGGTAACCGGTATCCTATCGTAACCGTAATAACGGGCAACCTCCTCCGCCAGATCAGCTTCGCAAATCAAATCCCTGCGGTAACTCGGCGCCTCAACCTCCCAGGAAGAGGCGGCTCCGCGGACTTTTTTTATTTCAAACCGGTTCAGTATATCCAGCATCTCCTCCGCAGCCAAGCTGGTACCGAGCAGTTTATTGATGCGTGAAGTTTCGCCCCTGATTACCCGTTTTTTCTCCGGGTGCGGATACACATCCACTATTCCGCGGCATACTTTACCTGCACCGAAAGCCTCAATCCAATAAGCCGCCCTGTTCAATCCCAAAGGCACCGTTGCCGGATCCAGCCCTTTTTCAAACCTGAGGGCCGCTTCCGTCCTCATTGCCAGGCGTTGAGCCGCCTTGCGTATGGTGATATTGTGAAAATTGGCGGCCTCCAAAAAAACCGTGGTTGTCCCGGCAGTGACCTCGGTCTCGGCTCCTCCCATGATGCCCGCCAGGCACATGGCCGTATCGGCGTCGGCGATGACCAGATCTTCAGCCGCCAGCGGCCGCTCTGTTTCGTCCAGGGTGACTACTTTTTCCCCTTCGCGGGCGGGCCTGATGATGATTCTCCCTTGGCCGATGCGGTCATAATCGAAGGCGTGCAGAGGCTGGTTATATTCCAGCATCACGTAATTGGTGATATCGACAATGTTATTGATGGGCCGGATGCCCGCAGAAAGCAGTCTAAGCCTCATCCAGAAAGGGGACGGCCCAATCCTCACCCCGGTGAAAATCCTTCCTCCATACCGCGGGCAAAGCGCCGGATCGGTTATCTCCACCTTGATCATCCGGGAAATATCAGTCTCTTCCTCCCGCAAGGCAAATTTCGGTTCATTAAATTTAGCCCCGGTTAAGGCCGCCACTTCCCTGGCTACGCCGATCATCCCCAGGCAATCGGACCGGTTGGGGGTCAATTCGAGTTCAAACATTACGTCATTCAGGCCCAGGGCAATTCCGATCTCCTGGCCCAACGGTTTTTCTTCCTCCAATATGAAGATCCCCTCCGAAATCTTTTCCAGCCCCAGTTCCGTGCCGGAACACAACATGCCCTGGGAGACAACGCCCCGGAAATCCACGGTTTTAATCTCCTTGCCATCCGCCAGCCTGCTTCCGGGAAGAGCCACGGGCGCCAGAAGGGCGGGCTTCACATTGGCCGCGGCGGTAACCACATTCAAGGGCTTCCCGCCGCCCACATCCACCTTGCAGACGAATAAGTTGGCCGCATTCGGATGCCTTGTGATGTCGAGAATTCTGCCCACCACGATGCCGCGAAAAACATCCCTTTTATCCTCCACCGATTCTACCGCAATTCCGGCCATGGTCAGCTTTTCCGCCAGCTCAGCCGGACTCATGCTGATCTCCACATATTCCGCCAACCAATTCAGGGATATCCTCATGATTCGTCATCTCCTCGTTTCAACTGACACGCGAAAGTTGAGCTCTATATTGTGCAATTTACGTGTTATGATCATGGCATTAAAATAACAATGCCATTGCCTTATTTTAAAACTGGTGCAAAAACCGGATGTCGTTTTCATAAAACAACCTGATATCCTCAATATCGTATTTCAAAATGGCTATGCGCTCAAGCCCCATACCGAACGCAAAACCGGAATACTTTCGGGGATCGTATTTGGACATGGCCAGCACGTTCGGATGCACTGATCCGGCGCCGAGAATTTCCAGCCAACCGGTATGGGAGCAAACCCGGCATCCTTTACCGTTGCAGCGGATGCAGGAAACATCTACTTCCGCGCTGGGCTCCGTGAACGGAAAGAAACTTGGCCGGAAACGGATCCTTCTATCCGCGCCGAACATGGCCTGTACGAATATGGTCAGAACCCCTTTTAAATCCCCGAAGCTTACTTGTTCGTCCACAAGCAACCCTTCAACCTGATGGAACACAGGGGAGTGGGTTGCATCCAGCGCATCGCGGCGGTATACCCTGCCGGGGGCTATGATGCGGACAGGACGAGGATGCAACTGTTCCATAGTCCTGACCTGAACCGGGGACGTATGTGTGCGCAGGAGTACGTCCGGGGAAATATACAGGGAATCATGCATCTCCCGGGCAGGATGGTTTTTGGGGATATTTAGGGCCTCAAAATTATAATAATCCGATTCGATCTCCGGCCCTTCGGCTATAGTGAATCCCAGGCCGAGAAAGATCCTTTCGATTTCCTCCAGGACGATGCGCAGGGGATGAAAATGCCCCCTGCGAAACGGTTGGCCCGGCAGAGTGATATCAAGCCTTTCTTCTTCCAGCCTTTTTGTAAGCTCCGATTCCGCCAGGTTTTTTGCCCGTTTATCCAGCGCCTCGCCAATATTATCCCTGACGCGGTTGGCGAAATTTCCCGCCGCAGGACGCTCCGCTTCCGGCAAAGCGCCCATGCCGCGCAGGATTTGCGTGATCTCCCCCTTTTTCCCCAAAAACTTAAGGCGGATATTTTCCAGATTCTGCATGGAAGCTGCGCCGGAGATCTCTTTTAAAGCTTGCTCTTCCAAAGCTTTCAATTTATCCTGCAAATCCATCCCTCCTGATCCAAGAAATTCCAGAGAATCGATAAGTCGGAAGTAATAATTATTCATTTTAAATAAAAAAAATCGTCTTTCGCAGGGACGAAAGACGAACTTCCGCGGTACCACCCTCATTGTTTCTGCAAACCGGCTTTTTATAAAATCATCTCCCTGTAACGGGGGAGAGGCGGACCGGTCTACTTATACGACGGCTTTTATCAATCGCCGGAGTGCTTTTAATCAAACCGTTGTATTTTCAACCTTCGGCTCCGGAGTGAATTTCCCGTTGTAGATCTTCCGGTGTTCTCAGCCCGTTCACCTTCTCTGTAAAAGACTCTCCCACGGTACTTCTCTCCATCACGGCGTTTCATTGTATGTCTGAAATCGCGCGACAATATTATTTCAATAAAAACTCCTTATACAAAAGATAAATCGAAACTGACCCGGTAAGCTCAAAAATTCTCCACAAGATGTCGGCGGTCCATATCATTTATGACCCACCCTTTCAACCCGAATAGTTTCGCGCCTGAAGACTGCCTTAATGCCATGACGGATGGCCATTCCTCATCTTACCCGTCGTAATTATACCATACCTTTTTACATTTGTAAAACAACGGAGGCAATTGCGTTGTTGCCTTAATTCAAGGTCTTGCCACTAAATATAGTGTATGGCTGCCATCAGGCTATCGATATTTAGTGGCAAGGCGTAAATTGTCATAACAACGCAAATTGCTCAACGAAATTCCTTCCCTATACACCCGCAGGGTGATAACCCAGAAGCCCGGAAATCTTCTCCGCCGTGTCCTTCACCAAGCCGATCAGCTCATGGTTCATGTAATAATTGGTAAGGCGCATCGCGGGGCCGGAAAGGCTGACCGCGGCTTCCACTTTACCGTCGTAACTGCGCACGGGGGCGGCCACGCATCTCACGCCTTCATCACGCTCCCCCAAATCAAGGGCATATCCTTCCTCGCATACGCGGCTCAGCTCTTTATACAAATGGTCGGGGCTATCGATGGTCTCCGGGGTGAATTTTACAAATTTAATGTTTTTGATAATCTCTTTCTGTTCATCCGAAGGCAGGTAGGCGAGCAGGACCTTGCCTGAACCGGTGCAGTATGCAGGACCCCTGCTTCCCGGTTTGGCGAACATCTTTACGATAATCATATTGGTGGATTCAATCTGATCGATATACACCACTTCGCCGCGGTCCAAGATAGCCAGATTGGTGGTCTCTCCCGTTTTGGACGTAAGTTCTTCCAAAAGCGGCCGTGCCACGGAACGCAGATCAAGCGACCGCATGGCGGAATTTCCCAGACCCATAGTCCGGCTGCCGATTTTATAAAAGCCGGTGCGGGGATCCTTATCTACAAAAAGCTTTTTCATCATGGTTTGAAGCAGCCTGTGCGTGGTGCTCAACTTGAGATCAACCTTGCCGGCCAACTCGCTGACGCTAATCCCGTCCCCGCCGGTTTCCGCAAGAACGCTCAGGATGTCCAGCGCCCTTTCTACAGCCTGAACGGTATTCCTTCTGCTCAAACCACCGGCCTCCGACCTGTCGGCCATCATCAAGCCCCCTTAAAATTATGACTCGCTTAAAATTATAGCTTTAAGGATACCCCGTGTCAAGCGGGATAAAAAATCAGCTTGCCTTTTCTCCTTTATTTTCGGGCTTCTCGCTCTTCACCTTATCCCGGTAATCTTTACTCCGCCCGTAATCCGTGGTGTAAAATCCCGATCCCTTGAATACTATATTCCCGTTTGCGCTGATCAGCTTTTTCACCGTCGAGGAGCACCGGGGGCACCGGACGAGAGGCTCCGCGGTTATGCTCTGAAAATATTCAAACTTCCCGCATTGCGGACAATGATATTCATAAGTCGGCATGAAATTTTTCCTCCTTTGAGCGCCGCCTCGTTTTTTTTGTTAAAAATAATATATGCTTGCATCACCTTATTGTCAAGAGGGAAAGCGTTCATTCCTTTCTCCCGGCTTTTTATACGATTCTCCGTATTACACTTTATAACAATAAACATATTCTAAAGGTGCAGGGGATCAACAACCCTAGCCTATATCGGAGGGATGACGGATGGGCGATTCATGTTTCAAATTCGACGAAAACTGCTGCTGCATTATTTTGATTGTCGTAGTTGTGTTGATTATCTGCTACTGCTGCAATAAATAATACGACAGTCCACAAAAAAGCCCGGATATCCGGGCTTTTTTCGTGGACTATGAACATGAAGAATATATGTTTTTTACAATCTCACCGGCAAAAGTTGAGTTAAATATGAAGAAGGAATTTGGGTAAAGATGGGAAATAATATATCACACCCGGGCAGGTCTTGCCAAGCAAGAAAGGAAGGAAGGGGAACACTTACACCAACACCGCCTGCCCGGTGTTCCCCTGCCTGGTTATAAAAAAGACCGTATTTATTACAGCCTCTTTCACCCCTCAACGATCACATCCCCCGCCTCCGCCCACCCGCTGATCAGCGGCGAATCAGGATCATGCGCAGGCACGCGTCTGCGCGGATCCGGGATTTTATTGGCATAGCAATAAACACAGCAGTGCCGGCACGTGTCGTACCCGCCGATATCCGCACTCTCCGCGCAGCCGCAGGCTTTCCGCTGATTCCGGTCTTTCCGGAACGCGATGTCCCTGCCGGTGATCTCCCGGATCAATCCGCCGTCTATACATGCAGCCCTGTCGATCCCCAGGCCTGTAAAATCCGGATCTTCGGCGCACGTTTCAAGTTTTAAGCCGAATCCCCGGGCGATCTCCGCCATGGCCGCCGCCGTTTCCCGTTTCAAACCCATGTCCGGCTCAAAGACAGACAAATGAGCAGTGTTTTTTCTAGTCTTGGCGTAGAAATCCAGAAAACTGATAATGCATTTGCCTGTATAAGGGGACAGCGCCGCGGCCAGTTGTTCAAAATTCCTGCGGTGATAATCCGGGCCGGTTCTATCCGTGAAGATGATGGGATCGTACCTCCAGATTACTTTCCTCCCCCCGATCTGCCCGGCAAGCCTTCGGAAGGTTTCGACCAGGACGGGCTTGGCCGGAAGATTCGCTTCCAGATCCGCGGCGTACGGGTTTAAAGTAAAAAGAAAATAATACGGAAAATCCCGGAGCGGATGCAGATCCGCAAGCATGGGGCCGGGGTTTTTGGTCCAAAAGACGATGCAGTCCACATCTTCTCTTCGCAAGGAGACTTTGGTGACAATACTTGGCCGGAAAGGGTTGCGGACCAGGGCAAATCCCTCTTTCAGCCTGTTTAAAAACCACCGGCTGTAAAAAGCCGGCAGGTCCGTCCTCCTGCTGGCGCTGATAATCACGACCGGTTCATCCCCCCCGTTTTATCTCCACCACATCCGTACCGGTAACCGTATCTCCCGAACGCCTGTGACTTGCGGTACACAACAGCAGAAAAAATTCAACGGGCCAGGCCGCAAGCATGGCGTTCCGGGCAATCAACCTTCCGGGACCCGGGATTTTCGCGTTGTCCTTCGCATCCCGCACTGCCGTCCCGGTTATCATTCTGCCCGGGCTTCTGCCGTACGGCAAATCCTTCACAAGATACAGCAAAAAAATCAGAACCAGGCCCAATCCGATCCCCCTCAGGGAGACCGTGGGAGACAATTTGCTCCTGTTCAAGCCGAAATATAAAAAAAGCCACGCGCCGAAAAAAAACGTGATGATCAGGTGATCAATGAAAACCGCTGCCAGCCGTTTCCATAAGGGCGCCCTGCCGTGCTCCGCGGTCTTCTTCCCTGCTTGGTGTCCATCCGCCATGCATTCTCACCTTCCGCCGATCGATTAAACCCGACTGAAAGTAAATTCGTTTTAAATAGAGAAAAACCTGCCGAAATCAGATCAGGAAAACTGCCGTTTGCCGCAAGGAACGAATTCATTTTCGCGCTTAATCAAAATACGCGGGATTTGCCATTATCTGGCCCTAAAAACAAAAGACGCTCCATGGCGTCTTTGTAAGAGATCCGCTCGATCGCATGATGCCTGGTGCAATGTCTCGAGCAATTTGCGTTCTTATGATAATTTTATGTCTTGCCACTAAATATCGATAGCCTAATGATAGCCATACGCTATATTTAGTGGCAAGACCTTGAATTAAGGTAACAACGCAATTGCCTCCTCGTAAATAGCTTAACGAGAAATATATGAGACATTGCAGATCGTGTAGCGTTTGACATCGTCAAGCTATTTGCGAAACGCTACACTAGGAATTGTCTTCGTCCCCGGAACCGTTTTCGGTTTCCGTTTCGGTTTCCGTCTCGGATTCCGCCAGGGCTTCCTCTCCTTTTTCCACAAGCTTTCGAACCATATTTCCCCCAATCTTGCCGGCTTCCCTAACGGTAAGCCCGCCGTCCCCCGCGGCCAGGTCGTCATCCAGACCCATTTCCCTCGCTGTTTCCCATTTCAACTGCTCTTTGGCGCTTTCTTTCTTCGCTTTTTTCCTTTTGGCCATCATTCCGCCTCCAACTGAATAAATCGACGGTTCAAATACCGCCGTCATTCATATCATTCCCTGCCGGCATGGAGATGATTCAATCCGCCAAAGGACAACCGCCGCAATCAGCACTTATCATTATCCGGTCTCCGGTTACTCATGAAACCGTTTTTTCAACCGCTTCCTTCTTTATACGGGCAATCAGCTCATCCGGTTTCATGCTCCCCAGTTGCTCCCCCTTCCTGGTCCTGACGGAGACAGTGCCTTCACTGCGTTCTTTTTCCCCCGCCACCAGCATATAAGGGATTTTTTGCAATTGCGCCTCTCTGATTTTATAACCGATTTTTTCATTCCGTTCGTCCACCTCGCAACGTAATCCGGCCTTTTTCAAGCGCCCGGCGATGTCCTTCCCATAGTCCAGATAATCATCGCCGATGGGCAGAACCGCGGCCTGCACCGGCGCAAGCCATACCGGAAAAGCCCCCGCATAGTGTTCTATGAGTACCCCGAAAAACCTCTCCAGGGAACCCATCAAAGCCCTATGGATCATATACGGCTGATGATCAAAACCGTCCGAACCTTTATATGTGATGCCGAACCTTTCCGGCTCGTTGAAATCGAACTGGATGGTGGAACATTGCCACTGCCTGCCCAGGGCATCGGTGATTTTCACGTCGATCTTGGGACCGTAAAAAGCCCCGCCGCCTTCATCCACCTCATACGGCAAGCCCGCTTTATCGATGGCCGTGCGGAGCGCATCCGTCGCCGCCTTCCAACGCGATTCCTCACCCACTGATTTTTCCGGCTTGGTGGCCAGATAAATCCGGAAATTCTCGAACCCAAAAGTTTTTAGAATATTCAGACAGAAATCCAGGACGCGCCCTATTTCGCCGGGCATCTGCTCCGGGCTGCAAAAAATGTGCGCGTCATCCTGGGTGAAGCCCCGCACCCGAAGCAAGCCGTGCAGCACGCCGCTTTTTTCATACCGGTAAACGCTCCCCAGCTCCGCCCAGCGCAGCGGAAGATCCCGGTAGGAACGGCTTTTGCTTTTATAAATGGTGATATGGAACGGGCAGTTCATGGGTTTGATAAAATATTCCTGTCCTTCGATCTGGATGGCGGAATACATATTTTCGCTGAAAAATCCCAAATGGCCGCTGGTTTCCCAAAGCAGGCCCCGTCCGATATGGGGAGTGTATACGAGTTCGTATCCGTTTTTGTAATGTTCATCCCGCCAGTAGTCCTCGATCAAAAGGCGTATACGGGCCCCTTTTGGATGCCAAAGGATCAGCCCGGCGCCAATCTCCTCGTCCATGGAAAACAAATCCAGCTCCCGGCCGAGTTTGCGGTGATCCCTTTTCGCCGCTTCCTCCAGGAATTTAAGATAATCCTGCAGTTCCCGTTGGGAGAAAAAAGCTGCGCCATATATGCGCTGCAACATTTCCCGGGAGGAGTCCCCCCGCCAGTACGCCCCCGCCAGGCTTAAAAGCTTATAGGCGGGCAGCATTCCCGTGGAAGGCAGATGAGGCCCGCGGCAGAGGTCGGTAAACTCCCCCTGCTGATACAAGGAAACTTTTTCATCTTCAAGACCCTCGATCAGTTCCACCTTATATTTCTCCCCCCGCTGCGCGAAAAACTCCAGCGCCTCACGCCTGCTCATTTCCTTGCGCACGAACGGAAGGTTTTCCTTCACGATCCCGGCCATTTCCGCTTCAATGCGCTCCAGATCCGCAGGTGCAAACTTATCCACCGGATCGAAATCGTAATAAAAACCGTTCTCAATGGCGGGCCCGATGGCCAGTTTCACGCCGGGGAAAAGCCGCGCGACCGCCTGGGCCATCACATGGGATGCCGAATGCCGGAGTATCTCCAGGCCGTCCCGGCTGTCTTTTTTAATAAACTCCACTTCGCCGTCTTCCTCAGGGCAAAAGCTCAAATCCGCCGGAGCGCCGTTTATGCGCGCAGCTACAATTTCCTTTGCCTCAGAGGGCGCAGCCCGGTTTACGATATCCTGCAGGCTCATCCCCCTGGGATATTCCCGCTTTGAACCGTCTGCAAATAGAAGCTTCACGTTATCCAATATCATTACTCCCTTCCTTAAAATCCCAAGCCGCTTTCGCCAGTTTCCGGTCCGCGTCAAAAGAAAGCAAAGCCATTTTCCGCCTGCCGATCCACCGCGCTTCCGTAAACATCCCGTTTTCCCCGGCCAGCCTGCCTCTTAGCCTCCGCATCAGATACCATTGCACGGTTTTTAAATGCGATGTTCCGCCTTCATGATATGAGTAAGAGGTTGTCCAGAGCGATTTGACAATTTCGCACTCCAGGCCGGTCTCCTCCAATACCTCGCGGAGCGCCGCTTCCTCCGGCGTCTCGCCGGGATCTATGTGCCCCTTGGGCAAAAGCCAGACGCCGTTATACCTTTTCAGGACCGCAATTTTCCCATTGTGCAGGACCACACCGCCCGCGCAGAAGTGCACTCCCATTTTCTCACCGCCTTAAAAACAGCCCTTCGCCTGGGCGAGGGCAGCGGGAATCAACCGGCGGTTAAAAAATCCGTCAGTATTTTCCGGAACGCTATAAGATAATCGTAAAACAGGCTCTTAAACAGGAGAAGAAACAGCATGATGAGTGCCAGTCCAAGGGTGTTCAGATATTCCCTGTTGCGTAGGTAGTCCCGGAATGAAAAGCCCTTCTGTTTAAAAATCCGTGTAAATCCTTTGAAATCAGGCAAAAAAGCGGGGGTTTCCCTTTGAAAATCCCGGTACTGGTCATGGAATTGCTCCAGCAGGAATTTTTCCTCCAGCCTGATCTTCCGGTAATAAATCCCGATGAAAAGCGGGATGTATAAAAGAACGACCCACCACAGATCAAAGAAAAGCACCATTCCCAGTCCCAGTAAAAAACTGCCGAGGTACAACGGGTGCCGTACCAGCATATAAGGTCCGGTCCTGGTAACCTCCTGACCCTTGTGGATATATCCCGAAGCCCAGCTCCGGATAAAAATCCCCGCCGCGATGAAAATAAAACCGGTGTAATTCAATTCTTTCTTGAGAAAAAGCAAAATCAACAAGCCGAACAATCTTCCCATGAGCAAGCGAAATTTGTTATAATCCATGTCATCACCCTTTTTACTGGTATTACAGGAAAAACTTCAATTTTATACATTCTCAACTTTCGCACTTTGATTTAAATGCAGCAAAATCAATATTAAGGCAATTGCATTGTCTCCTTAATTCAAGGTCTTGCCACGAAATATCGTGCATATCTAGAAGCGTTGTGAAAAGCCAAGCTTATTAAGCAACAGTTTAAACTCCAAGAAAAGAAAGCCTAAAGCTAATTGGAATAATTGAGGTAGTTATTTTCTCTGCTCCTTGAAAAACAG
>JBLNCG010000022.1:0-4953 GCA_050260475.1 Bacillota bacterium
AAGCCGACCTGGGGCCTATTGACCAGCCTTAAATGCCAAGGATCCAACGACGGCTCCACCTGGACGACCCTGTATGAAAACACCAATACGGGCGATACGGGAAGCTCATTGCTCCAATTCAGCCTTGGAGGAGGCGCGACGCCGACGCCGACTAGCTCGTCTGTCGTAACCCCCACTCCGACTATAACGCCTGTTGCAACGCCTACCAACACGCCCACGCCGCCTGTCGGCAATACCAGGATCGGCACGAACTTCTGGTTCACCTACGGGGATGGTTGCATTCCTTTCCGCGCAGACGCGACTTTCGCCGTGGGTTCCAACCCGTGGAAGCAGGAGTTCCTGGACGAACTGGCGCCGTATATGCTGCTCCGATGCATGGAATGGCAGTCCACCAACAACAACGACACCGCAAACTGGGCGGACCGCAAGCAGCAGACCGATCCTAATCAGCATGCGCCATGGCTCGATGGAGATTATTATTGGGTGGAGGGATCGCTTTGGCTGCCCAAAGATGATCCGCCTACGCACATCGGTGACGGGATAGCCTGCGAATGGCTGATCGACCTGGCGAACCGGCTGGATAAGGATTTGTGGGTCTGCATCCCGCACAAGGCGACTGACGATTACAGCCTGCAGATGGCGCTCCTGTTCAAAAACACGCTGGAACCCGGCAGGAAACTTTATATCGAATATTCCAACGAGGCGTGGAACACCATTTTTGACGTGGAGCACTACTGCGAGGAACACGGCCTTGCCTTGGGGCTTGACACGAACCAATGGGCGGCGGCTCATAAATATTACGCCGTACGGGCCCTGCAGCATCTCACGATCTGGGAAAACGTCTTCACGGGAGCCGACCGGGATCGCCTTGTATTGGTGCTAGCCGGCCAGGATGGGAATGATTACCTGGCCAGGGTCCATCTCAATATCATGAACGACCCGGTCTGGAACCCTTCGGGCGTCGTGCCGGACGCTTACGCGGTGTCTCCTTATATCGGTCACGGTATGGATGGCGCGGATCCCAACATTCTGACCCTGTTGAACAACGAAATTCCAAATACAGTAGCCAACAATCAAAATGTGAAGGAAGAATTAGCGCCTTACGGCATGCGCTTTATCACCTATGAGGGCGGCCAGCATGTCACCACCAACGCGGACGTTCTTTACCGCAATCCGGGCATTTACAACTTTTATATTAATTACTTGAATCAAATGAACGGGCTCTTCGATCTGATGGCTCTGTATTGCCACGTCAAAGGGCCGGTGGATTCCAGCAATGCGTTCGGCCACAAGGAGTTCATCGGGGAAAGCAGTGCCACGGCCCATAAATACCGGGCTATCATGGATTGGATCAACGCGCATCCGTAGTTTAAGAATTATCAACTTTTGCAGGGGCCGTCAGGCCCCTTTTTTTAATAGGGTATTCATTAAGGAAAAATTTGATTAAATTACAAGTGATTTATTAATTATTTTCAAAATAGCCCCCGATATTTTTTTCGGGATAACATGTTCTTTAGGAGTGATTAAAGTTGAGTAAAGTATTGTATGCTGAACTGACGCCGCGGGAATTCAATGAAAGAATTAAACATGCGCCCATCGCATATCTTCCGCTCGGATCATTGGAATGGCATGGAGAGCATATGCCGCTAGGCGCGGACGGTATCCAGGCGCAGGGCTTTTTTGAATATCTTGCCGGAAAAGTGGGCGGCATTGTTCTTCCAATGTTATTCCTTGGTCCTGACAGGGTGAAGATCGATGAAAACCAGAAAGAATACTACGGCATGGATATTTGTATTCGTCCGCCGGAAGATTACCGTTTTTATGCGATGCAGCAACTTGCGGGAAGCGCATATTGGATTTGCGACGATTTGTTCGAGGGTATCATGGATTCCATAATGAAACAGCTTAAAAGAGCCGGTTTTAAAATCGTAGTCGCCCATGGCCACGGGCCGTCCACCAAATTTTTCATAAACAGAATTTCCATGTGGAATGAAAAATACGGGTTGCAGGGTTTTGCGTGTTGGGGAAGCGAACATGACGGAGATGGACTGGGTATTCAGGTTGATCATGGCGGCATGAATGAAACGTCTCTGGTTATGGCATTAAGACCGGGATTGGTTCAAATGGAAAATTTGCCTGAAGATTTACATTCCTGGCCTCTTGCAGTAGGCGGCAAAGATCCGCGGATTCATGCCGGCAGGGAACTGGGGGAAGAAATCATCAAATCGCAGGGCAATAGAATGGAGGGGATATTGCTTAACGCGCTCAAACAGATCTGAGTTTTTATCGTTCACGGGACCATTGGGCTCGCCGGGCAGCAGTGACGGCGCGGCTTCGGACATCCTGACCCGATTGTACAACGTCATTCATTGCAGGGGCCGTGAGGACCTTTTTTAAATGGGATTTCAAGGGGAGTTCCGACGTTACTTTTTCATTCTTCCAGAAACGATAACATTGCTGTATTCGTAATTTGGAACTTTATTTGGAAGGAATGTGGTTGAGACTGCCAGAATATTCTTATGAGCAATTTGCGTTGTCATGATAATTTTACGTCTTGCCACCTAAATATCGATAGCCTAATGGTAGCCATATACTATATTTAGTGGCAAGACTTTGAATTAAAGTAACAACGCAATTGCCTTATGAAAGTTTTGACATGATATGGAGGAATAAAAATGCCTGAACCCGACACAAAGGCCAAAAAATCTTACCTCATCGATATGGACGGCGTACTCGTCCACGGAGCGAGGGCCATTCCAGGGGCCAATCAGTTCATTGGCCGCCTCAACGAACAGGGGCATAAGTTTTTAATACTTACCAATAATTCCAGATATACGCCTCAGGACCTGCAGCACAGGTTAAATGCAGCGGATATTATGGTCACTACGGAGCATCTTTTCAGCAGCGCCATGGCCACCGCCACGTTCGTCCAGACCCAAAAACCGGGCGGATCCGCTTTTGTGCTGGGGGGTACCGGTTTATATCAAGCCCTTAACGATGTCGGATATAAGCTGACCGATTATAATCCGGATTACGTGATATTGGGAGAAACGGAATCGTATTCCTACGATAAAATAATCCGGGCGACGCAGCTTATTATGGATGGCGTGCCTTTCATCTCTACAAACCCGGATCCCTCCGGGCCGACCGAATTTGGGATCATTCCGGCATGCGGGGCGGTGGCGGCTTTGCTGGAGAAAGCCACCGGATATACGTCCTATTATGTAGGCAAGCCCAATCCGTTAATTATGCGGCTGGCGCTGCGCTTCATGGGTGAACATTCCGAGAACGCGGTAATGGTGGGAGATCGCATGGACACTGATATCAAGGTGGGGTTGGAATCAGGCCTCGAGACTATTCTGGTTTTAACCGGTGTTACAACTGAGGAAATAGTAAAAAAATACCCATACAGGCCTAAGCGGATTGTCAATTCGGTTGCTGACATAATGCCTTAAGTTTCGTGTGAACGTGAGTCCCATCGTGGAGCCGCTTCCCTGATTCTGCAGGATATGATTTATCCCGCCTATAGAAAAGGCTGTCGCGCATGACTGCCTTTTTTCCGCGCGTCATGAAAATAAATCACATATGTCAAAAACAGACGTTATTTCCAATAAAATGTCGGCTAAAGGGATTTTTTTCGCATGATTAAGCTTGTATAATTAAAGCGGGATCTTTATCCATTTTTTCTCCTTTCCTTCCCTTTTTAAGCGGGGCGTTTAAACGGCGTCCCGCATTGTTTTCTCGGTAACGATCCGCATAATATCCAACATGTCCCGCGGGCCGCGCTCATAAAGCCGTTTTAATCATCGCCAGGTAATTTTCCGCCGGCACGTATTCCGGTACGCTGTTCCCCGTGCCCAGCGCATACCCTCCCCTGTCCGCCGTCCGCTCAAGCATGGCCCGGGAACGTTTTGCAACCTCCTCCGGTGTGGATAAACAAATGAAGCTGACATCAATGCCGCCCAGGATGGCGATGCGGGAGCCCCACTTTTCGTAAGCCTTTTCCACAGGCATGATTTTATCCTCATAGGAATGTTTGGCGTCATACTTCATATCATCTATGATGTCGTCAAAAACGGATTCCAGATTGCCGCAGGAGTGCAGGATAGCCGGTTTGCCCGCACGATGGATGGCTTCCACAATCCTTTTATGCCAGGGGAAAACATATTTTCGCATGTCCGCGGGGCTGAGCATGGTTTGTTGATTGAAACCCCAGTCGTCGTTGGAAATCAAAGCGCCTACCTTCTCAAAAGGCGCGCAGATTTCGTAGTACTTCAGCAATCTTGATCCCACCGCATCGAAAATATCCCCGGCAAGCTCGGGTTGTTCGTATATCATAAAACAAAGGTTGTCGTAACCGGTCAGTTCGATCACGTTTTCCAGGACGCCGCTAGGGCCCCAGACAATAAACTTCATGCCTTCAGGTAAAGACAACTGATCCAATCTTGAGTAATCAAAGTCGTCCGGATCTGGCCATGTATATGTCTCAAAACTTTCCCGATCATGGATTATGCTTCTCTCGTTTAGTGAAATGGATTTTTTTTGTCGATGTTCCGGCTTAGGGAAATGGAAATTGGAACCCTGTATGGTGTTGTAATCATAACCTGCATTTTTGAATGCCACGATTTTGGTTTGCAGGTATTTGTAATCATCCCATGGTTTGGGGATTTCTTCCCCGGCAAGCATGTATTCCAGTTTCATATTTAAAAAAAATTCAAATAATGTCGGGCGGTCCGGTCGTTCCCGCCGCAGGACCTTCAAGAGATTTTTAAAGTCGGGTTGGCGCATTTTTGCCACCTCCTATAAAAACATGTTCCGTCTTTCATCCTCCGGATCTGACTGGCCTGCATTTTAGTGTATGAATTTGCTTTCCGTCCAAAAGAGGGATTACACTCATTTCTATCTTTTTTATTTCCACTTTGTTTACAGATAACCTCCTTAATTTGATACCCT
>JBLNCG010000023.1:0-36739 GCA_050260475.1 Bacillota bacterium
AATGGCTGGCTTTCCAGACGACAAACGCCTGGATTGCATACCAGTTCGGCGGCGGCGCCTCTTATGCGATAACGGAATACACCATCACATCGGCCAATGACGCTCCGGAAAGGGATCCCCGTGATTGGAGACTGCAGGGTTCCAATGACGGCATAAACTGGACCACCGTCGATACCAGGACAGGGCAGAGCTTCGGCAGCAGGTATCAAACCCTGACATACAGCGTAGGGGGAGCAATTAATCCTACGCCCACCCCCACGCCTTCATCGTCAGCGGCGGCCACCCCGACTGGCACTCCTACTCAGGTCCCTGTCACCGACCGCTATATGGGCATCAATATTGAACATGCCCATGATTCCGGCAACTTAAAGATTTTCGCCAATTGCTATCTTACCTGCAGGCTGGGAACTCCCGATAATCCTAATGGCGGTGGCGTGTCAGTAGACAGTAACAATAATCCAACCAGTGACTTTGGGATTATGCTGTGGGACGGAGCATTTTTAAAAGATACGCGCGGTACTTACAAGCTCAGCTTCAACGGTAAAGCAACCATCTCCGGAGTCTTCGGCATCGCCGTCAACAACGCGGCTTACAACAGTTCTACCAATACCACCACGGCTGATTTGGTGGTCGAGGGCGACGCAAGCTGTCAATTTAAATGCACCGCCACGCAAAGAACCGCCGCCAGCCCGACCAATACCGGCGTGACCAACATTAAAATCATGCGTCCGATATCGCCGGGGTCTTCTGTTTGTTATGATCCTTCCACTATTTTTACCACGCCATTTAAAAATATCATTCAGAGCAATTTCAAAGCCATCCGTTTCATGGATTTTACCGCGACCAACGGTAAGCTTGCCGAGGTCAACTGGTCGGACAGGGTTAAACCGTACCAGACCCAACAGTCGGGCGGCAACGGCTATGGCTGGCAGGGTAAAGGCGCCGCTTGGGAATATGTGGCGCGCCTTTGCAACGAGACAAACACGGACTGCTGGATTTGCGTGCCTGTGGCGGTAACCGACGACTATATCACCAAACTGGCGCAGCTTTTCAAATACGGATCCAACGGCGACAACCCATATACCAGTCCGCAAAGCAATCCGGTCTGGGCGCCCCTTAATTCCAACCTTAAGCTGTATATCGAATACGCCAACGAGTTGTGGAATTTTGCCGGAGCTTTCACACAATCGGGATGGAACAAGGATAAAGCGGTGGCCGAGGTCAATGCGGGCGGATCCAACCTAAATTATGACGGAGAGACCGGCACTTTCCAATGGGGTTGGCGGCGCGTCGGCAAACGTACGGTGGAAATTAGCAAGATCTTCCGGTCGATATTCGGCGATGCGGAGATGATGACAAGGATTCGGCCTGTCATCGAATGGCAGCAGGGGAACGGCCAGGGGACAGCCGGATTGTACCTGGACTTCGTCGACAAGTGGTACAATAACGGCGACGGCTACCATGTTCTGGATCCGCATCCCATTCCGTACTATATCTGGGGTGGCAGCGGCTCCGCGTATTACAATCCGGATGGCAGCAGCGACGGTTTGACCCTGAGCAATATCTGGACCAGCCAAACATTTAATACGGCAAATTGGGCGAAAGCCCAGGAGATCGATGCCGGCTGGGCATATTGTTACGGGTTAAGAAAAACGGCTTATGAAGGCGGACCGAGTATGGATAATACCGGCCATAGCGAAGCCGTTAAAGAACAAGCCTGGAACGATTCCCGTATGAAGACCTGCGTCGCCGATCATCAGGTGTTCTGGGAACAATACGGCGGAGATGTGTTGATGTATTTGTGCTTTTCCGGTTCCAGCGTCCCGGGATATTATCAATGGGAATTTGTCAAAAATATGAATGATCCGATCAATACATCCCCTAAAATGCAGGCGATAGACAGCCTTAAATCTGGCACCAAAGCGGCAGCAACAGTCGGTATACCGGTGCCGGCAACCTTCAAGGCGGCAGCTTATGCCTACGATGTCGATTACGATTCCCACGATAAAAATGCCGACTCGATCAACATCGACAGATACAATTCAAGGAATTATCTGCTCCGCGCATCAAATACCGGTAGCCGAACCATAACGGTGCAATATTCTTCCGGTTCATCAGTCAGCCTCAGGGTTCTGGTAAACGGGACGGATGTCGGCAGGCTAAACTTAAACAATACCGGAGGTTCTCAAGCGACCTCCAACGTACTGACCTTCAACCTGAACGCTGGTTTGAACGGCATCCGGATCCAATGCTTGGGCGGAAGCGCAACGCTGTATAACATCACCATCAATTAATTACTATTTACTGCTGTTATAACTATTGTTAGCTTCCCATCTGCTATTAAATAGCCAGCCTTAACTGAAGGCTGGCTTTTTTTATATTGTCCGTATGACGTTGATGAGTTTTTTTATGCGCGTTGTGGATTCTCATTCCGCCATCTGGCATCCTTCAACGTTCAGCTCATCTCCTGAAGGAGCTGTTGTAATTGTGGCGTAGCCTAAGAATCTAAGGCCGCCACTTTTGAATAGCATATAAACTGCCGTTCGGGTAAGTTAGAATAGCGTTTAGTAAGATTCCATCCCCTAAAAGCGTTGTGAAAACCCAATTTATTTAAAGGAAAAAAGCAATTTATGTCGAATAATGTTACTATCAATCTATGGAGATGATAGTCATGTTAGGAAAGAATGAAAAGCAAAGTTCTATTTTTCAAATGGTAATTATCGATGACTTGATACCCGAAGACTTTTTTTATCGACAAATCAACAAAAAAGTAGGTTTTAATTTTATACCCAATGAAGTTAAGCATTTGTATTGTCTTGATAATGGCCGCCCTTCAGAAGATCCCGAGTTAATAATGTGCATGATGCTAATTGGGTTCTTTGAGAATTTCTCAGAGCGTAAACTTTGTTTTGAAGTCGCGATGCATGCAGGTTACCGTTGGTTTTGCGGACTTGACTTTAATTCAGAAAGGCCTGGCGGTAATTTTCGATTAATGCCGATCCGGAGACGTTGCGGAGGGTGAATGCGGCATAAGGGGGGGCGGGGCCTCCCCTTTTTTTGGGGCTGGGAAGGAGTTAATTACGGAGAAAAGGAATATTATTTGTTTTTAGCATAACAGTTTGGGCAGAGAAAGTTAATTCCGGCTTAGATGTATAAATTTGTTTTTCTCCGCAAAAACTTAGACATGCCCATAACGGTTTCCAATAAACTATCCGACTCCATTGTACATTGCAACTGACGTTTTTAAATTACCGACATGAAACCGCGCATTATAGGTTTTCTTTAATCTTCCATTTAATGGTAATCATGTGATATTCTACATGATTACCAATAATAATTCGGTTAATAATATTTATTGCATAAGAAACAATGCTCCACATACTTGTCAAATGCTAAATAAAATCCAAATTATTTTATCTTTTAAGAAAGGAGTACTAGTGATGCAAAACACACAAGATATTCAAAAATGCATTGACCATTGCAATCAATTGGCTAATGAACTTCGGAATATGGCAAAAACCAACAAAGATGTCAAGATGGGCGAAATGCTTTTTGAAGGCGCACACCATATTGATTTATGTATAACTGAATGTGGTTACGCCGTACATAAAGCACAGGGAGTGATTAAATAATTATAAGAAGGGAGTTATTATTCAAATGGAAATGAATCTAAAACAATGCCGGGATCACTGTGAAAAATTAGCTAACGATATTCGAAATATTGCCAACAATACCACAGATCAAAGATCAAGAGAAATGCTCACGTTAGGGAAATGTGTATTCATAACTGTGATCAAGCTTTAATGATGCCCAACATGTAGGATTTAGTGAGTGCGGTATAAGTTTATTACTTTACCGCATTTCTAACAACAGGAGAGACCGTGAATAATCCTGGGAAGGAGAAAAAACATTGCCTAAAGTAAAGTGCACCGTAGATAGTTGTGAATTTTGGGGAGAAGGCCAGGTTTGCAACGCGGATGAAATTTGGGTGAAAAATGACATCACCGGTGATCCGGATGACTTTGCCAACCATTTTATTAATGCCAGCCAGGTAGAATTTAGTGAAGAGTTTGGCGAAGAATCGGAAGACAAAAAAGAGCGTGACAAGGAGAATAAATTGCAGGACCAAGATGCCCAAACCTCCCCCCAAACCTGTTGCGACACCATGCGCCCCAAACGTCAAAACAGGGGCGGTTGCCGTTGTCATTAATCGATTGCGAGTGATTGAAGGGATTTTTAAAGGTCTTGCCGCTAAATATAGTGTATGGAAGTGGCAAGACGTAAAATCATCATCACAAATTGCTCTAGCGGAAAATTATGAAAATATTATCCGCAATCCCCAGCCATTGGAGAGGATACGGCAATAGATACTATTGAATCCCGTCAAATGGGGGGGCGATGTCGAAAGGTCGCTAACGGCGAATCTGATTTGTATTAACGGGAATTACGCAGGACTTGGGAGGATGGCTGATGCACCTTGCGGCGCAGGCGATGATACGGCTCCTGCTTGCGGAACTTGTCTCGTTATTTGGCCGGAGTGGTTTCCCTTTTATCCTTTTTGATGATGCGCAAAAAAAGGCCCAAAAAGCTTTTTTTCCTCGGTTTGACGCTTGGTTCGATATCTTCAATCCGTTTTCCGAGTTCCACGTCGATGGAGGCGGACTTTTTGATGGCCAGCCGCTGGGAAGCATAGATGCTGTGATGGCCTGTAATTAAAAAGCTGATGATGCAGGATATCGCGGCATAAGGCGCGATGGAGGGGCCAAAAAGTTCCACGGCCATGATGCTGGCGGCGATGGGCGTATTGGCCGCCCCAGCCAGGAGGCTTACCATGCCGATGGCGGCGAAGGTATCCATACTTAGGCCGAATAATCCGGCAAAAGCGGCGCCTGCGGCGGTTCCCACGAAGAATATGGGCGTTACCACGCCGCCGCTTCCTCCGAATCCCAGCGTTATACCGGTAAAAACGGACTTAAGGATAAAGGCATACCACGGAAGAGAGGGGTTTCCGCTTAAGCAGGCTTCTATGCTTTCGACTCCCAGTCCCAGATATTGCCGGGAAAAAACCACCGCCAAAAATATCAGGATGATTCCGCCTAAAAATCCTTTCAGCGGCGGCCATATTTTTATTTTTTCCGCGCCCTTTTCTCCCAGTTTTATGATTTCGATCAAAAACCGCGCGCAAAGGCCGAAAAAAATGCCTGCCAGGATTATCTTAAAAAAGAAAAACTGGTTGAAGGAGTGCATGAAATTGACGGGATGGTTGAAATATGTAATTCCAAGGGCGGAGGAGACGTTAAAGGAAACGATTCCGGCGACGAAGGACGGTAAAAGCACGTCATAAAGCAAGCTGCCGATAAAAATCGCCTCCACGCCGAAAATCGCTCCCGCAATGGGTGTACCGAAAACGGAGGCGAAACCGGCGCTGATACCGCAGATCACCAGCTTTTTACGGTCATCGTCGCCAAACCTGAAAATATCGGCAAATATGGAGGACAATCCTGCGCCGATCTGGGCGCACGGCCCCTCTTTCCCCACGGAACCGCCGGCGGCGATGGTGACAATGGTGGCGAAAAGCTTGACGGGCACAACCGCGGCCTTAATCTTCCCCGAGCGTTCGTGCACGGCTTCGATGACCTTTTCCGTGCCGTGCCCTTTGGCGTCAGGGGCCAGATATTTAATGGCGATTACGGTCAAAAACATGGCCGCGGGAAGCAGATAAAAAGTATAAGGCCAACGGGCGCCCAAATTTATGCCGTACTGCAGCATTCTTAAAAACACCGCCGCCGCAGCGCCCACAATCAGACCGATACAGGTAGCAAGGACAACCCACTTGACCACGCTGATCAGGATGACGGTTTCCTCTTTCAAACGCTTTTTCATATAAGCCTCCGGTAAATAACAGTAGTTCCATTATATTTTCGCAAATGTCCTCGCTTCTCCTTTTTTTTCCAGGCAACTTCCGCAATCCGGATAAAAGGATGGCCATCGTTTTAGGCTTTGCTTTTCCCCCCGCTCCCGCATGCAGTTCCATCTCCACCTCTCCGCCGGGGTCCGGAAAAGCGTAAAAAACGCCGGTGTGCGGCGATAAAATCCCGATGCTCATGAGGCAGATATCAATTTACAGTGTATTAGATGTGCAATGATGTGGTGGAGGCCGCCGGAAAGCATTTTTCCAGGGAGAACGGACATATTCTTGGGAGCGGAAACCGCCCGGTCAAGGGACGGCTGATTTTCCAGGACGGCAGAAATTACGTGGCCGTAACCGGCGAGACTTACGATATTATTGTGTCCGATTCTACGCATCCCGGCTCTTTTGACTCCTGGGCCTTATATACCAGGGACTTCTACCGTCAATGCAGCGCCAAATTGCGCGAAGGCGGAGTCATGGTCCAATGGCTGCCGCTTCATGCAAGAAGCGTCTGGATTTTGAGGCGGCGCGACATACAACGCTTTATTCCGGGATGAAGCTTTCCTCCTCAATCAGGTCCCGTTTATTTTACAGTGGCGCAGGTCCGACGTTTCTTATCAGGTTCTCCGGTGGGCGGCGGAAAACATACAGGCCGACAGGGGCCGGCTATTGACGGCTTTCGGTTATGCGGCGCTGTTATACGTCTCGACAATCCGGGTAAAACAGCCAGGAGGACGCTGGCCGAAGGCTTTTCCGCCCTCCAAAAGGCGTTAAAGAGGAAGGGGGGCCGGGCTTGAACAAGCTCCTTACCGTCGTATTCGGCGATGAAAAAGTCCGGCGCGTGATACGCAGGGAAGGGGCTTTTGGGGCGGCAGCGCAACTGCTTGCGTCCATATGCGGTGAATCCGGGGAGGAAGGCGGAAACAAATTATTTTTTAAAGAATGCAAGGAGAAAGCGGGAAATTTTAGTTAATTTTGATTTTTAATACCGGTGTTTCCTTGTGAAGGCGAATTTGTTTTGCCCCCAGCTTGAACGCAAATCCTTCTCCGGCGATTAATTTTAGCTGGAGTAAGCCCGGCGTAATTTGAATTTCAAACCACGACCCCGCGAAGCGGTACTTGAAGCGCAGGAGCTTCCAATGGGCCGGGAGGCGGGGATTGATCTCCAGTTTTTCGTCTTGCATCACTACGCCGGCGATTCCCTGCACGATTCCCTGCCAGACGCCCCCCAGGCTTGCGGCGTGCAGGCCGTCCCCGGCGCCGCCGTAATCGTCCAGATCAAGGCGGACCGTATAAAAAAGATACGGCAGGGCATGTTCCTCCTTGCCGATCTCCTGGGCCACAATGCTGTACATACAGGGAGAAAGGGACGAATCATGGAGGGTGCGCGGTTCGTAAAATTCATAATTCCGCCGTTTTTGCTCCCTGTCGAAATCCAGGCCGCGCAGGATCATGAGCAGGACCACATCCGCCTGTTTGCTGATTTGCAGGCGGAAAAGATTCAGCGGATGGTGCGCCTTCCGCTCCTCTGATTGCAGCCATTGCTCCAGGTCAACCGGTTTGCGGTATAAGTACTGGTCGTCCTGAAGGTGGATGCCCAGTTCCTCGGAATAAGGCACGTACATATTATCCGCGGCTTTGCGCCAATTCTCCGTTTCCGCTTCATCCAGCCCGAGCCTGCCGAAAAATTCCCTATAGAGCGAAGGATTTTCACCTTTCAATTTATCCAGCATCATTAAGGTGAACAAAAAATTGTGCTTGGTCATGACATTGGTGTAGCAGTTGTTGTCCACCATGGGGCTGTATTCATCCGGCCCGCAGACCTCCGCCATGCAAAACTTGCCGCCGCGAAAGGGCGAAAAATGTCCTACGTCGAACAGGCAGCGGGACGTCTCTACCAGTATCTCCAGGCCTTTGTCCGCCATATATCCCCAGTCGCCGGTGGCGTCGTAATAACGACGGATGGCGTAGCCGACAGCGCAATTGATGTGGTATTGAGCGGTGCCGGCCTCGTATATAAAGGAGCATTCTTCGCCATTGATGGTTTCCCAGGGGAAAAGCGCTCCGGAAAGGGGCATCAGTTTGGCGTTTTCCCTGGCCTTGTCCAGGGTGAGGTAGCGGAAATCCAGCAGCGCCCGGGCCCATTCGGGGCGGCAGTTGACGAAGAAGGGGATCATATAGACTTCCGTATCCCAGAACGTTTTACCGGAGTAATTATAGCCGGTCAGGCCTTTGGCCCCGATGTTGGTGCGGCCGTCCCGACCCGCGTTCTGCGCCAACTGGAACATGGCGAAGCGCACGCCTTGCTGGATGGGATCGTCGCCGCGGATCTCGATGTCCGCATCTCGCCAAAATTCGGCCCAGAATTTTTCGTGCTCTTTAAGGAGCGTTTCATATCCTGCGGCCGCATCGGTGTTATTGCCGGTCCGTACTTCGGCGTAAAGCCGGGAAGTTTCACCTTCGGCCAGATGGATGCGGATGATTTTATCCAGCGTTGCGGTTTGCCCTTTGGGCAATAGGCCCCGGTATACGGTAGCGGTTTTAGTTCCTTCGACAGTTGTTGTCCCGGCTCCCAGGGAACAGCGGGATGCGCAGGCCATGCCGACCGTCTGGCCGCTGCGTTTGGTGCGCAGCTCCAAGTATTGGCTTTCCTGATCCCCCCTGATCTGCTGTATAAATAAATGCGGCTTTCCGGAAAAAAGGTTCTGCACGGTCCCGTCCAGGGAAGTAGATAATTTGACTTGGGCGACGCCGTCCAAAGAAGTGACTTTGTACCGCTGGCAGGCGGTATGTTTTCTCGGCATGGAAATGAAACGCTCTGTTTCGATGAGAAAACGCCCGCCTTCTGGGGCTGTCCACTCAACTTTGCGGCGGAGCGTGCCGGTGCGGAAGTCCAGCTTGCGGCAGGTTTTATTCACGACGCCTTCCGTCATGCGAAAAAGCCGGCCGTCGACTTCCAGGTCCACCAGATGCCAATCGGGGATGCGCAGCATGATTTGGGTTTTCTCCGCCAGGCCGTGACGGCGCCATGTATAGAGAATGTCCTCGTATTCATAAGAGCCGTTCAAGAAACATGCATACATGCTTTTCCAGGGGTTGTCGCTCACCGGCTCGTCCAGCGTGCCCCGCATGCCGATGAAACCGTTTCCCTGCGCAAAAACCGCTTCCTTATGCCAGATGTTGTCCAGGCTGAAAAAGTCGTCTATAAGAATCCATGGGTCCGTGCCGAACAGGTTTGTCACGCGGGGTTTGAATCGCATAAGACAGGGTCCTTTCTTTTCAGGATTAAATTTCCGGCTTAGCCGGACACTGAGCTTGTCGAAGTGCCCGGCGGTGCTGAGTAGTTATCATTATATAATATTATACTTCCGGGGCGGAAATCCCTGCGAAAGGTCTTGTTTTTTAGGCATGAAATCCGCGTATAACCGCCTTTGAAAAGTGGCAGAATAAAGTTGTAAACGATAAATAAGCATAGGAGGTATCATTTTGAGCCTTGTAGAGTGGAATCCCTTCCGCGACATCGATTTTTTTAACCGCGACAATTTTCGTTTTTTCAATGCGGGAGCGCCGAGAGTGGACGTATATCAGACGGATAAGGATGTGGTGGTTAAGGCGGAAATTCCGGGGGTAGTCAAGGATGATCTGGATGTATATGTGGACGAGAACTCGGTCAGGCTCTCCGGCCAGGCCAAGCGTAATGAGGAATTTAAAGATGAACACGTATACCGGACTGAAAGATATTACGGCGGTTTTTCCAGGACCATTCCCCTGCCTGCGCAGGTAAAGCCGGATCAGGCGAAAGCGAAATACAAGGACGGCATCCTGGACATTATCGCGCCAAAAGCGGAAACCGCCGCGGCAAAGGGGAAAAAAATCGAAATCCAGTAGAGACATGTTAAACCATGTCTTTTTTTTACCGGATTGGAGGCAAACCGTAAGATTCGGGCCGGAATATTTACCTCCAGGCAGGGTCATGTTATAATAAATTAAATCTGATTCTTCAGAATAAAAAGTGGGGAGAACACCTTGCTTGAGGAAGATCTTCAAGCCCTGCCGGGCAAACCGGGCGTATACATGATGCTCGATAAGGAGCGCAGGATTCTTTACGTGGGGAAGGCTGTCTCGCTCAAGAACCGCGTTCGCTCTTATTTTCAAAATTCCCGCCACACGGACCCCCGGATTTCGGCGATGGTGCTTCAGGTAACAGCGGTGGATTACATCACCACCTCCTCCGAGATGGAGGCGCTGGTGCTGGAAAACAACCTTATCAAGGAGCATCGGCCCAAATACAACGTCCGTCTCCGGGACGACAAAACTTACCCGTATCTTAAAATCAACCGGGACGACGATTTTCCCACCGTCCAGGTGGTGAGGCGAATTGCAGATGCCCGCGGCAAATATTACGGCCCTTATACCGACGTTACGGCCCTGCGCGAAACTGTGCGCCTGATCCGGCGCCTGTTCCCGGTGCGGACATGCAAGCTGAATATCAGCGGGGACAAACCGGACAGGCCGTGCCTGAATTTTCATATCAAGCGCTGCCTTGGGCCCTGTACCGGAAATGTTTCCAGGGAGGCGTACGGCGAAGTCATCAGGCAGGTATATTTGTTTCTTGAGGGCAGGCAGGATGAGCTGTTAGATTTCCTCAAGGGGAAAATGGATGAAGCCGCGACGCGGATGGATTTTGAAAAAGCCGCGGTGTATCGGGACCGCATGCGGGATATCCTCAAAGTTCAGGAGAAGCAGAGGGCGGCCCTTTCCGGCCGGGAGAATCTGGATGTGGTCGGCCTGGCCAAAAACGACGGGAAGGCCTGCGTGCAGATCTTTTTGATCCGCCGCGGGAAGCTTGGAAACAGGGAGCATTATTTTCTGGATCAAGTGGAAGGCGCCGGGGACAAGGAGATCATGAGCGCTTTTCTTACGGGGTATTACGAAGCGCGAAGCGATTTGCCGGCGGAGGTGCTTCTGCCGGCCGAGCCTGAAGATTTGAAGGTAATCCAGGCCTGGCTCAAAGAAAAAACAAACCGCAAGGTCATCCTGTCCGTCCCGCGCAGGGGGGAAAGGAAAAAGCTCCTGGATCTCGCCGCTCAGAACGCTGAACTCCTTTTGGCAAGGGCTGAACTTTCCGGCAGCCACAGGGATGAATTCGCCGGACAGGCGCTGAAGGAGCTGGCGCATTGGATTAACCTGGATAGAATTCCGGAACGCATTGAATGCTTCGATATTTCCAATTTCCAGGGCAACGAAACGGTGGCTTCCATGGCGGTATTCCGGGGCGGGATTCCCGCCAAGGAGGCGTACCGTAAATTTAAAATCAGAACCGTGTCAGGTCCTGATGACTTTGCCTCCCTGCAGGAAGCCATAGGGCGAAGGTTCGCCCGCGGTCTGGAAGACAGAAAGAAAGGAGCGGGCCCCCCGGGAAAGTTTGCCGATTTCCCGGACTTATTGGTCATCGACGGCGGGAAAGGGCAGCTTTCCAGTGTCACCGCCGTCCTGGAGACGATGGGCCTTCAGGATCTCAAAGTAATCGGGCTGGCTAAGGAAAACGAGGAAGTCTTCCTGCCGGGATGCGGGGATCCCCTGCTCATCCCCAGGGATTCGGAAGCCTTGTATCTCCTGCAGAGGGTTCGGGATGAAGCGCACAGGTTCGCCTTGAGTTACCACCGGAGGTTGCGCGGAAAGGAGACGGTAAAATCGGCGCTGGATGACATACCCGGCATCGGTCCCCGCAGGAAAAAGGCGCTGCTGCAAAAATTCGGCTCGGTCAAAAGGATCAGGGAGGCAGCGGAGAAAGATTTATTGTCCGTGAAAGGAATTACACCGGAGGTTGTCAAAAGGATCAAGGAAATCATGCCTTAAGCACACTTTACGCCGCACCCTCATATGATAGCTTCTGGACACGGCGGCTTTTCGCCGGCGCCGTACGGGACAATTGAAGCGAGGGGTGGCATATGAAAGAGTTCTTTTGGCGGATGATCTGGAACAGCCTGATTGTGGCGGTGGTGGTCTTTATCCTGCCGGGGTTGTACCTTCAAGGATGGTCGGCTTTTGTTCTGGCAGGACTGATCCTGAGTTTTTTCAATGCCGCGGTGCGGTACGTTACCTGTTCCATATTTGAAGATCCGAATTACAGGGCCTTTCTCGTGGTGGCATTGATTCTCAATACCGCCGGATTCGCAGTGATGGCGTCAGGCGTCCGCAATTTCTGCGTAAGCGGACTTTTCCCCCCGGTATTCGGGATTTGTCTGGTTTCCATAGCCTCGGCGGCAATCGGCATGATGGAAATTTAAGCGCTGCTTATGAGATGGAATATAAGACAAACTACGGATGGAGAAAACGCATGAACATCAAGATGGCCGTGCTGGACCTGGATGATACGCTTCTCAACAAGGAATTGAAAATATCCGATAGAAACAGCGATACCATTGCCAGGGCCGCCCGGGAGGGCGTCAAGATCATACTCGGTTCCGGGCGGATGCTCTGTTCCATAAGGCCCTTTCATAGGTTGCTCGGTCTGGATACGCCCATTGTTTCATATAACGGGGCGATGATTGCGGGGCCGGATCAGGGCGAGGCGATGTTTCATGCTCCGGTGCCGCTGGAGTATGCCGGAGAAATCGTGGATTTTTTTAAAACGCGCGGGATGCACATAAATGTATATGTGGATGACAAGCTTTACGTGGAAGAAATAAACCCCTTGGCGGTTGAATACGCCGGCAGATCCGCGGTGCCCCTCCACGAAGCCGGGGATCTGCTCCGCTTCTTAAGAAAACCGCCCACCAAGGTATTGGTGATAGATCGGCCGGTCGTACTGGATGAGATGATCGAGCCGCTCAGGGTGAAATACGGCCATGCCCTGTTTTTTACCAAATCCGATCCCAGCTACCTGGAGATTCTGGCGAAGGGCATCAACAAAGGGACGGCAGTGAAGTTTTTGACCCGGTATTACCGTTTGCGGCGGGAGGAGGTTATGGCCATCGGCAATGCGCTAAATGACATGGAAATGATCGAGGCCGCAGGATGGGGTGTGGCGGTAGGGAACGCCGTGCCCGGACTGAAAGCGAAAGCGGACTGGGTGGCGCCCGCCAGCGTGGAGGACGGCGTTGCGGTTGCGCTGGAGCGTATTCTTTGTAAGAACATGCCATGGTAAATCAATTAAGTTCCATAAAATGCCATGGTAAACCAAGGCATGTTCTTGTTGTGCATCATAATCTACTCCGGTAGGGAGGCAAAAAACGTGCGAAAATATTACGTACTGGACACCAATGTCTTGCTGCACAATCCCGGAGCCCTTTTCTTGTTTGAAGAGAATAACGTGGTTTTGCCTTTTACGGTCGTAGAGGAGATCGACAACCAGAAAAAACGACAGGATGAAATCGGCCAAAATGCCCGCGCGGTTTCCAGGGAACTGGACCTTCTGCGCGATCAGGGGAATCTGGCGGATGGCGTAACCCTTGAAAACGGGGGCAGGCTGTGGATCGAATTGAACCACCAGACCGTGATCGACATCCCCAGGGGCCTGGATCCCGATAAGCATGACAACCGGATCCTGGCCGTCGCTTACAATCTCAGCAAGGAAAAGAAAGGGAAGGTCATTCTCGTCACGAAGGACCTGAATTTACGGATCAAAGCGGATGTGCTGGGGATTCCCGCAGAGGATTTTTACAACGATAAGGTGGATTATGATCGGCTTTTTACAGGCGCCGGAGCGCTTGAGGTTGCCGATGCGGATGTGGATCAGCTTTACCGTGGAGGGGAACTGGCCGCTCCTGTCGACGGGTATCCGAATCAGTTTTTCATCCTGAAAGGCAGGGAGAATTCTTCCCACTCCGCATTGAGCCGCTATGGGAACGGGAAATTCTGGCCGCTCCGTTACGGGGAATCGGTGAACTGGGGCATCAAAGCCAGGAATAAGGAGCAAAAATTCGCTCTGGAACTGCTTATTAATGATGATATCAAGGTGGTGACCCTGGTTGGAAGGGCCGGAACAGGGAAGACGCTGCTGGCCCTGGCGGTGGGACTCGAAAAGGTTCTCGAAATGAGGGCATACAGCCGCCTGCTGATCACCCGCCCGGTGATACCCATGGGAAACGATTTGGGTTTCTTGCCGGGGACCAAGGAGGAAAAACTGCGCCCGTGGATGCAACCCATTTACGATAACATGGAGCTGCTTTTCGCGAACAGCGAGAAGCCGGCCCGGATGATGGATGATCTGATGCAGCGGGGCGTCCTGGAAATAGAAGCGCTCACTTATATCAGGGGCCGCAGCATCCCGAACCAGTATGTCATCTGCGATGAAGCTCAAAACCTGTCCCCCCATATGATTAAAACTCTCATCACCCGGGTGGGGGAAGGCACAAAAATCATTTTTACCGGCGATCCCGAGCAGATCGATCATCCATATCTGGACTCCAGCAGCAACGGGCTGACATACTTGGTCGAGAAGCTGAAAGAAGAGGAAATCTCCGGGCATATCGTCCTGGTCAAAGGGGAGCGTTCGAAAGTGGCTGAACTGGGAGCGAAGCTGCTATAGGGAATAAATGGTTTATGCCTTTTCACGCGCGGACGCGGGAAGGAATTCCCCGCGGCCGCGCAGAAGTTTAATGCGAAGTTTCAAGCGGTGAATCAGGATTCGCTGTTGCGCGCGTTTTTTACCCGGCGCTATCATGCCTGTGGAAAGGCGGGGAGGAAAATATGGAACTTCTTAAACCGGAGATTTTGGCGGAGCATACCGACATATACGGATGTGAGTATATACTCGCAAAAGACGAGGAAAACAACCGTTTTATTCTCGAGTCCTTCAGCATGGCATCCCTGCCCATGGAAAAAACCATCGCAAACCTCATACGGGACATGGAGGAAAGGATACAGGCGGTTTCGGAAATCGGCCATCCGGGCTTTATCGGGTACCTGGGCGTTGCCCGCTATCAGGGGCGTCTTTTTATGGTACTGCCGGGCGCCGATGAATTGTGGGAACAGCTAACGGAAAGGACCAAACCGGACTTGAGTCCGGGTCGCGTTAGAAAAGGCCTATCCGCCGGCCTGGACATGCTGTCGTCGCTGCATAAAGCCGGCCTGACCGCTATGGGGATAAGCTGTAGGGAACTGGTCTGGTATCCGAAGGATGACACCTTGAAGATCATCGATCCTGAGCCGGGGTGGCTCCTTGCGTCTTATCGGAAGGAAAAAAACAATTTCCGTTTCACGCCGGAATATATTAAAAAAATGTCCTGGACTTTCCCCTCCGATATCTTCGCCTTTGGGGCGGCCTATTACCAGTGGCTTACCGGCAGTTATCCCTTCTTCACGGAAAAAGAGGAGGAAATCTCCACGCAGGTGCTGCGGGCAAAGCCGCTGGATTTACGATATTATCTTCCTGCAATCGGAGCCCCGTTAAGTCTAATCTTTCGGGAAATGATGGCCAAAGAGGAAAGCCGCAGACCGGGGGAGGGAGACCTCATCGCGCAGCTCGCCTCTCTTCCCCCGGAAAAGATCGCCGCAAGCCCGGCGGAACGGGAAAAATTTTCCCGGAAGTCCAAAAGGGCCGTGGCGGGCCGGATAAGATCACGGCGCCTGGGCGCTTTTTGGCGAATGCGCAAGGGTGTTTTTATGATATGCATGGTTGCCGTCGGCGCCCTTTTGGGAATACATTATTTACAGCCGCGTTTAAGGCCGGCGATCACGGAAAAAACTACCCCCGCACAGGTAATGGGCTTGTACTTCGCTTCCATTGAACAATTGAATCACGCCATTATGAGGGAGATCGCCACTGAAGACGGTGCGGGGGATCTTTTCAAGGAAGGAAACAGCAATATGATCAGGAGCATATCAAATATGCATGTCCAGTATACCATGCGCCGCTTAGGGGGGAATCCCGGTCCGATGCCCTTGACGGTTATGGATCTCAAATTGCGGGAGGTTTTCCGGGACGCCCGGACATGTAAATTCAAAGCCGATTACCGCCTCCGGATCGAATGGGGAAAAACACGTCAGATTCAGCTTCACTCGGATATTTTCGTGCTGGTCAGGAAAAACCGGTTATGGCGCATTACGAAACGGGATAACAATTATTCCATTGTCCCTTAACAGCTCTGGGGAGGTTTTTTCAAAACCACTTCAAGATCGCCGGTCCGGCCGCGCCGATAAATCTTCAAACTAACCGCGGCGTTTATTTTATATTTGGCCATCTCCTTCGAAAACACCTTAATGTTTACGGCATTCACATTATTGATGGCCAGGATGACGTCTCCCGGTTGTATCCCGGCAGCGTATGCCGGCCCGTTAATGATAATCCTTGTGATCACAATCCCCTGCAAGTCCGGGGGCAGATCCAGGAGGGAACGGTAATACTCGTTTATATCCGCCAGAGTGGCTCCAAGCCATCCCTGGCCTTTGTATTTCTCGTCATCCCCGCCTTTTTTAAGCATCGGCAAGCTGTTTTTGACGGTATTGCTGGCGATGGCGAAACCGATACCTACGGCGCTGGTTTTCCGTACATCCATAACCATGGCGCTGATCCCGACGACCTCGCCTTTGGTATTCAGGAGTGGCCCGCCGCTGTTCCCGGGATTGATGGCGGCATCGGTCTGAATCAGATTCCGGTATGTGTGGGGTCCATTTTGGGTCTGGGTGGCGATGGGACGGTCCTTGGCGCTGACCACGCCGACCGTGACCGTATGATCCAGGCCCATGGGATTTCCTATGGCAAGCACCCACTCCCCCACCCTGATGCGGTCCGAATTTCCCAGCTTTAGATAAGGATAGGGATTTTGGCCGTCTTCCAGCTTCAACAGGGCCAAATCGAGATCCTCGCTCGCCCCCACCAGTTTAACGGACAAAGGATTCTGATACCCCTTCATTTTTACTTCCAGACGGGTGGCGTTGCGTATCACGTGCTCGTTGGTGATAATGAATCCGCTGGAATCGATGAGAAAACCCGTACCGAAACTTTCCCCTTCCCGCTCCCCGGGATCCGGCCATCCGAAAAACTCCCGCCAGAAACGCTGATCAGGGCTGTCCTGGTAACGGTAGTATGATGTCACTTTCACTACCGCGGGGGAGGCTTGTTCCGCTATATCGGCGAAGCCGGGCGTGCCTTCCATCGGGATCGGCTGAACAACGGCCGTTTTTGAAACCTGTTGACCGCCCAAAGTACTGGCCGTGGACGGGGAAGACTGATACGAGAAGAGCGAACCGAGATAGATACCGATGAGAAACAGGGTTATAATAAGCAAAACAAACTGCCACTTGTTCAAGATGTAATAACGCCGCAAAATGACAACCTCCTTTTACAGTTTTATATTATCATAAAATCATAAAGCCGGCAACCGGATTGTAATCTGAGACAATCGCGTTGTTGCCTTAATTCAGGGTCTTGCCGCTAAAAATAGTGTATGGCTGCCATTAGGCTATCGGTATTTAGCGGCACGCAAATTGCCCATTAAATTGTAAACCTTATAATATTTTTAGTTGACAAATTTCCCTTTATAATTTAAATTATTAAATATAACTCATGCATACCGATTTGACCCGCCATACATAAAAAGGCAATTGCGTTGTTAACTTAATGTAGAATTATCGTAACTACTCAGCCACCGCTGGGCACTTCGACAAGCTCAGTGTCCGGCTAAGCTGAAAAATTACTGGTTTTCCCATTATAACTGTCATTGAGCTTGTCGAAATGACCTGCTGGATTAGGCTGAGTATTAGTTACAGATTATCATAAACAACGCAAACTGCTCCATGGGAGGCTGAGACAGTGACCGGGAAAAAGTTGGAACAAGGTCTTTTGTGGGATGCGCTTATAAAAAACAAAGGGGATTTCGTTTCCGGGGAAAGCCTGGCTGAACAAACGGGCGCTTCCCGCGCGGCGGTCTGGAAGGAAATAAAAAAAATGCGGGACGCGGGTTGCCGGATTAAGGCGGCGCCGCGCAAGGGATATTGCCTGGAATACATGCCTGATGTCATTGTACCGTCCTTGATCAACCGCGCAGTTTCCGATACGATCTTCTCGCCCAAAATTCATTACATTCCCTCCACTTCATCCACCAATGACATTTTAAAGGATATGGCCAGGCAAGGCGCGCCGGAGGGTACGGCCCTGATTTCCGACTGCCAGACGCAGGGCAAGGGAAGACTGGGTCGAGGATGGTACTCGCCGCCCGGAGAAGGTCTCTGGATGAGCGTGCTGCTTAGGCCTCCGGTGCATCCCTTGTATGCGGGGAATTTTCCGCTTCTAACCGCGCTCAGCGTATCCGACGCCTTCATCCCATATTGTCCGGACATCGGCGTCAAATGGCCGAACGACCTGATTTGGAAGGGCAGGAAGCTGGCGGGTATCCTGGTGGAGATAGGCGCGGAATGCGAGAAAATAAACCACATGATCATAGGCATCGGAGTGAATTTGCGGCAGGAGGTCTTTCCCGGGGGATTAAACGGCGCGGTTTCATTAAAACAGATCACCGGCCGGGAAATCGCGCGGCATGATCTCATATGCCGTATTTTGCTCAACATTCACCGCGATTACGGGGATTACCTCAAAAACGGTTTTGCCGGTTTCCGGGAAAAATGGCTGGGCAGGGCGGTTCATATGGGACGATTGATATCCGTGATGGACGGCGACCGCGCGGTAGAAGGATATTTTGTGGATTTAACCCGGCAGGGGGAATTGGTCCTTGATGTAAAGGGCGAACGAGTTACGGTCCGAAGCGGGGATGTGGCGTTGCAATAAGACGGTGAAAAATATAATTTCGTATACGACCGGGAGGGTAAAGAATGAACGGACAAAGGACGACTGCAGTCAAAGATCTGGTCTTTATTGCGCTGTTTGCCGCGTTGATGGCGCTGGGGGGAAGGATAAAAACCTTCGATTTATTCGGCGTTCCTTTTACCCTGCAGGTGATGTTCGCATTTCTGGCCGGAGCGCTTTTGGGTCCGGGCAAAGGAGTTGCGGCGGTATCGGTATACCTGCTTATGGGATTGCTGGGGGCGCCGGTCTTTGCATCCGCGCCTTTCGGCGGACTTGTATATTACCAGAAGCCGACCTTCGGCTTTCTCCTGGGATTCGCGGCGCAGGCGTGGGTAACAGGCGCCATCAGCCGCCGGCTGAAAGGTGAAAGGACGTTTGCGCTTATTCTGGGAGGGCTGGCCGGAGTGTGCGCGCTTTACCTGATAGGCGTGCCGTATTTTTCCTGGGCAGCCAAGTTTTTTTTAGGAATGACCTATTCCATCGGGGATTTGATACGCATATTCCTGCCGTTCGTGTTATTGCTGGACAGCCTGAAAATTATCGCCGCCTCCGGGCTGGTTAAAGCGTTAGTACGGACGGGGCATAAGTTTTAAGCCTGGAAGGTTAACTACATTTTTGCATACTGTATACATGATTTAATAGAGAGGAGAAATTTCCCCTTTGTTGAATTATAAGTGAACGAAGTGTACATTTATCATCTAAGGAGGCGTACATATGGCTCAAGTTATTCTGCAGCATATTGTGAAGGAGTTCCAAAACGGGTTAATCGCGGTCAACGATATGAACCTTGAGATTAAGGATAAAGAGTTCGTCGTGCTCGTTGGCCCGTCCGGGTGCGGGAAGTCCACAACCCTACGCATGGTGGCCGGTTTGGAGGAGATCACCAGCGGAAACATCTATATCGGAGATGTTCTGGTCAATGATATCCCTCCGAAAGACAGGGATATCGCCATGGTTTTCCAGAACTACGCCCTGTATCCGCATATGGATGTTTTCAACAATATGGCATTCGGCCTCAAGCTCAGAAAAGTCCCCAAGGACGAGATCAACCGCCGCGTGCACGAAACCGCACGCATCCTCGGCATTGAAAGCCTGCTGGACCGCAAGCCGAAGCAGCTTTCGGGCGGCCAGAGACAGAGGGTGGCCCTGGGCCGGGCAATAGTCCGCGAACCGAAAGTGTTCCTCATGGACGAACCTCTCTCCAACCTGGACGCCAAATTGAGGGTCCAGATGCGCGGCGAATTGATAAAATTGCACAGCCGTTTGCAGACCACCATTATCTATGTGACCCATGACCAGACCGAAGCCATGACCATGGGCGACCGCATCGTGGTCATGAAGGACGGCATCGTACAGCAGGTGGGCGAGCCGCTCGCGATTTACGACAAGCCGAACAATATTTTTGTGGCCGGCTTTATCGGCACCCCGCCCATGAATTTCTTGAACTGCGTGATCAAGGAGGAAGGCAATCACCTCTTCGCGGAGATGAAGACCTTCAAACTGCCCATTCCCGCCAACCGGTTCAAAAGCATCAGCAAATATGTGGATAAGGAAGTCATTCTCGGGATCCGGCCGGAGCACATTCAGGACAAGGATTTTGTATCCAGCCCCAAAGCCGAACTGACCGTTGAAGCGGATGTGGATGTCCGGGAATTGATGGGTTCCGAAGTCTGGCTGTGGCTGTCCAAAGGGCCGGATACCCTGGTGGCCAAAGTGGACGCCCACACCAAGGCGAAAGACGGCGCAAGCATTGCCCTGGTATTGGACAACAATAAAATCCACCTTTTCGATAAACAAACGGAGCAGGCTATCATCTGACGGAAGATATTCAATCCCGCCCCTTGGAAGGGGCGGGTTTTTTTTAACCTAACCTATCAACGGATATTTTTTAAGACGGGGGCAGTTGGATCAACTTGTGCTCCGCGCCGGTGGGAACCGGGTGCGCAGGACTGGGAAAAGAGGAGAGGCTTAAACGCAGACTCGCGAAGATGATATCGGCCATTTTTACCACGAGACTTAAGCGGGTGTTCTGAAGGACCATGTATTCCATGAAACCGCCCACATTGACCACACCCACGATATGTATGTCCCCCACATCCGGCAAGTTTTTGTTTACGCCGGTTCCGGGCTGCAGGGGGCCGTTTTTGATGCTGATGTAACCCACGCTTTCGGAACGCCCCAGGCAGGCATCAATCGCCAGAATAAAGGGCTTGTTGTGTTTTGCCTGGATCCTGTTCATGACCTCCCGAAGGTTTACGGCATGAACGGGATCATCTAGGGTCCCGTAAACATCCACCGCGGACAAGGGCGTATCGGAGAATTTCGCGCCTATCAGCGGTCCGAGGCAGTCGCCTGTGGAGCGATCAGTTCCGATGCATAAGATTACCAGTCCGGAATAAAAAGAAGTATAACGCAGTTCCAACATACGGTTGATGGTGCGGGAAATATTCTCAAGCGCGGCGGGATGATCGTAGTGAAACCTGTGCAATCCGTTTAAAAAATCCGTCTTTTGCTGATGCCATCGATGGAAAAGGAGCCGCATGACTTCCCCCAGATATGTTATGAGAGGTTTTTGCGTTGGTCGCGTATAGGAAGTATATGCGGTATCGGACAATCTTATGCATCAAATCTTTGCCATAACGCGGATTATATGTTATATTAAAAAGACGGGAAGGATTAACTAGTACTCAGTTTTATAAATGCCTTTGAGTTGCGGCGATGCCATCCAATCGCAATGGAAACACGGAAACTTTGGCCAATGTAATTACAGTTATTTTGGAAACTAAGTACTAGTGTAATGTCTCATATTTGAATTGATGATGAAAAAAGAGATATTACATATCGTGTAGCGTTGACATTATAAAGCTATTAGCGAAACGATACACTAAATGATGCGGAGCAAAAAAGGGGTCTTGAAAGTGGAAATCAGCCAATCCGGGGAAGATTTTCGGAAAAAAAGGTTCATCCTGTGGGGAAAGATCCCCCTGCCGTGGTTGTATGCGGCAGGAATTTTGATTTTGCTGGGGATGGCGCTTATTTTTTCCGCCCGTGTTTATCTGCCCGACGATAGGATCCTGGCGGGGGTGGAGGTTGAACATATCAACATTGGAGGTATGACCAGGGCCGCCGCTGAGAAACACCTCCGCTTCTATAAACGGAGCGTCGCCGATGAGCCGGTTTTTTTGCACTGGACCAAGCGTACCTGGGTGTTTCTTCCGGGCTATAGCGGACTTGACGCGGATATCCGCGGAACGGTGGAAAAAGCCTGGCGATTGGGGCGGAGAGGCTTCTTCTGGTATAGATGGTACGAACGCCTCAAGATTAGAGCCAGGGGAGCGAACATCAAGTGCCTGGTCCGCGAGGACAGGGAAAGCCTGGAGACATACATCCAGATGCTGACGGAGGAAATCGATCATGCGCCGGTCTCCGCGCAGATCATGGGCGTGGATAAGCAGGGGACTCCAGTGATCAGCGCGGAATTGAACGGCTATCATCTGAAGGTGAAGGAATTTCAGGCGTTGCTGAGGAGAGCCATTTATAAAATGCCGCCCCGTCATATCACCCTTCCGGTCAAGGTGGAAAAACCCAGGTTGACCGCAGCGGAAATTAAAGAATTCGATTTCAAGTTACTTGGCGCGTTCACTACCAAATTCGATTCAACGGTTACGGACCGCGTGCATAATATCAGGCTTGCCGCGCAGGCAATCCACGGCGCGGTGCTGAGAGCGGGGGAAGTTTTTTCATACGACGCGGCGTTGGGCCCGCGGGACATGGTGAGGGGCTTTCAGGAAGCGCCGGTCCTGGTAAAGGGAGAACTGGTGCCCGGCCTTGGCGGGGGGATCTGCCAGGTATCCAGTACCGTTTATAACGCCGCTCTTTACGCGCGCATGGAGATCGTGGAAAGACGGAGCCATTCGCGCCTGAGCGCTTATGTGCCGCCCGGCCAGGACGCCACCGTCCTGGAGAAATCCATAGATTTAAAGATCAAGAACAACCTTCCCGGCCCGGTCTTAATCAATTGCACGGTAAGGGGAAACAAGCTGCGGGCGGAGTTCTGGGGCCAGGATACGCACCCCGGCGAGACCGTCGAGCTTCTTTCCGTAGTGGATAAGGTGACTCCCTTCAAGGTGGTGGAAAAACCCGATCCGGCCCTCGCGCCGGGGGAGAGGGTGGTCGAAAAAAAAGGCGAAGACGGGTATGATGTAACTTTATACCGCATCATTAAGAAGGACGGCAAGGAGATCCGGCGTGAGGTCATCAATAAAAGCAAATATATCTCCATGCCGGAGGAGGTAAAAGTGGGGCCGCCCGCAGATTACCCAGTGCTGCCCACGGCGACGGTAAATCAAGTCCGGTAATTGTTCTTTTTTAGTGTTCATATCTGGGAGGAAACCCCTCGACTTCAGTCGAAGACTTGAGTAAAGTTAACTCAGGTGATGACGATGAAGTTTTATCGAAAAACGGCACATACTGTTTATGACGTTAAAGTGCATATAGTATGGATTACGAAATATCGTAAAAAAGTGCTCTATGGTCAGGTAGCGAAACGAGCAAGGGAATAATCCGTGAAACCGAAGAGTTTAATAAGGATGATAACTTCGAGCTCGAGCAATTTTCAGCCGACTTATAGTCGGCATCCCAAACCTACCGGCTTCGCCCTGTTCGTTCTCCGCTGAGTCCGATAATTCAGATATTCTGGTGTGCCTTGCGAAGGTACTCTTTACTTACTGGTGGAAGTCCAGTCATGGGAATCGCCAGAGAGCCATGTAGCAGGCTGATGGTGCATTTGAGTGATTTTGGATGAAAATCTCAGGATTGCTAAATCTCTACCTGGGGATAAAACGGGCTTAGATGCAAATACCAGCCGGGAAAAGAAACGAAATGAGGTAAAAATGATTACCCAAGAAGCGGTAAAAAGAATGACCCAACGCATTATTGAAAAATTCTCCCCGGAAAAAATCATCATATTCGGCTCCTGGGCCAAAAACTTGGCGGGACAGGAAAGTGACATTGATTTTCTTGTGGTGATGCCGTTTATTGGCTCCAAGCGGGACGCGCAGGTGTCAATCAGACGGGATCTAAAAGATTTTGAAGAACCCAAGGACGTGATTGTAGTTAGCCCTGAAGAACTTGAACAAAAGAAGGCATTAAACGGATATATAAAAAACGATAACCGGGATCTGCTGGCCGCCTTTTTGGATGGATTCCACCGGTAAGGCTAAATCAGGGTCAAGTCTGTACTCAAATTGGGTGTTTTTTAGGTCGATTTGTTCAAGGGAATCTCGGTACAGCCTGCGGTTGTCCCTCCTGCCAGTTCTTCCACATAGTGCAGGGTTTGAGTTTTAAGTATTTTGTTAGCCATTTTTGCCATACCTCCCCGTAAGTTCTTTATAGGCTTTACGGTACTGTTTGGCGGCTTGGCTAGAAGCCTTCGATAAAAAATAAATTATTCAGCGCTGAATAATTCCACGAAACACACTACCGCCAAAGATTTACGGCGGTTTTTTGTTTTGCCTGAAAAATGTTTACCTTTCTTGGTCAAGCTGTGTTAAAATATATTTACGATAAAATTCCGGGGAGCGTGATCGTTATGGAAGATTCTAAGGTAGCTATATTGCTTGAGGACATTAAATCCCAATTTAAGGTGTTCGGTGAAGGGCTGCAAATGCTTAATGAAAAAATGGACACCATTGATCAAAAGGTTAATAAACTTGATCAAAAAGTTGAAAACATTGAAATTGAAATGAAGAACGGATTCCAGAAAAACCAGCAAGAACACCAACTAATGATGCAGATGATCAAGGAACTAAACGAGGAACAAACAAAGCTTAAAAGAGCGAAATAAAGGCAAAAATTCAAAACAAATCACGCCCGGAAAGATTTGTACGTCAAATTATTCAGCGCTGATAACAGACTTAAAACCAATACCGCCAAGACATTGAGGCGGTTTTTGTTTGCTTTACAGGGGAAATGGTTTTTATATTTGCGCTTATAAAAAAAATAAAGTTAGAATAACATGATATTTAAAAATTGCCTGCGAAAATTTTGTTAAATAAAAAACAGACCCTCCCACCGGGAGGGTCTGATAAATCCGATGATTTTTGTCCAAATGCATCCTCAATCCTACAGCCCTTTGATGAGGTTCGCGATGGCCAGCAGCAGGAAGGCGCCGGCGACCATGGTGAAGGCATAGCCGGATAATGCGGGTATTTTGATGTATCCAAGCTCCATGCAGATTCCCAAAAGGCCGACAATAACGGCGATCAACCAGACAACGATTTTCGGCGCGGATAGTTTCATGAGAAGCCTCCTTTCTGTTCCGGATTGCCGTATTAAAGCAAACAGGGCAATCCTTTTTCACTGTTAACCATATCGGCAAAATGGCGGTTTTCATTAATACTCAACTTTCGCGCCTTGATTTTAATGCGGCAAAATCGATAAGAGCCGCGTTTAACATGGAAGAATTATATTTTTTATACCGCAGCGCGGCTTTTTTTACGCCGTTAGGGCATAATAACCGCGGGAGTAATTTAGCTATCCCCCTGCCGTCGATTCCGCGGCAAACGGAGGTTCCATGTGGCGCCGAAGCGGCTTTTTTAAATACGCCGCCGCTGTCATTATGATTTTGGTGATCATCTTTCTGCTTGGCCGGATGGGTTGGTTTTTTTCGCCGTTTATAAAAGCGGCCGCCGCAATATTTGTTCCCGTGCTGGTTGCGGGTTTTTTTTACTATTTGCTCAGGCCCGCGGTGCGTTTCCTGGAGAAAAAGAAGATACCTAAAATCTTAACTATTGCGGGGATTTTTCTTTTTTGCGCAGGGATTCTTGGAGTCTTTCTATTTTACGCCGGGTCGCTTCTCGTCAAGCAGGCCGGGAAATTGGCGCGCGATTTGCCCGATTTCGCGGATTTGTTGAAATACCGGGGGAAGGCGCTGATCAGGCAAAACAACACCGCTGGATTTTTGTTCGGCAAAATCCAACAACAGGCGGCTGCGGGATCGCAAAAAGTTATTCCTTTTCTGGCAACCGGTATATTGAACCTGGCGGAGATGCTTCCCCGTTTAAGCGTGATTCTAATCATTATGCCGTTTTTCCTGTTCTATTTTTTAAAAGACGGCGGCATTTTCCTGAAACGTTTCATGAATTTTATCCCGGAGCGTTACCGGCAAGAGACGTCGATAATGCTTAAGAAAATAGATCGGATTTTAGCCTCTTACATTACCGGGCAGTCTATTCTGGCAGTCGGCGCGGGGGTATTGGTATATGCAGGCTACTGGATCATAGATATGCCTTTTGCCTTCATCTTTGCGGTGTTCGCGGCGCTGGCTTCGTTTGTTCCATCCTTTGGTTTATTGATGGGAATGATACCGGCGTTCCTGGTTGGGCTGGCCGGGGGGCCGTGGATGGCGCTGAAAGTGTTGATTTTATACGCCGCTGTTCAAACAGGCCGGAAGTTGGCCGCTCCCGGCCTGATCAGCAAGCAACTTCGGATTCATCCGCTGGCGATCATACTTATCTTGCTGATCGCCGGGTCCTTGTACGGGTTTCCCGGAATCCTGGTGGGGGCGCCGGTATATGCCGTAGCTCTTCAAATTTACCGGAGCGCCGTAAATATTTACCGAGAAAGAAACGCCGAACCGGACGCAATAGAAAAAAACGGCGCTTGCATAGTTAGACCGAAAAAACTGTCAAAGCGCGGAAATGAAAATACCCCGTCTGCGCGGGGCATTGAGGACCGTATGGAGACGGAATGAAGCGCTTTGACGGTATTTGCGCGCACTAAAAATGCGCGGGGCGGTTATGCCGGGATGCCCGGCTTCCGGGGCAGGACTCTTTCCGGCACGGCGATTTCACGGTAACACAGGACTACCAGGCCTTTGATTCCCCGGTAAATTCCCCAGGCAATCAGGATTCCGAACAGGGCGTAGATAAATGACTCCAGCGTGGTTGGAACTCCCGGCGTGAAACTGCGCCAGGTCTGCCCTACGATTTTGGGATCCGCCTTCTGGATGAAAGCCCAGAGCCGGGTAAAAGGGGATGCCCCCTTCAGGGCCCGAAAGGCGGACTCAAGGTGCTGGAAACGCTCCACCGCGCTGCGGATGACCTTGCCGGTGGAGACAAAAACGTTATCGTGGGAAGTCAGGTGGACGTCGATATATTCTTCAAGGGATAAATGGTTGGCCGCAGCCGCCTTCCGGTAGCCGGAGACGATGCGCCCGGCTTCATTCAGGTGCCCGCCCAGCCGCTGCAGATACTGGGCATAAAACATGGGAAACTGGACCATGACGAGGGCGCCGGCCGCCGCCAGAACGCGGTCAATCAGACCTTCCAGCGCACGGAGAGTTTTGAGCAGGATATTATTTATGGGATTACCCCCTTTCTGATGTTTGGCAACACCTGAGTATCTGTTATAATATCGGATATATTTCAATATTATTTAATCCATGATTGACGGCTTCCTAGAAAAAAGAGTTTTATAAGGTGAGTTTGATGCCCCCACCCCAACCCCTCCCCGAGGAGGGGCCTTTTTTGGTTTCGCGGCTACGCCGCGAGCAGGGGCAAGGTCCCTTGCATCCCCATTCTCTTCGGACAGTTCCCGGGATAACAGTGATGCCGAATTTATCCTCCGGGTGTTTCAGATTGAGCGGCGGCAAGCAGTCCGGTTGACAAGATACAATCTCACCAGGGAGGAACTCAGCCTGGCATTGTACTTATATTCCGTATCCGGGCGTACTCTTACGCACGGGGAAATACAGATGATCGCCGAACAAAGAATGACATGGTTTGAATTGGCATGGCGCCTCGGCGTGCCCCGGTTGTCTTCGATGACGATATTTTTGTCTTCAGGCGTCCGTGGCATCCCAGGATCATGCCTCCCATGGGTGGACGTGAATATGACTGCGAGCGCAGGGGGGGGGGAATATAAGGAAAAAATATCGCTAAAACGGCATAAATACGAGTACAGGTACGAGGATAAACGGCGCGGCATCGAAGAGAAGCTGGAAATAACCGGAGATACATACGAATATGAATATAAAACGCGGTTTATTCAAGAAAAACTGAAAGTAAAATGAATGAAGGCAAATATGAATATTGTTACAAAAACAGGCGGACGCGCACCGAGATAAAAAGGGAAGGCAGATGCAGGCCCATCAGCGCGGAGCATTTTTACCGGCAGTTGATCAAAAAGCGCAAGGCCAATCCGCAGTTTTATTTGCAAATAAAAATAGCGCTCTGAGGCGGCCGCCTGACGTCCGCCCCTCCTAATACACCATCGTCATAATGGAATGCGCGGGGCTGGCGGCGTCCGCCAAGCCGCATTCGCACCTTAAAGTAAAAGGAATTTCCGCATCGCCGCGGTTTAAGACCACCGCCGCGCGCGAACCGTCCTTGTTCCTGAACGCGCAGGCTTCAAGCTTATCCGTAAAGGAGCTGCAGCCGATTCGGCGGGCGCCGGGGCGGATGAATTTGCTGAAATGCCCCAGGTAGTAAAAGGAAGGGGCATAAGTGACGGCGCCGGTTTTGGTATGGACAATCACCGGGGCCTCACAGTAATTGCCCGCGTGATTCGGCCCCCCCTGTTCGTCCAGGATCATGTTCCAGTCCACCCAGCCGGTGGTCCAGTTTAAAAGATCGCCGATGATGTCATGGGCGTATCTTTCCGCCGCCGCCCAGGGATCCGTGGAGCCGAAGGCCTCCTGGCACCCTTCGGTGAAAAGGAGCTTTTTACCGGGATATTCATGATGCAGCGCTTCCAGGGCCCGGAAGTGATCTCCTGAATACCAGTGAAAAGCCGCTCCCCAGACGTATTTGGCCGCCCGCCGGTCCGCGTAGACCGCCTTCGCCCGTTCATAGACGCGCTCCTTGTTGTGGTCCCAGATTATAATTTTTATCCCGCCCAGCCCGTTTTTCTTCAAAACCGGACCCAGATGGTTTTTAACGAAATCACGCTCTTCCTCCGCGGTAAAGACGCAGGAATCCCAGGTTTGTACGGCTTTAGGTTCATTTTGCACAGTGACGCCCCAGATATCGATGCCTTCTTCGGCGTAAGCTTTGATGTATTTAACGAAATAGCGCGCCCAGGCGCCGCGGTATTCCTCTTTCAGTTTTCCGCCGCCGTTCATCCGGCCGCTGGTCTTCATCCATGCCGGGGGGCTCCAGGGGGAGGCAAAAAGCTTGAAATTTGCGTCCCTGACCCTTTTTGCGGTCCTGATGAAGGGGATCAGCGCCTTCCGGTCCCTGCCGATGCTGAAATCCCTCAGCTCCGTGTCTCCCGGCGTTTCCGCGTAGGCGTAATTGCCGATGGAAAAATCGCAACTGTTGATGTGGGTCCGGCAAAGACTGTAACCCAGTCCGGTTTCGGGGTTGAAATAAGCGTTTAAAATCTCCTCCTGTTTCTTCGGGTTCAAGGTTTGCAAGGTCACCGCCCCGGCCTCCGTAAAAGCCCCGCCGAAGCCCTCGATCTCTTGGAATTCGGCCTCCGGATAGAGGCAAATCAAATTGTTTTCCTGCCCCGAAGCGTCGGGTTTAAAAGGCAATTCATTTTTTGACGACATCTTATCGCCGGTGGCGCGGACGGTGCTGATGATACGCAGAGTTTTCTTGCGATTGCGGGACGGCATGGAAAATTCCTCCTGGATTTATGATTTGGCCATCGAAAGAATTCCATAATATTTCCTTTTATCCTTTTTCATTACAAAATAATTCTCCTGCCGCTTAAAAAATGTTACAATAACTGTAAAACCACCGTATCGCGGCAAGACATAAGGAAAGCCGGGAGGCGGCCGGGTAATGATTGGCTTCCCGGCGCGGGAGGGGGAACGGTCCATAATATATATATAGAGTTTATATTATTTTCTGAGTAACGAGGGGGTATTGCCATGTCTCAAACGCGTTTGGCCCGCTCCCGCGGGAACAGGATCATCGCCGGGGTGGCGGGGGGTATGGCGGAGTATTTTAATCTGGATGTTTCCCTGGTGCGGCTGATCTGGGCGCTGGCCGTCTTCATGGGCGGCGGAGGTTTGTTCCTGTATATCCTCGCCTGGATCATCATCCCGGAAGAAAATGCGCCCGCGCAGGCCGGCGGCGGGACGGTCATCGATGAACCGGGGACAAAGCCGCAATCCCGGAATCGATACGTCGCAGGCATGATTCTTCTCTCCCTGGGCTTGATCATACTGGCAGGTTCGTTCAGCGGTATGGTATTCAGCCGCATCATACTCCCGGCGGGATTGATTGCCATAGGGATTTTGGTTCTGGCGGGAGCCTTCGGGAAAAGAACCTGAATGATTTTATCCTAAAAAACCTCTTTATATAAGAGAGGTTTGGATTGAATTTTACGGCCTTATCCCCGGCCCCAGCTCCCGTTCAAAAATCTTAAGCAGCCTGATATAGTGGTTCGCCTCGCGCACCACGTGATCTCCCAGCAGCGGATGGGCGATGGAACGGATCCGGCACATGATCAACCCTTCGGCGCCCTGCCGTTTGAAGTCCCGGATGGCCACGGCGGCTTTTAAGCTTTCACCGGTCACCGCCGGCAGGTTTGAAGTGCGGTTGATCAGGGCAACCGCCTGGGCGGTCAGGGCGTCAAATTGATGCCCGAAATTGTCCGCGGCGGTAAATAACTTCACCTCGGTGGGATCAACCAGTCCCCGGATGAACTTGGCGTGCTCCGCCATGATGCGGTTCCAGAAGGCCTGCTGGCGCACGGCTTCCGTGGCCATATCAACCTGCGTTCTGTCTTGTATTCTTTCCAGCAATTCCAGGTAGAACCGCGCTTCCCTAAGGATATGGTCGATCAGCAGGGGATAATTAAAGGTAAAGATTTGGCAGCGCAGTACATTTTCCAGCAGGCGCGCCTTGAAATCGATAATCTCCCGCGCGGCCCTTTCCGCGCGCTGATTTAAAACGGCCACCTCCTGCATCAACACCGGTGATACGGCGCCGTCCGGGGCAGGCGACAGGGACCGCTCCCTGCCGGTAATGGCGGTATTCAGGTCGTAGCCGGAATAAAATTCGCTGCCCCTTTCCGCTTCCAGCGTCAAGTCGGTGACAATCTCTCCGGCCTGCAGGAATTCCTCCGGCAGCACTCCGTCCGCCAGGCATACGGCCTCCGTTAAAAGCGCGACGAACACCCTTTTCAATTCCTCCGCGCGGCGGATTAAATCCACATATTGAGAGGGGAAAGCCGCTTCAAGGAAAAACGCATGCTCCTTGGCAATCCGCATGAAAAACAGGTTCAACTCCAGGGATTGCCGCACAAAGTCCTGATCCGACAACATTACGGGGTACCTTCCTTTGTTAATAATTTAGGCAGAGGCCCGTATTATTTTATGCGGCAACATAGGAAGGTAGAATGAAGATGGAAGCCGGAAGCCAGGAGGCAGAGATCGCCCTTTTTGCTTCTTGGGCCGGACGTTCGTGATTTCACCCCCCAACTCAATTTTATACCAGTCGACCTTTCTAGACATATACATCACCGCCGCCATAATGGCGAAAATGCCGATGCCGCCGATAAACATGGCGTAGTCCTGGTTCTGCAGCAGGACATACAGGTATCCGTAAAGGATGGTCAGAAGGTCCGCAGGGATAATTTTTTTTGTCAAAAGAGGAACTTTTCATTCCGGGGTTGTAAATATTATATTACTGATTACTTGAATAAAGGGGGTTTTCTGTGTTAATTACCGGCCAGTTCAACGATTCCTTCCCTCCCATCATGGACGGGGTTGCCAATGCGGTGTGCAATTATGCATACTGGCTCCGGGAAAAAGAGGGCGCGGCTTACGTGGTAACGCCTGCGTGCCCCGGAAGCAGGGATCAATATAAATTCAAGGTGCTCCGCTATTTTTCCCTTCCCCTGGTGGTGCGCCCGGCTTATCGCCTGGGTATACCCGCGCTGGACAGGACTTTTTTAAAATCGCTGGAGGCGGTGCCCTTTCGTCTGGTTCATGCGCATTGCCCTTTCAGCGCGGGATCCCTTGCCCTTGAAACCGCCAGGAAAAGAGGGATTCCGTGTGTGGCATCCTTTCATACCAAGTATTATGATGATTTCAAGGAGGCGCTTAAGTCTGCGGCTGCAGCCCGGCTGCTTACGGAATATGTGGTGAAATTTTACACGGCCGCGGATGCGGTCTGGGCGGTAAACGACTCCAGCGCGGAAACGCTGCGCGGTTACGGGTTCAAGGGGAAAATCGACGTGATAGGAAACGGGGCGGACCTTGAACCTTTGCCGGGAAGGGAACAGGCCGCCGCCGTTGTGCGGGAGAGGCTGGGCTTTAGCCGGGAGGAATTGGTATTTCTCTATACGGGCCAGCTCGTGCCGCAAAAAAACGTGAGACTGATCCTGGAAGCGCTGCGGATGGTGAAAAACCGCGGCCTTGCTTTCAGGATGATCTTCGCCGGGGCCGGTCCGGCGGAGCGGGAACTGAAGGGAATGACAGCCCGGATGGGGCTGGCGGGGGAGGTGGTTTTCCTCGGGCTGGTGCGGGACAGGGAGTATTTGAAACATCTGTTTTGCCGGGCCGACCTTTTCCTTTTTCCTTCCGTGTACGACAACGCCCCTGTTGCGGTGAAAGAGGCCGCAGCTGCGGGGTGCCCCGCCCTGCTGATCAAGGGTTCGAACGCGGCGGAAGGAGTGGAGGACGGATATAACGGCTTTTTGGCGGAAAATTCGGCGCCCGGCGTCGCCGGTAAAATCCTGGAGGCTGTTAGCGAGCGAGGAAAGCTGGCATCCATAGGTGGGGCGGCGCGGGAAACCCTTTATACAAGCTGGGAGCGGATTGTCGATGAGGTGAGGGGCAGGTACAGGGAAATCATCAGGGCATATAAATTTAGGAGGACGGAAAAACCGAACGGAGGCAGCTATGATTGAGATCAAGGAGGTTTTGACCGGCGGCGATTTGAGAAAATTCATCCATTTCCCCTTCGCGCTTTACGCCAAAAATCCTTTTTGGGTTCCGCCTTTAATATTCGATGAACTGAATATCCTGCGCAGGGATAAAAATCCCGCTTTCGCCTATTGCGAAGCCAAATACTGGCTGGCGTACAAGGACGGCAAAATCGCCGGAAGAGTGGCGGGCATCATCAACAGCAGGCATGTTGAGAAATGGAAACAGAAATATGCACGGTTCGGATGGATAGATTTCGTCGATGACCCTGATGTCTGCCGGGCTTTGCTGTCCGCTGTGGAAAATTGGGCCAATGGACGGGGCATGACGGGGGTGCACGGTCCTTTGGGCTTTTGCGACCTGGACCGGGAGGGGCTGCTGGTGGAGGGCTTTGACCGCTTGAGCAAAATGATCACCATATACAATTATCCGTACTACGGGGAATATATTGAAAGATGCGGCTATGCCAAGGATGTCGATTGGGTCGAACTGGAGATCAAGATCCCCAGCCTGTTTCCAGAGAAACTGGAACGGATTGCGGCCATGGCGGAAAAACGCTCCCGGCTTACGGTGTTGAAAGCCAAAAAACCCAAACAGATTCTTCCGTATGTAAAAGGCGTTTTTAACCTCCTCAACGAGGCTTATAGCCGGTTGTACGGAGTGGTTCCTTTGACCGACGAACAGATCCGGGCATATGCCGCCCAATACTTCGGATATATAGATCCGCAATATGTGCGGGTATTGTTGGACGCGGACGGCAAGGTAGCGGCTTTCGGCATCACCATGCCTTCACTGTCCGAAGCGTTGCAAAAAGCCCGCGGCAGGCTGTTACCTTTCGGTTTCGCGCATATCTTAAGCGCCCTGAAAAAAAAGGAGCGCCTGGACTTATACCTCATCGCCGTAAGGCCGGATCTTCAGAACAAGGGCGTTCCCGCCGTGATCATCAGGGAAATCGCCGGTTCGGTAATGGAAAACCATTTTGCCACGGCGGAAACCGCCCCCATGCTGGAGCAAAACTTGAAAGTACAGGCGCTTTGGAATTATTTCGATACAAAAATATGCACCCGGCGCAGATGCTATTTGAAGGTTCTGCGATGATCAGGGAGCGACTTTCCTGCTGTGCGACAGGTAAGTATGAAACAGATATTCCCCCAGGGCGACCAGGACTGCAAATACGAGCAGGCTGGTGCTGGTAACGTCGTTTCCGGGAGAGACCGCGGCGCCAAGGTAGGCGGTAAACGCCGCTAATACGCCGTCCGCCACCGTCGCCGCAAGGTTTCCCAGGGTTCCAAGGATCAGAAGATCCCCCAGCAGGTAGTTCAGGACCGTGGCGGCCAGGGCTACGGATAGAATCCATGTCAATCCGTTGTTGTCCGTTACACGGAAGGCCACGTACGACGCGATAGAAGTCATCAAGAATTTTATCACCAGGGCTGTGAAAGTTTTATTCATATAATCACCTCCCTTCAAGAAGACCTCCGGGCCAGGCGGATAATTATGCCCAGCAACCGGATAATATGAAAGAAGCCTTTGATTACTGAACACTGATCATTGTCAATACAGCCTTTCTTCCAATTCCGTCTCGATTTCCTCCGGGGTCATGCCGCTGGCTTCGATAACCACCGCGTCCGTCATGATGTCGTGCATGCCCAGATAATCCTCATCCATGCCGGTGACGACTACGGCGTCCACGTCGCGCAGCAATTCGTCCATTTCCTCGTTGTGCTGGAATTCCATCACCTCGTAACCCTGGTCTTCCAAATATTCGCTGATATTGGAGAGCTGCGATTCCACCGCCACTTTCTTTTTCATCCGGGATCACCTCCGGGTTTATTATCCCCGCGTACGGCGTTTATATTTATGGTCATGCGGGGAAGGAGGGAAAACCGCTTTTTACAGGGAAATGTTTTTAAATGAACCAATAAACCGGCCGGGTGTATTTAACCGCCTGGTTCACATAATAAACCGGCGATTAAAACTTTATGGTTGAAGTGTCGAGCGCCGGACGGTTAACCGAATTCACCCCCTTTCCCCCTCTCTTCAGGTGAAATAGGGGGGCATGCAAGGCTTGGAAGGCTCAGGATTAACCTCTCTTTCGTAAAAGAGAGAGCAAGGGTGAATTTCTCACAACGGTTTTAAATATCGATAGCCTAATGGCAGCCATAAAATATTTTTGGCGGCAAGTTGTAGCATTAAGGTAAAAACGCAATTGCCTCATATACGGATGAACGGCAATGGAATAAGACTTTTCAGGAGGTTCCATGAACAGTTCCATGCGGGTTTCACTGGATAAATCCATCAGACGTCTTTTGTGGGAAGCGGCAAAGATCTCCCGACGCAAACCGGGATATGCCGTTTATCTTTTGCGGGCATGGTTGTGGCAGCGGAAAGCGGCGGCAAGGAGGGCGTCCTGGGAGCGCCGGGGGGCTGCCATACCGCCGTTTATTATCCTCAGCGTCACGCGGCGGTGCAACTTGAAATGCCGGGGGTGTTACGCCGGAGCGCACCGGGCGGATTCCGGGGAAATCCTCCCGCCGGAAAAATGGAGGAGGATTTTAAGCGAGGCGGAAGAAATGGGAATTTCCTTCGCCCTGCTGGCCGGCGGGGAACCGCTGCTTAATCCGGAGATCCTGGACATCGCCGCGGGATTCCGGCGGATGATCTTTCCTGTATTTACCAACGGGCAATTGCTGGCCGGAGAAAACGTGCGCAGGTTTAAAATGCATCAAAACCTGATCCCGGTTCTGAGCCTTGAGGGTGAAGCGCATGCCACCAATGAACGGCGCGGGGAGGGAGTGCATGCTTGGGTCATGTCGGCGATGGAGGAATTGCGGAGGGCAGGCGTTTTTTTCGGGGCTTCCCTTACCCTCACCGGGGAAAACTTTGCCGCGGCCACGGGCGAGGATTTCATCCGGGATCTTCTGGGCAGGGGATGCAAATTTTTTATTTTTGTGGAATATGTCCCGGTGCAGGAGGGTACGGAGAAACTGGTTTTGACCGGCGGGCAGAGAGCGTCCCTCGAAGGGGCGCTGCGCCGGATGCGCCGCCGCTTTCCCGCGCTTTTTATCGCTTTTCCTGGAGACGAGGAGCTTTTCGGCGGTTGCCTGGCCGCGGGGCGGGGTTTCGTGCATATCAATCCGGAGGGCGCCCTGGAACCCTGTCCCTTCGCGCCGTATTCCGATGCGAATTTAAAGGACTCAAGCCTGTCCGAAGCCTTGAAATCGGGTCTGCTTGCGGCAATCCGGGCCAATCACGGGGCTTTGAAGGAAACGGCGGGCGGCTGTGCGCTCTGGGACAAAAGGGATTGGGTGAAATCGCTGGAGGATAAAGCGGCGAAAAGATGAGGTCTGGAAAATAGGCTTGCCAAAAAACAAACTCCCCCCGGCATTTTTCGGGCAAGCCGTCGACGGCCGCAGCGATTACGGATTTCCCGGCCGCCCTCGCCTTCAGGGTCGCATAAGGGGAATCCAAGAAAACACCGCCCCCGGCCGGCAGGAAAATCGTTTTGCGATACGAATAAAAACAAAAAAGATTGTCCTACGGTTTTAGTGATAAGCTCAAGGAGGTATCGCTTTGAAAAAAATAATCGTGGTATGCGCTGCATTGCTTTTTCTGGGCGGATGGGGTCAGGCCGCGCTGGGGGACGATTCCGGATTCGGCTTCGGAGTGCAGACCTATCTTATCATGCCGCACTTGAGTCTCAAAATACCCCTGACGGAAGAGTTCGGCTTTCAGGTGATGGCCTTTCCATGGCGGATGGAGGATAAGGACTACAGCAGCTATGGAGCGAGGGTGATTTATAGGTTGAGCGGTTGGGATCAGGCCAATTTCCGCGCCTACACCGGCTGGGGCATGATCTGGGGGGAGAAGGAGGCTACCGGGTACGATACCGACGCTATTTTAATTTTCGGCATCGAGCAGAAAAAAGGCTTGAGCGAATTCGCGCATTCCCTGGAGATCGGCGTAAACTGGGACAACGGCGGGGATGTCTACCCGGTTTTGAATTACGGCTGCCATTACTATTTTTAGGCAAGGGATCAATTTGCGTTGTAAGTATATTTTTACGTCTTCTTGCCACTAAAAGCGTTGTGAAAAACCCAATTTATTTAAAGGAAAAAAGCAATTTATGTCGAATAATGTTACTATCAATCTATGGAGATGATAGTCATGTTAGGAAAGAATGAAAAGCAAAGCT
>JBLNCG010000024.1:0-13193 GCA_050260475.1 Bacillota bacterium
AATTAGCTTTAGGCTTTCTTTTCTTGGAGTTTAAACTGTTGCTTAATAAGCTTGGCTTTTCACAACGCTTTTAAATAAGAAGAATTTCACAACGCTTCTAAATATCGATAGCCTAATGGTAATCATACACTATATTTAGTGGCAAGACCTTGAATTAACGCAATTGCCTTTCAAAAAGAATTTTTTCAGCCCGACAGTATGTGTCGGTGTCGTGATGTATGATTAAGATTATCAAGGGTGATAAAATGATGGACCTGGCAGCCGCAAAATTTACGCTAACGCTTGAAGTCCTGGAATCCATGCAGTTGCCGCCGTTTAAGGGTTCCACCTTCCGGGGCGGGTTCGGACATGTCTTCCGGCGCATCGCCTGCAGCCAGAGGCAGCTTCGCGATTGCAGGGGCTGTCTGCTTACGAACGCCTGCCCGTATTGGGCCTTGTTTGAACCAGGCCCTCCCGCGGGAGCGGAGATGCTGGGGAAGTTCGAGGAAATCCCCCGGCCTTTCATCCTCGAACCGCCGGAGACGGAACAAACCGAATTTGCGCCGGGGGCCCGGATTGTCCTCAATCTGGTCCTGGCGGGAAAGGCAATGGATTACCTGCCGTATTTCATCCTCGTCTTTAAGGAGTTGGGGGATACGGGAATCGGCAAGGGAAGGGCGAAATTCCGGCTGGAGAAAGCGGAGTCCGTATATCCGTTCCGTAATGAGAATTCCATATTGGTTTATGACGGGGAGAAAGTTTACAACAGATTTCATGTCATAACCCAGGTTGAAATGCAGGATTTGCCGGAAAGCAACGCTGATACGCTTGGAATCAACTTTCTCACTATGACCCGCCTGAAAAGCGGCGGCGCGTTCGCGGAGAAACCCGAATTCCCCCTTTTGATCCGGGCGCTTTTCCGCAGGATTTCCGCCCTGCAATATTTTTACTGCGGCAAAAAGCTGGAATCGGATTTTCAGGCGGCAATCGCCAGAGCGGAACAAGTCCGGTTAATCCGCGCGGATACCCGCTGGATCGACTGGGAGCGGTATTCCTCCCGCCAGGATGCCAGGATGAAGCTGGGCGGTTTTGTGGGACAAGCTGAATATGCGGGCGAGGGCTGGCGGGAATTTATGGATTTATTGCGGTGGGGGGAACTGGTGCATGTGGGGAAGGGAGCGACGTTCGGGCTGGGGAGGTATGAAATCAGTTAACAGTGGACAGTGATCAGTTATCAAAACATACAGAACAGGTTGGTGTTGAATGGTTTATAAATTGCATAAACAATACCGTCTACCAGGGTATGATTATTCCCAATCCGGGACATATTTTATAACCGTTTGCACAAAAGACAGGGAATGTTATCTGGGCAAAATTGTTGACGATAAGATGGTATTATCTGAAACGGGCAAGGTTGCACAAATGTTTTGGCAAGAGATTCCTGAAAGATTTAAAAATATCAGATTGGATGCCTGGGTAATTATGCCCAACCATGTACATGGGATTTTGGTAGTAAATGGTCCATTGGGGGGACGCGCCGTGGCGCGTCCCCCCAATGGAGGTCATTCCTATGGTGGAGAAACCCCCGGCATCCACCCATTGGTTAAAAATTCAATATCATCCATAATAAATCATTTTAAGGGGAATGTAAAACGGTATTGCAATAAAAATAACATCGAATTTGCCTGGCAGGCAAGGTTTCATGATCATATCATTAGGAATGAGAGAGGGTTGAATATTAGAAGGAGATATATCGCGGCCAATCCGGAGAGATGGGAGAGGGACAGGAATAAAGAATAATCATAAAAACAGGGAACACGGTGGAAAAACATGCAAAATATATATAAACGGGGAAAATACGGGAATATGCGAATAATGCGTCATCCCGTATGAATGCGTTAAACGTAGGAACGCGCCGCGGCGCGTTCCTACACCCGGAACCAATTCATTCATTGATTTAATATTTGCAATTCGCCATCATTTGTATTATCAAATTATTGGTATTATTTGCGGGAGAATGAATGAAAAAACAAAAAAACGCAGGTGGAAATACCAAAACGAAATTAAAAAATCTTGGCGGAAATTACGCCCGACGACGCCCTGGCCATTCTTAAAATCCTTGCGGAGGATGAAGAAACGGCGGGCGCGAGATTGAGAGGGTATTGCAGGCATATTTGCGCGAAGTGGATGAAAATGAAATCGCCGCTGATGTTTATCATAGTTCGCATTGATACAGGTGGAGGATTTATGGGACCGTTCCGGCAAAACCCGCCACGGTTATATCGACCCGGACGAGATGGCCCGGGAGGTGGTAGAGGAGGCGCTGCAACCTTACAGGAAAATAAAGAAATTTCAAAACCCGGGTATGTATGAAACGGCGAAATAATGCTGTAAAGGCGTGTTACGGGGGATACATAAATTTGGGAGAGAAGCGGACACGGAGTTCAAGGATTGGGCGGTTAACATCCCGGAGACGATGGCACGTGAGATTTGGGAGGATTGGAGGAAAGGGACGGAAGGTGAAAGAGGGTATGGAGGAGATGGAGGAGTGGGTGGGGGAGGAGGAGTTGTGAGGAAACGAATAACGATAGGGAATTAAAAGAGTAAACATTTTTTTAAGGAGGTGAAAACAAATGAAAGAACTTTTTCTTGATTGCCGCCAAATTAATCCTTCGGATAACTCTCCGGCAGGCTTCAAATATACCAATAACGACATGATCGATTATGGCCTTGATACAGTAATCTGTTTCTGTAAAAAGGAATATCCCGAAGATCTAACTTATGGTGACCTTAAGGAATTCAGCGATATACTGGGAAAATGTCTACTTGCGCCAGGATTAACCGGACAACATTCCGTATATTACACCATGAACTTCGGTGCGGTTAACCCTTCCGCCAAATCGGAAAATAAAGCGGAGTTTGCAGCGCAGGTCGCCCGGTCCTACTTGTATGAATCCGAAGAACCGAATAATACATGTATTTATTGTGGACGCCCCGCAATAATCCGCGGCTTTCGCAACCTTATTCCCATGCTGACGGGCGAGGGTGTAATAAACTTTTTCCCATATGGTGACGCAGGTTTTCCAATTTGCGGGCCCTGCTTGTTTGCTGTTATGTCTTTGACCGTCGGCGCTCCCATGATTTCCGGACGCATGCTGTACATCGGTTGTAATTTGCGAGTAATTGTACAGGAATTTATTCGGGCATGGCTGGATAAATTTAGCACGCGCCTTCAAATGGCAATTGCGGCAGGGGACAAGCTAGAAAAGATCGGTAGCCCGTTAAGCAGGGTCGGCGAAGTGATTTTCAAGGTGGAGCGGCTCAAGGATGAAATAAACGAAGATCATGACCTAAAAGAGCTGGATGTGCGAGTTTATCATCTAACTAATAGCGGCCAGGGACCCGCGGCGGATATTTACTACCTTCCCATGTCGGTTGTAAGGTTTGCCCGTATCGCGAGAAAAGATCATAACTTAACATGGTCGAAACTAATTAAACAGGGGCGGCAACTTCCGGATAAAAAAGCGCCGGCTGCTGATAGCGCAGATTTTCCGCGAAACTATTTTTATGAGGATTTATTCAGACTTCCGGAGCGAAGCGCGCATTTTATCCGTACTTATTTACTCCGGCAGGCGTTAAGGAGGGGAGGCGGTAAAAGCGATCCGCGTGTGAATTATAATTCTCTAATGGAGGCGGAGCTTGTAAGTTGGGGATTGGTAGAACTATTTCTAAAGGAGGTGACCGGAATGGAACAGGCAAGAATTAAAGTCTTGCGTGAACTTGGCGACGCGATTGCGGATCATATCATGATAACGGATGATCGCGCTTTATTCGGAAGGATATATCGGATCAACAAGTTTGGCGCCGTAAGGATGCTGTTACTTAAGATGAGCAGGGATAAAATTCTTAAAGGTGATGCGCCGGTGGTTTCATTTGACGGTTTTATTACCGCATTTGAAGAGGGTGAGGAATTAGCTAGAATTGATTGGCACTTGGCTTGGGATTTGGTGATTATACGTTTAATAGAGATACTGCATCAGAAAGGTTGGTTACAGAAAAACAAAGAGGAATTAATGGTTGAACAAGAATCGGAAATCGATGAAGCGGAGGGATAAAAATGTCTTATATCAATGGTTTTTTACTGGTAGACGCTCCAGCTTCGGCGTTGAATAATGCCGGGACGATTGAAACTGAGCGGACGGATAATATTGTGGGAGTAAAACACATTCGTACTAGAGCGGGCGTGTATCCTTACGTCTCAGCCCAGGCATTCCGCTATTGGCTGCGGACGACCCTGGAAAAAAATACTGATCTTGGTTGGAAACCATCGCCGGTTTTCCGGGAAACCAAGATTGCATATACTGACGCGAACCCCATTGAATGGTGGGACGATGATCTTTTCGGCTACATGAGGGCGCAGAGTAAAAAGAAGGACCAAAAGGCCGACAGGGAAGAGAGAATGGCGGGAACATCCATGACGGAGACGGATGATGATATCACCAGGATTTCCCCCTTCCGCGTCAGCACGTTGGTTTCATTGGCCCCTGTAAATATTACCGAAGACTTCGGGGTAATGAGCCGCCAGGAAGGAAATCCCGTTCCCCATGAGCATCAATTTTATAAGGCAGTGCTGAAAGGGCTTTTTTCCCTGGATTTGAACGCCGCCGGGACGTTTACATACAAAGCGCGGACCGGCTATAAGAATCTGGATAGTATTCGCATTAAACTGGCGAAAGAAAAGAAATTGGAGGATTTAAAAGAGGACAAGGCCTATCGTTTACCGCGTGAAGAACGCCAGAAAAGAGTATCCGCTTTGTTAAAAGGGCTGGCTATCCTCTGCGGGGGCGCAAAACAGGCGCTTCATTATACGGATGTAACGCCGACGGTTTTCATGGCTGCAGTCGTAAAGGGAGGCAACAATCCTCTCCACTATATTATTGGCGCAGACGAGAAAGGTGCGCCTGTGGTCAAGGAAGAGGCGTTCAAGGAGACTTTGAAGGTATGGCGGGATCAAATCCTGTCTCCGGTTTATATGGGATGGACTCAAGGATTTGCCGATGAGCAAAGGGAAAAAGCAAACAAGCTTGCCGCGCAGATGGAAAACGAGGGTAATGGAAAATTTGTTGCCGGGCATCCCCGGGAGGTTATTGAACGATTGGTGGAGGATCTCTCAAAAAATCGGTGGCTGGAGTGATAGTCATGGAAGCGATTAAAATTGAATTGGAGGGTATTGCCACTTCATTTCGTTATCCGTTTATCATGATTGGCCGCCAGCTCAGTTTCCCGGTCCCTCCGCCCGCCACCATATACGGTCATATATGCAGCGCGTTGGGTTATTTCATCGCTCCCGGCGAGGCGCAAATTGCTTATTCATTTCAAACCGCAGGGGTTGTCGATGATCTGGAAATGTTATATATCGGGACACCGGGAGGCAATAAAATCAAGGGCTGGGACTACTCCGTTGCCTTAAACTGCGGGGAACAACCGCAACCCACCCAACGCCAGATGCTTTTTGCGCCTAAATTGGTCTTATATCTAATGACCGTGCGGAATGATCAAGTTCTTACAGCCTTTCGGGAACCAAGATATGTGGTGGCATTGGGCAGGTCGCAAGATCTGGCCGCTTACCGGAAAGTGGAGCGTGTTGAATTGCGCCGCAGCAAAAAAGGATATTGTGATGGATCTTTACTTTCTATGGAATGCCGTTTTCATACCACTGCGGGAACGGTATATCGTCTGCCGCGTTTTATCGATCCTGAAGACCGTCGTAAAGTCAGTTGGGGAGATTATTTATATTCGCCTCATCTTGTCACGTGGGGTGAAGGCGATCCCGGTCCCAGGCATATTTCGCTAAGCAGTGGAGATGAACTTTGGATAGATCCCACCAGCGAAGAAATTAACGGCAATTACCGTGCTGTTTACTGGCACACTTTTGTAAATCAATGATGCACAGTGAGGGAAGATAATGAAGTATGATGAGATATTGGCGGAGGTTTGGGCCAAAAGCCCACGAAACGGCCGGGCTGAAAACATTATGGAACATACAAAGAAAGTACTCGAATCTCTTTATGGTCTGGCTGGAAGATATCGAGGCTGTCGTGATGAAGATACATGGAGCAATGTCTTCTGGGCTTGCTGGCTGCATGATCTGGGGAAAGCTATTGCGCCTTTCCAGAGGTGCCTCCGGCGTCAGATCTCTCGCTGTGACCACCGCCACGAGGTTTTTTCTCTGCCATTTATTGAGATAATTGTCCAACCGGATGATTTAAATTATCAGTGGATCATGGCGGCTATAGCTTCTCATCATAAGCATCCTGAAAAGCTTTTCGAGAGATATGACCTGGGTGTGATGGAAACCTCTGATTTTAATGCTCTTACTGGTTTTATACAACCGGAGATTGTGGAAGCATACGGTGAATGGATATCCGGGACATGGCATGAACAGGCAAAGCCTTTCCTTCAATTGGGGATAATGATCCGGCCTCCCCGGGATAGACCGGATACCTGGGAATTTTCCGGTGGAAAAATACAGCATGCCCTAGAGACATATCGCAAAATAATACGTGATATAAAGAAGGAAGCCATAGGTTCTCCCAAGGTAATGGCTGGAATTCTGCTACGCGGCGCGATGCAGTTTTCCGATCATTTGGGTTCTTTCGGGGAAACCGGGGTAAATACGCTTTCCCTGCCCGAACCGGATAAGCTAAAAACACGGATCCTGCCGCCGGGAAAAGACTGGCATAGCCATCAAAAAGTATGTGGAAACATCAGAGGGCATGTAGTACTTGCCGCCCCTACCGGAAGCGGAAAGACGGAAGCGGCTCTCTTATGGGCGCAAAACCAAATAAACAACAAGCAGGGTAATGGTATTCTAATTTATCTATTGCCGTACCAGGCCAGTATGAATGCCATGAAATCACGGTTGGAAGAATGTCTGGCAACGGAACCGGCGTTGCTTCATGGGCGCGCCATGCAGGCGCTTTTCCGGGAGTTGACGGAGGCCGGTTTTGAACCGGAAACCGCTGAAAAAACCGCCAAAAGGATAAATGAATTAGGCCGTCTTTACCAGTGCTCCATCTGGGTGGCTTCTCCCTATCAGTTACTTCGCGGGGCATACCGTTTGCCCGGTTATGAGATTCTTTGGACGGTTTTGAGCGGCGCGTCAATTATTCTGGATGAAGTCCATGCTTATGAACCGGAGCGTCTTGGCATGATTCTGGAACTTCTGAAAGAACTGGTTGAAAACTGGGAGGCGCGGGCACTGGTCATGACTGCCACCATGCCGGGATGGCTGCGTCAACTTTGGATTGAGGTTTTACAAGCTGACGTTGTTTTACCCGCTAGAGAACTTAATGAAATGGCGCCGCGGCACAAAATAAAAACAATCACGGGAGATATTAATACGACGGCATCGTTGGAAATAATCAACCGGTCCTACCGGGCGGGTAAATCTGTTCTTATTGTGGTTAATACTATTAAAACCGCCCAGGAAACCTGGCGTAAAATGAGCGATATATATGGTATTGACAATGTACTGCTGATTCATGGCCGCTTGAACAGCCGTGCCCGTTTAAGTAAAGAAAAAGAAATACTAAAGCGGACGGGGTTTGATGCCTCTGGGGGAGCATGTATAGTGGTTGCTACTCAAGTGATAGAGGTAAGTTTAAATCTTGATTTTGACACGATTATAAGTGAACCGGCGCCGTTGGAAGCTCTCTTACAAAGATTCGGAAGAGTAAACCGGCGTGGGAAAAAAGGAACCTGCCCGGTTTATATATTGACAAAACAAACAAGTGAATACGATATTTACGACCGCCGTTTGATTGAAAAAACCATTGAAATTATTACAAAACATGATGATAAACCTTTGCATGAAGATGACGTAACCGGATGGTTGAATTGGATATATGATCAGGAAGGACTTAAGGAAGAATGGCTGGAAAAGGTCGCTGAATCAAGACGGCAGTTTCGGAAACTTTGCCTTGATTCATTGTATCCTTTTAATGAAGACAAAGAATTGGAAAAAGATTTTGAAAGCTTGTTTGATGGAATGGATGTGCTTCCTGCCTGTTTGGTTGATGAATTTGACAGATTACTGCTAATATCAGTGATAGAAGCTCATAGCCTTTTAGTTTCAATGGATCAGAAAAGAGCCTTTTCAAAAAGATGCCGGTGGGATGATAAGCGTAATGTTTGGATAACAGAAACAGAATATGATCCTCATTTAGGATTGTTGTAGCTTTCTAATAAGCTATCATTTCAAAAAAAACTTATGCTAATTCTCCCTAACCGCCTTCAAAACCAACTCACTAAACCTGTCCAAATCATGCAAATTTTCCTGTGCGATCTTATAAATTTGCTCTTCTGCGACATCCTGATAGCCATGCACCACCCGGTTGCGGAAACCGATCATGGCGCTGTAAATTTCCAAATCTGATTCCGGGATTATTTCCCGCGCGGCCAAGCTTTTAAAAGCGTCCCGCGAATCGGCGGGGGCGTGCCCCAGTTTTTTTGCGCACAGGTGGTAAGCCAAATCGATACAGGCTTCCACTGCCGTCTGTAGGGTATATTTGATCCCTTTAAGAATCCAGGGGTCGTTTATGATTTCCTCCCGCGTCTTTTCGGCGAGTAATTTGCGCAGCGAAGCCGTCTGTTCTTTGATGAAAGCGGTTTTATGCAGCACTCTTTCATGATCAATAGTCATTTTTTACGTCCTCCCCCAGGATCTCTTGCATGGCCAGCCGGTGGCGAAACCCTTTCTCGTCATAATCCCTGCTTACTTTTTCAACAATATCGTATAGCTTATCTTCATCTCCGGTATAAAGAAGCAATCCTTCCTTAATAATGCGAAAAACGAAAATCGTATTTTCCGGATTTACAACGGTAAGATCAAAAATGTGGTTATTAATAGGATTCAGGCGCAACGCTATTTTTCCCTCCAGCATGTTTCTGGCGTATTCATCAAGGCCCAACTCCGGATCCACAAATAAAGCGATGTCGATGTCGCTGTCGGGGCGAAAATAACCCAAGGCGGAGCCAAAAAGATAGGCGCCTGTTATTTCCGGGAAATCGCGCATGGCCCGCCTGATTATCCCGCTAATTTTTCCGGTGTTTATTCTTTCCAGCTTCATTTTACTTTCCCGCCTTTAATTTGAGGGCTTTTTCAATTTTACCATAAAAAAAACGGTTTGGATCATAAATTCACTTAACCATAATGCCCATAGTGCCGATAATGTTATTACCACCATTTTTTGTTTCATATTTATGAACTATACATGGAGGAGAATGACACATGGAAGTTCTGGTTGAAGAATACGGCTCCCATCTGGGTAAAAAAAGCGAGCGGCTGATTATCAAACATAACGGCAGCGTTGAACGGGAGATCCCCTTCCTGGACATCGAGCAAATTATTATCGCTTCCCATGGCGTATCCCTCTCCAGCGACCTGGTCCGGGAATGCGCGGAACGGGGGGTGGCCGTTCATTTCTTAAGTTCCCGCGGCCAGCCTTACGCCCAACTGACGTCTCCAAATTTGACCGGTACGGTGAAAACGCGGCGGGAACAGATGATGGCTTATTTGGATGAACGCGGCCCGGCCATCGGCAAGCTTCTTGTGGAAGGGAAAGTCAAAAACCAGATTAACCTGTTGAAATATTTCTCCAAATACCGCAAAAGCGCGGAGCCGGATGCGTTCGCGCTGCTTGAGAAAAAAGCGGCCCGGATGGAGGATATTATCAGCGGATTAAGCGAAGTCAAAGGCAGGAATATAGACGAAGCGCGGGAAAGCCTCCTTTCCATCGAAGGCAGAGCCGCGCGGCATTACTGGGAAGGATTCGGATTGTTGGTTAAAAAGAAGATCGATTTTGAAGGCCGTGAACATCAAGGGGCGGATGATCCGGTGAATTCGCTTCTCAATTACGGCTACGGCATGCTATACGCTCAGGTCTGGGGCGCGGTAATGCTGGCCGGACTCGAGCCCTTTGCCGGATTTATCCATGTGGACCGTCCCGGAAAACCTTCGCTGGTTTTGGACTTAACGGAGGAATTCAGGCCGCAGGCGGTGGACAGAGTGGTTCTGGCCCATATCGGAAAGGGCTGCGGGATTCAGATGGACGGAGAACGCCTGGCGGATGAAACAAGAAAAGAATTCGCGGCAAAAGTTCTGGAAAGGTTTGATGAGACTCACGATTATGAACGGAAAAAAGTTAAACTGCGACAGATAATTCTTATGCAGGCGAGGCATTTTGCCATGCACTTAAGAGGCGAAAGGAAATATAAACCGTTCGTGGGGGCGTGGTAAAAATGCAGATTCTGGTAATTTACGATATTCCCCGGGACAAGCTGCGCAACAAAGTCATTGAAGCCTGCAAGGATTATGGCCTGGTCCGCATCCAATACAGCGCCTTTACGGGCGACCTCAACAATACGCGACGCGTGGAACTCTTCCGGCGTTTGGAGGTGATCCTGGGTTCGGAACCGGGCAACATCCAAATGTTTCCCATCTGTGAAAAGGACCTGGAGCAAAGGATGGATGTCATCAATGCTTAATAACGGAGAGCGGGCGTTCCGTTTTACGGTCACGGATATCAAACAATACCAGTATTGCCCGCGCATCATCTATTTTACTTATGTGCAACCCGTTCCGAGGCGGGTAACCCGGCTGATGAAATTCGGCGAAGAACGCCACCTGGAGATGGAAAGGCTTGAACCCCGGAGGGTAGTGCGTAAGTATGGATTGGATGAAGGGGAAAAGATATACAGGGAAACTTTCCACTCGGAGCGGCTGGGGCTCAGCGGGAAGCTTGACATGTCCATACATGCGCCGGGAGCGGTTTACCCCGTTGAATTTAAATTTACTCTGGAAAGAGAACCTCGGCGCAGTTATATCGGGCAGTTGGCGGCCTATGCCATGCTGCTTGAGGAGAAATATGCAACGCACATAGGAAAAGGTTTCTTTTATTTTATCCCGGCAAAAAAAATTGCGCCGGTCGATATTAAGGATGCGGATAAAGACAGGGTAATATGTAATCTGCAAGCGATAAGGGAACTTATTGCAGGAGAAACGTTTCCGCCCGGGACAAAAGAAACGGCCAAATGCGTTGACTGCGAATGGCGAATCTTTTGCGGAGATATATTCATACCGGAGAGGGCAAAAACTATAATAGGGAATTTCAATAATAATTTCGGGTCCTGAATAATCAGGAGGGTATTTTGTTTGAATAAAAACAGGATGTTAGTTATCGATGGCGAATAGATCATGCGGTAGGAGGCGAATATTTTCGCAAATATCAGGGATTTTTACACAGAAAAACGATTTGCGGAAAAAATGAAGGGGGTTGAGAAACGGGCGATCGCATAAAAGCAAAAGGCGCCTAAAGATAAACATGTGATGTAAGGTCGGTTTCATTCATAGACCCGCAGTTTAGGGGACTGAAAGATACATATACATATATGATCCATGTCTAACTTGTTTATGTTTCATTCATAGACCCGCAGTTTAGGGGACTGAAAGCTACACATGCGCCCGCACTATCGACGTCCCAGTATCGTTTCATTCATAGACCCGCAGTTTAGGGGACTGAAAGGTCTTGGTATCCGGTGATATTTGGCCTGGACCCGGAAGTTTCATTCATAGACCCGCAGTTTAGGGGACTGAAAGACAGTCAATGAGTGGACGGGCTATGAATTATGGATTGTGTTTCATTCATAGACCCGCAGTTTAGGGGACTGAAAGAATCAATGTCAAAAGCGCCTGCTTGCGCCCCCACCGCGTTTCATTCATAGACCCGCAGTTTAGGGGACTGAAAGGTTCCACGCCCCAATTATATCCAATATCTTTCCACGGCGTTTCATTCATAGACCCGCAGTTTAGGGGACTGAAAGATCGTCTGCTTGCAAAGCTTCTCCGCGGCGCGGTGAGTTTCATTCATAGACCCGCAGTTTAGGGGACTGAAAGGTAACCGCGTTTCTAGCATGCCCGGATCAGTTATGGTTTCATTCATAGACCCGCAGTTTAGGGGACTGAAAGTGGAATATTGCATGTCCACTGAAATATCAGGCTTATGTTTCATTCATAGACCCGCAGTTTAGGGGACTGAAAGTAATGGCAGTCGAAATTATCGCTTGTTTTAAATCTTGTTTCATTCATAGACCCGCAGTTTAGGGGACTGAAAGCAATCTTTTTGTCGCCCCTCGCGCAGGGGCGTGGATTGGTTTCATTCATAGACCCGCAGTTTAGGGGACTGAAAGAAGTATAATCGCCGCTGGAAGATGTCGCAGGATTATACGTTTCATTCATAGACCCGCAGTTTAGGGGACTGAAAGCCGGACCGGGCACATATGAATGGAAAACCGCCGTGGTGGTTTCATTCATAGACCCGCAGTTTAGGGGACTGAAAGTCTTTGAATCGTATTAGCTGGAGTTTCACGATTCATCGTTTCATTCATAGACCCGCAGTTTAGGGGACTGAAAGAAAAACGCCAAATTGAATTTGCGCCCGTTTTTAGCGTTTCATTCATAGACCCGCAGTTTAGGGGACTGAAAGTCCATATGGCCCGAAGCAATATCAAGTACCCAAAGGTTTCATTCATAGACCCGCAGTTTAGGGGACTGAAAGAGGTGACGGCCAACAAGCTCCAGTGCGCCTTTTTTGTCGTGTTTCATTCATAGACCCGCAGTTTAGGGGACTGAAAGCGCTTGCTACTCGGCCCGTAGCCGGGGCGTTTTTACGTTTCATTAATAGACCCGCAGTTTAGGGGACTGAAAGTGAGAAGAAAGGCGCCCTGGAGGTTTCCTCCGGATGTTTCATTCATAGACCCGCAGTTTAGGGGACTGAAAGCGGAATAGGTCATATATGGCCGCTCCATGCCACCGTCAAAGTTTCATTCATAGACCCGCAGTTTAGGGGACTGAAAGAATATTTGCAAACCGAAGGAGTGGGGGTATTTGATCGTTTCATTCATAGACCCGCAGTTTAGGGGACTGAAAGAGATCCGGCAAAAACCTTCCCTGGAGCAATCAGTAGGTTTCATTCATAGACCCGCAGTTTAGGGGACTGAAAGCCTCGTTCCCCCAAACATTTTCGGCTGAATCCACTAAAAGCGTTGTGAAAAGCCAAGCTTATTAAGCAACAGTTTAAACTCCAAGAAAAGAAAGCCTAAAGCTAATTGGAATAATTGAGGTAGTTATTTTCTCTGCTCCTTGAAAAACAGTT
>JBLNCG010000025.1:0-7431 GCA_050260475.1 Bacillota bacterium
TTTGTCGCCCCTCGCGCAGGGGCGTGGATTGAAACAAAAAATCTTTCTTCGGAAGCCCAAGCCCTTGCGTCGCCCCTCGCGCAGGGGCGTGGATTGAAACGATTTTTGCCGGGTAGCGAAATTAAGCTTGGCTATGTCGCCCCTCGCGCAGGGGCGTGGATTGAAACACTCTGGAAATGACGGGGAATTTTCTTTTCCATGTCGCCCCTCGCGCAGGGGCGTGGATTGAAACACGGAAAATTATTGAATTAACCAAGGAACCATATGTCGCCCCTCGCGCAGGGGCGTGGATTGAAACGCTCCTCTCTACCCCCGTTCAGGGGCAGGGAGCAGGGAGTCGCCCCTCGCGCAGGGGCGTGGATTGAAACGCCGGCATGAAAATAGGCACGCCGCCGGTGCCGAGTCGCCCCTCGCGCAGGGGCGTGGATTGAAACACTGGCTGCCTTTATTTCATGCGCTTCCGGAATTTTGTCGCCCCTCGTGCAGGGGCGTGGATTGAAACCTTTCCTCCTGATGGGACATGGATTTGGGATAGGCCTAAAGGGAACTGGAGCGCACGGAGCGGGAGATCTTATTGCTTATTTACCTGGATGCCCCGCCGCCGGCGGAGAAGATCCATTGGTGCTGCCGGTGCGCGTACGCGGAGTTTTGCTGGGCGTAGGGCCGGATATTTACCGGAAGGTAAACGTGTATAAAGGACGAATAATTATATATGCCTCAACTTTCGCATCTCAATTTAGCCCAGCAGCAAAATCATATCAATCAGGATCAAATACGTTGGATATTGAGGTGAACGCAATGGTGGACAGGGAGTTTGCCCAAAAAGAACCTTTAAAAAAGGCGGTTGAGATATTAACCGGTTATGGGGCCAAGAAGATCGGCGTTTTTGGTTCATATGCCCGGGGAGAAGCCGGGGCGGACAGCGATCTGGATCTGCTGGTGGAGTTCGGCGAAAAAATCAGCCTTTTGGCAATGGTCCGGATCGAACGGGAAATATCGGAAGCTGTCGGAACCGCGGTTGACCTGCTTACATACAAGTCGATCAGTCCATACCTGGTGGATCAGGTGCTAAAAGAAGAAAGGGTTATTTATGAATGAAAGACCCGGATCCGGATATTTTTTCCAAAGCAGGGGATTGAAAAAAACGTGACGAATTTTTTGATGATCCTGATTCCGGACAAGAAAGGAGTTTTGTCATGGAGCCTGCAAGAACCGTCGCTTATTTTATCGTCCTGGTCCTGCTATTTCTGGGGCACGGCCCCAAAAAGGCCGTGGCGGTTCCTCCGGAGAATCCCAGCCTTAATTACAGGGTGGGGGCCGGAGATACCCTGGACGCCCTGGCCGGGGCGTTTGAAGTCAGCAAGGAGCAGATCAAGCGGTGGAACGGGCTTTCCAGCGAAGAGCTGCAAAAGGGGCAGGATTTGATCATTGCGCCGCCGGCTTTCGCCCGCCCTGTCCGCGGGATGCGGTATAAAGTGGAGGCGGGGGATACGTTAACCGGGATTGCCCGCCGCTCTGGTTTATCGTCCATAGACCTTATTTGCGCCAATAATTTGCAGGGTGACGCCCTTTCCCCCGGACAGGAACTCTGGATCCCCGCGGTTTACCGGGGCAGAGAAGACCTTGCGCGCAACTATACGGGGGAAGAATGGCTTTTGATGGCGAAAATCATCAGGGCGGAGGCGAAGGGGGAACCCGAGGACGGCCTGGTGGCCGTGGGCGGGGTGGTGGCGAACAGGCTTCTTAATACATACTTCCCCAATACCGTCGCGGGAGTGATTTTTCAGCCCGGCCAGTTTACTCCCGCGGCGGGGGGATTAAATGTGTTCCCGGATCTGCCTTCATACATAGCCGCTAAAAGGGCCTTGAACGGCGAAGATCCTTCCCGGGGGGCGCTTTATTTTTCGAACCTGGAAAAAGCGCAGCAGGCCACTATCGAGATGTTCGGGAGGTTGACCGTCACCGTAGTGATCGGGCGTCATACGTTTGCGAAATGAACCGGATTGAAAGGATTATACGGATAAATGCATCCGATAATCCTGATTCAGACGTCTTTTCACGCCTCAAACTGCGTCTCATACAGCACCTTATACAAGCCGTCCTTTTTGATCAGCTCCGCGTGGGAGCCGGATTCCACAATCCGGCCCTCGTGAAGCACGATGATCCGGTGTGCCCTGCGGATGGTGGACAACCGGTGAGCGATGATGAAAGTGGTCCGCGCTTCCATCAGGTTGTCCAGCGCCTGCTGCACCAGCTTTTCCGACTCAGTGTCCAGGGCGGAGGTGGCTTCGTCCAAAACCAGTATCTTCGGATTTTTTAGCAGGGCGCGGGCGATGGCGATACGCTGTTTTTGACCGCCGGACAGGGTCTGGCCCCTTTCCCCCACCGGGGCGTCGTAGCCGCCGGGCATGGCGGAAATGAAGTTATGGGCGTTGGCGGCCTTGGCCGCCCCGATCACGTCTTTTATGGATGCGCCCGGCCTGCCGTAAAGGATATTTTCAGCGACGGTGCCTTTGAAAAGAATGGTTTCCTGTGCCACTAGGCCGATTTTACTCCGCAGGGACGACAGGGATAAATCCCTGAGATCATGGCCGTCCACCGTCACACGCCCCTCCGTCGGGTCGTAAAAACGGAGGATCAGGTTTGCCATGGTTGTCTTCCCGGCTCCGCTCGGGCCCACCAGGGCGACAACTTCCCCGTTATTCACCGCCAGGTTGATGCCGGATAAAACCAGGGGGCCGCCGGATTCATATGCAAAGCCGACGTTCTCGAAAGCGACTCTTCCGGCGAACGTTTCCGGAAGCAGAATGGGATTGGACCGTTCCGCCACATCCGGCTTTTGATCCAGGAACTCAAATATCCGCTCCGAGGCCGCGAAGGCATGCTGTATCTGTCCGTACAGGCGGCTCAATTTTTTCACGGGATTGGCGATCAGGCCCACGAGCATGAAAAAAGTGATGAGCGTTGAGGGAAGCAGTTCTCCTTTTAAAACCAGATAGCCTCCGTACCAGATAAAAAGCACCAGCCCGAAGGCGGCGGAAAATTCCAGAAGGGGGACCAGGATGCCGGTCAGGCGCGCGTTTCGCATGGAAGACCTGAGGTTTCCGAAGTTTTCCACCCTGAAGCGCTCGATGCAGTGCCGTTCCATGTTGAATGCCTTTACCACTCTGATGCCGGTTATGGTCTCCTGCAGTATGCTGGTGAGATCGGCGATCTTGGACTGTATTTCCAGGCTTACTTTGCGCATCATCCGCCCGATGCGGTTGATGGGAAAGGAGACCAGGGGAATCAGGATAAATGTGCAGAGGGCCAGCCTCCATTCCAGGTAAAATCCGGCGGCAATCCCCAGGATGATGACAGCCGGATCCAGCAGGATTTCCACCACTCCCGAGGTCAGGAAATACTGCAACAGGCTGATGTCGTTGATAATCCGGGCAATGATCTGGCCGGTGCGCGCCTTTTTCTCAAAGAAACTTAAGGAAAGGCGCTGGACATGCTCGTAAACATCCTGGCGCAGGCTGGCGATGACTTTCTGCCCCACATACGAGGAGAGAAAAAATTGCCCGAAAGTGAACACTCCTCTGATCAGGTAAATAATGATGATTAGGATGGGGAGCAGGATTATGGTGTATATCCTTGTGAAGACCGCCTTTTTTTTCACCGGGCGGGGGCTTTCCACCTTATATCCCACCGCCGCGCCCGGCAGCCGCTTCCCTATGGCGGCTTGAAGGCGGCGGCCGAACTGAACGGGATCCAGTTTATTGATTGAACCTGAAAAGTAGATGGAGATTATTTTTGTTTCTGAGTTTTTCCCCGAGATACTGATCATCTGCTCCGGCACCCCGGCGGTTTCAGCGGCTGTTTCGGAAAGGAAGCCGGCGGGTGCGTCTTTTTGCCTTACGGAAACGATATATCGCAGCGGCGCAAGAAATTCTACCCTTGGATGAATTTTTAGTCCGCGTTTGAGCTTGGCGGCGAAACGGTCCGGATCAAAACCGGCGGGATCCGAGACGGCCGCCCAGGTTCCCCCGGGTACCGGAGTCAGCCGGATGCCGGCTTTTTCGGATAATAGCGGGCGGATATCTTCTTTGCGGGGCGTTTTTCCTTCCCGGTGCCTGATTAAAAAATCCGCCTGTTTTACGGGCAGCGCCTTCTCATAGATGGTGACGCCCCGGGTCCTGTAAAAAATGGCGTCCGTAAGTATGCCCAGAATATACGCGTCGGCCAGGGTCAGAACCGCCACCACCATTACGGCGATAAGCAGCAGCAAGATATGCTGGGCATAAGGCTTCAAATATGCGAGCAACCTTCCGAACATGATGAACCCCCAAGATTGGCATAATATCCGGCGCCTAACACTTGAACCAATTATATAATACGTAATGAGGCTAAATGTTTAATCGCGGTTTGCTTCACATATTCGCGATGAGACGGCGCAATCCTGCCGGCCGGAGGCCGGATATCTCAAGAAATAAAGGAAAGTAAGCAATAGAAGACCTTTCATGGCAGCCTGATCCATGGTTTCCAATAAAAAAGCCAGCGTGATGCTGGTTTTTTCTTTCGTTTATGTTTATGATATAGTAAGATATTGGACCCCGGATCCGGCGGCCTACTGTTTTAAAACAGCCCGGCGGGTCACGCGGATCCGGCCGCGGGTGTCGCCGCCGGTGTAGCCGTAGGAGTACCGGCGGAAGGAGCGGGCGTCTCAACGGGGTCCGCTTTCCAGGTGTCGCTTTCCGCCGTTTCGTACTGATCCGGTATGGGCGCAGGCGCATCGGCTGGGCTGACGATTAACTGTGTGGGATATCCAAACACTGTCAGGCGCATGGTTTTTATTTTTTTCGGGTCGCCGGGGTCCTTGATGTCGAAGAGCTCCACCAGGTGTTGCATTTCTCCGGCAAGGTCGAATTTATTGTCGAAGTCTTTGTCGATGATGATCCAGTCAACGCCGTAGTCATTGAACAGGCAGTTTTGGTTTCCGTCCAAAAGGACGTATTTGATGCGCTTGGGGCCTTCCGGAAGGTTGATGGAAGCGTCGCCGGAGAAACATGATTTTACTTTGTAAATAAGCCAATACGGACTAAAATCCGAGGAATAGTTATAACCGGATTTAAGCTTCAGGTAGGAGAATTCCAGTAAAACGTAAATAATTTTACTGACGGTGGTTCCGTCTGATTTGGCATATTTTACGTACAGCGGGAGATCGTCGAGGGACGAGTTGTAAAATGTAAGGCCTTTCCCTTCTTCACGGCCGAGAATTTTGGCTTTATGCGCTTCGCCTTTTGTAATACAACCATCGTTGTTGCGATCGAAATATACGTCCGCGATGTAGCTGTTGTCGTTTTTTGCGATGGCGAAATTGAATTCCTGCTTATCAGCGCCGAAGGTCAGTTTTCCGTATTTGTCGATTTTTTCCGGTTTATTTATTTTGAATTCCAGTTCGGAGTCTGTTATCCAGTCATAATAAAAACCGTATTTGTAATCGCTCTGGCCTGAACGGTAAATGTTATCCCAACTGGAGGCATGCTTTAAGGCGTAACTGCCTTCATTGATGGTCAACGGGGGTCCGCCGCCGCATCCGGATAATATAACAAGCGCAAGGCAGAATAATACCAATGCCTTTAAACTTTTCATCCCGCACCTCCAAAATTTCTTGACAAAAACAGAAAAAACAATCAAAATGATTATACCAAGGCAAGAAAAAATTGTCAATAAAGGGAAACAGAGAACCGTTGGGAAATGCAGAAAAAGACCGTATATTTCTGGCTGGTTGTTTTGTGCATCGGCGCCGGAGCGGTGGCGGCATTAAACAGGGATAAAGCCGTCGTTTCGCGCACCGGATATTATATGGATACTTTTTTTTCCATCAATGCGTACGGCTGGGATGCGAAACATGCCGTGGATGAAGCGTTCGTCGAAATCGAGCGCATTGAGCGGAAATATGATCAGCGTAAACCCTCTTCATTCCTGGCCGGATTAAACGAGAAGGCGGGTTTCGCGCGCTGCGGGCTGGATCCGGAAACCGGCCGCCTGATGTCGGTGATCGACAAATTGTGGCGGGAAACGGACGGGGGCTTCGATCCCACAGTGGCTCCTTTGACGGAGCTTTGGGGATTCGAGCAATTTCGCGTAAACAGCGAATTCCGGGTGCCGTCCCCCGGAGAAATAAACCGGGTTCTGCTCCTGGTTGGATGGGATAAACTTGCTTTCGGACGCGGTTTTGGATCCGTACGGTTTGGCAAGCCCGGAATGCGGTTGGATTTCGGCTCTCTCGCCAAAGGGTACGCCGTGGACCGGGCCTGGGCGATCTTAAAAAAGCACAGGGTCAAAGGCGCTTTAATCAACGGGGGCAATTCCAGCATCCGGGCCCTGGGGAAAAAGCCTGACGGAAAATATTGGAGGGTGGGCATTTCCCACCCGCGCCGGAAAACCCTCCTAGGCATAGTGGATTTGAAACCGGGATTGGCTTTGAGTACATCCGCCGACAACCAGCGTTTTTTCATCGTAAACGGAAAAAGATATTCCCACCTCTTGAATCCTTTTACGGGATATCCGTCCGGGCTGGTTCAGCAGGTGACTGTCCAGGATGTTTCGGCGTTGAATGCCGACATCTTGAGTACCGGCATCTTCGTCCTGGGCGGCGGGGGATTCTCTCTATTGCAGCGCCGGGGACGGGAAGGGGTTATTGTAGACTCCGGAGGCGGGCTGTCGATCACCGCAGGCTGGCAAAAGGAATCAGGCATGAGATAATGTGAAAGGCGTGAGCGGTTTGAAAATAGGGGATGCGGTTTTGATTTGCCTGCTGATTGTTTTTTTTGCGGTTTCATGCTGGCGCTTTGCTTTCGGACATAATATCAAAGGACCGCTCTTTTACACCGTGGAGGTTGATGGGGAAAAGATAATGCGGGGGGCGCTTTCGTCCGGTTCAGGGTACCGGGAAATCGATCTGGGCGGGAAAAAAGCAGTTTTGGAGTTAAAACCGGGGAAGATAAGGCTGGTCCAGCCAGCCGGAAAAATATGTCCGGATGGTATTTGCATTGCTACCGGGTGGATTGATGCCCCGGGAGAAACAATTGTATGTGTGCCTAATAAATTAATAGTGAAGATCACCGAGCGGGAAGGTTGTGATTTTGTCCTGAAATAAAGCAGGCAAATCTCTTCTTGATTTAGCCCGGTGGAGCAAGGGAATTTATCAGCAGGAACCCATCAATGAGCGCCGAATTTTTAAATATACAAGGCAATTGCGTTGTTACCTTAATTCAAGGTCTTGCCGTTAAAGATAGTGTATGGTTGCCATTAGGCTATCAATATTTAGAAGCGTTGTGAAAAACCCAATTTATTTAAAGGAAAAAAGCAATTTATGTCGAATAATGTTACTATCAATCTATGGAGATGATAGTCATGTTAGGAAAGAATGAAAAGCAAAGCTCT
>JBLNCG010000026.1:0-13456 GCA_050260475.1 Bacillota bacterium
CGTTCCGTTGGCGCCGATCAAGCCGCTGCTGAGATAGCTGGCAAACGGCCCGCCGGTTCCGATGTCCAATGCCCGGCCGGCAGTCTGATATGCGTCGCCGCCGATAGCGTAATTCCCCGTCTTTTGCAGGTTGGAGTAGGACAAAAGGGATGAATTTGCAATATTATACCCGGGGATGGAAGCATCATCGTTCTGCACCCACCAGATCGCTCCCCAGCCCGCTCCGCTATTCACGTTATCCAGAGCACCGGTGGCTGCATTGAAATCATCATAGGCCAGCAGATTTCCCGTTCCGCCGCTGGAAGACGTAGGTGTCGGAGTCGGCGTATTGGTGGGCGTAACAGTCGGCGTTGCAACCCCGGGCGTATATGGTGACAGATACGATCCCGGAATCACTTCCTGCGCCCCCCCCGGGACCTGCCAGGACACCGCCAGATTGTCCCCGCCTCCCCCTTCTTTCTGCAAAGCCTCTATATAATATCTCTGACCGCCGGTAAGTGATATTCCCACGGATGCCTGAGAAGTATATTTGTTCCATTCCCGGGAACTGGTCCAACCGTCCACATAGGCGATTTTCACCTTGTTGGCGGGCTGATCGGTGGTGGACAGCCACAGTTCGCTCGAGTCGTCGCTGGCAATCCAGAAATAATATGTGCCGCTCGTAGGCGGATGTATGTAACCCAACATGCGTGTGCCGTAATTGTCGGCCCAGTCCGTGGGCGCCTCGAAGCTGGCCGGATTGCTTGAGCCGCTGGGATTGTCGGGATAATTGGCATTGCCGGTCAGATCGGAAACCGATGTGCCGCTTATTCCCGTCCAATACTGGCGGAGGATGTTCCCTGCCCCGCCGGGAGACGATGAAGGCGTGGCCGTGGGGGTATTGGTAGGCGTTGCTGTGGGTGTCGCTGTAGGCGAAACGGATCCGGAAACGTTCACATTGTCAAATTCGGCCGTGCATAGAGAACCAGTATTATGCGAAGTCACGCATAAACCCGTCTTCACGGAGCTTAACATGGTGACACTGCAGCTTCCCAGGGAGGATCCCCAGTTAACTCCGTCGCTCGATTTATAAGCCGTAAAGCTATTGCCGCTTCGCGTCAGTTTTAGATATACCGGAAAAGTATAACTGCCCAGAGCGGTATGGGAACAACTCCCGGCCGTGGCGCTCCGCCACTGCAAGGCCAAGCCGTTGGACGGGGTTACCACGAGGTCTACAAATTTGCTGTCCGCATTTAAAGTCTCGCGGTACATGACACCCGCCTTGGCCCAGCCGTCCGTGTTCGTCTGGGAGGTAACCCTCGTCACAATGCTATTATCGCCGCTGATGCCCTGATGCACATAGGCGAACTGGTCTGAAGTGCCCCAGATATCAGCCCCGGCGCCGTTTATAGTTAATTCGCCGTCGCTGTAAGAAGCTGACCCGGCAATTAAAGGTGAGCCCACATCATTGAACTGCCAGGGGAAAGGCAATCCGCTTCCGCTGGAAGTGGGTGTCGGGGTAGATGTGGGAGTATTGGTCGGCGTATTGGTTGGTGTGGCCGATATGGTCGGTGTGGCCGAACTGACGGTCCCGGCGTTTAATTCCGCGGTGCCGAAAGTGCTCGGATCACTCCAGGAATTGTCCGCCGTGGCGAACCAGGCTTTTTTCCCATCCCTGGCGCCGTTGTCGTCATCGTCATTAATGTGAACGTCAGTGCCGATGTGCTGCCCCACCTGGCCTGTCACTCCCATGGTCGTCCAGGGGATGGAAAATTCCAGCCTGTATCCGGCGGCGGTATCCGCTATATCGAACTGAACGCCGGTGATGTTGGTGGCGGACGATGAACCCAAGGATATGGTGGTGTCATTCCAGCCGCAGACAAGCTGGTAATCGTTCTGACCGTCATAATAGGTAAGCTTGCTGTTATCCGCGTCAATATAGAGCTCCACGGAATCATCATCCCAGGCATTGGTGGAATCGTTTCTCTTGCTGTCATCAGTAACCTCCACCAAATAATAAAGATTGGCGCTGTCCCAGAGCGCCTTCCAAGTGCCTGAAAGGTCGCTGTCCGAAGAGACTGTCCCGTTGATAACCTTGGTGATACTGTATGAAGAGGCCTCGGACCAAACCGAGTCCACCGTGCCGTCTACGGTCGGACCGTAAGATACGTAAGTAATCGTGGCGTCGGCCGGCGACGGCGTGGGAGGCGGCCCGGAAGAAGTAGGAGTGGGCGTAGGCGTTGCAGACGGCGGTGACGGCGAAACTCCCGAATAACCGGAATATGAGTAACCCGGTATGGTCTCCCAGACTGTATTACGGATAATACTGGCAACATTAGATGAAGAGACGCTGTATCCGGTGGTGGGCAAATTTCTCGGGTCCGTCTTGAAAAATGTGCAATAAGTAGTCGCGGCCACCAGGTATGAACCGTCACCGTTAAGGTGAACGCCGTCGTTATACAATCCCCAGATGCTGGAATAGCCGGGGACCTGTCCGGCCTCGATTTTAATTCTAAGGGCGTTCATGACCACCGAATGACCCAGAACCAATACGCGTTTTCTGCCCGGATGGTTGTTGGTAATGCCGTCCGCCACCGCTTCCATGAAGGCCTTGGAAGTGATGCAACTGGTGTCCGCCGTATACTGGCCTACCCAGTTGTCACCCCAGCCGTTCCAGTCGCGCCGCGGCCAGCATGTATAGACGTAAAGCTGGCAGTTGGTATTCCTTTGCAGGGCGAGGTCAAAAAATAATCCTCCATAATAAACGTCGCTGTCCACAGGCCTATCGTAGGGCTGAATACTCACGATGTCGAAGGGATAATTCGGCAGCGCTTGCGGATAATACCCGTACGGCGCTTCCTGAAAGCCGTCAGCAGGATGGTTATAAATCCATTCCAGTGGCGCGCCGGGGATCATATGCCGCCCCCAGTCGTAATCGCTATACCCCTGTCCCTTGACCAGGTTCTCGAAGGAAGTGTAATTAATGGTATCCGTTACGCTGTTGCCGATAAAGTATACCAGAGGGCTCGCGGCGTAAACCAGGGAGACAGTCAGGGCAAAAATCAAAACCAATATCGAAGTAATACACGCTCTTGGTATTACGCCTTTTGCTTTAAGACTGAAACCGGATGTGTCCATCTTTTATCCTCCATTTCATAATATAAAATCAATTATCGGGCCGTTATTTGCAATCGAAACTTGACACCCCCTTTAATTCCCCTGGTTTCTCTAAATATCTTCCGCCTTATGTTATATTTTCTCATTAAATCAAACATTACGATACCCCAATACTGCCCACTCAAGTCAGCAGGTTTTGTATTTCTAATACTCCATGCAAACATTAGCTTTATTTTTTGCATTAACCCGCCAGGCTGATGTTCTTGGTGGATGAAGGAACGTTGATCAGCGCCACTACGAAGAAAGCCCCTCGCATACCATTGGCGAAGGGCCTTTTTATTCCAGTCAATATTTTCTAAAATCTCTCGGGATACCGCTCTCCCCGAAAAATACCGCTTCTACTGCGCCAAATAACAGTCTCCGAATCCCGAAGTATCAGTCCAGTTATAATTGGTGCCCCACCACATAAGCTGGCTCTCCCGGGCAGATCCGTCGTCGTCGTCGTTGTTGCCGATGTCGAAACCAATAGTGCTGCCGGCAGCAGGTGTAACACCCAGGCTGCTCCAGGTGACGGCCACTTCCACGGAGTATCCGCCGGTAATGGAGGCCCAGCCGTGGGTCAGGCCGGTGGTGTTGCCGGTATTTATCCAGATGCTGGTATCGTTATATCCCTTGACAATCTGCCGGTCGTAGCTATCATAGCTGGCGCCATGGTTATGGTTGGCATCCAGGTAGATCTCCACGGAATCGTCATCCCAGGCGTTAGTGGAGTCATTCCTCAGACTGCCGTCGGTAACCTTGACCCCTATATACAGACTGGTGGTATTCCAAAGAGCTCCAAAGACCGCCGTATTGTTGGGATTTCCGATAATGGCCTTGGAAGCGCCGGTATTGACCACCCACGCAGCTTCGCCGAGGTTCCCGTCGATGGTCGGGGGGGTTGCGGCCCTATTGGCGTTCACCTGTCCGGGTATTGCGGAAGGAGTCGGAGTGGCAACCACCGTAGTAGACGTCGGCGTATTGGTCGGCGTGGCGGTAGGCGTTGCGGTGGGGGTCGCCGAGGCTCCCTCCAGCTCTACCCGGACGTTATCAAACCATACATCGTTGATATTGCCGCCGATCTTGAAATTCATACGGGTAGTGCTGTCGCTCACATTGGCCGTCCAGGTGTAAGGGCCGTAAGTGGCGGCAGTTGTGGTGATATTTACGGTCTGCTGCCAGTAATGGGTATACGGATCGCTATTCTTCTGGAACAAAGCGAGAATAGACCGGTTTGCGGCTGCTTTTGCCATGAAAGTGACCTTATATGTCTTGCCGCTTTCCAAATTGAAATTGGAGAACAGTTCGATGTTCCAGTCTTCTGTTCCGGCATTGGTGATGTCGATCATGGCTGCGTTGGCGCCGGACATACCCGCGTTGGTCACAATATTAAAGGCGCCGGTCGCCCCGTTTTGGAATTGCGCCGTCCACCCGGTCTTGCCGTTGTCGAACTCGCCGTTCTGCAAGAGATTGCCCGGTACCGGCGTAGCGGAAGGTATCACTGTGGCGGTAGGTGTATTGGCGGGTGTGGCGATAATTGACGGCGTCGGCGTGTTGGTGGGCGTATTGGTGGGCGTATTGGTATGTGTGGGTGAACTTCCGGTCCCCGCTCCCAGTTCCGCCGTGCCGAAAGTGCTGGGATTGCTCCATGAGTCGTCTACCGTGGCAAACCAGGCTTTTTTTCCGTCGCGGGCGGCGCCGTCATCGTCGTCATTGATATGTACATCCGTGCCGATGCGGTTGCCTACCTGGCCCGTTACTCCCATGGTCGTCCAGGGGATGGAAAACTCCAGCCGATATCCGGCGGCGGTATCCACAACGTCGAATTGCACTCCGGCGGTATTGGTGGCTGAAGAAGATCCCAAAGAAAGAACGGTGTCATTCCAGCCGAAAACCAATTGATAGTCGTTGGTCCCGTCATAATAGGTCAGCTTGCTGTTGTCCCCGTCGATATAAATCTCTACGGAGTCGTCGTCCCAGGCGTTGGTGGAATCGTTCCTTTTGGAATCGTCGGTAACTTCCACCAGATAATAAAGATTGGAACTATCCCAAAGAGCTTTCCATGTACCCGATAAATCGCTGGCGGAGGAAACCGTTCCGTTGATCACATTGTTGATGTTATAACTGCTGGCGCTGGACCAGACCGAATCCACCGTGCCGTCCACCGTAGGCCCGTAAGAGACATATGTAATAAGAGCATTGGCCGGCGACGGCGTGGGCGGCGGCCCGGACGGCGTCGGTGTGGATGTGGGTGTAGCTATGGGCGGCGGCGTGACGCCGAGCCAGCCGGAATAGGAATAATTGGGAATTGTTTCCCATACGGTATTCCGGATGATGCTGGCAACTGTTGATGATGAAACACTATAACCTGTTGTCGGGAGATTTCTTGGATCCGCTTTAAAGAACGTACAGTACGTGGTCGCGGCGACCAGATAGGAACCGTCCCCGTTAAGATGAACGCCGTCGTTATACAATCCCCAGATGCTGGAATAACCGGGAACCTGTCCCGCTTCAATCTTCGCCCTGAGGGCATTCATGACCACGGAATGGCCCAATACCCATACCCGTTTTCTGCCGGGATGGGCGTTGGTGATGCCGTCGGCTACGGCTTCCATAAAGGCCTTGGAAGTGATGCAACTGGTATTCGCCGTATACTGGCCTACCCAGTTGTCACCCCAGCCGTCCCAGTCGCGCCGCGGCCAGCAGGTATAGACGTAGAGCTGGCAGTTGGCGTTTTTCTGCAGGGCCAGGTCGAAGAATTTTCCCCCGTAGTACACATCGCTGTCCACAGGCCTGTCGTAGGGCTGGATACTTACGATGTCGAAGGGATAATTCGGCAGCGCTTGCGGATAATAACCGTACGGCGGTTCCTGAAAACCGTCCCCCGGATGGTTATAGATCCATTCCAGCGGAGCGCCGGGAATCATATGGCGGCCCCAGTCATAATTGGTTTGACCCATGCCTTTGACCAGATTTTCAAAGGAAGTGTAATTGATGGTGTCGGTCACGCTATTCCCGATGAAATACACCAAGGGGCTGGCGGCGTAGACCAACGATACCGTCAAGGCCAGAATTCCGATTGAAACGGATAAAACAATTACTTTCACTGCTATGCCCGATTTTTTCTTGATGGAATCGATTTTCTTCGACATAATAATCCCCCTTTCCAATCATTCATCTCGAGTATCTTAATTTAAGAGCTTATATATATTCCCATCACCCCCCTAACTTCAATATCAGGGCATCCGTTAAATCCCGTTTAATTGAATACTCCCTGTTTAAGGCTAACTTGACATGCGAAAATTGCGTTGAATATAAAATACCCCGAAATATATTTTTACATAAAACAAAAAAACGCGATACCCGAGTACTGCTACCACTGCCCAGCATATTTTGTATTTATACGGCGAGGCAATTGCGTTGTTACCTTAATTTCAAGGCCTTGCCACTAAATTTAGTGTATGGCTGCCATTAGGCTATCGATATTTAGTGGCAGGACGTAAAATTATCATAATAACGCAAATTGCTCACGGCAACGCAACCTGGAAATTTCGGATTTTAAATGTTAATATTAGGTTAAAAGTCCAATAATAGTCTGCTGCAGGAGTAAAAATGGAAAAGAAGAGGAAAAAAACAGGCGCTCAGAGGCAGGATCAACTCCAAGCCCATAACCCTGTTAAAAAAAATAAAGCCGTTAACATGACCTATCACTACTATACCTATATTAATCCCGATGGCGGATTCACCGGTTTGGATTTGGGCCGGGAGAGGGTTATCTCAAAAATCCGTTTTATGCCTGTACTGACCTCCGCATATTTAATGGAAGGCGGAAAATTCCAGGGGGCAAAAAATAATACAGAGGAGGATTTTGAGGACATATATACCATCCGCAAACCGTTTATAGGCTGGAATGTTGTGGTAATCGATCATCCCCGGGCGTACAGGTATGTAAGGTATGTAGGCCCTCCGGGCAGTCACTGTATGGTAAGCGCAATCGAGTATTATACCTCGAAATCGAATCCGGATGACTCCGGGAAAGGGGAATCTAATGACATAAAGCTTGCGGGCACCCCTTTTGGCGCGGGGCCTTCCCTCCATCCCGGGCAGGAATATGACCAGGTCTATAAAAAGGAAACCGAGGTTACGCTTACCTTTGCTTCTTTTGCAAAAAAAACCGGATACCCCTTTTACTTCGATTTTAACAGCCGAGGAGCGGCCTTTTACCACCGGCACGATTTCATAGAGTTGATTTATATCAAACACGGCTCCTGTTTCCATCATTGCCAGGGTAAAATTCTTTCCCTCTTCGCCGGCGATTTTCTGGTGATTCCCCCCGGTACTGTCCATTATTATTTCGCTCTAGTCAACCTATCCCTGTTCAATATCCTCATATATCCCCAGGAAATCCCGGTGAAAATTCGCAGGGAACTTTCTGAACTGGATGGCTTCCAATTCTTTTTCAGCAAGAATCCCCGTTTCCAGATAGCCGACAAAGTATTTGACAAGGTTCACACCCATATTGAACAACAAAAGAAAATTCTTCCGCTATTGAATGCCCTGGAAACGAACTTCCGCAACGAACCGGCGGGTTGGCGCAATTCATGCTACGGATTGTTCATGTTGCTGATGGTGAACTTAAGCCTGTGTTTTCATGGCGACCATTTCGCTGGGAGTCAAAAAAAACGTCGTTATAATCTGGTGGCGGATGTTATGTCGTATTTGGAAAACAATTACACCAGCATAACCAACTTAGACGAAATCCTCGGCAAACTTAAGATTAGCTATAGCCGGCTGGCCCACATCTTCAATGAGGAAACAGGCAGTTCCGTATATGACTTTCTAAACCGCACCCGGATTGGCCACGCCTGCCGCATGCTCATGGAAAATCATGGAGAAATTACGGAAATAGCGTATAACGTGGGTTTTAAAAGTTACAACAATTTCATCCGTGCTTTTAAACGGCTGGTAGGGTGTTCTCCCCTGGAATTCAGAAATAAGAACAAGGCGGAATAAATAAAAAAGGCCGGTAAAAGGGCCCTTTTTAGATCATGCTCACCCGCTTAAATGTTCCCGCTCATCCTCAATAACCGCTCTCCCGTCTCCCTATCGGAACCCCAGATCATAAGATAAAACTCCCGTTTCGGGAACCGTGCGAATAGCCTTCTTACTGCTTCTTCCGAGGCCGGATACCCCAGGAGGACGATCTTTTTTCCGGAGTCGATGATCTTCTTATATAAGTCGAACCAGCATTCATCTTCCAGCGGAGCCTCCCCGTCCCCGGCGGTCCATTGGATGGCGTTGATCCCTTTGATATCGGCCAGCAGCGGAAGGTGCGGGATCATCTCCGGCCCGTCCAGATGGAAAATGGCGCGGTCCAAAAAGGCGCAAAGCCTCTCCAATGCCGGTACGGTAAATTCACGAAACGTCGCGGGAGAGATCATCGCTCCGAAATCGCATTGCAGCGGGTAATAACGCTTTTTTGAAAGGATCGGCATCCAGGATGAGCGTAAACCGCCGTTTTTTGGAGCATATAGAGCGTCATATTCGTCGTAATACCTTTTCCAGATGCTGTCGATCTTCGCCAGAGACTGCTTGATCGTTTCGGGATCCTCGTCCATGGTGTCATAAAGGAGCTGATGGGTCGAACGCAGGGAGGCCAGGATGTCCACGGTCCCCCCCAGATCCGCCTGGCTAATCGCAACCGTATCCGCCAGCTTCTCAGCGGCCGCTTTCATCGCACGTCCGGTTAAAACGGCATATTCCGTACGCACATCCTCCGGCAGGGATGTAATCGCCTCATACGGCATGGGGCGGGTCAGCTCAAACCAATTGGTGTTATCCCCGAACTTGGAGAAACCGGTGATGTTCGCGGCCAGGCAGCCGGGGCCGAGGTTGAAAAAGTAATTGGGAAAACCGTCGCCCAGGAACCGCTCTCCCTGGTGCCATGCCCGCACCATTTCCAGCGCTTCATCCAGAATCCGAAAATCCTCCCCCTGGTGAATTAATTCCAGGGCCTGCGCCACCGCCCAGCCTGTGTCCAGCTTATGATACATCCAGCTTTTTTTATACGGCGCCGGATCGAACGCTTCTTCCCGGTAGCCGTAATAAAAGACAGGCTCCGTGTTCTTTCCTTCCCACCAGTCTTCGTAATGTTTAATGATATCTTCCCGGATTTTCATCCGCCATCACCCGTCTTCATTTGTTCATTGCTTCCGAGTTTCATCAGGTTACCTCCAGAATGCGGGACAGGAAAAGCATCCGCTTCCTTATAACTCACCCATAGGGCAAACTCACCCTTGCTTTTACGGTATACTCTTGAATAGTCCATCCACAGAGCCGTAGCAGAGAGGGGCCGGGGGTGAGTTATATCTCAAAGATCCCATACGATATCCCATTCATCGCCACCATATAACCGTCATTTCTAGCGGACAGGATTGCTCCGTCGCCAGTCAGAAGTTTCCCCGCTGATTCCGCACCTTCGACCCTAAATTCCGCCTTGACTTGCCCGGCCGAAGGGTTCAGGGCTACGATAAACCGCTGCTTCCCTGCGCAGCGCAGGTAAACAAGGGGATATTTATTTTTTTCCGCATATAGCGAAGCAAACTCCCCGTCAGCGGCAAGGGCTGCATTTTCCCGCCTCAGCCGGATCATGGCCCGAACCTTGTTCAACAGCGAACGGGCATCCCTTTCCTCCCTGGCCACGGTAGGGCGGTCTTTTATAGAATCCAACGGCAGATACAATTTTTTAGCTTCAGCCCCGGAGAATCCGGCGTTTTTACTGCCGTCCCATTGCATGGGAGTCCTGGCGGCGGTGCGGTTATACCCGCCTTCCTTGGAAATCAATCCCCAGACGTTACGCATACCGATCTCATCTCCGTAATAAATGAAAGGTACGCCCGGCATGGTCAACAGGAAGGCGAATATGATTTCCAGTTCTTTTAATGTTCTCCCGGAATTGATGCGTTCCGTATCGTGATTGCCCGAGGGGATGGAGATATACCCCAGATCCTTGGTTTTTTCGTAGTGGCGCAGGTAATATTGCATGAATTCAAAGGCATCCCCTGCGCCCTTATGATGAAAGAAGCTGTCGGAGAAATCGCTGTTGTCCGGCTTATAATGCCCCCGGAAAATCGGCCGCGTTTCCTTAGAGAATGGAAGAACAAAATCCATATGAAAGCCCGCCTGGATAGCCTTCTCCGGACACCCCCACTCGGAGATCAGGACCGCATCAGGATAATCCCTGTCAAACATTTCCCGGACCTCCCGCCAAAACCTGGAAACTTCCAGCGCGTTCTCGTCCTTTTTCACCAGAGAGGCAGCCATATCCACCCGGAAACCCGATGCCCCCATGTCAAGCCAGAAACGCATGATTTTTTTGATCTCTTCCTTCAAGGCTGCCACATCCGGATGATCTACCGGAAGCTGCCAGGGCTTCCGGGGATCCGGTTTGGCAAAGCCATAGTTTAACGCCGGTTGGAAGTAAAAAAAATTCGGAATATACTTGGCATACCGCTCGGAATAGCCGGCCACCGCGGGCAGGCCCTCCGTATCGCTCCAGACGGAATCCGTCCAGACATACCAGTTGGTATATTTATTTGGCTTGGCTTTGGAGGATGCGCGGAACCAGGGGTGTTCCGTGGAAGTATGGCCCGGCACCAGATCCAGGCAGACATGGATGCCACGCTTGGCGGCGGCCGCGAAAAGCTTCCGTAAATCGGCATTTGTGCCGTATCTGGGCGCCACCTTGTAATAATCCGCCACGTCATAACCGGCATCCCCGAACGGGGAGACAAAACATGGGTTGATCCATATGCCTTTTACGCCCAATGATTCGATATAGTCAAGTTTCGCCGTGATCCCGGGGATGTCCCCGATGCCGTCATCGTTGCTGTCGTAAAAACTTTGCGGATAAATCTGGTAAAAAACCGCATCTTTCAACCAGCCTGGCATTTTTCTGTCCATTATCGCACCTCCGGGTTATGTGTTGAGTCATCAGCCGCGCGCGGAAAGCACGGGCGGTTCTTTCAAGTATTTAGTGATGAGTTCACGATGCAAACCGTTTTCCCGGGTCATTCAATCCCCAGCAATTCAAGCTGCTGTTTACTTCCGGTGTCTTTTACCAGAATCTGACAAACCTTCTTTTCCGCTTCAAACTTGTATGATATTAAATCGTCGCACTTGATCTCCGCGGGCTTCCTGATCATACCGTGAACCTTCAATTCAAATTTACGCGGAGCGGGCCGGTACCCCTTTTCGACAGGATCGAGCACTATTCTGAGGCTGGTTTCGCTTCTTTCCACATGTATTTCCGTAAGCCGGAACGCTCCCTGCCGGTAAGCCTCACTTATTCCATCATCCTCGTACAGCTCATCCCCAAACCCCTTCCCGGGGTAGATATTAAGAGTCAGGACATCCGCCTGCTTTTCGCCTACATAGTTCATCACCGGTCCTGTTGGGATACAAGAGCCGTCCCGGACAAAAATGGGGAGCACATCCAAAGGCGCATCCGCAATGATGTATGATCCGCCGGCATAAACCTCATTGTCCCACCAGCTATACCAGGTTCCTTCAGGCAGATATACGCATCTTTTACAGGTGCTTGGTCTGTAAACCGGCGCCACCAAAACATTTTCCCCGAACAGAAACTCATCGCACATATTGTGCGTGTTTCTGTCCCCGGGATATTCCAACACCAGCGGCCGCATTACCGGCAGCCCGGTCCGTGATGCTTTGTGAAATTCATTGTAAATGAAAGGCAGGAGGGTATAGCGCAATTTGATATATTTCCTGCAGATTTCTTCGGTTTCCGCGCAGAATGCCCATGGCTCGTGCGGTTTGGTGCCGGCGCACGAATGGGCGCGGAAAAACGGCGTGAAGACCCCCAACTGCATCCAGCGGGCGAAAAGCTCCGGGGAGGCATTGTCCGAGAAGCCGCCTACATCCGCGCCGACAAAAGGCACTCCCGATAAACCGATATTCAGGTGCATCGGCATGGAAGCTGCCATATGCTCCCACCAACTGTGGTTGTCCCCGGTCCAAACCGCCGCGTACCTTTGGATGCCGGCGTAGGCGGACCGCGTCAGGATAAAAGGCCTTTCCCCGGGCTTGTGCTGTTTGAACCCCTCCAAAGTCCCCCGGCACATGTTGAACCCGTATGCATTATGATATTTCGCCTTGGAGCGGGGATGACCGTCATTTTCCAGCATCACCCCGTCAGGCACCGTCATTTTAGTCCGGTCCGGGTTATCCGGGGTAAAGTCGCTGGGCTCATTCATATCGTTCCAGATGCCCGCAATTCCTTTGCCCAGCAGTTCACGATGTTTATCCCCCCACCACTTGCGGGCGGCTTCCCTGGTAAAATCCGGAAAAGCGGCGTCTCCAGGCCATACCTTGCCATGGTAAACTTCGCCTGTGGGCCACTTGCAAAAGAGCCCGTCCCTGATACCTTCCATGTAAACATCATATTCAGAGTCCTTTTTTACACCGGGATCCACGATGGTGACGATCTTGAAACCTTTCTCACCCAAATCCTCCAGCATTCTTTCCGGATCCGGGAAGCGCTCGCGGTCCCAGGTGAAAACCCGGTAGCCTTCCATATAATCGATATCAAGATAAATGACATCGCAAGGGATGTCCTTGGCGCGGAAGTCCTTGGCCAGTTTCCGCACGGTCTCCTCGGGGAAATAACTCCACCGGCATTGCTGGTATCCCAGCGCCCATATGGGCGGCAGATAGATGCGGCCTGTAAGTTCCGTATAAGTCCCGATGACCTTTTTCAACTCCGGACCGTTAATAAAATAATAATCCATCTCGCTGTCTTCGGCTTCAAACGAGTAATAAGAGCTGCTTTCATCGCCCAGATCAAACCAGGTGCGGCAGGTCTTGTCTACGAATATACCATATGCCCCGGCTCCGTCGAAGACAATGAAGAACGGAATCGTCTTGTAAAGAGGGTCCTTGGTGGGGGTGTGGGTAAAATCATCTGTATTCCACATGCAATAACGGCGGCCTTTTTTATCGAGATACCCGGTTTTTTCCCCCAGCCCGTAAAAATGATCCTGCTCCGTCATTTTTTTTCTGCACGTAATCACGGCATTTGCAGCGCCTGTAAAACGGAACCCCGCCCCTTCATCTTCGGAGATCACCTTGCCGGACAGGTCCGTAACCATGATTTTACCGTTGGATTTTAGGATGGCGATGCCTAAAAGCGTTGTGAAAAGCCAAGCTTATTAAGCAACAGTTTAAACTCCAAGAAAAGAAAGCCTAAAGCTAATTGGAATAATTGAGGTAGTTATTTTCTCTGCTCCTTGAAAAACAGTTG
>JBLNCG010000027.1:0-5933 GCA_050260475.1 Bacillota bacterium
CCGACGTCAAGTACGACATCAAGATGGAATATTATGAAAACGGCGGCGGCGCGGTGGCCAAACTTTCCTGGTCCTCCGCGAGCCAGGCCAAGGAAATCATTCCGCAAAGCCGGTTGTATCCGCCTTCGGGCGCCACGCCGATGCCGACCGTAACTTCGACCCCGACCGTGACGCTTACTGCTACACCAACCGTTACGCCGACGGCGACCATCACTCCGACGCCTACCGCCACCCCCTCCAACCCGGCGACTCCTACTCCGACGAGTTCGCCCATATATACTTTTGCCGTCAACGTCGATAAAAACGTTCAATATCAAGTAATTGAAGGCTTCGGCGCTTTCGGCGGGAAATATCCCAACTGGGGCGATGTTTCGGTATTGCACGATCAGGCTTTCGTGGACACCATCATCGGGGATCTCGGAGCCACCATCATCCGGACCGAACTGGCCGGAAATTTCGAAAAGTACAATGATAACAGCGATCCCGGCGCAACGGACCTTAATGCATATAATCTTGACATCCATTATGGCGAGTGGCAGGAACAATGCCAGTACCGCCCGTGGATTAACTATGTAAAAGACGCCAAGGCCAAGGCGGATTCCCTAGGCGAACCGCTCCGGATTATCACCAGCATCTGGAGCCCGCCTTATTGGATGAAATATCTGGAATCCTACGCAGGGACCGATTGGACCTGGAACCGGTTGAGCAACGGGATAGGTCCCCTTCCCGGCGTTCCCGGAGGCAAAGCGAACATGTATCCGGAATACGCGGAATATCTTTATGCTTATACCCAAATCTTCAAACAGGAGACCGGGTTTGATCTATATGGACTTTCCCTCCAAAATGAGCCGTATTTTGCTCAAGGGTATCCTTCCTGCGTCTACAGCGCGGAGCAGTATAGGGATATATTGATTGAATTGGGCCGGAAATTTGACTCCAACAATGTCCCGGTCAAGCTTTTCGGGCAGGAAGACGTGGGCGTCTACGAACGAATCCAGCAGTATATCGACACCACCGGCGATAACATGGAAGCGCGGCATTATCTGGACGTGATGGCAGTGCACGGATACGGCGCCGACGGCGTAAGTTCGGGCGACTCCGACGTTTTATGGATGCAAACCCGCGCTCTGGCGGACGCTTACGATTATCCGCTCTGGATGACGGAGACTTCCGGTTATGCTGATACCTGGGACGGCGCCATGTCGCTCGCGAATTCCATTTATTCCGCCCTTAAGTACGGCAAAGTGAGCGCTTGGGTCTGGTGGTCCTACAATGGCGACACCTCTTCGGAATATTCGCTGATGACCAACGCCGTTCCGACTAAACGGTACTATACCTCCAAGAATTTTTACAAATACGTCCGTCCGGACGCGGTAATGGTTGAGGCAAATTCCACCGATACGGAGCTTAAGGTTGCGGCGTTCAACCACGCCGCCCGGAAGACTTTGACCGTGGTGCTCATCAACAACGGGGCCGTAGCCAAAAACGTACAGATCGGGTATTACGGGAGCAATATCCCAGCCTCCTTCACCGTTTACCGGACCTCGGCCACGGAGAACTTCGCTAACGTGGGAACCGTTACCAGCAGTCAAACCGTTTCCCTCCCGGCAAGCAGCGTAACCACTTTATACGGAAGTTTTTCCGGTACGGACGCCGATCTGGCTCCGGACATCATTTTGCAGCCGCAGGATGTTTCCGTCTCAGAAGGAGCTTCTGCGGCCTTCAAGGTCGCCGCGGTTGGCACTCCTGAACTTTCTTATCAATGGTACAAAAACGGTGCGGCGCTTGCCGGGGAAACCGGGCAGACGCTTAAAATCAGATCCGTGTTGCTTGCGGATAACGGCGCACAGTATTACGTCAAGGTGACCGGACCGGGCGGACAGGCGACCAGCAGGACTGCCGTCCTTACCGTAACGGCTTTCGACGGGATGGCCATCAACAAGGTGGCTGCGGCGCCGGCCATCGACGGGTATGCCGACAGTCTCTGGAGCAACATCCCCGCTTATACGCTCAGCAAGAATGTCATCGGGGCTCCCGCGCCCGATGATTTCTCCGGAACCTGTAAAGTCGCCTGGGATGATGATCATCTCTATCTTTACGTGGAAATGATCGATGATACACCGGTCAATGTCACGGGTGGGGCGGACGACGCGGAACTCTTCCTCGACGGGGACAACAGCAAAAGCCTCTCTTATGACGTCAATGACTTCCAGTATGTTTTTCGCTACAATACAAGCACTCCGGAGGAGACGAAACACAACGCCGTTACCGGCGTGGTGATGGCTACGGTACAGACCGCGAACGGTTTCACTGTTGAGGTTAAGATTCCCTGGGCTACCCTGGGAGTAATTCCGTATTCCGGGAAATTGATCGGCATCGACATTTGCGGTGATGATACGGATGATACCGAAAACGGCATCCGGGAATTCAAGATTGCCTGGCATACGACCAGTAACGATATCTGGTTCAACCCGTCGCATATGGGAACCGGGAAATTAAACAGTTGACATGAGGCTACGAACCGCAGCGGAACCGCCCCGACGGGGCGGTTCCGCTGCGTATTTTATAGGTTAAATCCGGTTGGCGCTTCTGAATTCCTGGGGACTATATCCGATTAATTGTTTAAAAAAGCGGGAAAAATTGCTGTAATTTTTAAACCCGGCGTCATACGCGATCATGGTGATATCATCATTTGTTTCCATAAGTTTTTGGCAAGCATGTGCGATTCTGACGCGGGAGAGATATTCATGGACGGATACGCCTGTTTCCTTTTTAAACAGATGGGAAAGCGTGGTATAATTTATATTTAAAAAATGTATCAATTCCTCCATTTGTTCCATGGTGGCATAATTGTTTTCAAGGTATGCGATGGCGTCGTCGACCAGTTGGCATCGGCGCAGGGAGTCGCTTTTTCCTCGGTCCTCCTGCTTGTCTGCGAAAAAATAACGGCTTAGCAGCACCAACAAACGCATAAAGAATCCGCAGCATGAAATGGGATAACCGGGTTCCCGGCCGCTGAAGTCCCGCTCCATGCCCTCGATGATCGTCAGAATTTCCCTTTGCCGGGCAATGTATAAATAGACCTTGTGAAACAATTTTCCATCAACGTTAAAAGCCGGTTCCGGCGAAAAAAAATCGGACAATCCCGGAAGGGCGGTCAGATTTCCCACTGTTTTTTCCGGCAATACCTCGGGGTAGAAAAGTATATTGAAGACCTGAAAATTTTTACCGGCAAAAAAGGCGTGAGTCATAAAGGGGGGAATAATCACCAGGTCGCCCGCGAAAAGATATTCAATTTTATTGTTGACGGAATGCAAGCAGGACCCGCTTTTAATGTACATCATTTCAACAAAATCATGCTGGTGGAAAAATCCCGCATTTTGTTTCTCCAGAAAGACATATAAGGGACATCCAGTGGAGTTCGCCGATTCTTTAAAAGAGAGTAGAACCTCAGGGCCTTCTTTGTAAACATTTTCGTAGCCGGTAAATTTGCGTATGGGAGGGCCGGCGCCAAAAGGAGTCCCCTTAAGCCTTGTTTCACCACCGCCTTCACAACCTTCGTCTGAAAATCCATAGTATTTTATTTTACTGACCAGGCAGTGCTGCCCCGGCGGTCCGAGGTAACGTACATATCTAAATGGTTTAGGGGCGGGAATGATTACCTCGTTCCAACCGATATGGGGTGTTTTTGTGATGGTATAAATGTCCTCATATCCATCCTCGGGGGTGGTGTTAGATCCTTGAAAGCTACCTCCAAGCATGGTATAGGGTAGAGATAAAACAGGTAAAAAATGGATTTTCGCGATCTTTTTTCCCGGACCGGGGCCGAAATCCAGTCCTGTATAGCCTCCATTCGGGTACAGGTAGGCATAGATATTATGGATAATGGATATGGGATGTTCCTTCTGGGTCTCAAATAATATGGAGTATATATCCCTCCGGAGCTGATGCGGCACGATCCCATGCGCCTCCTGTTGCTTTACAATATAATATCCTGATTAATTTTAACATGACATGCGCGGAATGTCAAAAAAATACCGCCGGGACGAGGCGCCAGACGTTCTTGATAAAAAAAGTAAATATAACAGACTGATTTTGTGTATCGGAATTAATATTTTTATAACAAAATTAATATATAAAGACAAATTGATTTTATAAACGCATAAAAAAAGTCAAACTGCCGAAGGGAGATGACAATTCCGGGGAAAGGTGAATTTTAAAAGGAAAGGGAATATTTTTTATTACCGGCAGACTGAAACTTATGAAAGGAGAATCGTAATGCGCGAAAAAACCAGAATATTTTTATTGTTATTCGTTTTGATAGTGGGTACATGTGGATTACTCTTTTTTAGAGCCGGCGCTGCCGTGACCGTGAATTTTGAAAGCTTGAGCACAGGACAATTGACAAGCCCGTATAATGATCCGTCCGGGTATACGTTTGAAAGCCTGTGGAGCCATGACAGTTCCAACGACGCCCTGTATGTCGACAGTATCGGCAGCAAAGTATTGCGGAACAATAATTGGAATTGTAAGATCGTCGTAACCAAAACCGGAGGGGGCAGTTTCGACTTCACCTCCTTTGATTACGCCGGCGATCCCTGGGGCGGGCTGGCCGATGCTTCTATTACCGGGTATAAAGCCGCGGGCGGCACTTATACTGATTCCATCTCTGCCTCTGGGACGGCTTTGGTCACCAAGACCTTAAATTGGACGGCAGTAACGATGGTGGAGATTAATTATTACGGCGGCAGCAATCATGCTTACGGCATAACGGACAATTATGTTTTGGACAGCGGTGTTGCAGCGTCTCCCACTCCCACACCTACTAATACACCGACCAACACGCCAACCAATACACCTACTAATTCCCCAACTAACACTCCGACCAACACGCCGACTAATACGCCTACTGCCACTGCCACGGCAACGCCGACACCGAGCAGCGGGACGGTCGATGCTAAAAAGACCTTAAGCAGCCTAAATCTTGACGGCAGTTTAAATGAAAGTATGTGGAGCATTACCACCGGCGCATCCAAGGCCATCATCGGGACGCCGAACAACACCGTCACTTTCGGCACGCTGTGGGACAATACCAACCTGTACGTGGGAGTCAAAGTGCTGGACAGCAACTTGTATAATGATTCCACCAACGCCTGGGACGACGATTCCGTGGAGATTTACCTGGACGCCAACCACAACCACGGGACAAGCTACGATTCCAACGACCGCCAGATCGTCAAAGGTTACAACGATACCGGCATCTGGATTAATACCGGCAATACCACCGGACTTGCCCACGGCTGGGCTTCCGTGTCCGGCGGGTATTCTACGGAAGTTTCCATCACCTGGGCCAGCCTGGGTGTTACACCCGCCGCGGGGAACACCATCGGCTTCGATATCGGTAACAACGATGATGACAACGCCTCCGCCCGCGACAGTCAGTTGATGTGGTGGGGGACCGACAACAACTGGACCGACACCTCGGCCTTCGGAGATTGTTATCTTTCCGCGGAGACCGTGGGCGGCGGCACACCTACCGTCACACCCACCCCGACGCCGACCAACACCGTGACCCCGACAATTACTGCGACGCCCACCAATACGCCTACACCGACGGTGACGCCATCGCCGGGCAATCTGGTGCCGAACGGCGAGTTTGATAACGGCAAGACCGGGTGGACGGAGATATTCCAGGGAGGAGCGAGCGGCGCCTTTGATATCGTAACAGATGGAGGCATGTCCGGCGCCAATGCCGCCAGGATGACCATCACAAACGGCGGAACAGAGGACTGGAACGTGGAACTGTTCTCCCATTTCAACCTGGAAAGCGGCAAGACCTACCGCGTTACTTTCATGGCCAAGGCGGAGTCCAACCGGTCCATTCTTGCCCTTTTCCAGCGCGACAGCGATCCATATACCCACTACTGGCAGCA